>DCJC01000039.1:73546-73752 GCA_002317355.1 Prevotellaceae bacterium UBA1710 | reverse complement strand
AAAAGAAACGTAAAAGTTGGGTTAATATAAAAGACATCGTATTTTTCTCCCATGGCCGTAAGGCAATTAATGTCTTAATTAACGTCCCAATTGACGTCTTAATTAGTGTAGGCGCAAGCAAAAAACATAAACTATTGCCGTTTATCAAGCCTTCGGCAGACATTAATTATGACAATAATTGAGACATTAATTATGACATTAATTCT
>DCJC01000039.1:65434-73468 GCA_002317355.1 Prevotellaceae bacterium UBA1710 | reverse complement strand
TGTTGAGGAGCAAAGCGACGACTTTGGCAATAGTCGCCTAACGGCTCAACAAAGAGAAACATATCAAGAACATCTATCAACATTTTTTCTAAAGTTAAAGAAAAGAAGTTGATGTCTCGCTCATCATCCGTGATGACAAGGGGGTAAACTCAGTGAAGCTCTGCTTCTATAGCGAACAGGAAGCGAAGGCACACTGAGTTTACCCCCTAAGCATAGCGAAGGGAAAACAAGGGAGCATCAAAGGAGATGCCATCATGATTCCCGTACAAATACACCCAAAACTGAAAAGACTGCAAGCACGGAGGTTTATTTCCATACTTGCAGCCTTGAGTTATTAGTTAGATACTATATGAAGGTTACCATTGAACTGATGCATTAGATGAAGTCGTTGGAGTCACCATTACATCATAGTCACCATCATCAGAGGAAAAGGTCGCCTGGGTTTGAGGAGTCGTGGTTATACTTTGCCCATCCACAATAGAGGTACATATAATACCAGAGCTCCTAAGCATATGGAACTTTGCCATTGGAGCTTTATATCTTTTCTTATTCATATCGCATTATATTTTTTTCGTTGAACAATTTACTTTACAAATATTTTCTTACCACCTACGATATTCAAGCCCTTCTGAAGCTTAGAGAGACGAACACCATTGATGTTATAGATTGCCTTGTCAGCCTTAACAGCTACAAAATTCTCGCTGATGCCAGTAGCTTCACTTTCTTCATCCTCAAAAATCATCTTAAGCGATTTAGCCTGCTGTTCTGGGTCATTTGAGAAATCCGTAATAATAACACCATCCAAGAGGATAAAAGCCTTATGAGCAGCAAGTGTCTCACTCTTTGGAGGATAGAAGCCAAGTGTACCCTGCTCACCACTAAAGATGAAACAGTTATTGTAAACAACATCTGCGGCACTTTCACTCTCGTCAGAACTTGGAATATTATCACTAACATCCATGACAGAAACATCTTCATCAGAACCATAGAGAAGGTTGTTTTCATTAACTTCTGCTTCAGAATCGACAGCTGTCAATGTGATAGTGTTAGACTTAGCCTTCAGGATAACAGCCTCACCTGCAGGGATTATGCGACTTACATTTCCATTTCCATCTTTCAGGCTTCGCATAATGAGATCGTTAGAGTCGCTATTTCTTGTTGCGATATAAGCAACTACATCTTCAGGCATCTGGTAAGCCTGCTCTCCGTAATAGAATGTGCAGTAATATCTCTCTTCATTTTGAGGATCCTGATTCGCATTAACAGTTATAGTCTGTGGACCACCAAGCCACTTTGCATAAAGAGTGATATCTGATTGAACAGTAGCTTCTGATGCTTCAGTAAATTGTGTCTCACCATTCAACACTGTAAACCATCCAACAAATGAAGAACCATCAAGAGTTGATGTTGGAAGAGAACTTGGATAAGTACGACTTGTAGCTGCATATCTTCTTGTAACAAATACATCAGCGCATTCCGAACCACCATTTGAGTCGAATGAAATAGTATAGATATGGTTACTATAAATAGTTTTACCATTCTCTTCTTCCTTATACACAGCCAAGCCTTCAGATGTAGGACGTGGACAATCTACATAATCACGAGTAGCGTCATTCTTATCTTGCGCCTCATTGAATGTCTGAGTCCAAGCTGTACCACCATCAGTATTATCATTCAAAGCATAGCAGAGGGCACCATTAGATGCAATTGCATTAAGTTGTTTTACTCCATTAACATCTACAGTATCAACATATACCCAATTCTTTCTAGTTATTCCAGTTTTTGCATCCGGAGCATTTTGAGTATAGTCTCGATAATTCACATCTCTAGTATCAAATTTCTGATTATACCAGCAACCAACAACATAATTTTTACGAGGCACATAATAAACTATTGTATTATTTGCCGTAGCAGGTTTATCGTGCCTATATAGGTTATAAGTAGACCACACTGACGAAATCGGATTATCATCCACGACATCTGCTGCATCAGTTACAACAACACCCGCAATAACGCGAGACTCAAGACCCTCTTTACTATAATTACTTATAGTCTGATAAACAGTGCTTTCAACACCTCGATTGTTGGTATATTGATACTGAACCCTTGGGGCAACACAATTTAAATTCAGATCACCGTATGAACCACAATTCGTTAAAGAACCATTGTCCAACCTACCACACACGGCTGCAACTTGCCACTTACCATATATTATTGCATTCTTCACAACAACATTTTTAATAGTTGCACCTTTTGCATAACCAATCAAACCTGCACGACCAAACGCTTTTTCCCATTGATCCTGAAGTATCTTTCCGCCAGTAGATGCACTATTCGTTGCCTTTAAGGCATCAGTTATAGATATTGGATTGCTCATAACAAGATTTGAAACTACATGTCCATTTCCGTCAAAAGTGCCCATATACGCCCTTGTCGGAGCATCTGAAAGATCCTGAACTGCATCTCCGATTGGCACCCAATTCTTCCAACCGCCATCTCGATCAGTCCACTTTCCATTACCAACACTTTCTTTCCACGCACTTTCGCTCATGTCAATATCAGCCATAAGCATACAATTGCTTTTATTTGAGTCTTTCATATCAGTATTATTCACATACTCCTCAAATTTCCTCAACTGATCAGCATTCCATATTTCATAGTAAACATACGCATTTGCTTCAGTTTTATCCCACTGAGCATAAAGAATTATGTTGTCTGTTTTTCCTGTCGTACCAATACCATCAGCAAGAATCAAATCTTTGTTGCTATAAGAAACACCTGTACCATCAGCTGCAGTATTCCATCCAGTAAAATTATAGCTTGTAACTTGGTATAAACCACTATTTTTATCATAAGTTTTATTACCAGCAAAAGTGAAGTTATTCTCCTTTACATTGACAAAACCATATTCATTGATAGTCTGAGCTGGCGAAGAACCTGAGCCACCATTAGCATTATAAGTGATAGTAACAACATTAGGTATAGTAAATTTTGTTGGTATCCTTCTTCTACCATTAAGGAATGCTACTCTCGCAGTTTTTTCTACATAAAGATTACCATCACCACCTGCAACGCCATTTTTTACAGAACCTTTCTTACCTGATCCACCACCAGCTCCGCCACCAATGGCATAGGTAGGAGTCAAGCCATCTGCACCATGTCCAGTCGTTGCTCTACGGCCGTAAGATGTACCTCTTGCGGCTCTCACATAAACATTTCCACGAACATATACAGTACCCATAGCAGTGCCAGCAGCACCATCCTTCAGAGCAACGCCACCTTCACCTGCGACACCACCAATACCAGGAGCAGCACCAACACCTCCAGTACCATTAGTTCTGTGATAAGCGCCAGCCTTACCACCATACACTCTAAGTGTACCACCTCCAGTCAGTACAAGCGTTGATGTTGCAGGTACAGCAATAGCAGGCTTACCTGCAGTTTGGCTTTTTACTGTAAGTGTCTTTCCTTTTGCAATGTAAATTGTAACAGTCGAATTATCTGGAACACTAAGTGCAGGAAGAGCAGTACGATTGGTAGTCGTAACACTATAAATTTTATTTGCTTCCAGAGTGCCACCACTTGTAGGCAGCGTCAGATAATCCACAGCCCAACCTTGAGTCACACCCAAGACGAGCAAAAATAGAAATAGTAAAGATTTTTTCATACTTGTTTTTTATTAATTTGATTTATGTTTCTTTCTCTTCTCAACCCCATCTGGTTTTTCTTGACATTAAGCGGTGAATGTGTAATTCAGCAAGAATTAGGTTCTAAGATGTAGAGTTGATAATTTGTGATTTATGTGCAAAGATAAGTTAAATTTACGGATATAAAAAAAAAATGTTATTTTTCTGCGTTTTATGAGCATATTTTCTTAATTTTTCATTATTATTTAGACCATTTTTACAAAAATGCATTGTTTTTTTGTGTTTTTCTCTGATTTATTTGGAGATATGATTTCTATTGCTTACCTTTGCAGACACAAGAAACTCACAATTGGTTTTTTGTACTTTTTCATAAAAAAAATAATACACTCAATTTTTGGCAAAGATCCCCTGTGAAGTGAATCGCGCCAACATTAAACGATTAAAGAAAATCCTCTTGCCTGAGAAGGTTAGAGGATTTTTCAATTAATGGGCTTACGACCAGAACTTTTCGCATAATTGGGCAGCAAGCTGCTTTTAACTGACAATAATTTCCAATCTTCACAATCTTTACAATCTTTATTCTGAAATGTAACTAACGTCAGTTCGATGAATTAACACCTACTTATCAGTTGCTTTCGCGGTAAAAAAACAAAAGAAAATATTACTGTCCGGTAAAAAGAAAAAAACAATAAAAACACCGAAAGTTCTTAGAGTCTCATTCTTCGCCTCTTTCTGCTATGAGGATTTATTTTCCTTGTAAGTCTAGACACATACTCCGATGTTATCAACATCGGACTTCATTCCTTGACTTCCAGATAAAATAAATCCTCATATCAGGTCTGCGACAAGAACTTTCGGCAATAAACAGAGAAAAACCCTAAATCACGGTTCATGTAAGGCTTTGGTTGAGGGTTTTTAGCGAAGCGTCGGTTTATTGCCGACAAGTTCCAGCCCTCGCAGAGGGTGATGGATTGATTGATGAAAGACTGGAAGCCAAGGCACGTAGGCTTACAAGGATTTCAGCAAGCAAGACAGCAAGAGGCTCCATAAAGAGCCGAGGAACTTGGAGGTGTTTTTAAGGTTTTTGTTAATTTGGGGGCTTACCACGTGTAAACCTATAGGATAATGTCTGTTATGATGGTTTACCGGACAGTAATAAAAAGAAAACAAAGTAAAACATGGGGAAAACACTCACTTGCGTGATGAGTTTGAAAACAAATTGGAAATAAATTAGGTCAGTAAATTCCAACTGTTTTCCTATGTTTTACTTGGTTTTATTTTGTTTTTTCAGACGGCGAAAGCAACCTATTCTGATTCACCAAAGTTGTTTTCTATACATCGAGATTACATCAGCGAATCAAACTCGAAGTCTTTCTTGAGACGATAGCCAAGACCTGTCATCACGGCAAGGAGTTCACCTTGCTCGTTCCTGACCTTTATCTCACAATAAGGTAGCTTATGGTGATCAAGGACTTCTACCGCTTCGGCTATTATCTTCTCGCCAAGCTGACCTGATTTCAGGAAGGTGATGCTATTATTCACACCAAGAGTAAGTGTGCCATGACAGTTGCAGACACCAGCGAAGGCAAGGTCTGCCAATGTGTACATCACACCACCTTGACACACATTCGCCCCATTAAGGTGCTTCTCCTCAACCGTGAGTTCCGCACGGGCATAGCCTTCACGGATTTCTACGAGTTGGGCACCTATGCCATTGGCAAAGCGATCAGAAGTATTTAATCTTTCAAGTAGGTTCATTGGTGTGCCTTTGAAAATTCCTCAATTCTCTGCTTGAACATCTCTTCCTGTTCTTTCTTGAAGAAAGAGGTGCATACACGAACGCCTTGCTGGGTAGAACCCATAGTATCGAGTGGATAGACAGCAATACCATAGTACATCAGTTGCTTGGTGAGCTCAAGGTCGGTCATTCCAGGATACTGCACGGTGAAGTAGAAGCCGTCAGCAAGAGGAGCACCCATATCGTTATCGTAAACGAGATAGAAGCCATTAGCCAACAACACATCCTTCATGAACTTAGCTCTTCTGCCATACTCCTTGACATCATCAAGGAAGTTATAGCTACCATTGCAAGCTGCCTCCATAAGTGCTGCCATAGCATGCTGTACACTATGTGTAGTGCCACTTGAGAGAGTGTACATAAGTCGGTTGCAAAGGAAATTGCCGAACTCCCCTACCCCGAAGTTATTCTTCAGAGGTTCATAAACCCTATGGTAGAGCTTGTTGCTGATGCAAGTAACGCCAATACGCTGACCTGCATAAGAGAATGCCTTAGAACCGGATACCCACAACACATAATTATCGGTGTATTGTGCAACGGTAGCCTGATAAGGTGCCTGATACGGATGAGAGAGATCACGGCGGAAGTCCATTGCGAAGTACGCAAGATCCTCAAGGATAATCACATCATACTTGTCTGCAAGAGCTCCAATGCCCTTCAACTCGTCTTCGGTAAAGCAAACCCAAGATGGATTGTTAGGATTAGAATAGACGATGCTATTGATATTACCCTCGGAGAGCATCTCATCAAGTTTCTGGATGAGAGCCTCACCACGATAGCCATGAATGTCAAGACCTACATGCTTCAAGCCGATAACATCACACTGGGTGGTCTGAACAGGAAAACCTGGTTGGATGAGCAGTACGGTGTCTTTCTTTGTATCAGCCATAGCATGCTTGATGGCAAGGAATGTGGCGAATGTGCCCTGCATACTTCCCGTAGTAGGAATACAGCAGAGAGGGTCGATATCCACTCCGATGAATGCCTTACAGAACTCAGATGCAGCCTTCTTGATACGAGGAATACCACCATTTGGCGGATACTGGGTAGCACATCCGTTAGCCAAAGCCTCCTGTTCAGCCTTCAAGGCAATCTCAGAAGGCTGAAGACCAGGAACACCCATCTCCAGATGAATAACCTGCTGTCCGGTCTTCTCCTCAAGGAGTTTTGACAGCGCCTGAATATCGCGAATAGTAGCTTGCGAAAAATCACCGAGAGCCATGCTCTCCATGGCCTCGGTGACAATATTATAATCTAACATAATTTAGTTCTTGAAAACTCGCTTGTCATTAACATGCTTTGCCTTACCCATAGAACGCTCGATGCCGAATGGAGGCAGGATGTGAATGTTTGGCTTGATGCCAACCATAGACACAATACGGTCATAGAGAGGCTTGATGTACTTCATCTGCTGCTGTGGATCAGCATTGAAGAAGTCTGGCTTCAACTCTACATCAAGGTCGAAGGTGTCCTCATTTTTCACACGGTCAACGGTGATGAAATAATATGGCTGGAAAGCAGGGAACTCAGTAAGACATGTCTCAATCTGACTTGGGAACACATTAACACCACGGATGATCATCATGTCATCAGAACGGCCAAGGATGCGATCCATGCGAACAGCTGTTCGACCACACTTACACTTGTCATAGATAAGACGGGTGAGGTCACGGGTACGGTAACGGAGGATTGGCATAGCCTCCTTGCAGAGAGAAGTGAACACGAGTTCACCAAACTCACCAGGCGCACATGGCTCAAGTGTCTCTGGATTAATGATTTCAGGATAGAACATATCCTCCCAGAGGTGTGTACCATCCTGATACTCACACTCACCACCTACACCAGGGCCTGACATCTCTGTCAAGCCATAGATATCGTATGCCTTGATATGAAGCTTGCTCTCAAGTTCCTTACGCATACCTTCTGTCCAAGGCTCTGCGCCAAAGAAACCAGCACGAAGCTTGAGTTTGTTGACAGAAACCTCCTTACTTGCATGAATTGCCTCAGCGATATGCATAGCGTAACTTGGAGTACAGCAGAGAGCATTACTACCAAAGTCCTGCATAAGCATAATCTGCTTCTCTGTGTTACCTGCAGAAGTAGGCAACTGGATAGCACCACGAACGGCTGCACCATCATGAGCACCAAGACCACCAGTAAAGAGTCCATAGCCATAGCTTACCTGAACGGTGTCACCTGGGCCGATGTCAGCAACAGCCATACAGCGTGCTACACCCTCTGCCCAACAAGCGAGGTCATTCTCGGTATAGGTATCAACAACAGGCTTACCTGTTGTGCCGGAAGAAGCATGAATACGGCGAACCTTATCATGTGGAACAGCCTCGAGTCCGAAAGGATATTCGTCTCTCAGGTCATGCTTGGTAGTGAAAGGAAGTTTGCATATATCATCGATGGATTTGATATCCTCTGGCTTAACGCCCATCTCATCCATCTTCTGCTTATAGAATGGAACATTCTCATAGCATCTCTTAACTGTCTTGATAAGTCGCTCACTCTGGAGCTTGCGCATAGACTCACGGTCCATGCATTCCATTTTAGGGTTGTGAATCATTTTTTAGTTTAGGTTTT
>DCJC01000039.1:8884-65366 GCA_002317355.1 Prevotellaceae bacterium UBA1710 | reverse complement strand
GATTCGAACATTCGATTTGTCGAATTCTCAAGTTCTCGTTATATCATTTATTACTACGCTTTCTTTACTCCTTCGTCGAATGCCTTGAGGTTTGCCTCAACGATTGCCTCTCCCTTACGGGCAAAGACAACGGCAATAGCCTCACGGAGCTGTTCTACGGTAAGGATTCCGATATAAGGGGCTGCCATACCGAGAAGCACCATATTAGCACCACGTGGGTTGCCGGCATCCTTTGCCACAGTATCAATATCGAGCTTAACTACAGAAGGAAGGGCATCAAGTTCTGCCTGAAGTGCCTCCTCATCTGGATAGTTCGGAATATTGACAAATGGCTTGCTTGAAGTTACTACTGTGCCTTGCTTTGAGAGATAAGGCATATAGCGGAGTGACTCCATTGGTTCCATAGAGATAACAACATCTGCACCGCCGAGAGAGATGAGATCTGAATAGATGGGATCTGTGCTAAGACGCAGATTTGACTGCACATCACCACCTCTCTGACTCATTCCATGTACCTCAGCCTGCTTGAGATACAAGCCAGCCTTTGTTGCTGCTTCACCTATGATTGTTGCGATTGAGAGGATACCTTGTCCACCCACACCGCAGAGAATTATGTCTTTTTTCATAAGCCTAACCAAGCCTTCCCAAAGGGAAGGATGTATTATACATTTGGATATAACAAACCTTTCATTCAAGAAGGCTTGGCAATTATATTAAAAATTTGATCTAAAACCCAAGAGATATTTGTACTTATCTCTTCATTTGTAAATCTCAAGACCTTAAACCCCATTTGCTCGAGTTGTTCAGTCCTGTAATAGTCTTTTATTTTTTGATTTTCCTGAGAATGATAACCTCCGTCAATTTCTATAATAAGCCGCTTTCTTAAACAGACAAAATCTGCAATATAACAACCTATGATATGCTGACGACGAAAGTGAACACCTAACTGATTTGTAGATAATCGTCTCCATAACATACGTTCTGCATCTGTCTGAAACTTTCTGTTTTCTGATGCATATTCTTTCAGCAGTTTATAATAGAATGGATCTGCTGTATTATAATCGTATGCCATAAGCGTTTATCATACTATCTAACATCCTTCCCTTTGGGAGATTTGTCGAAGACCCTTCGAACTCCTGTGAGAAAAGGCTTGGTTAGGCTTTTGCTTTCGCTTTTTCTCTTGCATGACGAGATGCTGTCTGAATGCACTCTCTTCTTGGGATAATAACACTAACACCTTCGTAAGCTAATTCCTTGCGGATAAGATCTGCAATAGCAGGAATATTCTTAGGAAGTGGAGTTACAACATGAAGATGCTCTGGATCCATACCAAGACCAAGACATATTGCCTCGAACTTATTGGTGCCAGCACTATCCTGACCACCAGTCATACCTGTTGTGAGGTTATCGGAAATAATAACCGTGATAGGAGAATTGTCATTGATGGCATCAAGCAAACCTGTCATACCAGAGTGAGTGAAAGTTGAGTCACCAATGATGGCAATGGCTGGACGAAGACCTGCATCAGCTGCACCCTTTGCCATTGTGATGGAAGCACCCATATCCACACATGAAGACAAAGCCTTGAATGGAGGAAGAGCACCAAGTGTGTAACAACCGATATCACCGAACACACGTGCACCTTCAAACTCGTCAATAATCTGACGGAGAGCAGCATAGACATCTCTATGACCACATCCCTGACAAAGCTGTGGAGGACGTGCAGCAAGATTCTGTGCAGGTGCAAAGCCCTCTGGCATTTCTACTCCAAGAGCCTTCGCTACAGAATCTGGAGTCAACTCACCCTGACGTGGAAGATCTCCAGTAAGACGTCCCTTGACAGGAGCTATATCGCCAACAATGCAACGAACGCCCTCTTCTACTACAGGCTGACCATCCTCTACAACAAGGATCTCGTCACACTCATTAGCCAACTGGAGAATCTGCTTCTTAGGAAGTGGATATTGAGACACCTTTAGGATATTAGCATTATCACCAACAGCCTCCTTCACATAGTTGTAGCCAATACCGCAAGCGACTACTCCGAGTTTCTTGTCGGCAACAGACTCTACCTTATTATAAATAGAATTCTCAGCAGCCTCAAGCATAGTAGCCTGCTTCTCTATAAGAACAGAGTATTTCTTCTTAGCAATACCAGGAAGAAGAACCCACTGATCAGTAGAAGGAATCATCTTGTTTTCTGCCTGAGCCTCTCCTACCTCAACACCTGCACGGCTATGAGCCAGACGAGTTACAATACGAAGAACTACAGGTTCCTTGATAGCCTCAGAATACTCAAAGGCACTCTTCATCATATCATAAGCTTCCTGCTGGTTGCTTGGTTCGAAACATGGAATCATAGCAAACTTGGCATAGAAGCGGGAGTCCTGCTCATTCTGACTTGAATGCATTGACGGATCATCAGCTGCAAGAACTACAAGACCGCCATTCACACCTGTGATAGCAGAATTGACAAAAGCATCAGCACATACGTTCATACCAACATGCTTCATACATACCAATGCACGCTTTCCTGCATACGACATACCGAGAGCTGCTTCCATGGCAGTCTTCTCATTAGTACACCAACGGCTATGAATGCCACGTTCCTTTGCTATGGCATTGCCTTGAATGAACTCTGTGATCTCGGTACTTGGAGTACCTGGATACGCATACACGCCACTAAGTCCGGCGTGAATAGCGCCCAAGGCAATAGCCTCGTCACCGAGCAATAATATCTTTCCCATTTTTTCTCGTTTAGGATTTAATATGTTTTAGGTTTAGTGATGGTAAAATAATAACTATCTACGTTTTTTGTTTTTTGAGCCGCTTTTATTCATCTTGCAGGCTATTTTTGTTTCATTCATCGGTCGAGATGCCCGCATCTGCATTTTGCACGTCTGCAAAAGCCCCTCTTCATGAAGCAAAAATATCTCAGCAATCTGAACAAAATCGTCCGAAGTGATTATTTCACCATCACTTATCACTTGCAAAGATAGCAAAAAAAATCAAAACTCAATAACAAAAAGTGTTTTTTTTACTCTGTTAACATAAAATGGCGACACTCGCTATGAGTATCGCCATCATCATATCTGTACATTTCAAATTTAATCACATCAATCTTCCCAACTATCCAAAGCCCCCCAGACACCTTCCTTTGCCTCAGGAGTCAAATCTTCGTTTCCATCTCCCCCATTATCTCCACCATAATGTATATTGCCTTCTGACTGCGTGTTCATCACTACTGTAAGAACAGCAGTCTCAACAATAACATTCGGTTTTGTGTAAGTTCTTTTCATAATTGGGTCTTTTAGGTATGTTTTATTGAACATGAATGCAAAGATATGAAAAAATAATCACAATCTATCAACTGCCACTATTTTTTCATATCTCTTAACACATAAAGAACGACACCCAAATGAGTGCCGTCCCTTATCTATATTAATTAGGTTATATTAATCACCTTGTTTCATGAGACTAATCTTCGTCATCATCCCAAGAACCGAAATTACCGAAAGAACCGTAATCCGAATACTTGGCATTGATTTCGAAATCACCACCTCCTGCATCACCAGTTCCACCGCCGAAACCTTCCTTTCCAACAGAAATAGTGTCCATAAGTGTTGAGAAAACAGCAGTCTCGACAACTATTGATGGCTTTATATATTTCTTATTCATAGCTTTAATCTTTTTTAGTTGATTTACTTAACGAGTGCCTTCTTACCATCACGTACAACAATGCCCTTGTAGTTCTTGCCTACCTTCTGACCAGCAAGGTTGTAACGAACAGCATTCTTATTCTCGTTAACATTAACATCCTTAATACCTGTAGCCTCGTCCTCGAATACGAACTCAAGCATATCCTTTGCAAGAGCAAGAGTTGCACCTGTAGCATCGAGATAAGCCTTACCTGCAGGAACTGTCATATTTGAGTTAACCTTGTAAAGACCACTTACACCACTCTTTGTACCAAGAACGAATGCGTTGCTTGAAGCTGTAAGAGGTGTATCGTAGATAACAGGCTTAATCTTATTAACAGAAACAGGAGTAGCACCAAGAGGAAGCTCTACATTATACTCTGTGTTTGGCTCGCCAAGGATGAATACGCCTGTACCAGCAGGAACCTCATCAACAGAAGTCAAAGTAACAGACTTCTCATTGATCTTTGTTGCCACATAAGCCTTTGCACCATCAACCCAAACATCAGTATAAGCTGTGTAAGAAGCCCAACCTGCGTTATTTGTCTTGATAGGATTATGCGCAGAGATGATTTCTACAGGCGTCCAATCATAATTACCAATGAATTCAACGAGAGAAGCCTTGTCAATAGAAACTGTGTTAGCATCATTTATAATCTTATCTGTGAAGCTGCCAACAGGAACAGTTCTATAAGCTGCGAAACGGCGAGACTCCAAAGTGTTAATGTTCTGACCCCAACCTGTAGATACAGGATTTGCCACGAGAATAGTGTTAACGAAAAGGGCTGCAGGAGATTCCTTCCAACCACGAGCAAGATGGTATGTACCCTTCTGGCCAGCATCTGCAGTAATCTTACAGTTTACAAATACATAACCATTCTCTGACTTGTAAGAACCAGGAGCAGCGATAACACCACCACTTGTATGATTAGCACTTGTTGTAACATTCAGGCTAACACTATTGAAGAGAACGTTACCAGAACCACAGATGAAGTCAACTGTACCCTCGATCTTACCACCTTCGAAGTAAGCAACCATACCTTCATTACCATTGCTGTAATATGTATCCTGCTTACCCTTGAGGTAAACGTTCTTACAGATAGTCATTGTACCTCTATCCCAAAGAGCTACACCACGCTCAGCCTTTTCTGCTGTGTTATATGGAGCCTCACAGCTGATAGTAATATCCTGGAGATAAAGACCTGTACTCATATTCTTGAGAGTAGCAGACTTACCAAGTCCCTCCTCGGCAGGAGTATTCTTGATAATAACACCATCTCTTGACTCACCTATAATTGCAATATTGCTACCAGCGATTGTGGTGTTGATTGCGCTACCAAGATTGTATGTGCCATTAGGGAGATAGATAGTTCTATTACCTGTACCATTAGCGTCAGCGATAGCGTCAAGCAACTGATTTACATTACCAGCAGCTACAGTATAGGTCTTTGTAGCCTCATCATACTTAACACCACTCCACTCTTCTGCGAAGAAGTATGGGCAATACTTACCGAGGTTGAACTTCAATACAGCTGGCCCTGTACCCTCATATTTATAAGTTACATAATGGTCATAAGAAGATTCAACACCCTTATAATCACATTCTGCTGTCTTTGTTGCAAGTTCAACAGCAGCACCACCATCAACACTTACTGTAGCCTTGTCTGTATAGTTACAAGAACCAATTGTGAACTTAACAGGTCGATCAACCTTAACTGTTATAGCAGCATTAGAATAACCATGCTGGCCGTCATACCATGTACCACCACTGACGGTTGCACATGCAGGCAACTTGCCATTCTCAGAAGCAGTTACAGTATAAGGATTTGAACGGAAATCAATCTTGAATGGCTCAAATGCAACTGGAACTACATGCTCTACTGAAACAGCATGAACATATGTCTGACTTGCGAAAGTAAGAGTTAATGTTGTTGCACCACCCTTATACATAAATGAAACAGGATCCTTATCATTACCCTTTGCTGCCTTTGCATCAAATTTGGCAATCTCATTGTTATTAGCGTCAGTTGCTGTAACCGTAGTACCATTACCATACTCGCATCGGTTAACTGTTATCACAGCATCACCAGCAAGCTTTAGTTTGATTGTACCACCACCATTGATATCCCAACCATGATCGTTGTAATAGCTTCCATTTTCAATATCAATGAGGTCATGCAACTCTGGATCCCATGCAGACTGAGTCAAATCATAATTATGAGTTGATGTAGTTGTAGCCTCTTCAAGTTCTGAAGTCTTAGCATAAAGACTGATATTTTCCGTTACAGAAGTACCTTCCACTACTTTCTTTGCAGAAGCAGAAGTGCCATCATACCAACCACGGAAAACATGACCAGCAGGTATTGTAACATTAGAAGCGTTATACTTGTATTTAAGAGCAGAAGTTCCAGGAATTGTCTCCTCTCCTATCTTCGCACCATTTGTGTTATAGTAAGTAACAGTTACAGGAGCTATATACTCACATGCTTCTGCATTAAAGAATGGAAGATAGCCACTTACAGCGAATGTAAGAGTTGCTGCTTTCTCTTCATTGTAGATCCACTCTACAAACTTTGTCTTACCATTAGAAGCATCACAACCATTATTATTATCAATAGTTGCAACAGTATTTTTATTCTCATCAGTAACTATTATTGTGTGAGCACCATACTTACAAGATCCAATAGTAAACTTAACCGGACCAGTAACTCCAACTGTAATTGTAGGATTCTCCACGCCATGCTGAGCACCATTATAAACGGCAGCATCTACAGTTACGTTAGATGGCAAAACACCACTTGATGGGAGAGTCACCTTATAAGGATTAGCCTGGAAGTCTATCTTGAAGTCCTCGAAATCAGAAGTAGAAGGTTCTCCTGCAGCCTCCAACTGACTTACCTTGATATATGGGAAATACACATTCTTCGCATCCTCAGAAGCATAAATCTCGAGCACACAATCAGACTTTACTGTTACCTCACCAGAAGCGATATTTGCAGGGTCAGCAGAGAACTTATTACCTTTACTATCTATAGTTGTTAGTACGGTTGTACCATCAGAAATTGCAATTTTACCACCGTAATCGCTCATTCCCAGATCAATCTTATACTTACCAGCCAATACAGGAACCTTAACCTTGGCATTGTAATAAAGGCCATAGGTAGAATTCTTATAATAGCCAAAGATATGAGCAATATAATTAGCAGGAGCTGTAGTTGTCAATGTAGGCACACCATTATCAGAAGCTGTTACATACAAACTACTTGCAGAACCACCTACGCTAATGTTCTCTGCAGCCCAGGTCTTAGTAAAATCAAGAGAAAAATCCTTAAACACGAAAGGCTTTGAAACCTTTACATTTGGACAATACTGTCCACAATAAAGACGAAGTGTCTGTGCACCACCTTTATATTTATATGTACCACAACTTCCGTCTGCATCAAAGCATTTGGCAGTCTTATTATTAATATCAGCTATCTTGTTGCCACTTGCATCAGTAAGATAAGCCTCATAACCTGCATTTATATGCTGACATCCACCCAATGTGATATCTACAGGACCATCAACATTGAACTCTATTGCATACCAAGAAGTACCATGTGAATCTCCATTACGATAATTAACACCATTTTGTGGATAGCTAATCTGCTTTACACCCTCAGGAAGAGATGGTGCATCTTTTGTAACAAGATTTATCCCAAAGTCATTTGCAACAACAACCCTCTCAACCTTAGCTTTATGACAATAATCACCACAAAGAACATACAAATCCTTAGCTGTACCATCATATGTATAAATCCAAGAAACTTCACCATTACAATTGGTCTCAGTCTGCTTGGTGTCAAGAGTTGTAAGTACTTCACCATTCTTTGGATCACCGACCTTTACACAAGCATTTGCACCATAATAGCATTTCTGAAGAGTAATCTTTACAGATTCACTTGCTGTAAACTTAAAAACATAGTTTGCCCAACCATGACCACCATTATACCTTGGCCCATGAGCGCCATCATTGGTTGCTACGACACCTTCTGGTAAAGTTGGGGTTTCCTGCGTCAAATCTATCTCAAAGTCCTTGAACGCAGCCCATGACATTGTAGTTCCCATAAGCAACAGGAACAACGTCAATAATGTTCTAATTTTTTTCACCATATTAATTATTGTTTATGTTAATATTCTATGATTAGGTTACAATTTATCCAAAATAAGCTTAAGATATTCAGTTGCAAAGGTACAAATCTTTTTTCTTTTTTCCAAATATTTGTTGCAATTTGTTGCGATTTGTCACAAATTACTAAATTCTCTCAAAAAAAGAATGTCATAAAAGACCAAAAACACAGAGCTAAAAAGACACAAAAAGCGGCACTCAAACGAATGCCGCTTTTCTATAGAATAAACTACTTATATTATTCTTCTTCATCATCCCAAGATGTACCCTTGGCATCAATCTGGAAGTTATTCTTGTTAGAATCATCCATATCGCCAATTACAGATACTGTCTCCATAACAGCCTTGAGAAGAGTTGCCTCAACAACGATTGAAGGCTTAATATATTTCTTGTTCATAATATTTATTTTGTCAAGATTTAATATTCAGTTTACTTCACATACTTTGAACCATCGTTGCCAATAACAACACCCTTATAGTTCTTGCCAACCTTCTGACCAGAGAGGTTATAGAATACAGTAGGAGCTGGCTTTGTAGCAATTACGCTTTCAATACCTGTTGCCTCTTCACCATTAGCAAAGACAATCTTAAGCATCTTCGCATCATAAATATTCTTAGAATCCACCTCTGCAGGGCCATAGAGATAAGCCTTACCAGCAGGTACAATGATATTGTTACCTGTTACACGGAAGAAACCAGCCTCACCAGTTGCAGAGTTTGTAGCAACTACATAAGCACCGCTCTCTGTAAAGAGCTCTATATCTTCGATACAGCCAACTGTGATATTGCCTGCAGACTCAGAAGGAACATCAAATTGTCCATCTGTTACAACTGGATAAATCTCTGCATTAGGATCACCCTTGAGGAATACGCCCTGACCAAAAGTGAACTTAGTTACCTCTGTAAGAGTTACTGTCTCGCCATCAACATCAGTAGCAACATAAGCTGTTGTTCCGATAGGGCACTTAAGCGTAGTGCTTGACATCAAAGATGTGAATGAAGCCCAACCTGCAGAATTAAGCTTAATCTTTGTAAGCTCTGACTTGAAGCTGAGCTGCTTAACAGAAATATAATACAACTTAGCATTATTACCTGTTGCCTCAATCAAGATGAAACCATTCAAAGCATCCTCCTCGGTAACATTATATACTGTAGTTGTTCCTGTTGCTTTTACACCACCAACAGTATAGTTAAACTGATTCGCAGGAGAATTAACGGTAACAACATCACCTGCATGCTGAACAGGAACCTTGATGATTACACCCTCAGACATCTGAGCAATATTCACATTGCCAGACTTATATGTGTCAAATCTACCATTCTTTGTAGCATCAACTATAAGAACGATACCATTCAAGTTAGAGTGGATAGTACCAGTACGAGCAAGAATATTTGTTTCTGCCATAATAGAGCTATTAGCAGATGCTGTCTTCCAGTTCCAAACAGCAGTACGCTCCTCAACTGTAGCTTCCTTCTTAACCTCAGCAACCTTGATGCTTGGGCAATACTGACCACAATACAACTTCAGTTTCTGAGGCTCACCTGTATATTTATATGTAAAAGAGCCATCACACTTGTCATTTGTGATATCTACAATTTTTGCTCCATCCTCGCTTGCAAGGTATCCATAATATCCATTTTGAAAATTACAGCCACCAATTGTGATTTCAACTTCACTATCAACATAGAACTCTACGCCATACCAGCACCAGCCATGATAGTCCTGATGATAATATGCGCCATAATCACTATAGCTAATCTGCTTAACACCTGTTGGCAATACTGGGGTTGCAGTCTTCAAGTCAATCTCAAAGTTCTTTACTGCAGTTGGAGCAACAACCTTTTCAACCTTAACCTTATGACAATAAGCGCCACAATGAACATACAAGTCCTGAGCATTACCATCAGACACATAAGTCCATGAAACCTCACCGTCACAAGCATCGCTCTGTGTAGCGAGAGTACCAAGCACATTACCATTTACTGCATCCTTAACACAAGCAACAATACCATTCTGAGCTCCGTAAGCGCACTTCTGCATTGTGATCTTTACAGTCTCAGATGTATTAAACTTGAATACATAGTTAGCCCAACCATGACCTCCATTGAAATTAGGGCCATGAGCACCATCGTCTGTAGCCTCAACGCCAGCAGGAAGAGTTGGATTCTCCTGCATCAAATCAATTTCAAAATCATCAATCGCCCAAGAAGCACTTGTTCCTATTACCAACAGGAATAAGGTTATAAGCGTTTTTAAATTTTTCATTTTCCTTTTATGTTTTAATTATTATTGTTTCTTTTTTAGGACAAAATCCTGTTCCTTTTAAAGCTAATAGACAAAATACACCTATCTAAATTGCATGCAAAATTAAGAAAAATAATTTATATGTGCAAATTTCATGGTTGTTTTTATCAAAAACTCGAACAAAAAACACATAACATGGTGATTTTCATGACTAAAACAAGTATTTTTTCTACTTAAATGAAAAGGGGGTAAACTCAATGAACCTCCCATCTTACGCTTTTGCAGAAATGGGAGGTTCACTGAGTTTACCTAGGTTTCATATAGGAACCATTTAGAAAGACTATGCCTTGTTCTTCTTCATTTTATGCTTTACGAAGAAATAAACAACAGCAAGAAGAACGATAGCGATGATGCCATACTTGATGAACTCACCATACTCAAGTATCTTACCCTCAAGCTGATCCTCTGGCACAACGCTATAGAGATACCATCCGAGAGCAGCAAGGATACAATTCCAAACGCCTGCGCCTATTGTTGTGAAAAGCAGGAAACTAGCGAAATTCATTCTTGCCAAACCCGCAGGAATGCTGATGAGATGTCGAATTCCAGGGATGAGACGACCTGTGATAGTTGCTACCTTACCATGGTCATCAAAATATTTCTCGCTCTTCTCTACCTTTTCCTGATTGAGAAGACACATCCTGCCCCACTTGCTATTAGCAAAGCTATAGATAACAGGACGACCAAGATACTTACCCGCGATATAGTTGATTGTAGCACCACAATCAGCACCAATGGTTGCAAACAATATTACGAGCCACACGTTAAGATTTCCACCAGCAGCATGATAGGCAGCAGGCGAAACAACAAGTTCTGATGGTACCGGAATCACGGTACTCTCCAACAGCATCAGGAAAAAGATGGTTGGATAATTGAGATTTGATAAAAGAGATGCGAACACCTTATGATAATTTACAATTTAACTATTTACTATTTTTCAATTTCTTTATTCTTCTCCCACTCAACCCATTGACTCATAGGAAGTTCCTTTGGGAAATAAGTAGAGAATATTGTCATCGTGTCAACCGGATTCGTTTCAATAGCCTTTGCCAAAGCCTTAAGAAACTCAGGACGATGATCTGTTTGTTGAGCAGCATAGGCAAGTCGTTCCCAACCAGAATTCATTTCAACTCCACACTCTGCGAGTATGTCACTTGTCTGAGAAAGAACCTGATATCCAACCTCATAAGCATTTGCATCAACAAACATACAACCAATTTTGATATAGGTCTGAGGATCATTATCGGTCTTTTTAAGGGCTTGTGTGAAATAATCGTATGCTCCTTGCATATCATGCTGCTCGAGCATTATTCCACCTCGAAGAAGTAGCACCTTATATTCAGAAATGCCACACATTTCGAGTCGGTCGGCATAGAACATCGCATCCGACTCTTTTCCCTGAGCAGCAGCAATATACGCTGCCTGACGATAGACTTCCATTCTGACAACCTCAGGAACAGAACCATCTAGATCGTCATGCTCACTTTCAATACCAAAGATAGCCTCATTAATATGCTCTTCAGCTTCTGCATACTCTTCCATAGCGAAAAGGACAGATGCGAGCAAGACCTCTCCTTGCACATCATAAGGTGAAAGTGAAAGAAATCCTTTGAAAGCTTCCTTGGCCCCTTCATTATCTCCAAGCGAGAAGAGACAATTACCTTTAGTCAAAAGGACCTCAGGCAGATTAGGTTGGATAGCCTCAGCATACTGAGCACTTTGAAGCGCCTCATGTGTAAGTCCGAGATGATATTGACACTGAGCCAACTGCAGCCAACCCATCAAAGAATAGGCATCAAGATCAATACTCTTGTTCCAATATCCGATAGCCTCAGCAAACTGTTCCTTTGCAGTCAGGATTCTTGCCTTTGCCTCCAGATAATCGCCTTCCTCGCGATATGAGTCATCAGAGACCTTAGCAAGCCATTCTTCGGCATAATCCCATTGGCGATAGTCGCACATCAAGAGTGTGACATCCAGAATATAGTCGTTGAAGATATCAGAAGGTGATGCTTCCTCATCTTCTTCATCATCATCCGAGAATGCAGAGCCAAGTTCATCGGCAGCACTCGTTCCATATTGATCTTCAGCAGGCAATTCCGGACATTTCTCCAAGAGTAAAGCCTGTGCTTCATCCGCCTTCTCACGACAAAGCATAATCTCAGCCCTAAGATAAACAGAATCAACGAGTTCGGCATCAACAAGCAGTCGGGAGATATTCTCTGCCTCATCTATCTTTCCTGCCATAATAGCAGTACGAGCCTTGAAGACAAGTCCTTTCTCATTATCAGGAAACAGACCAAGCATATAATCTATAACCTCTTCTGCTGTCTTTTCATCGCCCTTAACATGATAGTACTCAGCAACATCCACGAGATCATCAGCGTCGAAGTATTCTACGACGCCTTCGCTCATTGCCCCTTTCACCTTGGCAAGAAGGGTTTTGAACTCATTAGATCTTATGTAACGTTGGAAATCCGAAGGGATCATAAAAGCCCACCCAGGCCCTCCCAAAGGGAGGGATGCGAGATAGTCTTGTACAACGCAACCTTTCAATTAAAAGGGCCTGGCAATTGCAATATCTATTTAATCTAAACAGAAATATCTTATGACATAAAATGTAATCACTCCCCTTGGAAGGGGATGGGGGTTGGAGCCTTCCCTTTGGGAAGGACTGGTTAGGCTTTTGAACGAAGTCCTACCGTCTTATTGAACACAAGCTTCTCTGGAGTAGAATCAGTATCTACATTATAGTAGCCGATACGCTGGAACTGGAGATAGTCGAGAGGCTTAGCATTAGTAAGCCACTTCTCAACGTATGCAGTCTTGATTTCAAGAGAATTAGGATTGATGAAGTGACGCATATCCTCAATATCGATACGCTCCTTGCCAAGACTCTTAGAGTAGTTGGCTACCTCATCACGTGGGTTCTCTACCATCCAGAGACGGTCATAGTTTCTAACCTCAGCCTCAACACAATGATCAACACTTACCCAATGGATAGTCTTACCCTTGATCTTCATGTTGGCATTAGCTTCACCTGTCTTTGTCTCAGGAATGAACTCTGCACGAATCTCAACGATATTACCATCTGCATCCTTAACGATACACTCCTCTGGATTCTCTGAGCACTTGATGATATAGGCATTCTTCAAGCGTACCTCCTTACCAGGACCAAGACGGAAGAACTTCTTAGGAGCATCTTCCATGAAGTCGTCACGCTCAATCCAAAGATTGCGTGAGAAGGTAATCTCGTGTGTACCGCTATTCTCATCCTCTGGGTTATTGATAGCTGTAAGTTCCTCAGTCTTACCTTCTGGATAGTTGGTAATTACGAGCTTAACAGGGTCAATAACGGCACTTACACGAGTAGCACGTGTATTGAGGTCCTCACGAATAGCACTCTCCATGAGAGCCATCTCGTTGAGGGCATCGAATGTGGTATAACCAATCTTATCAATAAACTTCAGGATACCCTCTGGAGAATAACCTCTGCGACGGAAACCTGAGATTGTAGGCATACGAGGATCATCCCAGCCTGCTACAACACCTTCCTTTGTAAGCATAAGGAGATTACGCTTAGAAAGAAGAATATGAGTGAGGTTGAGCTTGTTGAACTCTGTCTGACGTGGACGATTGTCATCAAGTGGCTGATCATCACCAGCAACTTCCTTAGCCCAATCAACGAACAAATCATAGAGTGGACGATGACTCACGAACTCAAGAGTACAGAGTGAGTGTGTCACACCTTCCCAATAGTCACACTGGCCATGGGTATAGTCGTACATTGGATAAGCATTCCACTGGTTTCCAGTACGCCAATGAGGCATATTGAGCACACGATACATGATAGGATCGCGGAAGTGCATATTTGGACTTGCCATATCAATCTTAGCACGAAGTACCATCTTTCCAGGCTCCATGTTACCAGAGTTCATTTCCTGGAAGAGAGCAAGACTCTCCTCTACTGGACGATCACGATATGGTGAATTCTGACCAGCCTGAGTTGGAGTACCTTTCTGAGCAGCAATTTCCTCTGCTGTCTGCTCGTCAACATAAGCCTTTCCGCGCTTGATGAGCTCTACTGCGAGATCCCAAAGCTGCTGGAAGTAGTCAGATGCATAGAGAATATTACCCCACTTGAAACCGAGCCACTCAATATCGCGCTTGATAGCCTCAACGTATTCTGTATCCTCTTTCTGAGGGTTTGTATCATCCATACGGAGATTACATACACCACCATACTTCTGAGCGATACCGAAGTCGAGTGCAATAGCCTTAGCATGACCGATATGCAGATAACCGTTTGGCTCTGGAGGGAAACGTGTCTGCACACGACTACCGTTCTTACCCTCAGCAAGATCCTTCTCAACCTTCTGCTCTATGAAATTGAGGCTCTTCTTTTCTTCCTCGTTCTTGATTTCTTCCATATACTTGCGTTATTTGTTTTACCTTTTCCTAATGCAATCAGAAGCCAGAAATACCTTAAATTTCAAACCATATTAGCAACTACAGTTTCCAATTTAGAAGCTATGAACTGGCTTTTAGGTGCAAAAGTACGAACTTTTTCCGAAATAATGAAATTTTAACCTATAATAAATAAGGAATACCATATTTTTTCACTAACTTTGCATTCGAAAATTAGAAACGTGAGCCAGCTTTTAGGCTGACCTTCACTATTTTCTTCATGCGCACCCGTGCATTCGAAAATTAGAAACGTGAGCCAGCTTTTGCTTGGAACACAATGATTATTCAGGGGAATTTGCATTAAGCGAATTGTAAATACATTTATACATAAAGATGAAGCTATCTCATTTATTTGCAGCGGTTTTCACACTATTATTATCTTCTGCAACAATATCTGCAGAACCAATAAAATTTGATGAGGGGACAAAGTATTCACGTGTAGCACTCGAATCAAGAATACATGATTTCTACGGAAATAAAAAGCTTATGGGCTTTCCTGGCTATCTTATGGATGGCACAATGGAAACTCCACTCCCAGAAAACAGCAAGACTAAGTTTGACTATGTGCCAGGCCTTGTAGCAAAAGCCGCTATGGAGGCTGTTGACTACTACAAGCAAGAGGCATGGGCTCGTGGCGTCTATTATAGTATTGAATGGTACGCAAACAAGTACTTCGATAAGATCCCAACAGAAGGCGGAAGTCTTGACGACCTCAATTCTGCCAAGGTTTATATCCCGATTTACGACTTAACAAAGGAAGGTGGTCTTTACGCCAATTTCTGTAGCGACTCAACTGCTATCAAATCACAGATGGCTATTGATGCTACCGTAAAAGGGCTCAAGGCACATATCGAGAAATACTCTATCAAGGACTCTCAGTTCGAAGAGGCAAGAGGCGGTATGTGGCACAAGAAAGGCAATCCGAACGAGATGTGGCTCGATGATCCTTATATGGGTGGTGCTCTTATGGCTCAACTCGTTAATCATGGAAAGACATTTACAGGAACAGCAGAAGGCGATTGGGATTTCATCACAAACCAATTCAATATAATCTGGAGCTACCTTTGGAACAATGAGAAGCATCTTCTTCATCATGGTTTCTCTGCTACTCCCAAAGAGCCGGAATCTGCTTGTTGGGCAGATCCAGAAACTGGTCGTAGTCAGGAATTCTGGGCAAGAGCAGAAGGTTGGTTCTTCCTTGCTCTTGTTGATGTGCTTGAAGAAATGCAGAAGGGTAAGGTTGACACAACAAGCAACTATACCATTCTGCGTCAGCATCTTAACGAACTTGCTGCAGGTATTGCACAATATCAGGAACAACGCACTGGCTGTTGGTATCAGCTTATTGACAAGGGAGCAGGATATAATGCAACAGAATACAAAGGTGTAGAGATGGCACCAAAATACAACTATCTTGAGTCGTCTGCATCTGCCCTCTTTATCGCATCATATTATAAAGGTATGCGCCTTGGACTTCTCGACACCGACTACAAAGCTATGTGCGACAAAGCATATCGCGGTTTCATTGAGACTTTCGTTGTGAATGATGGAACCCCGTTTGGTGGTATCGACATTGTGAATAGTTGTCGTTCAGCAGGTCTTGGAGGTAAGAACAAACGTGATGGTTCTGCTCCTTACTACCTTCTCGGGGAAGATGTCTCTCGCGTAACCGAACGTGAGATGCTTACAGAAGGTAAGGCTCTCGGTGCTTTCATTCTTGCTGCTCTTGAATATGAGAGAGCACATCCTGATGAATAGAAGAGTAAACGCATCATAAGTGCCTATGATGTAAAACAAGGGTAAACTCAGTGAACCTCCCATCTTCCACTTACACGGAATGGGAGGTTCACTGAGTTTACCCCGGAATCATTAGGGAGGCACAATGGAAGAAAATTGGAAGATCTTACACTTCAATTCTAAAGGTAGTACCCTTCCCTACTTCTGATTTCAAAACATAAATCTTGCCATGATGATATTCTTCCACGATACGCTTGGCAAGAGAAAGTCCAAGTCCCCAACCTCGTTGCTTTGTGGTAAATCCAGGTCGGAAAACATTCTTGATATTCTTCTTCTCGATACCCTTACCCGTATCAGTCACATCAATAACGACATTAGGTGACGCTATAGCCTTGATCGTAATAGTACCTCCACCTTCCATGGCATCAACCGCATTCTTACACAAATTCTCAAGAACCCACTCAAAGAGCGAAGGATTAACCATGACATGGGCACCACACGAAGAAAAATCATCTATAATCTTAACCTTTTGAGAAGTTCTACGATCCATATAATCCACCACATGATGAAGCATATCTGCAAGTGGTGTATCTACAGGCTCTGGTATTGAACCTATCTTCGAGAAACGCTCTGCAATGAGTTGAAGTCGCTTCACATCCTTATCCATCTCAGGAATCAACTCATCTTCAGGATATTGCTCACGAAGAATCTCCGTCCAAGCCATAAGAGAGGATATTGGAGTACCCAACTGATGAGCCGTTTCCTTTGAAAGTCCTACCCACACCTTATTCTGTTCAGCCTTCTTTGATGTGAGAAGCGCAAATATTGCTATAACAACAAAGATTAAAACTATTCCCAACTGAACATAAGGATAGAACGACAGACGAGTAATCATAACAGACTCATCATAGCTCACATGAATATTACCTGCATCCTGTCCAAGAGAAATATTTATATCTCTACCTGAAGCTTGCATTCGTAATGCCATTTCAGAAGCCTGCTTTAGACTATCTTCATAGTTCTTTGCATCAAGTTCAACGTTTCGGAAAGTCTGAACATTACCTTGATCATCAGTTACGATAACAGGAATGGTATTATTCTCATTAATAACCTTGAGCACAAGATTGAGATCGGTATTCTCTTCTGCCGTATTAAGCGAGCGCATAGCCTCTGCCCACACTTCCATACGATTTCTTTCCTCTATGGCAAGGTCACGAACGAGGTAGTGTGATACAACCAGAGAAGCCGCTGCGATTATCACAGCGGCAACTACAAGGATTATTTTTATGTTCCTAATATTCATATTCCCCTTAAATATCTCTCAAACTCTTCTTCTGGAAGTGGTCGAGAATAGTAATAGCCTTGCACCATATCGAGCCCCATAGACTTCACCTTATCAAGTTGCTCATGGGTTTCAACACCCTCAGCAACAGTCTTAAGTCCAAGATTATGAACAAGATTTACACACGCAGCCATAACACGTTCCTGCTTAGGACTATCCAACCCCTTTACGAACGACATATCAAACTTGATGATATCCAATGGCAACAGCTGGAACATACTAAGGGAAGAATATCCCGTTCCAAAGTCGTCAAGCTCAATCTTAACACCTCTTTGCTGACATTCTCGAAGCACTTCTGCCAATTTCTCGAACTTCTCGGTAAAAAGGCTTTCCGTCACCTCAAGGTGCATACTCTGAGGTGGAAGATAAGAGTCCTGAAGCGGTTTGAACCACTTACGCAAGAAGTCTGCCTGAAGCAACTCCGAACGTGAGCAATTAACAGATATTGGAACAATACGCACACCTTCATTCTGCCATCTTCGCTGATTCTGGCAAGTGCGTTTCCAAGCATAGAAATCAACTTCAGAGACAAATCCCGTCTGTTCAAAAACAGGTATGAATTCCGCAGGAGACAAGAATCCAAACTCAGGATGAATCCAACGGATCAAAGCCTCTGCACCAACAAGTACTCCTGTTCGTGAATCATGCTTAGGCTGATAATATAACTTGAACTGCTCTTTCTCCAAAGCAGAAACCATAGACCTCTCAATTGCAACTCTACGGTCATAGTACTTCTGCATGTCTTCATCGAACACAGCATAGTTATTACCATACACATGCTTAACGGTATCGAGAGCCATAAGAGCATGATGACAATGCTCCTTTATTGGAATATTATGGTCAATATTACGCTTTATGCCAAATTTTAGTACCGCATTTCCTTCTTCCGGCAAAGGCAGATACAGATCACCCCGAATTTCTTCTCTCATCTGTTCATATCGCGAAGAACTTGGGGAGATTACAACAAACTGATTGTCATCATACCTTCCGAATACAAAATTCTCCCTCTGCGCTTTACGAAGAAGTTCTACATTCTTCATAAGAAGACCATCGGCAACCTTAGTACCATAACGCTCCTTTACGAGTCGGAAATCCTGGATATCAGATATGGCGATCGTGAACTCCATATCAGGAAATTCTTTCAGCATTCTATCAGCATGATGAAAGAATGCTTGTCTGGTAAACACACCTGTCAGATCATCAAACTCAACTTCCTTCAATGTTGATGAAGACTCCCTAAGTCTGATGATGTTACTGATACGCTTCAGCACAATATTTCTCTTGTAAGGCTTAATGACAAAATCAGTAGCGCCTAACTCAAGACATTTCTCCTCTTCTTCCTGTTCACTACTACCAGTAGCAACAATAACTGGAATTTCCTTCAGCAGATCATCATTCCTGAGATTCTGGAGAAACTCATAACCGTTCATTACAGGCATCTGAACATCAAGGACAATGATTGAGATATCACGATAGTGATCTTGGAGAACCTCAAGGCCCTCCTTACCATTCTCTGCCTGAAGGACTTCATATCTGTCCTCCAGCATCATGCAGAGCATCTCGCGATTTAATTCATTGTCCTCAACAACAAGGACTGAACGGCGTCCTATTATCATTGTCTTCTTTATTTCTGAAGTGTATCGATCACTAATTTATATGCATCCTCCACTTTCCTAAGCAGTTCGGCATCAGCAGGCTTATCACAACTTCGCATCTGCTCAGTCAATTCGGAAGCAGCCATACGAAGTTCAGTAAAAGCAAGGTTTGCTGCTACACCCTTAAGCGTATGCACCGCACGAAAGGCAGTAGGATTATCTCCAGTAGCAATGGCATCACGCAACTGCTGCATTGATGGATCAGAAAGAAACTTCAAAGCAAATTTCTCGACCAATCGGTCGTTCATCAATCTGTTCTTAGCCTCTTCATAGTCTCCATGCAAACAAATATACTTCTCTTCAATTGTCATAAACTTAACTTTTTAGTCTCTGTATAAAGCATAATCCATGTTATCGTAACGCTCGCCACATCTGCAAGTGCCATACTCCACCAAACTCCCGTCACTCCTATCATGTGAGGAAGGAATATCAGCATCGGAATAAGGAAAAGCACTTGTCTTGTAAGCGAAATCAGCATTGATGCCTTTGGTACTCGTATAGTCTGGAAGAACGATACCGCTATCATCTGTGAGCCCACGAATGGGAATGTGCAAAGTCCGATAATAAGAGCTGGCACACATATATCTATCATCTGCTTATCTGTAGTGAATACAGACACTATCTGATCTGTAAAGATGGCAACAACGCCATACCCTACACTCATAATGATAACCGAATAAAGGATAGCAACCATCAGCACCTTACGCACACGCAAATAATTCTGCTTTGCAAGATTGTATGTGGTAACGGAACTCATAGCCATTCCCAAACCAGAAATCAAGAGTATCAACACCTGGGTAATTCTCTGAATAATGGCATAAGTACCCATATAAAGGTCGCTATGCTCGCCACCTGCCTCAATAAGTG
Organism: Prevotellaceae bacterium UBA1710; assembly: GCA_002317355.1. Lineage (GTDB taxonomy): Bacteria > Bacteroidota > Bacteroidia > Bacteroidales > Bacteroidaceae > Prevotella. The sequence continues at coordinate 45,128 of DCJC01000039.1, read as the reverse complement.
ACATATTGATTATAATAGCCACTACACATCCACACACATTGATAGCAAACGGAGAAATACCTATTGAAACGATATTCCTTACAACGCTCATATCCAGACGAAAACCTTTCTTTGAAAAATGTATGAATGAATCATCGTCGGAGAATATCATCAAGAATACAATCAAAGATGCAATCTGACAAAGCACAGTACCTAATGCAGCGCCCATCATTCCCCATTTGAACACGAATACGAAAAGAGCGTCAAGGAGGATATTCACCACAATACCAACCAACTGAACCATCATCTGCACCTTAGGCTTGCCTACCACATGCAGCAGTCGTCCAAAGCCTTGCATTGCAAACAGTATCACAGTTCCGACGAGCATCATTCTCATATACTCAACAGCATACGGGAGCGTGACATTCGAGGCGCCACATAGTCGAAGTATATCTTCTATATAGATTTCAAAGATAGCAGAAACGAGTGTGCCCAAGAAAATTATCATCAGTAAAGCATTGCCAAACACTTTCAGCGCTTTCTCCTGATCACCTTTGGCATAAAGCATTGATATCTGTGTGGTTGCACCCACATTAGTCAATGCAGCAATAGCGGAGATAAAGATCACGATAGGAAACGTGCAAGTCAAACCAGCAATAGCATCCAAGCCCACACCTCGGCTGATAATCAATATATCACAAATATTGAATATTCCATTAGCCGACATCGCGAGCATAGCTGGTGCCGCAAACTTCCTCAAAAGCTTGCTAACCGGCATTGACAACATCATATCTCCGTGTATATTATTCATTTCTATATTTTATATTTCTATCATGATGCTATTACCATCCTGTTTCTTACTCTCATAGCAAAGTTTATCTGCAGACGAGTAAGCACCATCCTTAAGTTCATCCAAGTCACCTCGGAAATATTTTGCACCAATGCTGAACGTAATCTTCATCCCATTCAAGCAAGGCACATCAATAGCGTTAATTCTTTCCTCCAAAGCTGCAAATTCCTTTCGCAGTCCTTCTTCGGTTTCAATACCTTTAACATAGATGAAGAACTCATCTCCACCTAATCGTCCAACAAGTGAGTTACTAATGCCACAAAGACACTTAGCAAACTCTATCAGTACAAGGTCTCCAGTTTGGTGACCTCCTACATCATTTATCATTTTGAAGTGATCGATGTCCACAATGCAAAGGAAACCCTCGTTTTGCGGAGTGAATATTTCACCCAATCGCTTCTTTAGTCCATATCTGTTCAATACTCCCGTAAGCTCATCATGCTCTGAGATGTATATCAAATGGTTAAGGTAAGATTCTTCTACTTGTATCATTAGCTATTTTAGCTTTAGGGGTGGAAATAAATAATAACAACTTTTACGTCTTGTGCCTATCCTTCGGCATCAGCTTCAGACTTCTTTCTTCTTAAATATCAATTCAAATCGTGAGCCCTTGCCCACTTCACTCTTTACTTGGATTTTGCCGTGCATATTCTCTACCAATCGGCGGCATAGTGAGAGTCCGATACCAGCACCAGCAGTACTACTGCTCTCCTTATAATAACGGTCGAATATAAGTTCCTGTTTTTCTTTTGGAACACCGATACCGGTATCTTCAAGGAAAATGATGACATCATCATCTTTACATTCCCAACCCATGGTGAGACCACCTTGTTTGGTAAACTTAACAGCATTATTGACGAGGTTTGACATCACCTGCATCATACTACTTCTATTCACATCTACATAGACATCCTCACAACCTCTAACAATATTGTATTCGAGATGCTCAGGTATCACAACATTATATGTAGCATAGAGTTCTTCAACAAAATCCTTTACCTTTCTTGTCTTCAAGGCCATCTGGATTTCTTCGCCCTCCGAACTACTATTGAGAACGGCATTCAGCAAGCGAAGAAGTTGCTCTGTATTATCTGAGATAATCTGAGAGTAGCTCTTCATCTCTTCTTCGGAAGTCTCACTACCAGCTTGTGCAAGTATCTGTGAGAAACCTGTTATGATATTTACCGGAGTACGGATCTCATGTCCCATTGCTGCAAGGAAACTTGCCTTCAACTTACTTTCTTCCTCAAGGTCAAAGGCTCTCTTACGTTCCTTCTCCTTTTGACGGGCATCATCAATAATGGTCAAAATACCCATCAAATTACCATTAGCATCCTCCTTAACCAACTTTGAAGCATCACGACATACCATAACACTAAGTGAATGAGAAACTTTGGAACGAGGGAAGGTAAGAGTAAAATCCACATACAATCCAGCCTCATCAGCTTCCTCAAGCGCTTTCTGTATTTCTATACGATCCTGACGTGACACACATCGTAATATAGCAGCAAGCGAAACTTTACGCTTACGGAATCCTGATGCCTCAAAGAAACGCTGGCCAATCACAAGTTCTCCATTGTACAAATACCACAGGAACGACTGAGTGGATTGTAGTATCTCCTCAATTCCCTTCATATAGCGTTCTGCCTCGCGACCATTTTCAAGGTACTGCATCTTCTGGAAGTTGTCATCAATCAACCTCCATAAAGTCAGTACCACCGTCACGAGAACGAGGTAGATAATGCCTATGTAGAAGAACATGCTCATACTTTCTTGAAAATAATACTAAACACACTTCCCTTACCGATTTCACTCTGCAGAGCCATCTTAGCACCCATACACTCGGCAAGTTCCTTACAGAGAGCGAGTCCAAGACCTGCCCCCTGAGAGAAGTAATCCACTTTATAGAAACGCGTAAAGATAAGATTATGATATTGCTCATCAATACCAATGCCCTCATCCCTGACAGAAAGGATAACCTCCTTATCTGTTACAGTACGCGTAACATATACATTTGAGCCATAAGGAGAGAACTTAGCTGCATTGTCAATCAGATTAATCATAATTCTGCGCAACAAGTTCTTGTCAGCTCTAATGGCAACATCATCATCAGCCTCTTGAGAAATCACGTTTACACCAAAGAGAGCCAAGCCAATATCTTCTTTTACATCTCTGATATCGCTAACGCAATCCTTGTACGTAAGGTTTTCATACTGAACCGTAATACTGCTGTTGTCTATCAAAGTCACAGTCAGCATATCCTCAATCATCTTCATCAACTGAACATTATTCTTATTGATTTCAGTCTCGAAATATGATATTTCATCCTCAGTAAGTTCATCTCTCTTGGAAGCAAGCAGTTCGGAGATGCCCACAATAGCATTCAAAGGAGTACGAATCTCATGACTCATACAAGATATGAAATCCTCTTTCTCCTTGGCATTTGCAAGCATACGGTTTGTGTCAAGTTCCATAGCTTCACGCTTCTTCAACTGGTCAATCATCACGGTTGTACCCTTACGAACCAATCTGTTATTAGCTATCGTAATGACCATACGCACTTCATACCAATGAGGCTGCTTATCCTTAAGGGCACCATATACCTGCACCATATAGGAACCTGGCTTCTCATTATTGAAGAAATCATGTAGCTTATGTCTGTAGAATGGACTTGAAATGAAGCGCTCTCTGAAACTCTCCATATCAATCTCATTCTCACCAGAATCATCATAGCCAGTAAGAATAAACTTTCCATCCACAAATTCCCATGTCTGAGTCTGCGACTTCTCAAGAAGCATCTTCGTCAAAGCCTGAGTTCGGATATTCTCAGCGGCAGCCTCACGCAGTTTTGCCGCCATCTTGTTATGCTCCAGCACACGCTTGTATGTTTTGTATAGCGTATATACTGCACCACAAACCAAGATAACGAGAAAAGCTACACCAAAGGCGACCCTCCAGTGCAACAACTCTGCGATATGGTGATATATATTCATCATTTGTAAGAATGTAAGCTTCTCTTTAACGTTTTGATAAGTTTGTCAACTTCGATAGGTTTTGAAAGATGTGCATTCATACCTGATTTCAAAGCCTCACGCTTATCCTCTTCGAAGGCATTTGCCGTCATTGCGAGGATTGTTATGTTAGCCTTGGCTTTATCTTCAAGGGCACGGATTGTTCGTGTTGCCTCATACCCATTCATCTCTGGCATCTGGATATCCATCAATATAAGGTCATAATAGCCAGCAGGAGACGACTGCAGCATTTCCACACACTGTTTTCCGGTTTCTGCACGCTCAACGACCAAATCCACCTCCTGCAATATCTCTATCGCAATTTCTGCATTCAGGTCATTGTCTTCTGCAAGAAGTATTCTGCGTCCTTTGAAGTCAACATCTGATAGATCTGGCATGTCAACGCTGAGCAGATCGGACTTTTCTGCTATACGATGCTTGACACGTACATAGAACGTTGTGCCCTTACCAAGTTCACTCACCACCTCAATGGTACCTCCCATTAGGTCAAGCAATTTCTTGACGATAGGCATTCCGAGTCCACTGCCTTCTATCCTTGCATCCGTAGTGGTATATTCACGGGAGAACTCTTCATATATATGAGGCAGGAAATCCGGCGACATACCATTGCCCGTATCACTAACGATAGTTTCCATGATAGTATAGCCTTCTTCATCGCAAGGCAACTGGTGAATATGCAATTCCACCTTACCACCAGGGGGAGTGTATTTATAGGCGTTGCTCAACAGATTGATTATAACCTCACGTACCTTAATAGGATCACAGAAAACACACTCATGTTCTACGTCCATGGAATGACAGAATGTGAGTCCTTTCTGTATCATCATATCCATAAACACAGAGCAGAACGAATCATACATCTGTTCCACTCCCCATGCCTGAATATCAAGCTGCATGTGTCCTCGTTCGATACGCGACATCTCCAAAACATTATTGATAAGACCAAGCAACAAAGCACTTGACTCTTTAATTTTCTTGAGATAATCATCGCGACGCTCCGGTTCATCCTGATGCTTTTCCAACAAGCCAGCAAAGCCTATTATGGCATTCATCGGAGTACGGATATCATGACTCATATTAAACAAGAACTTACTCTTGGCACGACTAGCCTGTTCAGCAGAACGCTTAGCCTCTTCAAGCGCGAACCGATGCTTCAAGTCCTTATCCTTCTGTTCATTGATATCAACCGTGGTCCAAAGCACATGAGTACAATAGCCATCATCACCACGATTAGCAGCAATAAACGAAGCCTCAGACCATCCATTGAAACGACCTTCAAACTGCTGTCTGACAAACTCCTTTTCCTTCAGCTGCTCACGCACCCATTTCAGATCAGAGAACCCAAGCATCTTCTCTTTCCACTCAGGCTTTACGATCTGATCGCACATAACATTAAATTTCTCCTGAGCATAACCTTCGGAACCAACCAGCTCATGTACCTCCTTCACATTGGTACCAAGTTCGATAAATCTGTCAGCCTCCAAATCGATATAATAAATGGTAGAGAATGGCTTGGCCATATTTCTAATGATGTCATAGTTTCTCTGAAGTTCAGCCATAGCCTCCTTCATTGCTCTCTGCTGCTCTTTCTCCTTGAGCACAAGAGCTGTTACATCATAGTGATAGCCACTTAAAACATGTGTATTACCAGAAACCAACTTACCAGAACCGCCACAACGCACATAACGGTCACCCAATGTAGGGTGATTCCAAAGATACGTATTCTCATCTACCTCACCCAACATCATTCTGCATACAGAAGCAGAAACAGAAGCAATAGCCTCAGGCTTGATACGATTATACCAAGAATCATACACCTGTTCAGGTGTAAGCTGGTTCAACTCACCTATTCCAAGCAGTTTTGCCATCATCTCGTCAACATGCATACGAGGCTGCAGACCATCGGCAATCTCGATGCTCCATGTACCCATTCCAGACGACGCAAGAATACGCTTTAATTCCTCCAATTGAAACTCGGCGGACATAAGTGAAGAACCATTATGATTATCTCGGTCTAAAGGTATGTTGTTCTTTTAAATGATTTTAAGTTATAGATATTAGGCATTCCAGTTTTTATTTCAACGTCAAATTCCCACCAAATGTATATGCTCACCTACGTTTTTCACTATGTGCCTTCGTTTCGGTAGTCGATATCTGGTTACGTTTGAGTTAAATTGTTTACTGGCAATTATCTGACTGTATTGATTGCAAAAATAGTAAATATTTGTCAAACCGCCAAAGAAAAGTATAAATAATTCACAAAAATATGCAATTTCGGTATTGGGTGAGGGATTATAAGTGAAAAGTGAAAAATGAAAAGTGAAAAATACAAGTTACTATCACGCACGAAAGGCTTTCCGTAGAAATGTAGTAACTTGCATTTTTCACTTTTCATTTTTCACTTTTCAGTATTTTTATTTAATGAACTTCTTTCCGTTCTTCACCAAGATACCCTTTGCATTAGCACCAACCTTCTGACCAAGAAGATTATAGGTTGCATCAGAAGCAACAGGCACAGAAGTCACAGAATTAATTGCAGTAGCATTTTCAACAGAAGACTTCGTTGAACCCCAGATTGTTGGACCTGCATAAATCTTTACATCTTCTTTCACCTGTTCTGCAGGCATCTTTGAATAACGGTATGGAGGAGTAAACACAACTCCCTTTGTCTTGCCATCAAGTTCATATCCGATAACCGTACCAGGAGCATTAAATGGCTCTACCGTAATATTATCATCTTTCCAGATAACGACAGTAGCATCTTTCTGCTCATAGATCTTTTTCACACCAGCCTCGAAATAGTTACCTTCGATATAGAACTCAGAACACTTACGAGGATTGATGGCTGCAGTCTTGTTGCCCTTACAATTAAAGTAGTTGTTGAGCATATGGAAACGACCATAGCGTGCCATTGGCATACGAGCACGACACTTAGCTCCCCATGAGTTATAGGCAAATGTGATAGTAAGCTTATCATCATCACCCACCTTACTGTCAGAACCACCGATAAGAGAAGTATTCTGGTGCATCAGAGAACGATCAGTATATGAGAACTCATTCCAGCTTGCTGTAATAAAGTCCGACTCATTGGAAATATCAAAGTTACCATCAATACCATCAATAAATTCGCAATGGTCAACCCATACATTATTTGAATACTGAATAGCGAGAAGGTCATTACCACTACAATCTATAGAACCAGGACCTATAAATGACAAGTTACGGAAAACAAGGTTCTTACAACGCTTTACGGAGAAGATACCTGCATTGCGATAATCCTCATTACCGAAATACTCAAGCAGAGCCTTACGAGTCTCATATTCAGCCTGCTCATCAATATGCACACCATTTGAAAGAGTTCCACCACCAGAAGTTGTAGAAGCAGATTCCACATCTGCTTTCTTGAGAATCTCAAGAACCTCAGGAGTAACGTGCCACTTTGTAACAAGACGCGCGTTATTGATACCAAGAACAGTCTTGTTACTACATGTTGTCTCCGTTCCCTGATTCTGGATAGTGATAAACTTACTGATTACGAAATCCCCCTTTGAGCCATCAAGGATAACGATGTCATTATTCTTAATAGCATTCTTTATGTCATCGTCCTTAGTCACATCTTCAGCTGTGAGAATCTTTACCTTCTTGCCACTCTGAGAGTCATAGAGCAATGCCATAGCCTCATCATAGGTATAAGCACCTCCACCAGTAATATTATTAGGTGTTGGACTTGCCTCTGTACGAGACACACATGTTGCATAGCCGAATGGCTGAAGTTGATCATACTCTGAGCGAGCGAAATCAGGTTGTGCTTTTAGTGAGATTGGAACAATTGTTGCAATTGCCAGCAAAGCAGCTGGCAAACTTCTTTTTGAGATATGCTTCATATTAAGATTCATGTTTTATGTCTATTCCTAATGCAATGTATCGAAGATACACATGCACGGCATCTATTACTTGTGCACGTACACATGTTCGGTTGCAAAGATAGAATAATTTTTCTAATTGTGCAAGAAAAAGCTATAATATTTTCATAATATTTACATTCGGGAGGAAATAACGAACAAAAAACCGAAATTTCGACGATAACATTTCAACATAAGTGATGGTGAATGAAAGAAGTGAGCAACACACAATCGCGTTACCCACTTCACTTCACACTTATTATAAACAAAGACTTAATTAAAAGTCAAAGATTGGGCTTGTTCCTTTTGCTCCAAGATTGTCAGGATTCACTTCAGAACCTCCACCACCGGGGCCATTATCAATAAAACCTCCTTCTCCAGTTCCGACACCTTCAGGGTTTTCTCCTACAATGTCCCAATTGGAGTTTGCATTACCCATCAATTGCTCTTCCACAACAAACAAGTCGCATATAGGATTTTCATATCTCTTCTTCATACAATCAAAATTATACTTTTAGAGATTTACATTACTTAACTACATACTTCTTACCATTGACAATATAAATGCCCTTAGGAAGACCATTCAGATCATGAGTATTATAACGCTTAACCTGTCCATCAATGCCATAAACATTAGCGCTATCTACGAAGATACCATTAGCCTCAAGAATCTGCTCGATAGAAGTTGTTACCTCTTCACCATCAGAATTCATATAGCCCATGCCTGTTAGAGGTTTACCATTAGCATGATCCCCAGAACTAGCATCGATCTGAGAACAATACCTAAGATATGCGCGGAAAGGCTTAATATTTGGAGTATTACTTGCCTTTGTGAGAATACCACTGGTAGTCATCACGTATGAACCTGCAGTAGCTTGTTCTGTATCAAAGTTACCTTTAAACACATAAGGGTATTCTGTCTTACCAACTGCTTTCTCCAATAGTTCAATTGAACCATATGTTGCACTCTGGCCGTTATCCATTTCTGGACCAATCACAAAGCTTGGTGCTTTGACTGTAGGATCAAAGTATGCATTTGTACTGATGCCCTTTATCACCTGTTGTTCAGTTCCACTGATAATCTTTGTACCAAGTTTACCAGAAGCAATAGTACCTCTTGGAAGGATAAAGTAAGGATAACCAGCGATAATGTCTTGGTTTACATGCCAAACCATCTGCACTACACCTTTATCATCAATACCCTTCAGTAACACAACAGAAGTTTCATCACCGAAGTTCTCCTTCATCTGCTTATTATTCATACTGAATGGCAGACAGATTGACCCCCACTTACCATAAGTAAAGTCACGAGTATATGTTACTGTGGTATTATCTCCACTTATACTAATATCTGGATTATTAGTACCGTCTGTATATGTAAACGCAGAACTATTAACAGCATCTCTTACTGGATCTGCAGCATACTCTTCATCAGCTACATTCTCATTAAGCAACTTACCTTCCTCGAAGTTATAGCCAGAATAACCTATCTTTGTGCTATTAGAGAACATGTAATAGGTCTTACCAGGATATACATTGAATGAGTAACGAACAAGACCTTTAGATATTACCATGTAGCCACCATCTTCTGTCTTGATTACATTCTGCTTCCAACCTGCATTTGCCCAATTATCAATAAGGAGTTTGAAACGTTGGTAATTGCTGGCCTTCAAAGCCAAAAGATCTTTTTTCAGATTTACATTGTATGTAAGTTCCTGATCTTCGATAAACTGAGCACGGCGACGACCTTCGGCAAAGAAATTATCATTCTCAAAGATCTTACTATTGGTGCCGAACTTCACATTATCTATCACTTTACCCGTCTCATCTGCAATATAGATTGGACGCCATGACAACTTGTCGGAATAATTTTTACCATCTTTATTTCTATCAAGGTTGCCATTCTGAAGTATATATACAGTAAGTACACCTGCCTTCTTTGGTTCAAACTTCAGATAAGCTCCACGACATGGAAGAGTCCATGGATTCTTGTTATAAGTCTGGCTGATATCACCAGAATTAGTCACAGCCACAAAGTTTCCATTATAAGTATTAAAATCATTATTTACGCCATAACTCTCATTCTTGGCATTTTGACCACCCTGAGAATTTGTATTATAGCCATCAATGGTCTCTACATCAGTCTGAACAGCAGCACCTTTACCCCATGAATCACTCACATTGGTTCCCTTGTTGTTATACGTTGCAGTATACGCCCAGCCACCCATGGTCATAGTTATGTCACCATTACTCTTTGCAATTACATCTCCAGGCTTATACTGGGTATCCTTAACCACATGATCTGTTGCGGAAGCCTTAGTAACACGAATCTCGTATGCAGTCGAGATACAATTGTCATGAAGATTACCAAAGATAAGTTGTGCCTTAATCACAGCATAACCAGCAAGTCCGGTAAGCGTAACATTACCACTCTGATCCACATAAGCCACACGAGGAGCAGAACTACTGAAGCGGATATAAGGATTTCCGTCAGGATTACCTTCGCTATAGGATGACAGATCTTCTGCACTACTATTATTCTTTGTTATAAGCAGATCTGGCAAAGTATAAGCACTCTTATTTCCATTTGCATCTACAGTAACATCAACATGAAGAACACTCTTACGATCTGCGCCACTAAACAAGAGGCCTTTGTTGAAAGTGTACATCAAACAGTATGGAGATACTACTATGTCAGAAATCCACAGCACATTACCATTGTCACTTTTATTGTGATTATTACCATTCAGGTCTGTGTTATTATGCATATACAATGTAAATCCGCCGTCAATATCAGCAGTAGTATGCTTATATGCATCCAAAACGCTGAAACCATCTTTTCCATTACCTCCATACAGACTAACGCCTCTAGTAAAGAAATCACCAGTAGCATCTCCTACAGGGAACAGATCAAAATGATCCATAGGATAATTAGCCTCATCCTTTGGTTTTGCCACAAAATACACATTATAGCTTAGAGGAACATCTGGCACATAAACTGCAGCTCCACGAGTAAGACCTATAAGACCTTTCTTCTGATCTACATATATTTCACCCTTCACGGTACGAGGTTGTGAAGAGAACCTCAGGTGTTCAGTTGCATACAAAGTCTCTGAACCAGACTTTAGTTCTGTCTTCGAAATTGAATTCTTCAGTTTATATATACCCTCATTATTTTGAACAGGTTCCCACTGATCACTACTAAGTGTCTCACCAGAAGCAAAATATCCCTTCAAGGCATCAGTAAAATGCCACTCTGTTGGAACAGGTTGCTTCTTTGTGTTGATAATAGTTCTTATCTGTTCCTGAGTGAGAGCTGTTGAATACACAGAAATCTCATCATAAGCAAGTGCAGCATCAGAGTAATACTGCTCTCCAAAGAACAATCCATGAGGTGTAAATCCACCAAGGACGAAATTACGTATGAAGTTAATACGTCCCTTGTAATCACCATTCTTTCCAAAGAACGTATAATCACTATTACCATTTTTAATGGCAGTAACATCAAGAGTACCTGTCAACTCACCATCAAGATACATCTTGATATTCTTCAAGCCATTATCTGCAACATAAGTCACATAGTGCCATTCATTATCATCATAGAACTTACGTTGGCGCTGATCCTGAGTATGCTTATAATAAGCGCCAAACAGACCAGTCTGCGGATTATCAACAACAGGCGCATCCTCACCATAGAAGAACTTATTCACAGCCTCTGGATCATTTGCATATTCCGATTTATCATTATTTGGCATATATGAATAAGTCCATCCGTTACATGCAATATCAAACATATAACGAGGTTTAATGAAGTTATTATCAGCAATAGCAAAACAGTCATTACTGAAAGCACAGAACATAGAACCACGCTCAAGAGGGAGCTCATATCTATTAGCGACTCGACCGTTTACCCAAAAACCAACAGTAGCTTCTCCCGTTTCTCTTATAGGAAGAAGTTCTTCCTTTTGAGCATCAGTGAGAACAATACGCAAGAAATTCTCAGACTTACTCTCTGTAAACTCATTTACATCAACAGCAAGGTTCTGATAATATCTACCAAAAACAGGGTCTGTATAGATTCTACCACGATTGCCATAGTTATAGAAACGTCCTTTCTGGTGTTCCTGAACCTGACCATCAGCAGGAGACTCATTTACAAGAGCCACCTGACCTTGTGTAGGTGTCACATCTGCATTCACGACATTCTCGAAATCCAGGTAATACACACGATTCTTTGCAATCTGGAAGCCGTTAGTTGTCTCGAGTTGGAACGTTGCAACAGGAGAGCAATGATGCTCCTTGATATTACCCTCAGAAATAACCGCGGGTCGAGGATTCTCAGTCATACCATTAGTCCATTTTACGAACTGCCATCCGGAACAAGCATATGCCTTATATTTATATGTCTCGCCCAATCCAGCCATAGTACCTACAGGGACAAGCATACCTTCTGGAGTCTTAATCTCAACAGAACAGCTGGCAATGTCGGAATGATTCATGACATTTGACGCATCCACGCCCTGAATTCCGAAACCGAGTTTAGCCAATGGAACTGAGGCCTTAGCACTAAAGTTGGTCAACTTAGCATGATTCACAGTAAAACTAACATACACATCACCTTCTACAGTATTATTGACAAGATATTTCTCATACTCATATGGATACACATAAGTATTCGCACCTCTTGTCATGACACTATAAATGCGAATCTTACCATTAGCGTTATACACCTTTACAGTCACTTCTGTCCCTAAGCGCATATCATCCATAAAACGATTCCAGTTTGTAAGTTCAGGTAGGTTATCACCATTTTGCTTATAAACCTTTGTAGTTTCAACGTTTGACCAGAAATCGTCATTGGCTTGTATATGCTTTCTCACACGTGGCATGAGATCCATAAAGAAATATGCACCATTAAGATTATTTGGAAGACCAGAAGAGTTACTTGTTGCCCACATCTCCCAGTTGCGGTTCTGTCTACCATCTTCGTAGCCAGTTCCATCATTATGGAATGTAAATTCCCTCATTGAATTATTAGGAATTTTATACATTTCACATCCCGTGGTATTTTCCTCTGTATCATGACTGCCAATGGTATTAGACTGCCACTTGGCATTTACGTTCATATTGGTATAAGGTTCAAACACGTCACCTGCATAACCTCTAATTATAGTTCCATCTTTAGTAGTCCATGCAAAAAATGTAGAATTTGCCTTCTGAACCTTAGGCATAGGCAATGTCAATGGAATACCATAATATTTCATTGATGGCTGATCAGTACTTGCACCGCCTTCAGTCATAAAGTTCACAGTATATATAGCCTTAAGCTTCAGCGACACAGACTTCACATGACCAGTTCCATAACCTGTAGAACCGAAAACAACCTCAAAACCGGTCATTTTATAATTCTTGTCAGGAACATATGACGTATTCCAAGCCTTACCTGGATATGAGGTACCCCTACCATCATAATTAATAGCAAAATTATTAATAAAGCCTTGTTCGCCATCAAAATAGCCAGCATCCAAAGAACCATCAACAGAAATTGTCTCGACAGCTACAGGCTCATCAAAACTAAATCCAAGTCCAGCCCAACCCTTTTGACTAGAATCTATCTTTACAAAATCACCATTTCTCTGCAGATTTGATTCATTTGCAATAAGATCCTGCCAACCAATGGTAACATTACCATTAGCATCACATTCCAAGTCCTTGCAGAGATACATTTCCTCAATCTTAGCAGAACCCTCCCAGGTCAAGCCACCTATACGCACAGTCTTAGCATACTTCAACATATCGTACAAACTGACAATTGCATTTGGAGAATTGACATTTTTCCAACCTTCCTCATGAAGTGGTACCTCTATCGTGCCATTTGACTTGATCGGATAGTAATACTCTGTTGTTACGCCTTCCAATTCTGACGCAATAACAAGACGTAGTTCTGCACCCTGACTCAAATTTGACACCTTAACAATAATCTTGCTATAGCCATAGAGATCTTTACCCTTATACTCATTCTCAAACAGAGGAGAAAGAGGTTCCACGTACCACAAATTACTGTATCCAGTTGACCAAGTCATCACCTTGGTGTCTTTGTTCCATGTGGTATTACTACCTTGTTGTCTAAGACGCAGAATATCAGTCTTAAGACCAAGTCCCCACGCATTCATCACACTAAATAGCATAATGAAAGCGAGAGCAATAAATTGAATTTTGTTGCTTTTTCTTCTCATATCGATTACCTAAAATTTTATTCAGACAGATTATTGAAAATAAGTGCTGAGGGTTAATATTAAAGTGTTATTTCCTACTCCGTTTAGGTGGAGCTGGTATTATTTTTGTGCAAAGTTAATATTTTTTTGCGAAATAAACAATATTTTTCGCCAGATTTTAACTAAAAAAATCGCAAAAATCAAGACTTAGGTCATTTTTATACCACAAAATGACAAAATAGTACAAGAACAAGAAAACTAATATAACGTCAGTTCGACGAATTTCAAATATTTGGTATTCAGCAAAATAACGGGGGTGGATGTGCGAGCCCCGAAGCGGGCGACACCTAAAGAGGGCTCATCAATCAAGCGACTAACAAATTCGTCGAACTCACGTTATTATAATTGTCGATTTATATGGGTAAAAGACAAGAAACGTATTCTACGCGGTGTCCAGTTGTTTTACTATACATCTCCTTTGCTATATCATTATCTTGATAACAGCCAAATTGTATCATTGACCCTGCCATTCTTTGATCGCGAAATGAATCCGAATGAGAAAAGTTGTGCAAAGGTTGTTTATATCCGTTTGAAATAATAAACTTCGCCTTCCCTTTTTATAGGAAGGATTTGCTCTCATTGCTCTTCCGCTATGAAAGGGGGGTAAACTCAGTGAAGCTCCGTTCTATAAGCGAACAGGAAGCGAACCTTCACTGAGTTTACCCCCTAGGCATAACGAAGGGTGAACGAAGGGAAATCGAGCCTTCGGCAGACATAGAAATTAGGCTTAAGATACTTTTTAAACTTGTATCTTCACGATCTGAACAAACGCAGAATTTCTCCAACAACAAGTACGATGGACGTACCAGCTATGACTACCAACCAGTCACCAAGGCTGATTGGCGTTACGTTGAAGAAATCCGGCACAAGATTCATGATTATTATCTGGCCAAGGAATATGGCAGCAGCTATTCCCATGAAGCCTTTACATCCCTTAAGATGGAACGCAGATCTACCTGTGCAGAAAGCTCTGGCATTAAACAAATTCCAGAACTGGAACATCACAAAGATTGTGAAGATAAGGGAGGCGCCATTCCCAGAGGAGGCCCCACCCCAGCCCTCCCGAGGGAGGGAGTGGGCTAACGCAAGAGAACGGTCGCCAGAGAGTAAATCTGAAATATCAGGTGCTCCAAGCATAAGATATGCAAAGAGTACGGCAAACATGAAACCTCCCGTAAGGAATATTGACAAAACCATCTTCTTGCTGATAATAAACAACTTACGATCTCGCGGAGCATCACGCATCACGCTTTCTGATGGCGGAAGAGATGCAAGTGCCATAGCAGCAAAGGTATCCATGATAAGGTTCACCCACAACATCTGAGTAACAGTGAGTGGTGATTCTGTACCCATGAAAGCACCAGCAAGTACGATGAGACATGCAGCCACATTAACCGTCAACTGGAAGAGTATGAAACGCTGAATATTCTGATACAGAGAGCGTCCCCACATCACAGCACGTCCTATTGAAGAGAAGGAGTTATCGATGATGGTGATATCCGAAGCTTCCTTGGCAACCGATGTACCATCGCCCATAGAGAGACCTACATGAGCTGCCTTGAGTGCTGGCGCATCGTTTGTGCCATCACCAGTAACTGCAACAACGTCACCAAGACTCTGGAGGGTTTCCACAAGGCGTTTCTTATCCATTGGACGAGCGCGGGAGATGATAAGAGAGTGGCCTCTCCCCCCGCCCTCTCCCATAGAGAGGGAGCCGCTAACGCAAGAACGGGTTTTGTCACAAAAGTTCTTTACTTCTTCATCAGAAAGGGCTGCGAATTCTGGTCCTGTGATAATGGTTGGATCTACAAGACCTATTTGACGAGCAATTTCCTTTGCAGTAGCAGGAGTATCACCAGTAACGATATTGATACGTATTCCTGCACGAATACATTCTTCTATAGCAGCAGGAACATCTGGACGAACAGGATCGGAAATTGCAACAATGCCAAGGAAAGAGAAGTGGCCTCTTTGGCCTCTCCCCCCGCTCCTGACACATACTCCGATGTTATCAACATCGGACTTCCCCCGAGAGAGGGAGCCGCTAACGCAAGAAGAGCCATCAACATCTTTTGACACCGCAAAGCCCAAAGTACGCATACCTTTCGACTGATAGTCAAGCAGTTTCGTTTCGAATTCTTCTCGTGGAGCAGCAAAAGAATCACACATACCCATCACTATCTCAGGTGCTCCTTTGACTAAAACTATCCGCGAACCGGCTCCCTCTCTACGGGAGAGGGCGGGGGGAGAGGCCACTTCTATTGTGGTTGACATGTATTTACGCTCTGTAGAGAAAGGGACCTCTTCAAGAATATCAGAAGACGAGCGCAATTCAGCATAGTCAATTCCATTATCACGCAAATATAATATGAGAGCGCCTTCAGTTGGATTTCCGAGAATTGTTTCCTTACCTTCAGAGTCAACACCAATAATGGCAGTTGAATTGATAGCCATATTTAAAATCATATCACGGTCTCTCCCCCCGCCCTCCCCCATAGGGAGGGAAGTCGAAGATTGAGTATCTTCGAGTATGTGACAGCCACTAACGCATAGCGGTTCCTCAAAAGACATTTCAGGGAACACTTCTGCCACCTGCATCTTGTTCTGAGTGAGAGTGCCTGTCTTATCCGTACAGATAACGGTTGTGGCACCCATAGTTTCACAAGCATGCATCTTACGCACAAGATTGTTGGTCTTGAGCATTCTGCGCATGGAAAGGGCAAGTGAAAGGCTCACAGCCATTGGAAGTCCCTCAGGCACAGCACATACCACAAGCGTTACGGCAATCATCAACGACTGCAAGGCAAATGGCAGGAACTGAGGATCGGGAAAAGCGTCATCATGACCATGAACAAAGGTTACGATTCTGCCGACAAAGACAAGAATGCCTACCACATAACTTGCTATAGAGATGACCATCCCAAGACGGTCAAACTGTTCATCAAGTGGTGTTTTTATATTATCTGTTATCTGTGCAGCCGTGAAGACTTTTCCATTCTCAGTCTTATCTCCAACAGCAAACACACGACACACACAATGTCCTTCCATCACCTTTGTTCCACGCAGAACATGATTGGATGGGAAGGTAGCATTAGCATCAAACTCGCTTTCGATTGTTGTCTTATGGCAGATTGGCTCACCCGTGAGTGTTGATTCGTCAATACTGAGAGAAGTCGCTTCAAGGAGTTCGCAATCAGCAGGAACCTCCTCACCCGTTGAGAGCATGATGGTATCGCCAACCACAACATCACGACGAGGTATTGCCACGACCTTTTCCTCACCATTTATTATACGAACAGCCTTAACAGGCTCATCATCGTTCACCTGATTCAGAAGATCGAACTCGCGGTTTGCCTTCACCTCAAAATAGAATGAGATACCAGTTGCAAGAATAATGGCAGCTATGATACCAGCAGGCTCAAAGAAGAGCTTGGCATCATAAGAGGCAGAAAGTCCGAGCCAGCCGAAGTATTCCGAACACGAGATAAAGGTGGACAGCAATGCTGCTATCTCAAGTATGAACACAAGACTATCGCCGTTCTCCCATCCCGGAATGAGATGACCGAACGGACCAGTCAGAGTTTGCAAAAACTGCTTCCAGAGAGGTTCTTTCTCCGGAGGCGTGAGAATATTGGCACCGTGCTCTGCACGAGATGCAAGAATTTGAGATTCGTCTAACATAAGAAAAAGCCCTTCACCAGCCCGATGAACACCCTCTGGAACATCAAGCAAGTAAGAGAGAAAAAATTTTGAATGCAAAATTACATTATATAATATAAAGAGCGAAAATAAAAACCTTAAAAAAGGCAAAAGCAAGGAAAATAAGGGCAAAAAAGGAAGTTTTTGCTCATTTTTCTTTGTCAATTCGGGAAATATTAGTACCTTTGCAGCCAAATGTTCAGTTTAGAAACACTAAAGATTGACTTAAAGTCACTCAATGATAGCTCGTTAGAGCGTAATTGGGAGCTTTGCGACGACTATTTTGAAGCACTCGAAGATGCAGAGATTAGGAGTGGCAAGGTTGCTGTTTGTGTGTCTTTGCAAAAGACAGGCGACAGTTTCGTACTAAACATCAAGTCTGAGGGTTTCGTCATTGTGACCTGTGACATATGTCTTGATGACATGGAACAGTCCGTTGTTCAGCAGTCGCAGTTCATCGTAAAACTTGGCATTGAAAACAGCGAAGATGATGAAGTCATCACCGTGGACGAGAACGAAGGAATACTCGACCTTGCATGGCTTATCTATGAATCAATAGCGCTGTCGGTACCCATTAAGCACGTACATGCACCTGGTAAATGCAATGCTGCGATGACAGAAAAGCTCGAAGAGCTGTCAGCCACCCGAAGTGGTGATGAGACCGAAAGTAAAGCCGTTGATCCACGCTGGGCAAAACTGGCAAATCTGAAATTGGAAGATTAAGGATTAGAGATTAGAGATTAAGGTTTGTTTGCTTTTTTCATTCTAAACCTATCAAAACCCAACTCTTTCTCCTCTTACCTTTATTCTATCATTAAACTCAGTTAGCCAACATCAAAACAAAACATCAAATTTATTAAAACTTTTTAAAACAAAATGGCACATCCAAAAAGAAGACAGTCAAAGACTCGTACACTTAAGCGTAGAACTCACGACGGAGCAGTAGCACCAACATTGGCAGTTTGCCCAAATTGTGGCGCATACTATGTTTACCACACTGTTTGTCCAACTTGTGGTATGTATCGTGGTAAGGTTGCTATCGTTAAGGACGCAGAGGTTGCTGAGTAACTTTCATAATATATAATGGAAAAGATCAATGCTGTAATCACTGGTATTGGTGGATACGTACCTGACTACATCCTCAACAACGAGGAGTTGTCTCGTATGGTTGATACCAGCGACGAGTGGATTACGACCCGCGTAGGCATCAAGGAGCGTCGCATCCTCACAGAGGAAGGCCTCGGTTCAAGCTATATGGCACGCAAGGCCGCAAAGCAGCTGGTGCAGAAGACTGGCGTGGACGTTAATACTATCGACTGCGTCATTGTTGCAACAACAACACCTGACTATCGTTTCCCATCAAATGCTTCTATCGTAATCGGTAAGCTCGGCATCAAGAATGCTCACGGCTTCGACGTTAGCTGCGCTTGCTGTGGTTTCCTTTACACTGTTGATATGGCTTGCGCTTACATTCAGTCAGGCCGTTACAAGAAGGTAATGGTTATTGCCAGCGAGAAGATGTCATCAATGGTTGACTACCAGGATCGTCAGACCTGTGTACTCTTCGGTGATGGCGCAGCAGCAGTTCTCATTGAGGCTACAACTGAGGAAGGTGTAGGCTTCCAGGATTCATTCCTCCGCACAGACGGTCAGGGACTTCCATTCCTCCACATGAAGGCTGGTGGTTCAGTATGTCCTGCTTCTCACTATACAGTGGATCATCGTATGCACTATATCTATCAGGAAGGTAGAACAGTGTATAAGTACGCTGTAACAAGCATGTCAAATGACGTGAAGGAGATTATGCAGCGCAACAACCTCACTGAGGCTGACGTAAACTGGGTTATCCCTCACGAGGCTAACCTTCGTATTATCGAGGCCGTAACAAAGCGTCTCGATCTTCCTATGGAGAAGGTGATGATCAACATTGAGCACTATGGTAACACAAGTGCTGCAAGTATCGCCCTCGCTCTTTGGGACTTCGAGAAGAAGCTCAAGAAGGGTGACAACGTTATCCTCACAGCATTCGGTGCAGGTTTCGTACACGGAGCTTCATTCCTGAAGTGGGGCTACGATCCTCAATAACAAAAAAATGAAAAGTGAATAGTTAATAGTGAATAGTGTTTTTCACTAATCACTCTTAACTGTTCTCTACAAAAATACAAGACGCATCCATTATTCTTTATTCTAAGTCTGATGGATGCGTTTTTCAGGTTTAGCCCCACCTCTGCCCCAAGGGGCATCCCCTCCCCAAATAGAGGGGAAAAAGTTAGTAATATTCATCTTTTCAGAACTCTAACAAAATTACAGCGTTCCCCAATACGCTCTAATGTAACTTTTCCCTCGCCCTTTGGGGAAGTCGGAGATTGAGTATCTCCGAGTATGTGTCGGAGGGTGCTCGTAGAGCAGGTGAGGGGCCGTTCTTAATAATGCATAAAGCAGGATTTGTAAATATAGTAGGCAACCCTAACGTGGGTAAGTCCACACTGATGAATCAGTTGGTGGGCGAAAGACTTAGTATCGCTACCTTCAAGGCACAGACAACTCGTCATCGCATCATGGGTATCGTGAACACAGAAGATATGCAGATTGTGTTCTCTGACACCCCAGGCGTTCTCAAGCCTAACTACAAGTTGCAGGAGTCGATGCTCGCTTTCTCCGAGTCAGCACTTACTGATGCCGATGTACTTCTCTATGTGACTGATGTCATCGAGGATCCAGAGAAGAACAAGGACTTCCTTGACAAAGTGGCAAAGATGACAATTCCTGTTATCCTGCTTATCAATAAGATGGATGCTCTTGCCGAAGTTGCAAAAGACGGCAAGAATCCTTCTGAGAAACTTGGTGAGATAGTTGAGCGTTGGCACGGACTTTTGCCAAACGCTGAGATTCTTCCTATCTCAGCAAAGAATAAGTTCGGTGTTGATATGCTCTTGAAGCGCATCCACGAACTTCTCCCTGAGTCACCTGCATTCTTCGACAAGGATCAACTCACCGACAAACCTGCACGTTTCTTCGTGTCAGAGATTATCCGCGAGAAGATTCTTCTCTATTACGATAAGGAGATTCCTTATTCAGTTGAGGTAAGATGTGAGGCATTCAAGGAAACCGACAAACAAATCCACATCAATGCTGTAATCTATGTGGAACGTGATTCCCAGAAGGGTATCATCATAGGCCACCAGGGCGTTGCCATCAAGAAAGTGAACACAGAGGCTCGCAAGGCTCTCGAGAAGTTCTTTGACAAGCACGTCTTCCTCGAGGTCTTCGTCAAGGTGGACAAAGACTGGAGAAGTAACCAGAAAGAGCTGGATAGCTTCGGGTATAATCCGGAGTAGAGCCCCCCAACCCCCGAAGGGGGAGTCTTTTGGTTACACTTTTCCTAAAACAAACAGCTTATGGATAATCACTGGAATACGGCAAATCCTTTGTACTATGAGTTACTGAAGGGGTTTGCATACAAGAACCGATACAACCAGACAGAAGCTGAACAGGAATTATGGTATCATCTGTCAGGCAATCAGTTAGGACTGCATTTCAGACGCCAACACATTATTGGATGCTACATAGCAGATTTTGTCTGCATCAAACGTAAACTGATAATAGAAATTGACGGTGGTTACCATTCACAAGAAGAACAAACAATAAAGGATTATCTCAGAACAGAAGATCTCAACAAAATGGGATTTGAAGTAATGAGATTTACTAATGATGAAATCTATAGTAATTTATCCGAAGTGTTAGACAAAATTTTTAATTACATATCAGTTCCAAGGTAGTGTTGATTGATGCAGCCACACAAACAGTTGGTTACGCAATAAATACTATCTAAAAATTCCCCCTTCGGGGGTTAGGGGGCTGTTGAGTGTTTTCATATGGGAAATCTCGTAGCAATTGTTGGACGCCCTAACGTTGGTAAGTCCACTCTTTTCAACAGACTGACACAGACTCGTCAGGCTATCGTAAGTGATGTAGCAGGCACTACTCGTGACCGCCAGTATGGCAAGTGCGAATGGTGCGGCAAGGAATTCTCTGTAGTTGATACAGGTGGTTGGGTAGTAAACTCTGACGATGTGTTCGAGGATGCCATCCGTCAGCAGGTACTCATCGCAACAGAAGAGGCAGACCTCGTTCTCTTCCTCGTTGATGTTCAGACTGGTGTTACCGACCTCGACTCTGATGTTGCGGAGATCCTTCGCAGAACAAAGTTACCAGTCATCCTTGTCAGCAACAAGACCGACAACACCAATCAGCAGTACTATGCTGCTGAATTCTATGCACTCGGACTCGGCGATCCATTCTGTATCAGTGCTGCAACAGGTAGCGGTACTGGTGACCTCCTCGATGAGGTTCTCAAGAAGCTTCCTGAGGCTACACCAGATGATATCGACCAGAACATCCCACGTTTCGCTGTTGTAGGTCGTCCTAATGCTGGTAAGTCAAGTCTCATCAATGCCTTCATTGGTGAAGAGCGTAATATCGTTACTGATATTGCAGGCACAACACGTGACTCTATCTATACACGCTACGATAAGTTCGGTTTCGACTTCTACCTCGTTGACACAGCAGGTATCCGCCGTAAGAACAAGGTAACTGAAGACCTTGAGTTCTATAGTGTGATGCGTTCTATCCGTGCTATCGAGAACTCTGACGTATGCATCCTCATGATTGATGCCACACGCGGTATCGAGGCACAGGATATGAACATCTTCCAGTTGATTCAGAAGAACAACAAATCACTCGTTGTTGTTGTCAACAAGTGGGATCTCGTGCAGGAGAAGTCACAGAAGGTTATCGACACCTTCGAGAATGCCATCCGCAACCGCATGGCTCCATTTACCGACTTCCCTATTATCTTCGCCTCAGCACTCACCAAGCAGCGCATCTTCAAGGTACTCGAAACTGCAAAGCAGGTATATCTCAACCGTAAGGCGAAGATCGGTACAGCGAAACTCAATGAGGTTATGCTCCCTCTCATCGAGGCATTCCCTCCACAGTCGGTTAAGGGTAAGTACATCAAGATTAAGTACTGCAACCAGATTCCTGACACCCAGATTCCAAGTTTCGTATTCTATGCTAATCTCCCTCAGTACATACGCGAGAACTATCGCAGATTCCTTGAGAACAAGATTCGCGACAACTGGGAACTGACTGGTACACCTATTAATATATTTATTAGGCAGAAGTAATCCCCCACCAGACCCACCCCTTTACCCCCTGACACATACTCCGATGTTATCAATATCGGACTTCCCATTAAGGGAGGGGAGCAGATAGTATCTTCCAATCATGGAATAACTTCATAATAAATAATTATGCGCAAAACCATTCGTAATATAGCGAACTCTCTCCGCGAGAAATACATACTACTCCCCTCCCTTAATGGGAAGTCCGATATTGATAACATCGGAGTATGTGTCAGGGGTATGGGGGTGGGTCTTCTCCTCCTTCTCCTTTCCTCCTGCTCTGATGATGGTCCAACAAACCATGCAGACCTTGCGGCTGAGACAGCAAAGGCATATTACGATCAGTTGATAAATGGTGATATAGCATCATTCGTTGATGGAACTGTGATGCACGTTGAAGTAGTACCGACCTACCGTGAACAGCTTGAAACCAACATGAAGATGTTCATCGGTCAGCAGGAGAGAGATCATAAGGGCATCAAGTCAGTCAAGAAGGTGAAAGGTGCGCTAACCTGTCCAACGAACGAGAATGGCGAGCCGAAAGACACCTCTAAGCTCACAGCCAATGCCTTCCTTATATTCAATTACGGTGATAACACAAGCGAAGAGGTCGTAGTACCTATGGTAAGAGTAAACGGCACATGGATGATGCGCTAAAAAACACTCTACCACCTAACCTCAAAACACTAATCATTCTAACACTAAACCTTAAACCATATGAAGAAACTAACTACACTTCTGACTATGCTCGGGCTGGTAACATCCCTTTGCGCAGCAGAGAAAAACATCAAGGTGAAGGTGACAAATCCTTCACAAAAGGCTCGATCTGCCGTTCCTGTGGTTATTAAGCTTAATAGTGAAACGACACAGGCAATCGTAAAGCTGGGCAACCATGAGATTCCTTCACAACTTGACGACTTAAATGACGATGGCGTCAACGATGAACTCTCGTTCGTCACTGATATGGCATCAAAGGAAACACAGGAGTTCACCATCACTCTTTCATCAGATGGCATTCCACGAGCCTACAACAATCGTACATACGGATATATCGGTATCCGAGACAGAAGTGAGAAGAAGCAGAAACATCAAAGAATCAATTCAGTGACCTTCCCGAAGGACACTAATCCATATAATTACATCTATCCACATGGTGCTGTGATGGAGAATGACATGGTAGGTTTCCGCGTATATTGCGATCACCGACAATCCATCGACCTCTACGGTCATCGTCATCGTAAGATGGATATTGCAGAAACCGGATTCTACACCACCCCACTCCAACGCGAACAGGGATATGGTGAAGACGTACTCTATACTGGAAGTACATACGGTTGCGGTACACTTCATGGTTGGGACGGAAAGAATGCTATCATGTTCGAGAATGTGCGCAATACCACCCAGACTATCGTTTGTGAAGGTCCAGTACGCACCATAATCGACATAACAAACAAAGGATGGAAACCTACTGCCGACAGCAAACCTGTTGATATCGTAACACGCTACATTCTCTATTACGGACATCGTGATGTGGAGGTTCAGGTTAAGTTCTCACGTCCTGTGCCCGACCTCCAACTCTCCACTGGTATCGTGGATATAGTAGAAGGTAGCGAAGAGTTCAGCGATAAGGCGGGACTTCGTGGCGATTGGGGTACAGCATGTGCAGGCAACAATCCAAAGGTGTATGACACTATTACCGTAGGCCTCGGAATCTTCGTTCCAAGCACTTACTACAAGAATGACTCGCACTTCTCTGACGGCAAGAAGCCTCTCCCTAACCAAGCATACGTTCAGGTTTTAGGCACCGAGACCGACTCCCTTCACTACTGGTTCGCCAGCACTTGCCACATCGAGTCCTTCGGATTCAGCAACAAAGATGCATGGTTCCAGTGGTTACAAGAGTGGAAGAAGGAGTTGGAAGAACCGGTACTGGTCAAATAACTAAGCCCCCCAGCCCCCAAAGGGGGAGTTTATTAGATACACTTCTCTAGTCAAAACTTCACCTTATAAGGCTTAAGGAACGCTAAACTTATCTTAGGACACTAAATAAATAACAAGAAATCTAATTATAAACTTATAATATCCCCCCGTCACTACCTCCCATCGCGAGTAGTACTATCAAAAAATTCCCCCTTCGGGGGCTAGGGGGCTTTATTTACACTATGGAACAAATTTTCTCTTACATCATCGGCCTTGGTGCCGCAGTCATGATGCCAGTCATCTTCACCATCTTAGGTGTTTGCATCGGCATCAAGTTCTCTAAAGCACTAAAGAGTGGCCTATATGTTGGCGTAGGCTTCGTCGGACTCGGTGTCATAACAGGTCTGCTCACATCAAGTCTCGGCCCTGCACTCGCTAAGGTTGTGGAAATCTATCATCTCGAACTCAATGTATTCGACATGGGATGGCCAGCAGCTGCATCCGTAGCCTACAACACTACAGTAGGTGCATTCATCATTCCTGTATGCCTCGGCATTAACTTCCTGCTGTTGCTCACAGGCTTCACACGCACGGTCAACATCGACCTGTGGAACTACTGGCACTTCGCATTCATCGGAGCCGTTATCTTCTTTCTCACCGATAGCCTCATGTGGGGATTCTTCGCTGCTATCATCTGCTATATCATCACTCTCGTGCTTGCAGATATGACGGCAAAGAAGTTCCAGAAGTTCTACCCAGGCATGGAGGGAATCTCTATTCCACAGCCATTCTGTCAAGGTTTCACACCATTCGCTATCGGTATCGGCAAGGTACTTGATCTCATCCCTGGCTTCGACAAACTCAATATCGATGCTGAAGGCATGAAGAAGAAATTTGGCCTCTTCGGTGAACCTCTCTTCCTCGGTGTTATCATTGGTATCATCATCGGGTGCCTTGCATGCAAGGATGCTCAGGAACTCGTTGATAACATCCCTGCAACACTCGGTCTCGGCATCAAGATGGGAGCCGTCATGGAACTTATCCCTCGTATCACCGGACTCTTCATCGAAGGTCTGAAACCAATATCAGAGGCTACACGCGAGCTTATCGCCAAGAAGTTCGGTGCAGACAAGGAATTCTACATCGGTATGTCACCAGCACTCGTTATCGGCCATCCAACAACCCTTATCGTTTCACTTCTGCTCATCCCTGTGACCCTCGTACTCGCAGTAGTACTTCCAGGCAATCAGTTCTTGCCACTCGCCTCTCTCGCAGGCATGTTCTATGTCTTCGTAATGGTATTGCCTTACACCAACGGCAACGTTATCAAGTCATTCATCGTGGGCTTGATTGTTATCGCATGCGGACTCTACTTCGTAACACTTATGTCAGAGAACTTCACCTCTGCTGCACAGATGGTATCCGCAGCACATCCTGACGACAAGGCAGTACAGGTTCCAGAAGGCTTCAGCGCAGGTTCACTCGACTTCGCATCATCTCCAATCGCGTTCCTCATCTATGCCTGCATGAAGTACGTCTTCACATGGGTAGGCGCTGGCATCCTTACAGGAATCACCGTTGTAATGCTCGTCTGGAACAGAATGCGAATCAAGGCATAAAAAGTAGGTGTGCAAACCTACTTAACCCCAAAAAAATTATAACATATAAAAAATACCCCTATAGTATCTATACAGATTATGAAAAAATCATTTATAGCTATTGCCCTCGCTTGCATGAGCATGGGCGCCAACGCACAAGAGGCTGATCGCTATGTAGGCTATCAGCATGTAAAATTCCAGACCGCATGTCACCCTAAGGATGTCAAGGGTTATGACACAAAGACACTCCGTGAGCGTTTCGTCATGGAGAAGGTAATGGAGGCTGACTCTATCCTCCTCACCTACTCTCACTACGACCGTTTCATCTTCGGAGGTGCTATGCCAGTTGAGAAAACCCTCAAGCTCGAAAACTTCTGGGAGCTCGGTCTCGATGTTGACAAGACAATAACAGAGAAGTACTTCCTCTACAACCGTGAGCTCGGTATCGTGAACTGCGGACTCGGCGAAGGTATCGTTATCGTTGACGGCAAGGAATACCCACTTCAGCCAAAGGAGGCTCTC
Source organism: Prevotellaceae bacterium UBA1710 (assembly GCA_002317355.1). Taxonomy (GTDB): domain Bacteria; phylum Bacteroidota; class Bacteroidia; order Bacteroidales; family Bacteroidaceae; genus Prevotella. Next base: position 18,165 of record DCJC01000039.1, on the reverse strand, counting down.
TACGTAGGTCGTGGTCACAGCCGTGACAGCAAGGGTAACGCAAAGGACGAGAACAAGTCTGTTGAGTTCCGTTCAAAGGATCCAAAGAACCCAGCAAAGTTCTACCTCAACTCTGCCACAGCACATCAGCACTACAAGACACAATGGATTACTCTCGATGGTCGTAAGGGCTCACTCAAGGCAGCCGTTTGGGGACCTGTAGGCTCAGTAGAAGAGGCAAACTCACGCACCGTGTACAAACTCATAGTAAACGACGTGCTTGAGGAAGGTCCATGCCAGCTCCAGCTCGGTCTCACACAGCTCAATCCGGGTGCAGTATGGAACACAATGCCACCTCACACACACGGTCGCCGTATCGAAGCATACTATTACTTCAATCTCCCAGAGGCACAGACCATCTCACACGTCATGGGTGAGCCACAGGAGAGCCGTGCAGTATGGCTTCACAACGAGCAGGCTATCATGAGTCCAGAGTGGTCAATGCACGCAGCTGCAGGCACCTACTACTACACCTTCATCTGGGGTATGGCAGGAGAGAACCTCTACTACAACGACAAGGATAATATCCCTGTTATCGACATCAAGTAAAGTGTTTTGTAAAGTATAAAGAGTAAAAAGTAATATAAATAGTAATGCCGCTATGGATAATTCCATAAGCGGCATTACTATTTCTCACGCTGCAGTAGCTATTTCCTCATTTTTCATTGTTTCATATCTACATTTCCTTCACGGCCATACATTCCGTTTCAATAAGCCAGCCAGGTCTGCAAACTGGCGCAAGAACAATGACGTAAGGCTTATCTGGGAAACGTTCTGCAAACATCTTGCTCACAATACCATAGTCAGCCACATCACGAAGATACACCGACATTTGAGTGACATGTTCCCAGCTACACTCAGCCTCTGCAAGCAAAACCTGTATATTCTCAAGCATACGCTCAGTCTGACACACGATATCACCCGTGTGAACGACTTTACCCTTATTATCGATACTTGCCGTACCACTGATAAACACATGCCTTCTATCTTCGTAATCTACATACGTGCCGCGCTCAAAACTCACACCATAATCACTTGTTCGGTTGAGATGAGTAGGCGCATAAAGATAATGTATCTGTTCCTCACTTATGCCGTCAATAGCATAGTTATCAAATTGCACAAGCACATTAGGATCTGCCTGTCGTCCTCCAATTCCTGTTGATGCAATAAAGTGAGTTTGATTTGTCAATCCTTGAGTAAAGAAAACATGATTACGTGCACGAACAACGCCACCATAGTTCAAATCCACACTTGAAACAAAGAACCAAGTACGGATACAATTATCAGCAAGCGTACAACCTTCCTTCTCAAGCTGCTCAATGTATTCCGTAAGCAGATGATGCGTCTGATACTCACTACTTGCAGCCATATTGAATGCAGAGCCATTCCACAAGTGACGGTACTTACCCTGTTTCACCTCGAAAAGTCCACTTTCTGACACACGAGTCTGTACACCTGTCATCAAATATACCCAGATAGCGATCTTAGTACCATCCAATGGTGGTTGCTCCACTACAGAATCAGCACATTCCTTTGTGTCAAGTTCCTTCACCATCTCAGCCTGATTAGCAGAATCACTGAGATAATAGCGTTTAAAAACAGCTACATAACCATCGAGGACACCACTACGCAATTCGCTATATGCCTCAATCACAGCATCCAACTGTTCCTTATAGGTCAGTCCGATGTTGTCTGCATGAATCATAGCATGAGCCTCACGAACCTCCGAATCATTATCGAAGACATATATCTCAGCGCGGGCTTTATTTAATTTTATTGTCTGTTGATTATTTGACATTGTTTAGTTATTTGCTTACAAAGGTACTGTATTTTAAGAAGAAAACCAAATAACTACGAGTTTTTCTATCTTTTTCTTCAATAAAAAACTACACCTTTCCAATACCATGTAAAATCTTCATACTTTTTGCGGGTGCAAAATTACTACAATCCAGCAATTCACACAATACCCAATAATTATGATTTGCGATAATACGGTTGCCTGGCAATAATAACAATCAAATACAAACTCATAATTATTAGGTACTTAAAAAGTTAAAAATGACAAAACTCCTTTTTATTACCTACTAATTGTTATTGCATATTTCACAAAAATTTAGTTACTTTGCACCCAGAAAACAAAAAAAACGTCATCCAGCATGCAGCCGACTATGACTATTTTTACACACAAAGTCATCACAAAGCAGTAAAACATTATGAGGAAGATGAAACTTTACGAACCAGAGGACAGGATGATTTCCTTGATTCGAGACAATTACAGCATACTCCAGAGCCTTGGCGCGTTCGGCATCAGTCTTGGTTTTGGCGATCATTCTGTTCGCGAGGTATGTGAGCAACAGAATGTTGACACCTATACATTCCTTGCAATAGTCAACCTCGCTCTCAACGGCTATCACAGCCCTGGTAACGAGGAGAAACTCTCCGTACCTACGCTTTTGAAATATCTTCAAGCATCACATGAGTACTACCTCGGTTTCCAGTTGCCATTCATCCGCAAGGAACTCGTTGAAGCACTCGACGAAAACGACAACCTCGCCATGCTTATCCTGCGCCTTTACGATGACTATGCCAAATCAATCCACCAACATATGAAATATGAGGAAAAGACAATATTCCCATACGTAAAAGCATTGTTGCGTGGTGAAACCGTGGAAGGATATGATGCTGAGACATTCTCAAAGCACCACGGCGACACATCCGAGAAACTCAAGGAGTTCAAACAAATCATTATCAAATACTTACCAGCAGACACGCTTCGTAACAACCAACTCACAGCCTGCCTCTACGACATATATAACAACGAGGAATGGCTACAGCTACACTCAAAGGTTGAAGAAGAAATCTTCGTGCCAGCCATCCGCCATCTTGAGAGACAGTCAAAGAACGATGACGTCTCACTCAAGATCACTAATATGATAAATCAGAACCCAGAAGCAGCAGAAGCACTCTCTGAACGCGAGAAAGATGTCATAATAGCAATGGTGCAGGGAATGAGCAACAAGGAAATTGCAGAGCATCTCTTCATTTCCATCAACACAGTCATAACCCACCGTCGTAACATAGCCCGCAAACTTCAGATACATTCCCCAGCCGGTCTTACCATCTACGCTATCGTCAATAACCTTATCGATATATCAAACGTCAGACTTTAGTCTGGCGTTTTTTCCCACCCCAAAAGGCAAAACGACAATCTATTGATGGATTGAAGTCGGAATGCATCTGAAAAGAAAATCCTTCGTTGTGCCAAGGGGGTAAACTCAGTGAACCTCCGCTTCATGTTCGCTTATATAGCAGAGCTTCACTGAGTTTTCCCCCTTGACATAGCGGAAGATCTATGATTGTTCTTCCCATGTAGTTCCAATGTAAATCCATTGCCCCCACCTTATTTCCTTGCCTTATGATTACTTTCAGAAAAAAAATGAGGGTAAATCATCTTTTTAACCAAAATTATTTGGAAGTATATGAAAAATGATTTATCTTTGCAAGCGTTCCCCAAAACGAGAGAATAATGCTTGTCACAACATGTGACAGCTTACTGTAAGTAAAAACTTATTTCCACAAATACCCAATTAATCTTTAACAATAATAACTATGAGTCACAAAGGTTTAATCCCAAAGTTTATTGATGCTGTTCGTATTTCTGGCATCTTTCGCATTATCTTGATGTTTTTCATAGCATTAGTCATGGCGTTAATCATAACATCATTCCTCACATCATGCGAGAAAGCTATCATTCCCATTGACGATATAGAAGACTCTGAGCAAACGGTCTCGACTAAAGGGTTAGGCGAGTTATACGTTTCATGCTCTTTCTCACAGACTCAGACTGAGATAAATAACGCTCGTGAAGCTGATGATATTTTTACCCGTGCCACTTCAAAACCTCTTTACGAATGTGCCAACCGCGTGCAATATATCGTGATGAATGGTGAGACCATAGTTTACAACTCTGAACAAATTAATGGTGGCGGCAGCTCATTCGGTACTCTTTCAATAAATCTTGAGCCTGGCACTTACCAGCTAATGGTATTTGCGCACAACGAAGGCGCAGAAAATCCGATATCCGTAGGAACTGACGGTAGCATACAAGGCTATAACAATCGTGCAACTGATAGTTTCAGCTACAGCACCGAGGTCGTTATAACCAAAGACAAGCGCAAATCTGTCAGTTGTAAGCTAACACGTTGCGTGGCTCAGATTTACTTCAACTCTACTGATGAGATCCCGAATGAGATAACAAAGTTCAAAATGTCTCTTACTGGCGTCAGCTCAAAGTATGACCTGAAGAATCAGATTGGTGCAGATGCTTCTACTTACTCCACTTCTATGGTAAATATCAGCAGATGGACAAGTCAGACAGGTACATTCTCCAATGTGAACAGTTATGTATTCCTCCCTGCCATTTCAGCTCAGATAGATGCGAAATTTGAATTTTATAACAATAACGATGAACTCATAATGACTCGCAACATTCCTAATATCCAAATGAAGATTAATGCCAAGACAACCGTCAATGGTGCATTCTTCCAGTCTGATGGCATGGATGCCGCTGTGACTGTTGATGATGAATGGGGAGAAGGGATAAGTCAGGAGATTTAAAAGTCCATGACAACTTGGAATTCTCCCACTGCACTCCCCCAAAGAGATGTCAAAAGTTGGAACAAAAAATAGCCGCTTATGGAACTTCGTAAAGAAACCATAAGCGGCATATATTTTGATACTTGATTAACTAATGTATCTTCCACATTAAGTGGAAAATCACTTATCCGTAGATAATCTTACCAGTCTCCTCATCAGTATTCTCAGGGATGAAGCTCTTGTTGTACTGAGTCATACCGCGGAGAGACATGCCCATGTTAGAGAAGCCACCATCGTGGAAGAGAGTCTGCATTGTAACCTTCTTTGTAAGGTCTGAGAACATAACCACACAGTAGTCAGCACATTCATCAGCACTTGCATTGCCGAGTGGAGACATACGGTCTGCATAGTCGAGCATACCATCGAAGCCCTTGATACCACCACCTGCAGTTGTAAGTGTTGGTGACTGAGAGATAGTGTTTACGCGAACACCCTTCTCACGACCATAGATGTAACCGAATGAACGAGCGATAGACTCAAGGAGAGCCTTAGCATCAGCCATATCGTTGTAACCGAAGAATGTACGGTGTGAAGCAACGTATGTGAGAGCGAGGATAGAACCATACTCAGCAATAGCGTCAAGCTTCTTTGCAACCTGAATCATCTTGTGGAAAGAGATAGCAGAGATGTCGAGGGTCTTGTCGAGGAAACCATAGTCAAGGTCATCGTAAGTACGCTTCTTACGCATGTTGACAGACATAGCGCATGAGTGGAGAACGAAGTCGATCTTACCACCGAGTGCCTTCTGTGCCTCTACGAAGAGGTTCTCAAGATCTTCTACGCTTGTCGCGTCAGCTGGGATGATTACGGCGTTAGTCTTCTTTGCGAGTTCGTCGATAGTACCCATACGACATGCAACAGGAGTATTAGTGAGAACGATCTGTGCGCCCTCTTCACATGCACGCTCGGCAACCTTCCAAGCAATAGACTGATCATTAAGCGCACCAAAGATAATTCCGCGCTTGCCCTTAAGTAAATTGTAAGACATTTTTTGTTATCTGAATTATAAAAATATTATCCTTATTAAATAAAGCGGGTGCAAAGGTACTAATAAAATTGTGTACGTACAACAATTTTTGAAAAAAAATATCCAAACTCTACGATTTTTCTGTATTTCTTTACATTATTTCTGCTCTTTTCAGCATTAAACCACGAAAAAAGCGCATAAACATAACATTTTGTAATGTTTATGCGCCAATTCTACAATAATATAAAATAATATCAGAATTATTCGATACAATTAAGGGTTGGAAGTGAGCTATTAGGAGTTGTCCCATACGGAATCATGGGCAATCATCAAGTGGCCAAATCAAACGATGTTGACTTCTGGATGAATCTCAACGCCAAAACGCTCAAGCACATCTTTCTGCACCTGACGGCAAAGTGTCACAACCTCTTCGCCAGTTGCACCTCCCTTATTAACAAGTACGAGAGCCTGCTTATCGTGAACTCCAGCACGGCCAAGTGTCTTTCCCTTCCATCCACACTGATCTATGAGCCAGCCGGCAGGGAGTTTATATTCGGCCTCTCCCCCCGCCCTCTCCCGTAGAGAGGGAGCCTGTCCGATAACGGACTGCGTTACGGGATAGTAAGGCATATTAGGGTATTTGGCGATGAGCTCGTCAAACTTCTCTTTACCGACTATCGGATTCATGAAGAAAGAACCAGCATTACCTTCTATCTCAAAGTCAGGCAGTTTGGCATTGCGAATATCGATGATAGTATCACGAAGAATATGGGCAGTCAACTGACCATCTTCGCATGAGATACCCTTCTCCTCAAGCATCTTACGGATATTGCCATAATCGAGACGAGGAGTGAACTTATCTGACAGGCGATAGGTGACATCGGTGATGATGAAACGGTTCTTCCAATCGTGCTTGAAACGTGACTGACGGTAGCCATATTCGCATTGCTCATTAGTGATCTCAACCATCTCACCATTGTCGAGGTCGAGAGCATGAAAACTCACGATAAAATCCTTTGCCTCAACGCCATACGCACCAATATTCTGAACTGCAGAAGCGCCTACCTCACCCGGGATAATGCTGAGATTCTCCATGCCGAAGAGATTCTGCGAGAGTGTCCACGCAATAACATCATCAACAGTTTCTCCTGAACCGACACATATCATATCTGAAGCTACGAGTTTCCTGCCCATTATCCTTGAGCGAACCACGAGTCCGTCATAATCACCCACAGGCAGGAGATTACTTCCCCTACCTATGATGAGCAGCTTACCATTACGGCGAGCCTCAGCAATCTCTGCATAGTGAGCCTTGAGTTCATCTACGGAAGTGAACTCAATAAGTTTTGCGCACTTAGCGTCAATGCCAAAAGTGTTTATTAGTTTGAACATATAAAAAGCCCCTCACCCGCCTTGCAGGCACCCTCTGACACATACTCGGAGATACTCAATCTCCGACTTCCCCAAAGGGCGAGGGAGAAGTTACCTTTTTCACGGAAGGGATATCGATTAATTTATATTCAAGATTTTATCGACCCCTCATTAAATTAGCAATACTAACTTTTCCCTCGCCCTAAGGGGAGAGGGTGTCACAAAGTGACGGGTGAGGGGCCGTCTTTTTTACTTCACTGCAGCAGCACCGAGCACGGCAGCACCAGCGCCACTGAGACCTGAAACGAGGAACTTAGCCTTACCTCTGAAGATTGGCATTACGCTCTCTTCGTATGCCTTCTTTATTGGATCGAAGAGAAGATCGCCTGCCTTTGTCATTCCACCAAAGAAGATGAAAGCCTCTGGAGAACAGAATGTTGCGAAATCAGCACAAGCCTCACCAAGCATCTTGCCTGTGAACTCATAGATTTCCTTTGCCACCTCGTCGCCCTTGCTTGCTGCGATACTCACATCGAGAGAGGTTATCTTGTCAAGTTCGATGTCACGAAGAAGCGTTGGACGGTCGGTTGAAGAGACAATCTCCTTTGCTGTACGTGCCACACCTGTTGCAGAACAGTAAGCCTCAAGGCATCCCTTTCTACCACAACCACACTGGCGTCCGTTCTCACGACGTACGATGAAGTGACCAAGCTCACCAGCCATACCATCGCAGCCATACACCATCTCACCGTTGATCACGATACCAGAACCAACACCTGTGCCGAGAGTGATGACGATAAAGTTCTTCATACCACGAGCCACGCCGTAAGTCATCTCACCAAGAGCTGCAGCATTAGCATCATTTGTGAGGTGAACAGAAAGTCCGCCAAGACGATCAGAGAACATCTGAGCCAAAGGCACCTTTGAGTCGTGAGCCCAAGGAAGGTTTGGAGCAAATTCAATACAACCGTTAAGATAGTTTCCGTTAGGCGCACCAGCACCCATGTACTCGATTTTATCAAGACCACCTACCTGCTCGATGATAGGCATAAGACACTTGATAGCAGCATCTACATAGTCATCGGCAGTAGCAAAGCCACCTGTCTTCATTGTAGAAGAAGCAACGATATTACCTTCACGGTCAACGATTCCGAACTCTGAGTTTGTACCACCAAGGTCAAGACCAATTGTATATGGTTTCATTACGATTTATGTTTAATTATGAATTACTTATAAGGAGTTTAATAGTTACAAAGTATGATATTTCCGTACAAAATTATGAAAAAACATGAATAACACCAAGTTTTTGACATTATTTTATAAAGAAATTTATGCAATTCGAGGAAAAATTAGTAATTTTGCACCTCAAATTGCAAATGTGGAAACACTTTGGATAATAAACAGTAATATTTAAATATTAAGATAAATTGCCTTTTCAAGATCAAATAAACATCCTTGAACTGTTACTTAAGGGCATCTTCATCGGCATTATTGTGTCAGCACCAATGGGTCCGGTGGGAGTGCTATGCGTTCAGCGCACCTTGAACAAAGGTCGCAGATACGGTTTCGTAACAGGCGTGGGTGCAGCTATAAGCGATATCATTTACGCATTGCTGACCGGCTTCGGAATGAGTTTCATAATGGATCTCATAACCGACAACCAAAACCGTTTCTACCTCCAGATATTCGGTAGTATCCTGCTCTTCATCTTCGGACTCTATTGCTTCCGCAGTAATCCGACGAAGAATATCCATGTAAGCGGTAAGAAGGGAACGCTCGTCAACAATGGCGTGACAGCATTCATCGTAACGATATCCAATCCGCTCATCATCTTCCTCTTCATGGCATGCTATGCTCAGGTGGCTTTCGTGCTTCCTGACCATCCAGTAGAGATGTCACTCGGCTATGCCAGCATCTTCGGTGGCGCATTACTCTGGTGGTGGGGACTCACATGGCTCATCGATAAGGTGAAGGAGAAATTCAGCAACAAAAGCATCATATACATCAACCGACTTATTGGTAGCATCGTTATGATTCTCTCCTTCGTAATGCTCATAGGTACGGTGTTCAATCTATACACGCTGTATTGATTGGTAAAGAAGTTCAAGGAGTACAAGGAGTAATGCTCCTAATGTCGCTTAAGGAGTACAAGACGTTAGTATTGTCCTCAGACAAGCAAATACATAACCAACACGTTATATCCAAACATTCGTCTTGTACTCCTTGAACTACTTATTACTTCTTGTAC
>DCJC01000039.1:0-8797 GCA_002317355.1 Prevotellaceae bacterium UBA1710 | reverse complement strand
ATGTGGCAGGTAGAGGACATCATCCGTGCATACGGCTGTAATCTGCTGCTCATCAAGAAAGAGTATATCTCTCGCTTCGACTGCACCGACGAGCAGAAGGAGGAGATGGTGGACTGGTATGGCAACCTCATTCGCATGATCAATCAGGAGGGATGCCGAGAGAAGGGACACATCCAGATCAATAAGCTCGTACTTCAGCAGTTGTCTGAGCTTCATGTTCAGCTGCTCGACAGCCCGAAGTTCCCATTCTATAGCACAGAGTACTACAAGGTACTTCCATTCATCGTGGAGCTTCGTCAGAAGAACTCTGCCGGTGAGGCTGCTGGTGAGATAGAGACTTGCTTCAACGCCCTCTACGGCACTATGCTCCTTCGCCTTCAGAACAAGGAGATAACACAGAACACAGCCAATGCCGTCAAGGAAATAACCACCTTCATCGGCATGCTCAACGACTATTACTTCAAGGAAAAGGAAGATCCGAAGTTCTGGGATTAGGAAAGTTGAGTGAATAATGAAAAGTGAAAAGTGAAAAATTTTAGTTACACTTTTCAGTCGATAGTTACTTGTATTTTTCATTATTCATTTTTCATTCATTTATTTTTGCATTATGAACAAAGAAATAGAAAGAAGACGCACCTTTGCGATTATCTCACACCCGGATGCGGGTAAGACAACATTGACCGAGAAGTTCCTGCTCTTCGGTGGACAGATTCAGGTAGCTGGAGCAGTAAAGAACAACAAGATCCGCAAGACTGCCACATCCGACTGGATGGACATCGAGAAGCAGCGCGGAATCTCTGTATCTACATCCGTGATGGAGTTTGACTACCTTCCTGATGCCGACAAAGAGGAAGGCGCTCTTCCATACAAGGTGAACATCCTCGATACTCCTGGTCACCAGGACTTCGCAGAAGATACCTACCGCACTCTTACTGCCGTGGATTCTGCTATCATCGTAGTCGATGGTGCAAAGGGTGTAGAGGCTCAGACCCGTAAGCTCATGGAGGTGTGCCGTATGCGCAACACCCCTGTTATCATATTCATCAACAAGATGGACCGTGAAGGTCGTGATCCATTCGACCTCCTCGACGAGCTTGAGGAAGAACTCCAGATCAAGGTTCGTCCTCTCTCATGGCCTATCAACCAGGGCGCAAAGTTCAAGGGTGTGTATAACATCTACGAGAACCAGCTCAACCTCTTCACTCCCGATAAGCAGCGTGTGACAGAGAAGGTTGCCGTTGACATCAACTCAGAGGAACTCAATAAGATGGTAGGCGATCAGGATGCAGATAAGCTTCGTGAAGATCTCGAACTCGTGGATGGCGTTTATCCAGAGTTTGAGGTTGAGACATACCGTTCTGCAGAGGTAGCACCAGTATTCTTCGGTTCTGCCCTCAACAACTTCGGTGTTCAGGAACTACTTGACTGCTTCGTTGAGATAGCACCATCTCCAAAGCCAACAAAGGCAGAGGAGCGTATGGTAAACCCTGACGAGGAGAAGTTCACTGGCTTCATCTTCAAGATCACAGCCAACATCGACCCTAACCACCGCTCTTGTATCGCCTTCTGTAAGGTATGCTCTGGTAAGTTCGTAAGAAACGCTCCTTACCTGCACGTTGGCATGGGCAAGACAGTTCGTTTCTCTTCTCCTACCCAGTTCATGGCTCAGCGTAAGTCAACCATCGACGAGGCTTGGGCAGGTGATATCGTAGGTCTTCCTGACAACGGTATCTTCAAGATTGGTGACACCCTTACCGAAGGCGAAAAGATACACTTCCGCGGACTTCCTTCATTCTCTCCAGAGCTTTTCAAGTACATTGAGAATGATGACCCAATGAAGGCTAAGCAGTTCCAGAAGGGATTGGAGCAGCTCATGAACGAAGGTGTTGCTCAGTTGTTCGTCAACCAGTTCAATGGTCGCAGAATCGTTGGTACAGTAGGTCAGCTTCAGTTCGAGGTAATCCAGTATCGTCTTGAGAACGAGTACAACGCCAAGTGCCGCTGGGAGCCAGTTCATCTCCACAAGGCATGCTGGATTGAGAGCGATGATGCTCAGGAGCTCGAATCATTCAAGAAGCGCAAGTATCAGTACATGGCAAAGGACAAGGATGGTCGTGATGTCTTCCTTGCCGACTCTGGCTACGTACTCTCTATGGCGCAACAGGACTTCGAGAACATCAAGTTCCACTTCACAAGTGAGTTCTAAAGCTTTTTAAGTGAAAAACGAAGAGTGAAGAGTGAAGAATTTAAGTTAGTCTTAACACGAAAAATATAATCTGAAAAAGTGTAACTTAAATTCTTCACTTTTCACTCTTCACTCTTAGTTCGACATTATGAAACTAACATTCCTTGGAACAGGAACCTCAATCGGTGTGCCGGCAATAGGATGCCAGTGTGAGGTGTGTCGCAGTACAGAGGCTCGCGACAAGCGACTTCGTCAGTCTGCATATCTTGAGACTGACGGAGGCATTCGTGTGCTCATTGACTGCGGACCAGACTTCCGTCAGCAGACAACACGATTCCCGTTCACAAAGATTGATGCCGTGGTTATCAGCCATATCCACTTCGACCATGTGGCAGGCATCGATGACCTACGCCCTTTCTGCATGTTCGGCGATGTAGATATCTACTGTCAGGATGATGTGGTGAGAGGTCTGCACCAGACTATGCCCTACTGTTTCAAGGAGAACCTATACCCGGGTGTACCACATCTGAACCTCCACACCATAGAGCCACACAAGTCATTCATCGTGAGCCGTAGCAAGGAGGTTGTGGCACAATTCCCACCAAGCGGAGCAAGTCTCAGCGGAGTCATTAATAAGGTAGGACGCACCATCGTAGTACCACCAACCAAAGACACTCTCGAGATAACCCCAATCCGTGTGATGCACGGCAAAATGCCTATCCTCGGTTTTATCTTCAGGGAGAAAGAACAAACCACCAACACCCAACACCCATCATCCCACACCCAAAGTATCGCCTACATCACCGACATGAAGAGCATCGAGGAGTCAGAATATGAATACCTCCATGACATCGACATCCTCGTTGTCAATGCCCTTCGTTTCGAGAAGCCACACCACAGCCATCAGTTGGTTGATGATGCCATTGCCTTCAGTCGTAGGATAGGTGCCAAGCGCACATACCTCATCCATCTCACGCACGACATCGGCACTCACGACATTGCCAACTCCCGACTACCAGAAGGCTTTGAGTTTGCCTATGACGGAGAGGTGATAATGACTAAAGACTAAAGACTAAAGACAAATGACTAATAACAAATGGCTAATGGCTAATAACTAACGACCTATTTACAATAAGCGAAGTAAGTCGCCCTCGTTCTTTTTGTTTTAACAAAAAGCCCCTACCCTAATCAAAAAAACTAAGAAAAAAATCAAATTCCAACTTAACCTTTTCCTTTTTCTTACGCTATTACTACAGATGACACAAGAAGAGTTTGAACATATAGCCCCAGCGCTCCGAGAGATAATGCTCTCGGTAGGCCGCAGTTTCTTTGGCAATGACGATGATGCCGAGGATGTTGCACAAGAGGGATTGATAGCTCTCCTTAAGTTCATCGATAGGATGGATGCCAACACCAGGCATGAGGCACTTGCCATCAGAGTTGCAAAGCATTGCTGCATGGATATAGTAAGGAAAAGAAAATCAAAACTTTTCGTTTCTTCTACCCGGAAAGAGAACGTGATACCACCAGAACGTGGCATAAGCGAATCTCCACACGAGCATCTTGAGGCAAAGGAACTGCATAATGCCGTTAATCAGGCGGTGCAAAACCTGAAACCAAGTGAACGACGGCTCTTTGAATTAAGACAGTTAGAAGGTCTTTCACTCGATGAGATTGCCGAACAGACCAACATCGCAAAGCCGTCAATCAAGAGCATCGTCTCTGCGGCAAGAAAGAAAGTCTTTCAAGAAATCAAGGAAAGGATAAAATCATGACATATCAAGAAACCGAAATATTAATCCAGAAATATCTCAACGGAGAAACGACACCCGATGAGGAAAGACTACTTGCGCTTGAAGTATCTTGCGAAGATGCTCCACAAGAATGGAGTATCATCGCCGAGATGCTCGGAGAACTGACTATCGACGAGGCTCTCTTCGACCAGATTATGGAAGAGCGCAACCGCAAGCCTCGCATCATCAAGATGTGGCCATGGGCAGCAGCTGCATGCATAATCGGCATACTGATAATGGTCTTCACACCACCGAGATCAGCAGATAAAACTCCACTCGTGGCAGAATCCAAGCCTGCGGTAGAAGTGCCTACAACTGTGGAAAAACTTGAGGTTAAGGCTGCCGAGCCTAAGGTTGAGACTATTGAAAAGCCTAAGGTTGTGACAAGACACAAACCAGCGCCTAAGAAAGTAGTGATAGACAAGCCAGCTGAGACTGCGGAAGAAGAGCCAGTACGCATGAGTGAGGCTACACGATTAGAAATCATGCTGGCAAGTACAAAGTCTCCAAGACGACGAATGAGTGATGAAGATTTCAAGAATGACATCAATGAATTCCGAAAGATGGGTGAACGCATCTTGGACTCATGGGATAATAATTAAAAAACGAACAAACAATATGAAACATATATTTTTCTGCCTTATATTATTCGCAGCACATCTTAGCTGCCAGGCACAAAGCTATCCTAAAGTAAGCGAAATATTCAAATACTTTAAGGAGAAAGGGCTTTTGAAAGCCTACACTATCACTAATATAAACGGATACCATGAACATTTCGACATATATTTCGGCATTAGTCAGAAGGAAAAAGACTTTTACTCCCTTTACTACAACATGGACAAAAAGGAATTGCCTCAGGGAGAACAAGCCTTCACGACTTTTGACTATGTCAAAAAAATGTTTTTCGACTTAAACAAGAAAGGTATAGAATCCTATGATTACAATCATCACAGAGCAAAAAAGGATTCTGTCATTCAGAGTATCATTTTCAAGGTGGATCATGGCGATGATAAGGGAGTAAATCCGATTTCTTCAAGCAATGGATTCATGCACTTTAAATACGAAACCTATAGCGACTCCACGCATATATATGGATCAGGTGAATTCTTAATAAGAGGATATACGGACTATACCCGTGAAGCTACAAAAACTCTTGATGCTGACGCTTTATGTAGAAAGCTGGAACCTATACTCAAGGATAAATCAATCAAGAAGCTCACTATCATCAAAAGACAAGAAGGAGGATTCTACGTCTACAACGATAAGGCAGCTAGAAAGGAAGACTTCTTCTCTTTATTATCAAAGAAAATAGATGATGGCGATCAAAACACACTGGTTTGCAAATTCACCGATGAAGAGAAGGCAATGGAAGTGTTACACAAGGTAATGAACTGCGTGCGCAGCTATGTGGCAGAGCACCCTGATGAGGCATACACCATTCGCTCAGAGGATTACTATAATACAGAGCCTGACCATGCATCTATTATAAATAGTTATGAAACTACCTTGTTTGATACCCAATGGGACGGACATGACAGGATAAAAACTGAGAAAAAAATATGGATAAACACATGCATGGACATGAGCGGGTTCTATCTTGTCATAAATTATGGAACACAAGGATGGTGGCAAGGGTTCTACTGGAAAACAATAAAGGAGAACTTCCCTGGTCATAGGGTATCCTACGAAGAGGAATTCTGAGAAACTTCTCATAATATAACCAGAGTACTTTTTTATTCAATTATACACAAACAGCAAAAAACACTCTGAGTATGAAACATTTAATAACGAGAGCTCCTCCTGTCGGACTTGACATACAAGTTTTGATCAGGGGTGAGCAGGAGAAACTATACAAATTCATTTCAATGAAATAAAACATTTTTGTAAACTCATTTAAATCATACAAATCCTTGCATAAATAAAAGATATTTACTACCTTTTGCACGGATTTAGAATTTTAATCCCATACAACAAAAAGATGAAAAAATTAATTATTACATTGTGTGTCTTACTTACTACCATTTACTGTGGGGCACAGAAAACATGGAAAGAGCCTTCACAGTATCACCAACAGGACATGATGATGATTATGCATCTTACCGTAAATGATGTTGAGTTTAAGCAGGACGAGACAATCGTCCACATGGCTGTTGATTATCCTGCAGGAGGTTATATCTGCTTCCCGAAACATACCAAACTCATGGATCAGGACGGTAAGGAATACGCCTTAAAGAGCGGTGAGCCAACTCGTAGCAATGAGGATAGCTGCAAAGTGGATCAATGGCTTCAGATTAGTCCAAGCGGTAGAAACGAGTACGCCCTGCATTTTGAACCACTGCCCGAAACAACCGAACGTTTCCATTTCATTGAGAGCTATGAACAAAACGGTTTTCGCGTTTGGAATATCACAAGCTCGGAGACTAAGCCTGCAATAAAGGCAGACCTCTTTGACTCCAACTGGCGCAACGACCAGACTGGCGACTGGATGCTTGGCTTGTATGCCGAGAATGCCGTGTATGACAGCAAGGTGTGGCAGTACGAGGAGAAGAGCGAGAAGAAGGTGGTGCTTGCCAACGGCAACGACAAACTGACCATAGCCATCGGCAAGGAGAAGAATGGCATTCGCGAATTTAATGTGAACGGCAAGAAGATCAAGCTTTCAAGATTTGACAGCAACCTTCCTGCATATCCAACAGCCGACGAGACCGCATTCAGCAAGGAATTGAAGAAAGGCGAGGCAACCATAACTGGTATAATCAAGAACTTCCCACGTGAACTTTCTAACGGTAAGATAACCTACTACGTCTTCTCAAATAATATTGTGACCCGCAACCGCTCAAATATTGACGTTGAGATTGACTCCACAGGTGTTTTCTCTGTAAAGGTTCCTGTATATGGAACTTCACAGATACAGTTGAAAGCCAAGATGGGTGATTTCGAAGTAAATTGTTCAGACCTCGTTGTTGAGCCAGGAAAGAGCTATTTCATGGTGCAAGACTATAACAGGAATACATCCCTCTTCATGGGTGAGAATGCCCGTCTGATGAATGAGTTGTCTGCCTTTCCTGCTACGATATTGCCTATTTTCACTACTCAGAGTCGCGTAAATTACGAGATTATTGCAAAGTTCACAGAGAGATGCATGAAGCATTTTGAGAAAGGCAAAGAAAAGTTGGACGGCATGACAGCCAACCACCCTACCCTCAGCAAGCGTTATCGTGACTTCACTCTGGAATTTAACAGCAAGGAGACAGCAAGCTCACTCATTATGCAATGGTTTGGCGCTCCTAATTATACCCTGCCTGCAGATGTTGTGGCTTCTGCCCACAAATTAGGTGATGCGAACTCCACTTTACCTGTATCTCTCACTCTTGGCATGGATAAATATATGATTGATAAGGATTATAACGAAGATCTAATTATAAAGCAGAGATATTACGAGACTCCAGAAATGATACGTTCATTCGAGAAAAAAGGGCTCATCACTCTTACTGACGAAGATCGTACCACACTCGATAATTGGGTAAAGAGAAATGAGGAAGGAAAACGCATAGGCAAACTTCCAGCGGAACAACGTCAAGAAGCATATGCGAAAATAGATGAGAAATTCGGAAGCTATAACAATATTGAAGACTTACTCTCTCATGTAGATATCATGGATGCTTATAATCAGTGGGCACCATCTGATATAAAGAGAATAGAAATGTTTACGGATTCCATCTACAAAGATAAGTATATGCACGATCTCAGTCTTGCAAGAAATCTGGCCAAAATTCTCAATAATCAGAAGAAGCCATTGGACAACGAAGGACAGGCTCTTTTGGGCAAGATAGAGAATAGTGAATATAAGGTTCTGATAAACGAAACACAGGAAGGATATCTGAAGGAAATGGCAGAGAGAGCTAAGAAGGCTGATGAGGTTATTTATTCTGTATCTGCTGTGGAAGGCCTTACCGACGGTAAGGAGATTCTGGACAAGCTCGTTGCGCCTTACAAGGGTAAGATTGTGTATGTTGACCTCTGGGGCATAGGCTGTCGCGGTTGTATGATCAACCTGCGGCAATACACTCCACAACTCAAGCAAAAGGTGAAGGATTATGATATTGTTTACCTCTATCTTACTGCTGAAACGAATCTGGAGAATTGGAAATTCTATATCACAGAGCTTAATCTCATTGGTAAGAATGAGGTGCACTATAATCTGACCAGAAAGCAGTTTACTGCTATCGGTGAATACATTAAGGCCCCTGGTGTTCCAAGATACCTCCTCTTCGACAAGGATGGCAATATGGAGTATCTCGACCGCAATCACCTCGGCGACCTTGATGGATTCAAGAAGAAGATCGAGGAGATGAGTAAGAAGTAATTACGAATTACGAATTACGAATTACAAACTCACACACTAAAATAGTTATCCCCCCAAAGCGCACCTCAGCAGTTAATGCCGAGGTGCGTTTTCCTTTCGTTTCCTCCTCCCATGTGGTTCCTATGTGAATCCCATGTAAATGAAAAATTAACAATGAAAAATGAAAAATGCCTGCCGGAGCTGGAGAGTACCTCCATCGCCCGACAGGCATTTTTATCGTTAATTTACAGACTGACGCGCCAGCCGTATTTTTTATTGTTCATTATCATAGTTCATATACCGTGAAAATCTATTGACAACATTGACAACATTGACATTAAAAAGACCCGCTGGATTTGTTAGTTAGGAATTAGGAGTTAGGAATTGTCCCCACGCGAGACAACTGCTAACTCCTAACTCCTAATTTCTGGTTCATCAAGGATTTGGAGTGATCGATATTTATGCTATCGCTGG
>DCJC01000028.1 GCA_002317355.1 Prevotellaceae bacterium UBA1710 | reverse complement strand
TCAAAACACAAAATAAAGTTAAAAAATATCTCATAATGCCACTTTACCGTGGATTTACTTTGCGATTTCTAACTTTATTACTAAATTTGCATCCAAATAAAGTATTATCGTATGGAGAATCACATTATCAACAGCAGGGAGGAGGTTGAAGCATTCCTCCGACAGTTCTTTCCGAAGATGGATATTTTCGGCATTATCGTACTGAATCGCACCAAGAACCAGGAGGCATTGCGTCTGCTTGGCTTGACAGAAATGGCGCGCAAAGAGGTCATAAAGACGATTGTGGTTGAGGATTATGTGGAAACTATCCGCGATGCTGTCAGCTATGGTGATATGTGGGTGTTCGGTAAGGATTTTGATGGTACGGAGTTGTATATCAAGATTTCGATGGGAATGCCGAACTCCAAAACTATCTGCATATCTTTTCATCAGGCAGAGCATCCCATTGATTATGCATTCAAAAGTGACAAGGAGAACGAAAAATGAAAACAGAACGTTACATTGACATGAAGAGTCCTCTGACCGGTGGTCGCGTAAAACTGGTTGAGGATACAGAGGAACAGGAGTTCCGTAAGGAGAAATATCTGGTACATGTGCGTTACTGCGTATGTGAGGACACAGGTGAGCAGTTCACCATGGAAGGTCAGGATGATTTTGTGCTGAATCAAATATACAGCCAATACCGTCTTGCGCATGGTATTCCTTTTGCTGATGAGATAGCGTCTCTGCGGAAGCGTTATGGACTTAACTTCACGCAGATGAGCAAGATCATGGGGTTTGGTACAAATCAGTGGAAGCAATACGAACAGGGTGTGGTGCCATCGGAAAGCAACGGCAAGATTATTGTAACCATCCGCAACAAACAATGCATGTTGGCTTTACTTGAAGCCAGCCGAAGTGAGTTTACTGATGTGGAATACGACAAAGTGAAGACAAGCGTTATGAGTGCGCCAGAGACGGTGGACAGGACTCTTGAACAACAAATCTTCTATGGTAAGACGGAACGTGGTCTGATGAATGGATTTGCAGAAATGAATACTGACAAACTGCAAGCAATGGTGCGCTGCCTAATTCAACGGGAAGGGGGCAACGTCTGCCCTACAAAACTCAACAAGGAGATGTTCTATGCTGATTTCCTGCACTTCCGCCGAAACAGCCGTTCGATAAGCGGTCTTCAGTATCGTGCCATCCAGTATGGTCCTGTACCCGAGCATTTCGACACCATATATGATAATGTGGATGGTGTGACCAAGGAGAGCGTCATCACCTACGACAGCGAGAGTATCCGTCTGCATTGCGATGCAACATGCGACACAGCCCCATTGTCAGCAGAAGAGCTCGACACCCTTACCTACGTCTCATCCATCCTCCAACCCATGAAGACCTCCGAGGTGGTAGAACTCAGTCACAACGAAGATGCCTGGAAGCACCACGCATCCACCCACAGCATGATTCCCTACAGCGAAGCGTATGAATTGAGAGGGATGAGATGATATAGAAAGTTTGACAACAAATTCACAGACAACAATGCCTCAATACTGACTCACCATCGGTATTGAGGCATTATTTGCTGTATGTGCTACTGCTTGTTACCTTATTCTTATAGTCGGAGCCTACCTTAACTTTTCCCTGTATTCCTGTGGCGTGAAGCCGATATTCTTCTTGAAGAGTCTGACAAAATAAGAGCTGTCGCTTATTCCAATCTCTTGCGATATCTGCTTTATGTTCATATCCGTAGTCAGCAACAGTCCTTGTGCCGTCTGGATCTTTTTCCTGATGGCATATTGCATGGGAGACACTCCCAACTTCTCGCGGAACAGACGCATGAGGTGGGACTTTGTCACACAGGCAATATCTGCCAGCATGTCAAGTGTGATATCCTTCTCTACGTTTCTCTGACAGAACTCCATGGCCATGCGTATCCGGTCATCGCCGTGCGACTCCTTTACCCTGGCATGCTTCATGAAATACGAACTGAGTATCCATACCATACCCTGCAACTGCATCCTTTCATACCTTTCCATCTGCGAGTAGCGCCTTGTGTAGTCATGATAGGTAGGGTGATGACTGAACTCTTCTGCTGAAGCGTACGGTAGGCTCAATTGTGGATAGAGGGTGCAGTATTGTGTGAATATGATATCGACAGCTTCGTTGGCCTTTACTTCAAGTGGGAACTCATAGAAGTCAAATAGTCCTGACTTGTCCTGATATTTCTCATATATGAACATATAATAAAAGGAGAAGCCTGGTTCGCATTCGTAGCTATGAGGCATAAAGGTAGGTACAAGATACATGAAGCCAGGTCTCACCTCAAGCGTCTTTTCTGGAAAACGCAGCCATGCCTTACCCTCCTTAATATAATATAGGCGTGCAAAGGGTGACGACAGGTCCTCATCACCCCAATGGTGCGTCGTTCGGGCATATCCCACGTTAAGCACCATCACGTTTACCAATTCCAGTTTTGTCTTCATTTCTATTTTCGTTGATTGAACATGGCTGCAAAGTTAGTACTTTTTCTTCAATCTTTACATAGTACAAAGTGACCAAAGTTCGCCAATCTTCAACCAGAGTTCGCATTTAACATTTCGCACGTTAAAAAAGTAGCATATCCTCACGGAAATACACTACTTTTGTAGCACAAAATGAGCACTAATGCATAAATTAGTAGCTTGTTGGCAGCAATGGATATGCAATAAACTTATAGCACAAAAGTTATGATAAAGGATTTTCATAAGGATGCGATCATCACGAATGACCGTACTGTCAGCTACAGCGAACTGCTGCAGCGCATCACGTTGTTCTCAAGGCAGATTCCTAACGAAACTGAGCTTGAAACTATGCGTCCTGTAGAAGACAGAACCAAGATACTTATCTACAGTGAGAACCGTGAGGGATTCATCTATGCATTCTTCTCCATCTGGAAAAATAGGTGCATTGCCATCCCTGTGGATGCTCAGGCCAACGAGTCTGAACTCATGTATATCCTCAACGACTGCCAACCGTCATCTGTCTGGACAACGATTGAAAGACTACCATTGATAACGACCGCAATCAAGAATGCTGGCATGGATATTCCTGTGCAGATTATCGATAATTGGGAGCGCAAGACGCTCAGGGACAATACACCCAAGGCTAATATCCAGTATCTGCCTGAGCATACTGCTCTCATCATCTATACATCTGGTACAACTGGCAATCCAAAGGGCGTTATGCTTTCATTCAAGAACCTCTTCACCAACATACGTTCAGTTTCTGAGGAGGTTCCCATCTACACTCCAAATCGCCGTGCATTGATTCTGTTGCCGCTTCACCACGTTCTTCCACTTCAAGGCACCATGATTGCGCCTATAGTCTTGGGTGCTGGTGTTGCCATTGCCACTTCCATGGCAGGACCTGATATCATGCAAACGTTGCAGAAAGGTAAAGTAGGACTGTTCATCGGAGTACCTCGCCTGTGGCAGACGCTATATAACGGTATCATGAAGAAAATCAATGCATCGCCTGTTACACGCGGTCTGTACAAGATGTGTGAGAAGGTTGATAATCCTGCATTCTCACGCATTGTCTTCAAGAAGATACACACCATGATGGGTGGTCATTTGGAAGCATGTCCAAGTGGAGGCGCAGCCCTTGATCCAGCCGTATGGAAGGGATTACGTACCTTAGGCATTGAGATTATTGATGGATATGGTATGACAGAATGTGCTCCTATCATCACCTTTAGCCGTCCTGATGACCTTCAGCCTAACTGCGTAGGAAAGCCACTTCCTTCATGTCAGGTGGAGATTATTGATGGTGAGATATGTGCCAAAGGAGACAATATCATGCAGGGTTATTACAAACGCCCTGAGGAAACAGCACAGGTAATTGACAAGAACGGATGGTTGCATAGTGGCGATCTGGGATATTTTGATGCAGAGGGGCGCCTTCACATAACTGGTCGCAAGAAAGAAATCATCGTGCTTTCGAACGGCAAGAATATCAATCCCAATGAACTGGAATCTCATCTTGAGGCTGATACCTTACGTGTAAAAGAGGCCGCTGTAGTTGAAGATAATAATACACTCAAGGCTATCATCTGTCCGCAACCGAAATGGGCTGCAGGAAAGAGTATCCATGAACTGGAATCTCTGCTCAAGCAGGAGGTGATAGAGGTTTACAACAAGACAGTAGCCTCCTATAAGAAACTTTTGGGTGTCTATATCTACGATGGTGAACTGCCACGTACACGTATGGACAAGATTCAGCGTTTCAAGCTTGCTGCAGTACTTGAGAAGTGTCGCAAACTCAAAAGTGGTGAGGCATCGTCTGAGACATCTTCCCCTGCACCAACCACAGAAGAGTACAGGCTCATCTGTGAATATGTTCGGAGGGAGAAGAAACAGGAGCCACATCCGTTTGATAATCTGATCAGCGACCTCGGCTTTGACTCGCTTGATATGGTTGAGTTTGAGTGCTTCCTGGAACAGACTTTCGGCATAGAGATACCGCAGGCGAAGATAGCATCCTTCTCCAACATGAGTGCGCTCGCTGAGTTTGTTACCCATAACAAGACACGAATATGGCTCGACGATACCAACTGGCGTGACAAGCTTACGCAGTCAATTCCGGGATACACTCCTCCTGGTATGGCACGTACAGGTTGGTGGATACTCCGCTGTCTTCATCCTTTCTGCCGTACGCATTTTAGCCTCAAACTCTATGGGCTCGAAAATATCCCGAAAGACGGGCAGTTTATCATGGTGGCAAACCATCAGAGCTATCTCGACACGGTCTTCCTCATGGATGGTCTAAACAGGAAGCAATTCCTCAATATGTGCTTCTTTGCCAAAGAGGATCATGTCCGCAATCCACTGGCTAAGTTTATGGCCCGCCATCATGGTGTCATAGTACTCAAGAGAAGTGAGATGAAGCAGAGCATCCTGCATCTTGGAGAAGCACTGCGTCAGGGACGAAATGTGCTTATCTTCCCAGAGGGTACACGAACCATCGACGGCCAGTTGGGTGAGTTCCGTCCTACATTTGCCATTCTAAGTTTAGCGTTAGGCATTCCCGTTCTTCCTGTCTGCATTGAAGGCGCTTTCGAGGCAATGCCAAAACATCAGAAGATACCTTCACGCAAACCTGTCAAGGTGACTTACTTCCCTTTGCTTTCACCAACATCCTTCCAGTCTGAGACAGATATGGTTGAAAAGGTTGAACGTATTTTTGTAGAGTTTGTGGATAGGAAATAGCATACACCGGTTGGTGATGCTGAGAAATATCAGATTCGCAAATTACACACTTCTTCTTGATGTGTGCAAGCTTTACAATGGAGCATAGTCTATATATATTGGAGTAAGAGAGAACTCTGTGATGGTGGCAAAATTTAAAAATGATTGTTTATCAATCTTTTTTAGTAATTTTGTGTTCGTAAACAATAAACCAAAAGGAAAGAAAGAGTCATGTTATTACCAAACAGTTTGAATAAATGCTTTGAGGCAAGCGTAGCCTCGCACTGGAACCTTGTTGCCATGAGCGACTATAATGGAGAGAATTTCACCTACAAGCATGTGGCAGAGGAAATAGCAAAGCTGCATATACTGTTCGAGGAGGCAGGATTGAAACCAGGTGACAAGATTGCCATCTGCGGTCGTAACCAGAGCCGCTGGGCAATGGCATTCCTTGCCACCCTCACTTATGGTGCTGTGGCTGTTCCTGTGCTCCATGAGTTCCACCCTGAGCAGATTCACGGCATTGTCAACCATTCTGACGCCAAGATTCTCTTTGTCGGTGACATTGTATGGTCGAAACTTGATCCAGACAAGATGCCTAATCTCATTGGCATTCTCAACAACACCAACTTTGATGCTTTCGTCTCACGCGAGGAGCGATTCACTCTTGCTCTCAAGAACGTGAACAGACTGTTCTGTGAGAGATACCCCAACCGCTTTGCACCGGAATGTATATCCTACCACTATGACCAGCCGGAGGATCTGGCTGTCATCAATTACACCTCTGGTACCACGAGTAACAGTAAGGGTGTCATGATACCTTACCGTGCTCTCTGGAGCAATCTCAGGTTCGCCGCTGAGGTGTACGGTACTCATAGTAAGGAGGGTGACAATGTCGTCTCTATGTTGCCACTGGCACATACATACGGTATGTCGTTCGAATTCATCTTCGAGTTTGTCTATGGTCTTCATATCACCTTCCTCACCAAGATGCCAACACCCCGCATCCTGATGCAGGCATTTGCTGAACTCAAACCGGTCGTTCTTATATGTGTTCCGCTCATCCTTGAGAAGATTGTACGCAAGGCTATATTGCCAAAGATTGATAATCCAAAGGTACGACTGATGCTCCGCACACCTGTTGTGGGTAATCGCATCCGCAAGCATATCTGCGATGGTCTGAAGGAAGCACTCGGAGGCAATCTCTACGAGGTCATCATTGGTGGTTCGGCTCTCAACAAGGAGATTGAGGACTTACTCCACGATATCGGCTTTAACTACACCGTGGGTTATGGTGCCACGGAGTGTTCGCCTATCATCGGATATGAAGACTGGCACAAGTTCGTACCTGGCAGTTGCGGTAAGGCTGCTCCACGAATGGATGTGATTGTCAATAGCGAAGATCCGCAGAATGTGCCCGGTGAGATTCTCGTGCAGGGTATGAACGTTATGCTTGGGTACTATAAGAATCCCGAGACTACCGAAGAGACTCTTCAGGGAGGATGGTATCACACTGGTGACCTGGGTGTAATCGACAGCGAGGGTAACATCTTTATCCGTGGTCGTATCAAGAATATGCTTCTTGGTTCTAATGGTCAGAATATCTATCCTGAAGAGATTGAGGATAAGCTCGTCTCTATGCCTATGGTGGCTGAGACTGTAGTCATTCAGGAGAATGAGAAACTCATAGGACTTGTCTATCCAGACATGGATCAGGTACAGTCGCTCGAACTGCGTCCAGATGACCTAACTGCTATCATGAACGACAATCTCTCCAAACTCAATGAGATTCTTCCTGCCTACGAACGCCTGGCAGAGATTCGCATTCGCGAGGAGGAGTTCGAGAAGACTCCAAAGAAGAGCATCAAGCGCTACTTATATACAAAGTAACAACGTCTAATCTTTCTCTGACTCTGTAGTTATGTCGGCTAACAAAATACAACATATTCTGACATTTCTTTTTTATCTTGTACTGGCAGTACTGGTTGGTATCTGGATTTACAAGTCGAAGTGGTTGGAGGTGTTTGTCTTCTGTTCTACAATGGGCATTTTACATGTCTATAGCTGGTATAATAAACATGAACAGCAAGAGAAGGAAGGGCGAAACAGAAAAGTCGAAAAGGAATCAGATAGCCAGCAACTCGTTGACTGAACCTGTGCTCTTGGCTTCATGCTACTCTTGTCACAAACCGATTAATAATCACTGTTGTTAATAATTTGATTACATTTCTGCCAATAGACATTGGTTTTGCCAAGAGTTAACAGAGAGTTGCATGTCACAATGCAACTCTTTTTACTATCCATCAATAGGTACAACTGAAAGATTTCACCGTCATATACACATTTGATAGAAACCCTTTCATTGAAAAGTCCCTGTCAAGAATTTCGAGATACCACGGCTCATGTTTTTGCTTTTGAAAGATGATGTGTTGTTAATGTTGAAGATTACTTCACCCTCTTTCTCTATTCAAGAAAGCCTTGACTTGTGGTAGTACTTCAGCGGCTTTCTTGACTCCTGCCTCATATACACTCCTCATCTTATGTTCGTCAAGGTTCAACCTGCCAATGTCAAGTTTGTTGTCAGGACAGATGACAAGAATGTTTCCCTTCTTTTCCTCACTCTCGATATAATCCAGTTGCTCGTTGTACATAATATGTCTTATTGCCATCATGTCGGCTACCTTAGGATATTTTCGCAATAAGAGTCTGAGGATAAGCCAAAGGTGTGCCTTCTTTTTACGAAAATCCTTTGGCTGGGTCAATATTACGATATTCTTGGCATAGCCCTCATTCTGCATGAACTTTAGAGGAATGCTGTCAGTAATACCACCGTCAAGGTAGGTGTGGTATCCTATCTTTACAGGATTGGCAAAGATGGGCATTGATGAAGACGCCCTCATCCATGTAAGACCATCACCATCGGCATCAGGAATCTCGTGATATACCGGACGACCTTCTTCAATATCTGTACATACAGCATAGAATTTCATTGGATTCTTTCTGTATGCTTCAAAGTCAAAAGGGTCGAGAAACCTTGGAAGAACGCGATACGAGAAATCTGTATTGACAAAATCGCCTGTCTTCCTCCATGAAGCCCAACTCATATATTGGGGATCATCCTTATATTTCAGATTGTAACGGAATGCACGTCCTGGCTGATGTGACTTGAAGTTGCAACCGAACAGCACACCTGCAGACACGCCCACCAAACCATCGAAGGTGATACCATTTCTGTGGAAGACGTCCAATATTCCGTTAGTGAACATTCCACGCAGTCCTCCACCTTCAAGGACAAGACCTGTTTTCACCGTAGCAGTTGAGTAGTTATTGTTGAGTAAGTCCATTGTTTGATAGCTGTTGTTTTTGTCTGATTTATCGGACAGTACGGTTGATATATGGAATTAGAATGTTTGGTTACTTTCTATGAACTCTGTCGGTGAAATGCCCACCTGACACTTGAAGTATTTACCAAATGCAGACTGCGTCGGGAAATTGAGACGATAAGCGACTTCCTGAACATTCTTGCCAGAATACATCAACAAAGACTTTGCCTCCAGTATCACAAACTCGCTGATCCAATCTGTTGCTTTCTTGCCGCTTGCCTTGCGTACAACATTTGAGAGATACTTGGGAGTAATACACATTTTGTCGGCATAGAACCTTAATTCCCTTTCCTTGGAGTGGTACATTCCAAGTAGTTCCATGAATCTATCCAAAATCATGTAATTGCCTTTTGATCCCTGGATTTCATCCATACTTTCTTTATGATAATGATGATGCAACATCATAACATTAGTGATAAAAGCAGCGGCGAGATGCTTAATCAGTTCTTCGTTTGAGGATGTTAGCGGAGAGGTTATTGCATGTCTTACAATTGACAGATAATGCGATAGGTTCTTGATTTCTTCTCTCGGTAAAGTAAAAGCCCCATTCTTGTTAATCTCATAGGAATAATAATGTGTGTGCGAAAGTATTTCAAACGAAAGGCCATGCATGAATTCTGTTGACACAAGAATTGCGATGGCTTTTATGTCTTTTACATCTATAATTTGTATGATATTCTCGGGAAAGTTAATGAGGACGGAGTATTTGCCTATATTGTAGTTCTTCAGATTAATAGATCCATCAAATTCTCCATTTAAGCAAACCAGGATTGTCGTAGCTTGCAGGTGACACGGGAATTTGAATAAGCTTAAGTCCTTAACGTAAGAGATGACAACCTGATTATTATAGTTTATGTATTCATTTAAACCATAATCCACAAGGTTTTTGATAGTAATAACATTGTTAGTATTCATGTTTCGTTATTTTGGGTGCAAAATTAATAATAATAATCCAATCTACACCAATTAATTTCCGTAAATAATGTTAATTCATAATATATGTTCCTATTTGCTCCAATTCTCAGGAACTGAAAAGTGTACAAATACCCAAAAAATGCAGTAATTTTGCACCCGAATTCAAGTTATAAACAAAAAAGTCGTAAAATGATTAAACGAACATCTATCGTAATTCTATCGTTTCTTGCATTTACTTGTGCACATGCGCAGCAGACTCTGTCACTCGACAGTTGTCGCAGCATGGCCATCAGCAACTGCAAGAGCCTAAAGATGGCAGACGAGAAAAAGAATGTTGCCTACTATAACAGGAAGTCGGCGTTTACGAACTACCTGCCTAAGGTTTCGGCAACAGGCACTTACATGCGAACAGAGAAAGAGATCTCATTGTTGAGTGATGATCAGAAAAACAGCCTTAGTAATATAGGGACAGCAATTGGTCCTAAAGTGAATCCAATTGTCACACAACTTACAGGAGGACAGATTACTGACGTGACAGGTCAGTTGAACGGAATAGGCAGTGGATTGACCGATGCACTCAGGACTGACACAAGAAACATGACAGCTGTGTCCGTAATGCTCACCCAGCCTATATATATGGGAGGTAAAATCAAGGCATATAATAATATAACAAGGTACGCGGAAGAGATAGCTGCCAACAAATATGACCTTGAACTACAGAACGTCATTGTTGATGTGGATGAGACCTACTGGAAGATTGTCCAGTTGGCAAGCAAACGCCAGTTGGCAGACAGCTATCTTGAACTGATCAAGCATTTGGACAATGATGTGCAACAGATGATAGAACAGGGAGTTGCAACCAAGGCGGACGGTCTGAGTGTCAAGGTAAAACTCAACGAAGCAAAGGTGACAATCATTCAGATTGACAATGGTTTGTCGCTCTGCAAGATGAAGCTCTGTCAGCTGTGTGGTATTGAAGGTGACACAGACATCACCCTTGCAGATGAGGGAGCAGAAATGCTGACTGTTCCAGAGCAGACTGCAAACGTAAACTCTGAGTATGCCATAATGAACCGTCCCGAAACAAAGTCGCTGGATCTCGCAATGAGAATCTACGACGAGAAGGTAAAGGTAGCAAGGGCTGAGTTTTTGCCCCATCTTGCTCTTACTGGCGGCTATCTCGTAAGCAATCCTTCTATCTACAATGGCTTTGAGAAGAAATTCAAGGGAAATGCATTTGTCGGTGTTGCGCTACAGGTGCCTATCGTTACATGGGGAGACCGCTGTTACAAAGTAAAAGCAGCTAAGTCGGAAGCCGTACTTGCCCGATTGGAATATGACGAGGTCAAGGAGAAGATAGAGTTGCAGGTGAAGCAATGTCAGCAGAAACTTCAGGAAGCAAGCGAGCGTCTAAAAGTTGCTCAGGATGGACAGGCAGAGGCTGACGAGAACCTAAGGTATGCAAACTATGGCATGAAAGAAGGCGTTATACCACTGAGCAATGTGCTAGAAGCACAGACAGCATGGCTGTCAGCCCACTCTACATGCCTGACAGCGCAGATTGACATGAAGCTTGCAGACCTATATCTGAGAAAATCAATTGGAACATTAAAATAATACATAATAGATACATAAGATTATGGACAAGAAAAAGAACAGTAAGAGTACAAAAGGCGTAATGATAGCCTCAGTCATTATGGTTGTTGTCATTTTGGGGGTTATCGTAGCAGGGTTCTTTGTATCTCAACCAGAAGAGTTTATCCAGGGCGAAATAGAGATGACGGACTATCGCCTGTCATGCAAGGTTCCTTCAAGAGTGAAGGAAATAAGAGTCAAGGAAGGTGACTTTGTACACAAAGGCGACACTCTCGTAATCATGGAGGCTCCAGATATCGAGGCAAAACTTTCGCAGGCGAATGCTGCCAAATCAGCAGCAGAGGCCATGGAAGACAAAGCTATGGCAGGTGCCAGAAGAGAAGAGATACAAGGAGCATCGAGATGTGGCAGAAGGCAAAGGCTGGTACTGAGATTGCCGAAAAGACATACAACAGAATGCAACGCCTCTTTGAAAATGGAGTGATGCCTGAGCAGAAGCGAGATGAAGCCAAGGCCAACTATGAAGCAATGAAGGCTACCGAACAGGCTGCTAAAGCAAAATATGATATGGCACAGAATGGAGCCAGAGCAGAAGAAAAGGCTGCTGCATCAGCACAGGTGCGTAGAGCTGAAGGTGCCGTGGACGAGGTTTCTTCTTATGTAAACGAGACTATCCTCATTGCAAATGCAGATGGCTATGTAACAGAGATCTTCCCTGAGGTTGGAGAGCTTGTAGGTACAGGTGCACCAATCATGAATGTTGCAACGCACGATGTTTGGTTTACCTTCAACATCCGAGAAGACAAACTTCAGGGTATATCTGTAGGTCAGGATGTTGAGGTTTTCATGCCATCAAACGGCAAAACCATTCCTGCCAAGATAACCAGAGTGAAGAATGTGGGTAATTTTGCTGCTTGGAAAGCCACAAAGGCACTTGACGGATTTGACCTGAAGGTATTTGATGTCAGAGCTACTCCAAAGGAAAAGGTTGAAGGTGTTTCTTCCGGAATGTCTGTAATTCTCAAACAATAATATACGATGAAAGACTTCAAATCTATCATTCGTCGGATTCTGACAATATCAAGGAGAGAACATAAGATGTTTTACCAACGTCCTATGTTCCTCTTCACGATGTTGATAGGTCCAGTGGCGGTCATCTTGTTCTTTACGTCATTGATGGACGCTGGTCTTCCTACTAAACTGCCAACAGGTTTGGTGGATGAAGACAATACACAGATATCACGAACGATATCGCGTACAATGAATGCCTTTGAAGAGACGAACATAGTGGCACACTATCCAAATTTCCACGAGGCAAGGAAGGCTATGCAGAGAGGCGAAATATACGCTTTCTTCTACATTCCTAAGGGTACGACAGTGCAGGCTTTGGCAAGCAAACAGCCCAAGGTGTCATTCTACACGAATGAGACATACCTTCTGCCTGGTACCATGCTTATGAAGGATCTGAGATATGCCTCAGAGTTAAGTGGCCTTGCCCTAACGCGTGAGACACTGAAAGCCAAAGGTATGACAGAAGACCGCACGATGGGTGTAATACAGCCAATCGTTGTGGAGACTCATCCTATAGGCAATTCGTATCTGAACTACTCTGTATATCTGAACAATATACTTATACCTGGAATTTTCATTCTTGTCATCATGCTCTCAACAACTTATGTGCTGGGCATAGAATGGAAGCACAGTTCGCAGAAAACATTATTTGCCATGGCTGACAACTCACCTACAGTTGCCCTTATCGGAAAACTGCTGCCACAGACGGTATTGTTCAGCCTGCTGTTCATATTCATGGATGTGTACCTTTACAGGTTCATGCACTTCCCATGTCAATGTGGTCTGCTTCCAATGATACTGATAGGTATTCTTACAGTCTTAGCATCACAGGGATTTGGAGTTTTCCTTTTCGGCATTTTCTCTGGTCAGATGCGCTTGACCATGTGTCTGTGTTCTCTTTGGGGTATTTTGTCGTTCTCACTCTGTGGATTCACATTCCCAGTTACAGCAATGTCGTCTGTCCTTGAGAAGATGTCGGTACTCTTCCCTCTCAGACATTATTATCTCATCTATGTCAATCAGGCACTTAACGGATATTCCATCACCTATGTATGGTCGTCTGTTGTAGCGATGATTATCTTTGCTGCATTGCCACTTCTTGTACTGCACAGATACCGTAAGGCATTCTTAGTTTTGAAATACAAACCATAACGGATTATGAAGACATTAATAAACATTTGTCAAATATGGTACTATGAACTGAAAGAGGTTCTGAAAGATGAAGGTATTATGATCTTCATATTCTTCGTGCCTCTGGCATATCCTCTGCTATATTCTTATGTATATACAAATGAGGTTGTCAGGGATGTTCCCGCAGCTGTGGTTGATGACTGCAACAGTAGTTTGAGCAGGGAGTATATACGAAAAGTAGATGCTACCCCAGAAACATCTATCGCAGCTCATTGTACCAATATGGCAGAAGCTCAGGAACTGATCAAGCAGCATAAGGTATATGGAATCATTCACATCCCTTCAACATTCGACAGAGACTTGTGGAAGGGTGACCAGACACACATTGGGCTCTATTGTGATATGAGCAGTATGCTATATTACAAAGGATTGATCCTATCAGCTAACAATGTGTCTCTTGATATGAATCGTGACATCAAGGTTGAAAGGTATATCCCGAGTACAACAGACAGGGAAAAGGAGATTTCCAAGATGCCTATTGACTACGAATATGTGCCACTATATAACCCTCAAAGTGGTTTCTCAGCGTTCCTTATTCCTCCAGTGCTTATGCTGATCATCCAACAGACAATATTCCTCGGTATAGGTATGTCAATGGGACGTGGTCGTGAGAATTACCGCCGCAACTTTACTCAACTCAAGAGACTATATACAACTCCTGGCAGAATTGTTATTGGTAAAGCATGCTTCTATTTCATGGTTTATCTGATTATGGCTGTCTATATGTTCACAGTTGTAAGCCACTCGTTCGGACTGCCGACACTTGGCAACTACTGGACATTCATCGCCTTTATCGTACCATATATTCTGGCATGTATCTTCCTTGCCATAGTATTGTCAGTACTCGTGTATCGTCGAGAAGACTGTATCATGTTGTTTGTATCGCTGTCTGTTCCTATGCTATTCATTTCCGGCATGACGTGGCCGGCAGAAAGCATGCCACTAATTTGGAAGTATGTCTCATATCTCTTCCCATCAACATTTGGCATGAATGGTTATGTTCACATTGCAAGTATGGGAGCATCTCTTGAAGATGTCGCATTCAGCTACCATGGATTATGGATACAGACAGTAGTGTATTTCTTCCTTGCTTGTCTGCTGTACAGATGGCGTATCTATCTTGTCAAGAAGCATCTACCACTTCTAAAACTCGGAGAGTAATCGAACATGAACAAAATAACGAAAGAAATCGGAAAGTTCTTCAACTTCGGTGATGATCGCATGCCAGAACAGGATGTTGTGGCAGCGATCGCATCTGATGTAGATTTCCATGGTGCAAAACTATGGTTGCTCATTATAGCCATATTTGTTGCATCCCTTGGACTCAACACCAATAGTACTGCTGTAATTATTGGCGCCATGCTCATATCTCCCCTTATGGGACCTATCATTGGAATGGGTATGGGAGTCGGAATATATGATTTCACGTTATTCAAGCAGTCCATAAGGAATTATCTGATTGCTACCATCTTCAGCGTAATCACAGCCACTTTGTATTTTCTGGTTTCCCCTACTGTTCATGCTCAATCAGAACTTCTGGCAAGAACGTCACCCACGATATACGATGTCGGAATAGCCTTATGTGGAGGACTGGCTGGTATGATAGCATTAAGTAGCCGTAGCCAACGTTACGGCAATGTGATACCGGGAGTAGCCATCGCAACGGCTCTGATGCCTCCTTTGTGCACAGTCGGCTATGGTATTGCTACCAGAAATGGACACTTTGCATTTGGTGCCATGTACCTTTATCTAATCAACACTGTATTCATCGTTTTCAGCACAACAATATGTGTTGCTTTTGTGTTGAGATTCAAGAAAAGGACTTTGGTTGATAAGATGAGGCAAAAGCGTTTACGTAAGACAATCCTCATAATAGCCCTTGCAACACTTATACCAAGTGTGTATCTGACATTGCGAATGGTTCAGTCGACAATCTTTGAGCAACGTGCCAATCAATTTGTACAGACAGAAATGGACTTTGAACAGTCAACAGTAGTCAGAGTAAAGGCAGACATGAATCATAAAAACGTTCAGGTGGTACTGTTTGGCAATACGCTGGATTCTGTAACCATTAGCAATTTACAGCAAAAACTTCCTTTCTATAACCTCGCAGGAACCACGCTTGATATTGTACAGGGAAATAGCGGACTACGTGATACCGATGTAAAATCAATACTTGCAGACTTTGAGAAGAAAGCGTTAAAAGCATCGACTGATAGCAACCAGACTAACAAGGAAAGAACGGAGGAAACTGAAGGGCATTATACCAAGTATGCCAGTATTCTTGAAGTCTCTTCTAAATTCTTACCAGAGATACAGAATATCTACCCATCGGTGGGTAGCATAGCAGTTTCTGATGGCAAGATGATTTATTATGATTCAATCAGTGTCAGCAAACCAGTTATCTGCGTAAATGTACTTCTAAATAATGAACTTAATTCCGTAGAGAAGAATAAAATCAAGAAATGGATAAAGTACAGATTAGAGGATGAAGACATCCTTGTATCGTTCAACTCTTCCATCGACAAACAACATTAAAATAACACTTTGTCATTATGAATCCAAAGACTAAGACACCACCTTACTATGATCCTGATGCAGAGCCTATCATGGACATAAATCGTATTCAGCAGTTACTTCCACACCGTTACCCAATGGGGCTGGTGGATAAAGTGATTGAATTGAACGATGAAGAGATCGTAGGACTAAAGAATGTAACATTCAATGAAGCGATTTTTACTGGTCACTTCCCAACTGAGCCTGTGATGCCAGGTGTATACATCATTGAGGCTATGGCGCAATGCGGCGGTCTGCTCGCACTCAAGGATGCAGGAGAAGGAGAAAGATTCTCCACATATTTCCTCGGAATAAAGGAAGCCAAATTCAAAAAGAAGGTAATACCTGGCGATACTTTGTTGATAAGGGTGAACTACATTACCCCTGTAAGTCATGGAATAGCTACCATGCACGCTGATTGTTATGTGGGCAGCCAAATAGCAGCAGAAGCAACTTTCACAGCACGTATTGTCAAGCAGTAACTTGTATATGCAACAAGAGTGTTGCTATACAGAGTTTTCAAAATCAAGATTGTTTCTTAATATCGATTTCTATTTTTGTTTATCTATACTGCCCTCATTACGTTTTCAAAACGTTCTCGTATGAATGTAACATATTGATAATCAATTGTGATTATATTAGAGGAGGGGAAGTAAGTTTGATAAACAAACAATAAACAAAA
>DCJC01000079.1 GCA_002317355.1 Prevotellaceae bacterium UBA1710 | reverse complement strand
TTGCTTTCGCGATTTTAAAAAAAACGAAAGAAAACAGGTGGCATTTTGTTTTTCAAATCAGATTCAAGTTTTCGGAGGCTCGGGCTCTGGCTTCCAGCCAGATTTCCTTCTGGAATTTGAAAAATCTTGATAAATCTCTCTTATCGGTTTTCCTATGTTTTACTTGGTTTTCTTTTGTTTTTTTAGATGGCGGAAGCAACTTAATTATTAATCTTTTAATTTTTGGAACACTATGAAAAAAGAAACTTGGAAATTCATTCTGCAGACTATCGCGAGTATTCTCACGGCGATAGCAACGACTCTCGGAGTGACGAGTTGTATGTAGAAGCCCACCCAGTCCCTCCCAAAGGGAAGTCCGATGCTAATAACATCGGAGTATGTGTAAACTCCTCACCCCTCACCCCCTCAAGGAAGTCCGATGTTGATAATATCGGAGTATGTGTCAGGAGTAGTTACCATTATGCGCGGTGATGGGGAAACATAACAACATAACAACACGACACTTTTTTTTAGGGAAAAGAGCCCCAGACAAATAGCAAAAATCCCCGATATTCACGTTGGAATATCGGGGATTAGTATTTTTTAGTGAGGAGTGAGGAGTTAGCTGTAAGGAGTTGTCCCTACGCGGAAGATTAACTCCTAACTCCTAATTCCTAACTCACTATTATTAGCAAGATGCTACACAAGCTGCCTGAATTGCCTCGTAGATACAGCTTACAACTCCGAAGAGGAGGATGCCTGCTGTACAGATAGCAAGGGTGAGCTTGGTGTTACAGTCAATCTGGAATGTTGGAAGTGGCTCGTCTGTCTTGTTGATGAACATAGCCTTGACAATCAGCAGATAGTAGTAGAGTGATACTACTGTGTTGATGAGGGCAATGAACATAATGCAGTAAGGAACCCAGTTGTCTTCCTGTCCGTTGACAGATGCCATGAACACGAAGAACTTAGAGAACATACCAGCGAATGGAGGAATACCACCGAGTGAGAACAAAGCAAGAGTCATGAGGAAAGCGAGCTTTGGATTGTTTCCGTAGAAACCGTCATAAGCACGCATATCTGTACGACCGCCATTGTTCTGCTCTACAACTGAGATGATAGCGAAGACACTCATGTTTGCCACGATGTAAACGAGAACGTAGTACATCAATGAAGCAAGACTTGCCTCTGCACTTGCACCGATTACTGCGAGCATGATGTATCCAGCCTGTGAGATAGAAGAGAATGCCATGAAGCGCTTCAACTCTGACTGACGGATAGCCATGAGGTTAGCAACGGTGATAGAGAGCACGATGAGGATATCCATGAGGATTGACCACTGCTCTACAAGTGGAGTGAATACGTGATGAAGGAGAACTGCGAGTGTGAATGCAGCTGCACCCTTGGAAATCACGCTGAGGTATCCTGTAACGGTTGTTGGAGCACCCTGATATGTATCTGCTGTCCAGAAGTGGAATGGCACGAGAGAGAGCTTGAAACCAAGACCTGAAACGAAGAATACCATACCGCAGATTGTCATTGCATTTACCTCAAGAGCCTCAGAGAAATCGCCGAAGTAGAGAGTACCTGTAGCGCCATAGAGGAATGAGAGGCCATAGAGCATCACACCACTTGAGAAGGTAGCTGTAAGGATGAACTTTGCAGCTGCCTCTGCTGAATCCTTCTTGTACTTGTCGAGAGCAACCATACATGCCAATGGCACTGATGCTGTCTCAAGACCGAGGAAGAACATGAGGAATGAGCCTGCTGACATCATGATGTACATACCGAGGAGTGTAGAGATAGTGAGCATATAGAACTCACCCTCAACAAGCTTTGCGTCCTCGCCTGAGAGCCACTTCTTTGACTGAAGTACTACGATGAATGTACCTGCGCAGAGGATTGCCTTCATCATTGTGTTGGCTGGAGTTGCTACGTATGCACCACCGAAGAGCTCGGCTGTGTTATCGCCAACGAAGAGTGTTGCCACGCTTGAAGCAAGGAGCATAACGCAAACCAAAGGATTGAACCACTCCTTCTCTTCCTTACCGTGAGCAATAAAGTCGGCAATAAATGTGATTACCAGAACTACTACGAGAATAGCCTCTGGTGCCATATTCAGAAATTGAAAATAATTAATATTCATATCTATTACCTCCTTTATTACATATTAATAACATTCAGTACATTGCCTACAGCACCATTGATCACGTTGCTTGCCCAGAGTGGGAAGCTACCGAGACCTGCAACGCAGACGATGAGACATACTACAGCGAACTTCTCATCCCATGTAGCATCTGTAAGTTCCTCGAAGTGTGGATTGCCAACCTTCTGGAAGAGGATGAAACCTACGGTACGGAGGATATAAACAGCTGTTACAACGATTGATGTACAAGCAATGATAGTACAGCAGCGATGGAAGTCGTCAGCGTTCTCGAATGAGCCTACGAAGATTGTCATCTCAGCAATGAAGCCAGAGAAACCAGGGAGACCAAGGTTAGCAAGACCTGCGATTACGTATCCTACAGAGAGGAATGGCATAATCTTCATCAAACCACCGAGCTCACGGATATCACGAGTGTGTGTACGACCGTAGATCATACCGATGAGAGCGAAGAAGAGAGCTGTCATCAAACCGTGAGAGAGCATCTGAAGGATAGCACCTGTACATGATGTCTTTGTCATCATGAGGAGTGCGAAGAGCACAAGACCACAGTGAGAAACTGAAGAATAAGCGTTGATGAACTTAAGGTCAGTCTGTACACATGCAGAGAATGCACCATATACTACAGAGATTGTGGTGAGGATGAGGAATACTGGCACCCATGTCTCCTGTGCACCAGGAAGAAGATACATAGCGATACGGAAACAACCGTAACCACCAAGCTTCATGAGCACACCTGCGTGGAGCATTGATACTGATGTTGGAGCACAACCGTGACCGATTGGTGACCATGTATGGAATGGGAACAAGGCACCGAGGACACCGAATCCGATGAAGA
Source organism: Prevotellaceae bacterium UBA1710 (assembly GCA_002317355.1). Taxonomy (GTDB): domain Bacteria; phylum Bacteroidota; class Bacteroidia; order Bacteroidales; family Bacteroidaceae; genus Prevotella. The sequence continues at coordinate 18,577 of DCJC01000079.1, read as the reverse complement.
CGAATGGGAACAGAACGTTCTGTACTTCATAAGGGATGTTATTGTTGTGAGCAATCTCAAGGATGTTCATTGTAGAAGCACCATTGAAGAAGTAGATACCTACAAGACCAAGGATGATCAATGCAGAACCTCCCATGAGCATCAGTGTGAGCTTCATAGCTGCATACTCCTTCTTGCCTGATCCCCAGAAACCAATGAGAAGGTACATAGGGATAAGAGCTACCTCATAGAACATGAACATAGCGAAGAGGTCGATGCAGATGAAGAATCCGTAAACACCAGTAGAGAGGAGGACGAACCACATGAAGAACTCCTTTGTGAGTGGCTGGAGCTTCCATGAAGCGAAAGTACCTGTGAAGACGATGATACTTGAAAGAAGAAGCATCACTACAGAGATACCGTCAACACCTATTGCATAACTGATATTCAATGACTTGAACCAAGGCATTGATGATACGAAGAGCATCTCGTCAGTGTTGCCTGCTGCACGCAAGTTGATGAACTGCAATGTGAGCATCACAGACAGTGCAACAAGAACTGAAGATCCCACAACCATCACGCCACGTACCTGCTTGATGTCACGAGCAGCCCAAAGGCCGAGCAGCATCAATGCTGGTACTATAACAAATAATGTTAATCCAAAATTAGAAAATATATCCATTTTAATAAGCTATTTTAGATTGCGAGAAGAATTAATGTTAATGCTACTGCACCTGAGATGAACCATACAGCATAGTGACGTACATCACCTGACTGCCAAGAGCGGATGCTCTCACCACCTTCGTTAGCGCCCCATGCTGAGAAATCGATAAGACCGTTGATGATCTTCTCGTCAATCCATGCAATTGGAGTAGAAACGAAACGGAACAGTACCTTGTGAGTTACGAACTGATATACATTGTCCATGTAGAAACGGTTCTTTGCCCACTTGTGGAGGTTAGGGAAAGTAGCGTACAGACGATCTGCAATTGGCTGACTGTCACCCTTGTAGATGTATGTTGCAAGACCAATTGAGCAGCAAGCAACTACTGTAGAGATAACTGCAGTCGTAATATCGAAATGTACGATATACTGTGTAGTATCAGGAGTTACGAGATTACCGAAGCTTGCCCACTCGAAACCGAGACCGAAACCACTGAGGGTTGTTACGATACCAACACCTACTGTAATAACGGTGAGGAAGATAAGTGGGAAAGTCATTACGTTGAATCCGTGCTCACTTACATGATGTGACTCATAGTGCTCGATGTTCTTCTTGCTTCCGAAGAAGATGCACCAGTAGAGACGGAACATGTAGAATGCTGTCATTGCAGCAACACCTGTCATGAACCAGCCAAGAACTGGTGAGTAGTGCATGCAAGCAGAGATGATCTCATCCTTTGAGCTGAAGCCTGAGAAGAATGGGATACCAGAGATTGCAAGACATGAGATGAAGAATGTAGCACTTGTGATTGGCATGTACTTGTGGAGGCTACCCATTGCAGACATCTCATTGGTGTGTACACCATGGATGATTACACCAGCGCAGAGGAAGAGACAAGCCTTGAACATAGCGTGTGTAAACAAGTGGAACATACCTGCGAGGTAACCGAGACCGCCATGCTCGTGGTGGTTGAGCTCAAGTGCTGTACTTGCACCAAGGGCAACCATCATGAATGCGATCTGAGAGATTGTAGAGAATGCAAGACCACGCTTGATATCGCTCTGGGCACATGCTACCGCTGCTGCATAGAATGCTGTGAAAGCACCTACTACAACAACGATTGTCATTGCTTCTGGAGCATAGTTGATCCAGAGTGGGAACATACGTGCAATCTGGAACACACCAGCTACAACCATGGTAGCAGCGTGAATGAGTGCAGATACAGGTGTTGGACCCTCCATAGCATCTGGAAGCCAGATGTGAAGTGGGAACATAGCAGACTTACCAGCACCACCGATGAACATAAGCACGAGGGCTGTTGGGAGTACCATACCACCGAATGCAAGTGACTTTGAAGCAGCTTCAGCAGCACATGGAGAGAATGCCTGCATACCCTCTGCAATCTGTACGTTTGGCATGAAAGAGAAGTTGAATGTCTCTGTGTAGAATCCGAAGATAAGGATACCTACGAGGAAGAACATATCAGCAAAGCGTGTTACGATGAACGCCTTCTTAGATGCGTGTACAGCTGCATGCAATGGATAGTAGAAACCAATGAGGAGGTATGAGCTGACACCTACGAGCTCCCAGAACATATACATCTGGAAGATGTTGGTAGCAAGCACAAGACCGAGCATTGACATTGTGAAGAGAGAAAGGAATGCGTAGTAACGCTGGAAACCCTTCTCGCCATCCATATAGCCGAAAGAGTAGATGTGCACCATGAGTGATACTGTTGAGATGACAACGAGCATCATCACTGAGATTGGGTCGAGAAGAACACCAAGGTCAAAGTGCAGATTGCCAAGTGGCAACCATGTGTAGTTGTAAGGCACGATTGTAGCAAAAGTACCATCAGCTACACGAGCACCACCGAAGTAAGTGATCGCTGTTGCATAGCTCAGAAGAGTAACCAACAACAGGGATGTTGTGCCGATTGCTCCTGCTACCTTTGGTGCCCAAGCGTACTTCTTGTTCAGGAACTCTGGTACACCGATTGTGATGAACGATGCCAGAGGAAGCAGAAGTATCAGGATTGATAATGTGTATATCATAAGGCGAATTACAGTTTAAGATTATCAATTGCCTCTACGCTATCAGACTTGAACAGACGATATACGTTGAGGATGATAGCAATTGCAACGGCACTCTCAGCTGCACTTACACCGATAGAGAAGAGTGTGAAGAAGAATCCTTCCATCTCTCCAGGGAAGAGCAGGCGGTTGAATGCTGCAAAGTTGATATCAACGGCATTGAGGATAAGCTCGACAGAAACGAGCATTGCGATCAGGTTACGGCGGGTAACGAAACCGAATACGCCGATGAAGAACAATATCGCGCTAAGCACGAAGAAACATTCTACTGGTACCATAATTACTTATCCTCCTTCTGATTACGTGAAACAACGAGTCCACCGATGATACATGCGAGAAGGAACAATGAGATGAACTCGAATGGGAGTACATACTGATACTTCTCTGAACCTACAAGTGCCTCACCGATTTTCTCCATAGGAACCTCACTGTCAGCCACTTCCACGAACTTGCCAATGAAGGCATTCTTGAGCATTACGCCAACAACGGTTACACAACCGATGAATGAAACGATAGCTGCGCCAACGGTACGCTTGAAACTGAGTTTCTCTACATAACCCTGAAGGTTACGGCGACCAAGGAGCTGGATGGCAAAGATATAGATCATTGTCATACCACCAGCATAGATGCTGAGCTGAGCTGCACCAAGGAATGTGTAGTCGAGCAGGAAGTAAAGACCTGCAATGGCGAACAATACGAAAAGCAGTGCTGTAACTGAGCGCATGATACGCTTTGTGAAGACAGCAGCAAGAGCAGCTGCAATGATGACAACTGCAATGATTGCGAATACTATGATATTTGCCATGTCTTACTCCTCCGTTTTTGTTGATTCAGCCTTTGGAGCAGCAGGTGCTGCCTTTGGTGCCTCTGCAGCCTTAGCTGCTGCAATCTTGGCATTCTCCTCATACTGAGCCATCTCTTCTGCTGTTGGAGCAACATTGAGGTGCTGTACGAGCTTTTCACGACTGAATGTAGCATTTTCGAAATCCTTAACGAACTTGATAGCGCCGAAGTTACATGCATTGACGCAAAGCTGACAGAACATGCAGTCACCCAAATCATACTGATAATCAGTAAGGAGCTTCTTCTTCTTTCCGTCGGCTGTTACGACCATCTGTGATGTAATCTTGATGGTGCCATTTGGACACGCCTTCTCGCACAATGTACATGCTGAGCACTTGTTCTTGCCATTCTCATCGAGAACCATGACAAGAGTGCCACGATGACGCTCTGCGACATGCTGTGTCTTGCGGTTTTCTGGATATTGCTCAGTAACCTTACGAGTCATGTACTCACCCATGGTGATGTCCATACCCGTGAGCAGAGTTTTGAGACCTGCCAGAGCACCGCCGAAATATGATTTGTTACTCATTTTGTTTACTTTATTACTTGTCCTTCTTAATTGCGAGGTCAATGCCTACAAGCTGCTGATCCTCCTTGAACTGTGACTTGAACTTCATTGCACGCATTAGGATTACTGCAAGAACCACAACGATTACTGCAGCTACTGCATAGCCAATGTAGATGATTCCTGTGAGATTGAATGCTACACATACTGTCATGAGTACAAGGTTGAAGAGTGCCAATGGCATGAGGTACTTCCACTCGAGGTTAAGGATCTGGTCGATACGAAGACGTGGGAATGTCCACTTGATCCACATAAGGAGCCATACCATAGCGAATGCCTTACCTACGAACCATACGATGCCAGGGATAAGACCCATCACCTCATCGAAGCCTGCTACACCAATCTGAACTGGGCACCAGCCACCAAGGAATACGAGTGATGTCATACCTGCTACAATGAAGAGGTTAAGGAACTCAGCAAGATAGTAGAAGCCGAAGCCCATACCAGAATACTCAGTGTGGTAACCTGCTGTCAACTCAGACTCAGCCTCTGCAAGGTCGAATGGACCACGGTTAGCCTCTGCATTTCCTGCGATGAGGAAGATGAAGAAAGCAATGAGTGCAGGAATATGTCCCTGGAAGATAAGCCATCCGAAAGGACCTGACTGTGCCTCTACGATACCAGATACCTGCATTGTGCCAGTAAGGATTGTTGCTGTGATAAGACACAAACCGAGTGACATCTCATAAGAGATCATCTGAACGGCACCACGCATAGCAGATACAAGACCGTACTTGTTGTTTGATGACCAACCTGCGAGGAAGACACCAATTACACCAATAGCGCTGACTGCTGTGTAGAGGAAGATACCTACGTTGAAATCGAGGATCACAGCACCCTTGTTCCAAGGAAGGAACGCGAAAGCACCAATAGAACCTACGATAACGAGGACTGGAGCGAGCGCATAGAGCAACTTATCGGCCTTGTCAACGAAGAAGATCTCCTTGATGAGCATCTTGAGTACGTCGGCAAATACCTGAAGCAAGCCCCAAGGACCAACGCGCATAGGACCAAGACGACACTGGAAATACGCACAGACCTTACGCTCCATAAATATCAGTGCGATGGCAAGAAGTGCATAGCCCACGATGATGAGCAAGCCAACTATCACGCACTCGATTGTGATTGCCAGCCACGAAGGAAGACCGAGAGTCATCTGCAGCAAGCTATCAAACCATGTTGATACTATTGAAAAGTCGAACATTTGTTTTTCTTTTTATATATTATAAATAAGGTGTAAATCTCCTTAGCATTATCTATCAATATCAGGGATGATATAGTCAAGACCTGCACCTACAGCGATAAGGTCAGCCACCTTGGTATCACGAAGCATCTCGTCGAGCGCACCTACGAGTGTGAGTGCCATTGGACGAAGCTTCATACGGTATGGTGACTTGTCGCCACGTGAGTCAAGATATACACCGAACTCACCACTTGTTCCTTCACAAGCGAAGTACCACTGTCCTTCAGGAAGCTTGATGATTGGCTTCTGCTTGATGTAGTACTCACCTTCTGGAATGTTGTCGATGAGCTGCTCGATAATCTTGATTGACTGCTCGATCTCCTTGACACGAAGATAGTAGCGATCCTGAGCATCACAGTTGTCAAGTACAACCTGATCCCAGTCTATTTTATCGTATGCCGCGTATGGATAGTTTTTACGAATATCGTTTGCCCACTGTGATGCACGTCCGTTAGAACCTGACATACCGTGAGAGATAGCATCTTCCTTAGAGATATTACCTACATTCTCAAGACGCTGGTGAGTGATGACATTGTCACCGAAGACATTAACGTACTCAGAAAGCTTTGGCTTGAGATATGCGCAGAGATTCTTCACATTCTTCTGGAAGTTCTCATCAATATCCTCCTGAAGACCACCGATACGGTAGTAGTTCTGGATAAGACGACCACCAGTTGTCTCCTCCATGCAGTTGAGCACGTACTCACGGTCACGCATACAGAAGAGGAACGCAGTAAGAGCGCCAAGGTCCTGAGCATAACAACCGAGGTAAAGGAGATGGCCGTCAATACGCTGGAGCTCGTCCATGATTGTACGTACAACCTGAATGCGCTCAGAGAGCTCAACACCAAGTGCCTCCTCGATAACGCCACAGATAGCATGACGGTTGATCATTGCTGAGAGGTAGTTGAGACGGTCAGTCATTGCGAGAGTCTGTGGATAAGTCATATCCTCAAACATCTTCTCAATACCACGGTGGATATAACCGAGATGTGGAACAATGCGCTTTACGGTCTCACCGTCAAGAACAGTCTCAAGACGAAGCACACCGTGTGTAGATGGGTGCTGAGGACCGATATTGATTACGAACTCATCGTCACCGAAGAGTTGCACCTGCTTCTCAACAAGATTTCCGTTCTTGTCGAGGCTATACTGCATAGTGTAGTTTGGCTCTTCATCATCCTCAAGAGTATAACCCTCTTCTGCAACGAAATCCTTGCGAAGTGGATAACCCTTAAAGTCATTACGAAGGAAGAGGCGACGCATATCTGGGTGACCAAGGAACTTGATTCCGAGGAAATCATATACCTCACGCTCGAGCAGATCAGCACACTTGTAGAGGGAAGTGATACTCCAGATTACATCAGAGTCGCCCTTCTTCTCAGCAATTGTCTTAATAGAGATACGCTCGTGTGTGTCAGTATTCTCAAGGATGTAGATACATCCGAGACCTTCCTCACCGAAATCCTCACCAATGATAGTAACGAGATAATCGAAATGCTTCTCGTCATGGAGTTTTGCCATTGCAGAGGCAAACTCGCTGAAAGAATATACTATATTATTAAGTTTCATTCCGTTTATCCTCCTTAGTGAATTGTATTGTTAATCTCGTCCTTTACAGCCTTGACAGCAGTATTTGCTGCAAACTTCATCTCCTCGATGAACTTCTTTGGAACATCTGTGATCTTGATTGCATCAGGATTCTTCTCCTTATGGTTCTTGCCACCGAAGAATTTCTCCACCTTCACCTTACGCTGAAGCTGCATCATACCATAAAGGATTGCCTCTGGACGTGGAGGGCATCCTGGGATATATACATCAACAGGAAGGAACTCATCAATACCACGTACTACATGATAGCTTGACTTGAACGGACCACCTGAGATAGCACATCCACCTACAGCAACAACATACTTAGGTTCTGCCATCTCATCATACAAACGCTTGAGAGCTGGAGCCATCTTGTGAGTGATGGTACCGGCACACATGATAAGGTCTGCCTGACGTGGTGAGTTACGTGTTACCTCGAAACCGAAGCGTGCAAAGTCATAACGCGCACAACCACATGCCATGAATTCAATACCGCAGCATGAAGTAGCGAAGGTCAGAGCCCAGAGAGAATTACTACGTCCCCAGTTGATGAGGGCATCAAGATTACCAACGACACAGTTTACACCACCATCGTTGAGTTCCTTAATCATAGACTCGAGCGTCTCGTTGTCCTTCCACTCTTCGTATGGAATAGACTTGATAGAAGGCTTCTTTATTTCCATTCGAGCGCTCCTTTCCGCCATGCATAAGCAAGGCCAAATACCAGTACAAGCATGAAGAAGCCAATGCTCATCAGTGCCATAGTACCGAACTTGTTAACTACTACTGCCCATGGATACAGGAATACAGTCTCCACGTCAAACATAAGGAAAAGAATGGCAAAGAGATAGTAACCTACATGCATAGGAAGCCATGAGCTTCCGCGTGTAGGGATACCACACTCGAATGGTTCACCTTTTACCTTGTTGTAAGTGCGTGGACCTAACAGCTTTGCTGTGATGTACGCTGCAACCACTAAGAAGACAGCCGTTATAATAACGGTTACAAACAAAGTGAAATACATAGAATTTGTATAAAATAAAAAATTAATTTAGCTCTAAATCGATGCAAAGTTACTAAAAAATATTAACAAAAGAAAAGAAATGAACAGAAAAATCCACCCCCTTATATATAAAAGAAAAAATTATCACTTTTTTCAGCAAAAAACTATCGATTATAAATAAAATTTATTACCTTTGCAACAATATAGTGTTTCGGAGTATCTTATTATAGGTGGGTTCTATAAATTACCACCGTAAGAAGTTTAACATTGATGGGGTTGACGTTTTGTCATCTTTCTGACTCTTTTCGGTTCAAATTGCAATCTCGCTCAGTCGTTCTCTGCACTGAAGGTAGAGCGTCACAAGTGCCGAGCGATGCCCGCATAACTCTTTCGCTCGTTTACAATTTGACCTCGAAAATAGTCCAGAAATCTGCCAAAGCTAATTTACAGAACCCACCATTATCCAAATAAAACATCAAAAATGTCAAAAAGACTACTGATAATAATTGCCTGCCTAATATATATAAATTCTCTGTCGATTCAAGCCGAAGAACTATCATTTGTTGCACATAAGTTCACGGTGGCAGATGGTCTTCCTAGTAACAACATTCGCGAACTCGTTCAAGATGGTGACGGCTACATCTGGCTTGGCACCACAGGTGGATTGTGCCGTTTTGATGGTTACCAATTTGTTACATTCAACACATTCAACAACCCATCAGAAGGAAATAACACCCTTCATGTGGGACAGGTGAAATATTCCGACAAAGGCAGCTCAATCTGGATCAGCACATCATCTCTTCTCACAGCTTGCTATCAAACGAAAACTGGGCAGTTTGTTGATTATACCGGATTTGGTGGACAATACAATCTTTACAGCAAGCGCCTTGAAACAAAAAATGCCATCTTGCTCTATGACACCACGAATGGCATCCGACGTATCACTTATGATAACGGGAAATATTCCGCAACAGATTACAACAAAAGCAATGGACTTCCTAACAACCATGTTATCAAAGCATTAGAAAGTTCAAGAGGTTACACTTGGGCTATTACGGAAAGGGGATTTTCCATCATAGATCCAAGAGGAGTAGCAAAAATCCGAGACAACAAAACCATATTCAAAAGCGCCGAAACATGGGGTGATTATGTGATGCTTATCGCAGGAAATGAAGTGCTCAAATACAACGCTACGGGATCGAATATGACACGTCATACCCTACCCGCTCCCATGGGTAGTTTCAATACCGTGACAAGTACTATTGCCATCAACGGAAAACTATTCATTTTTACTCAAGAAAATGTTATCATTTTTGACATCAGAACCAGTACTTTTTCGATATCTCAGGAATGTGATGTGAAAGGTGGAAGAATTCAGAAAACTACTGCTAATTACACACTTGTTGCGAACAAAGGCACATCATTATGGATTATCGACAACGAAGCTAACATCCAGAAACTCAACATTGTAAACGAGATTCACGTAGGCACGGAGAAATCCCGTATCTACACTGCTGCAGAAGACAAGGATGGACTTCTTTATATCGCAACATACGGCAATGGATTGTTCATATACAATCCTAAAACCCAAGAGATTCTCGAGCACTTTACAACACAGAAAGATGGGTTCTTCAACAACGACTATCTTCAGGATATTCTGATAGACAGAGAAGGTAACATCTGGGTTAGTTCTGAGACAGCTGGTCTTTCTTGCATGAGTAGGGATGATAGCGCAGAAAGCTATTACCGCATGCTTACACATGGCGATATTGGTGAATGGAGCAACAATATCCGCTCTGTGACATACGCAGAAAAGGAGAATAACATCTGGTTGTCAACAAAAGACAACAAACTCTACAACTACGACTTAACTACAGGTGAAATCTCACTTGTAAAGGTACTAAACGCACCTGTTTTTACCACTCTTCGCGATTGCAAAGGACAGATGTGGATAGGAACACGAGGAACAGGTCTGTATGTCGATGGAGAACAATACACAGAGAATGATAGTATAAACCTGATTAGCAATGACATATACAAGATTTTGGAAGACAAAAATGAAAGAATATGGCTTGCTACATGGCAAGGTGGTTTGCACATGACCAGCAATAAGGCTGGCGAATTACCTTATTTCACAAACTTCCTCATCAGTTCATACAATGAGAAACGTCAGCACGACCTTTGCTTTGGCGACAACGGAGATCTTTGGATTGCAACCAACAACGGCCTCTATGTTGTCAATACCAACAAAAAGAGTATAACAAACAAGGATTTCACAAACTACAACACCCAGAACGGTTCATTGCCAACAAACGAGATTGTATGTTTATACTTCGATCATGAATCACATACCCTATGGGCAGGAACTACTGGTTGTGGTGTTATCCAAATACAGATTGACAGCAATCGTAAAATCAAGTCAATCAAGACGATAGACCGTTCTGCAGGTCTTGCGAACAACATCGTAAAAGCTATTATCAAAGATAAGAACGGGCTTATCTGGGTAAGTACAGAGGAGGACCTCTCACGTATTGAGCCAAAGACAGGAAGTGTACGTACAATACATATCGGCCAGAGTCTTCAGAGTAATATTTTTGCAGAGAATGCCGCTCTTCTCACAGCTGATGGAAGAATGATCTTCGGTACTGGATATGGTCTTGCCATAGTACGCCCGAAACCAGAAAGATCCTTAAGTTTGAAGAATGTAAATGTCTGTATCACAGAACTTAGGATAAATGGAACATCCGTTTACAACTCTCCTGACATGGATGACAAACAACGTGCTTACGCCTCAGAAGGTGCCATAGAATTAACCCACAAACAGAATTCTATAACACTCTTCTTCTCCAACTTCCTATTCTCACAAGCAGGTACATCTACATACCAGTATATGCTGGAAGGCTATGATGACGACTGGCGTACAGCTACATCAGTAAACTACGCAGAATACACTAACGTTTCACCAGGCGAATACATATTCAAGGTTCGCACAATGGTGGACAACAAATGGATTGAGGGTAAGCCATTTACAATCAAAATAAACCAACCTCTATATAATACATGGTGGGCATGGCTCTTGTACCTTATTATAACAGCTGTGGGAGGTTGGTATCTGTACAAGCTTTTAAAGAAGAACTTCAAACTTCAACACGAGATCAGCTTGAACAAGGAACTTTCTGAGTTCCGTCTGAACTTCTTCACTCACGTCACCCATGAGTTCCGTACTCCATTGGCTATCATATCCAATTCGATGGACACTCTTACACAGGCAAATACGCCGCAAACCACCCAAAAGGCAGCCATCAAATCAGCAAAGCGAGGCACAAACCGCATGCTTCGTCTTGTGAATGAATTGATGGAATTCCGTAAGTTGTCAGTTGGTGGCTCACGTCTTGCCGTAGAAAAAGGTGATATCATAGGTTTTGTGCGCAATATCTATCAAGATCTTTGGACAATAACCAAACGCAAGGAGATAGACATGACATTTACCCCATTCGCAAAGGAATATCAACTGACATTTGACCACGCAAAGATTGAGACAATCGTATTCAACATCGTGTCAAATGCGGTTAAATACACTCCCCAGAAGGGACAAATCGCAATCAAACTGCTTCTAAATGAGCAAGATGAGAATATTGCTATCGTTGTAGAAGATTCCGGCAAGGGCATCAGCAAGGAGCAGGAGAAAGAACTGTTCCATCCATTCATGCATGGTCTTGTATCACAGGGAGGTATGGGTATCGGCCTTTATTCCGCTAAGGAAATGGTAAAACTGCACCATGGAGACATCTCATACCAAAAGTCTGCAGAGCTTGGTGGTGCACAATTCACTATCACCATACCATCCAACGAAGATATATACACAGCAGATGACTATATACAGGATCTCGCCATACACACAGAGTCTGACGGAGACAACAGCGTTGTGGAAGAGGTTATCCTCAACATGCATACAGAGTCACTCAACGACCTCAATCTTGCAATCATTGAAGATGATACGGATATGCTCGAGCAGATTTCTTCTGTCATGAGCCAATATTTCCATGTCACCACATACATGAATGGAGAAGATGCCATCAACGGTATTATGGATACAAAACCTGATGTTATCATCAGCGATGTAATGCTCCCTGACACCAACGGTTATGACATCGTGAAGAAATTACGTAGCGAGACAGCCTTCATCAATACACCTATTATAATGCTTACTGCATTGGATGACGAGCGCCATCAGATGAAAGGCTATGAAGCTGGTGCCGACGACTACGTAACCAAGCCTTGTAATTTCCGCGTTCTGCTCGCTCGTATCGTTCAACTCTATACATGGGCACACAAGCGCGAGCAACAAGCCATAGCAAGCGCTACAGAGGCGGCAAATAACGCGGCTATGCCAATGGTTGATGCACAAGACAATAACGCAACAGAGAACAGTGATATGGTTGCGTCTGCAAATGCTACGACTACTACAACTCCAAAACAGATTACAATCTCTCCTCTTGACAAGAAATTCAAGGAGACATTGGAATATGTCGTTGCACAGCATATCAGTGATCACGACTTCACGGTTGATCGCCTTGCAGCTCTTATGCAGATGGGACATACGAAGTTCTACGGCCGCATGAAGGATGTAATGGGCGTAAGTCCTAACAAATACCTGATGAATGAGAAAATGCGTATTGCTGCCGAACTCATCCTCGAAGGAAAATATTCTATTGCAGAAGTAAGTTTCAAGGTTGGCTTCATGGATCAAAGCTATTTCAACAAATGCTTCAAGCAGTACTTCGGTTGCGTACCAAGCAAGTATGGGAAATAGTGTAAAGGGTAAAGTATAAAGGGTAAAGAGTAAAGGGTAAAGTATAAAGGGTAAAGAGTAATGTAGATTGTAATCCCTGCATTCCGAAAATACATAAGGGATATAAAAAGAAAAATGGATAGGCACGCTTGCCTATCCAATTTTTTCGATACATACATTAAGTCAACTAACTAATACTTAATTGTGATTACCTAACATAAAACCTATTTTCTTATTTCTGTTGCAAAGGTATAGTTTTTCCCCTTATCTCGCTATGGAAAATCGTTCTAATATTAGTAAAATATTACGAAAATCGCGTTTTTAAGACATCCAAAGGCATATAAAACAAAATTTTCCTACCTTTTCAGGCAGGAAAATTCTATTTTTTCTAATTTTCTTTTTCTTATTAATTTCGCTATAAAAAGAAGGAAAAACCATACGATTAAGAGAGAAGTTTTTCAATCAATGGCTGCAGTTCATCAAGCTTCAGCATATTCGGGCCATCCGATAATCCCTTGTCAGGATCAGGGTGAACCTCGAAGAAATATCCCGTTGCGCCAAACGCCTTTGCAGCCATCGCCATAGCAGGAACGAAACGACGATCGCCAGCAGTACAACCATTGCCACCACCCGGACGCTGAACGCTGTGAGTACAGTCCATGATAACGCGAGGAACGATCTCAAGCATATCAGGAATATTACGGAAATCAACAACAAGATTGTTATATCCGAATGAGTTTCCACGCTCTGTCAACCACACCTCCTGATTGCAAGAAGAAGGAGAATGAGTAATGGAAGTTCTGATTGTATCTACAACCTTCTGCACTGGATACTTCATATCAGCACCACTAAGGAACTGCGCCTTCTTAATATTGACAGTCTTGCCAGTCTTTGCTGCTGCCACAAGAAGATCTGTCTGGCGGCAAAGGAATGCGGGAATCTGAATTACATCCACAACCTCCCCTACTGGATCTGCCTGACATGACTCGTGGATATCTGTAAGCAAACGAAGTCCATACTTCTCCTTCACATCAGCCAACATCTGTATGCCACGCTCCATACCAGGGCCACGGAAGGATGATATGCTCGTTCTGTTTGCCTTATCAAATGAGGCCTTGAAAATAATATCTGTACCAAGTGCCTTGTTGATAGCCACAAGCTTTTGAGCTACCACATCAAGCAGCTCTGCCGACTCTATAACACAAGGTCCTGCAATAAAAATTGGTTTCATATTCATTGATTTATTATTATTTTTTTTAAGGAGCACAAGGAGCAGCAAGGAGTACAAGTAGTACAAGACGAGTGTCTGGATATAACGGCTCGACATAACCTTTCGCGAGAAAGGCTATCGTCTTGTACTACTTAAGCGAGGAACGAAGTCAGATGTTGATAACATCGGAGTATGTGTCAGCGTTACTCCTTGTACTCCTTGTACTTCTTAGTGTAGCTTGCGAAACAAATACATTTCTACTTCTTCCAAAGACGAGAGGTGATATCCACCAGATCCTTACCATTATCCACACGATAAAGACGCTGATTCGTGGTTTTATGATCAAGACCTCCGAAACGCTCCACATAAGGGCCAACCTTCACAAAGTCAAAGTTCTTAAGGTGTATCTCCTTGGAAATCTCTCGTGCACCACTATACCATGCAGTCTTCAATGCAGGCATCTTCTTCCTGACATAAGCAGCAAGCGCATCAACCTCCTTCGGTTCTGCATCACCACCCATGAATGCAATGCACGTCACATCTCTACCGTATTCATCCAGCATAAGCTGCAACGACATCACATTGAGCGGAGTCCCGATATCATCCCACAGATACTCGCTATGGCAACCTATGCAATGGCAAGGGCAATTACTTATATTTATGGAGAGAGTGGTCTCATCAGGAATTTCCTGAAAGACCACTCCAGTATTAACATATTTCATTTATGTGGTTGAAAATCAATCTCCAGATGTTACACGGTCATCTTCTTCTGACCTGCATAGTAGCGGCGACCAGCCTCTTCCTGACGTGCCTGAGAGAAGTTACTTACACGCTTCAGATAACCGATGATACGAGTCATGTAGTCAACATCCTTTGAGTGACAGTTTGGACACTCATGCAGATAACGCTTGTCAATTGTGCCACACTCGTTACAGATTGTGTTAGGGATGTTGAAAGTGAAGTAGTTACAACCCTCATTAGCTGCAATCTTAAGCAACTGCTGATACTGAGCCTTAGAAAGATGCTCCTCAAGGTTCATGTGGAGAGCGCTACCACCAGTAAGGTGCTCAATGTATGGAGTACCATGAAGCTTGAACTTATCCACGATATTAAGGCTCTCGTCCTCAACAACATAGAAGTATGAGTTGTAGCAGTCGCGTGGTACGAAGTAACCATCCTCACGATCCCACTTAGCATGCTTAACACCTACGTTCTCAGCAGGAATCATCTCACAGTTGAAGAGCACGTCCTTAGTGCGATACTGCTTGTTGAGCTTCTCAACGATAGAGAGAACCTCCTGAACAAATGCCTTATACTTATCGTTTGCTGTAATCTCAAGACCCATGAACTCAGCAGCCTCTACAAGACCGTTAACACCAATTGTGAGGTACTGACGACTCATATTGATATAGCCAGCATCAAACAAAGGCAACATGCCGTGCTCCTGAAGATCCTTCAAGTTCTCGTTGTAAGCGAGCTGCACCTTGTGACAGAGATCGATAACCTCCTCGAGATACAGATTGTAGTCCTTACCATTATTTACAGCATACTGGATACAACGGTTGAGGTTTACTGTGAGAACTGACTTAGAACCTGTACTTACACCACCAGCACCGAGTGTGTATGAGAAGCCATTATCCTGAATCTCGTTGCGCAGACGGCAACAAGAAGACAGAGAATCAGCATTATCACTCATGTAAGTGAAGAATGAGTGACCTTCTGAGTACATCTCAGCAGCGAAATCACCCCACTCCTTGTCGCGGCACTCACCATTATCAGCAAGAAGAGCCATTGTCTCAACAGGGAATGTGAGAACTGTCTTAGTACGCTCCTTATTGAACCACTTCATGAAGCGCTTCTGCAACCATGAGAGACCGTTCCAATCAGGCTGACTTCCATCTGGGAAGTAGAAGTTACCGAAGAGTGACTCAAAATAGTACTTATCATAGTAAGCAACATTCCAGAATACTGCCTGGAAGTTACGTGCACCTGTTGGCTGGTTGATAGAGTAAACAATCTGCTCGAAGCAATCTGTGATTATCTTATCAATTGTGCGCTGGCGAAGAGAAAGGTCAACAACCTTATCCGCATTCTGCCAATAGTCAAGACCATACTCCTTACCGATGAAGTAGTTGAGGTACATAAGGAACTCAGGAGTAGCACACGCACCAGAGAGCATAGAGCTGACGATGAACACCATGTTCACGAAGCCACCGCAGAAGCTCTTGAGGTTTGTTGGAGCAGTAGAATTACCACCAATACCAGTTGTACCGCCAATGAGCCATGGATACATGGTGATAGAGGCACAATATGGAGCAATGGAAGTCTCATCATTCTTATATATAAAATGGTGAGTCAGGAGGTCGATGTACTTATCAGCCATAGCCTTGCCATACATCTTCTTGATTCTATCTGTGAGAAGACGACGGTTCAAGCGGATAAAGTTTGATTTTGGCAACTCGCCGATAAGAGTTGCAATATTTTTGTGCTCAACATTTGCATTGGCGTCAAACTTTGAACCAGTTGCAGCGTTGGCAGCCTCCATATAAGCAGTGAGGAAATTCAGCTTTTCGAGAGTCTCACGATCCTCTGTGTGGCTCTGACGATACAGCATGAAAGACTTAGCTACCTGAAAGTAACCCTCCTTCATGAGTGCAACCTCTACCTGATTCTGAACATCCTCCACCTTGATATCATCCTTGATATCCAAGTGACTGATAATCTTAGAGATAGAACCGATACTGTAGTTCTCATTAACAGCTTCGAAAGCCTTAATGATAGCCGTCATTATCTTGTCCAGTGAGAACTGGTCGCGTGAGCCGTCACGCTTCATGATGGTGAAATTCTGAAATTCCATTGCTTTTTTATTATTGAAATTAATTGAATTTAATTGTTATACCAAGTATATTCGTTTAGGTAATCGGGGTGCAGAAACAGTCAAACTTTTCAATGTCTTATACTGTCCAAAGTTTTCCATTTTGGGAAACTTTTTTCTATCGATGAAAGAAAAAGTTTTCCATTTTGGGGAACTTTTCTAAATTTCCACGCTCAGTAGTTTTCAGTTTTTTGAAACTTTCCGACTGCAAAGGTAATGTTTTTTTCCCCAATTTCCAAATAAAAATCGAATTATTTTTCTACTAAATTTTCTTAAAAAATCTTCGTAAAAACATAAGTATTATCTTATCAGCAACTTACGAATTTTAGGTAAAGAAAAAGTTTATATTCACTCAAAATCACACTTAAAAAACCTTAAATTTCCCTAATTTTTAAGCACGATATGACACCGACTGACACAACAGACATGACATCCCCAACTACAGCATATCAGAACGGCATTTTCTTAGTTTTTCAGGTAGCGTGCCAAATTTTCAAAGACTATCAAACTCACATTTTCCACCTCAATCCTTCATTTTTAATTATTGTTGTCCGCTAAACATGAAAAGTCAGTTTGAACCCATTGTAGTTCAATGAATTCAAACAAAGATAAAGTTTCCAAGCCCTCATGCGCGTATGTGTGTGAGGGCTATTATTTCGGTTTCGTCAGCCTCCGGTGGGTTCTCCATAATGGCCACCAGCGCCTCTTCCCAGTCTTTCTCAGAATGTTCAAGGAATCCTCGCACGTCAATATAGTACATCAGCATGATTCTGACGATGGTGGCAAGGCCTGAGAAACTCCATGGGCGGCTGACGCCCTTTTGTAGCAGCGTAATGAGCATATTGGCGATGAGTGTTACCCACACCTGTATCTTGATGGCGTTGGCACTCTCTCCGTAGAAGTATCTGAGCGGGAAGTTCTGCTTTATCTGCTTGAAGAGCGACCCTATGGCCCACCTTGCCTTATAAATCGCTACTATTTCCTCGTATTCGGTCTCAAGATCGTTTGTAAGCATTCTCATGGCCATAGCGACTACGCTCGGAGTGACATCGTGCATGTAACGATAGATAAACAAAATGAGCTGGAGGAAATGAATCCTTCAGCTCATTTGAGAGTTTTTTCGTCACCGCCGGCATCTATTTGTTGAATAGAAACTTAGGATAGGGTGGAAACCCTATCATTCAGATAGTTATATCTATATAGAGTCCCGAAGGTGACGACATATTTTCATAACCCATCATTGAAGATATGGAATTATGTCACCCGTACCGGGTTCCAACAACGGAGAAATACCAATGGAAGATAGGGTTTCCACCCTATCCTAAGCTATTTCGTCCTTACAGGACTTTGTTATATCAAGGGTGGGAAAGTTCAGTGAGGTAAGAGTCACGTAAGACTCACGTAAGAGTCACTTTCTGAGTACAAAGATACTATTCCAGAAAGGACTTGTCAATAGTTTTCCCGAACAAACAGCTTTTTTCTTGACATATTTTATGGATAGCTTATAGCAAACCGCACAACTATCGTCGAACACACGTTTACATAGGAACTACATGGGAGGAAGAACCTTGTTTAGATTCCGAGTATAGACTTAGATTTCCGAGTGCGAAATTAATAAAAATTTTGCAATTTCAATCATAAATGCCATAAAAAAGTATTTTAAGCCTAATTTCTATGTCTGCCGAAGGCTCGATATCCCTTCGATCATCCTTCGTTATGC
>DCJC01000033.1:4134-29470 GCA_002317355.1 Prevotellaceae bacterium UBA1710 | reverse complement strand
CTTCGGGGCTCATCAATCAAGCGGCTAACAAATTCGTCGAACCCACCTTAAATACAAGTTAGCTCTGAAAGTGACAGCATCGCTGCACAAAGTATTTTTAATTTTTCATTTTTCACTTTTAATTTATCAATGTCTCGAACATACATAGCAATTGACCTCAAGTCATTCTATGCATCAGTTGAATGCGTGGAAAGAGGACTTGATCCATTGACCACAAACCTTGTGGTGGCTGATGAGAGCAGAACGGAAAAGACCATCTGTCTTGCTGTTTCGCCATCACTCAAGGCTTATGGCATATCTGGTCGTGCACGATTGTTTGAGGCTGTACAGAGGGTGAGAGAGGTCAATAACGAGCGAAGGATGAATATTCCTGGTTATCGTTTCAAAGGGAAATCAACCAACGATACAGAGATAAAGCAACATCCTGACTGGGAATTAGACTTCATTCGTGCTGTTCCAAGAATGGCATTCTATATTGAATATAGTACTCGTATCTACGACATCTACCTTCGATATGTGGCTCCAGAGGACATACACGTCTATAGCATAGATGAGGTTATAATGGATGTGACTAATTATATCCGTCCGTTGCCTCATAAATCGCAGGAATATAATCCTATGGAAAAGGCTCATTCCTTGGCCCGAACCATGATAGGCGATATCATCCGTGAGACAGGCATCACGGCTACAGCTGGTATTGGCACGAATATGTATCTCTGTAAGATCGCCATGGATATTATGGCAAAACATATTCCTGCTGATAAGGATGGAGTTCGTATTGCTGAACTTGACGAAATGTCATACCGCAAGTTGCTTTGGGATCATCGTCCTTTGACAAGCTTTTGGCGCGTAGGAAGAGGAATTGCGGAGAAACTGGCAATGTATGGTATTGACACGATGGGTAAGATAGCTCGCACATCGATAGAGAATGAGGATTTACTCTATAAGCTCTTTGGTATAAATGCCGAACTTCTCATAGATCATGCCTGGGGTTGGGAACCTTGCACAATGGATTATGTCAAGGCATATAAGCCAGAGAGTAGTTCGATGAGTAGCGGTCAGGTTCTCCATGAGCCTTACACATTCGAAAAGGCAAGAAATGTGGTTATGGAAATGGCTGATGCGATTAGTCTTGATCTTGTAGATAAACGACTTGTTGCCGACCAGCTAATTCTGACCGTGGGATATGACAGGGAAAGTCTTTCTCAACCCGATAATGCCTCTGCATATCAAGGTGATGTGGTTGTAGATTATTATGGTCGGACAGTTCCGAAGCATGCTCATGGAACCGCTAATCTTGATGGCTTTTCATCTTCAAGTAAAGAGATAATAGATGCTGTTATGTCGCTGTATGACAGGATAGTTAACCGTAATCTGCTCATCCGTCGCTTGAATATCACAACCAATCATATCATACCAGAGGAAAAGGCTTCTTGCCAACAATCTCAACCCGTGCAGTTAGACCTCTTTGCCGACTATGAAGCTCTTGCAAAGAAAGAAGAAGAGAAAAAGGCTCAGCGTGATAAAGAGCGCAAGATGCAAGAGACTCTTCTCTCTATCAAGCATCGTTTTGGCAAGAATGCCATTCTGAAAGGAACGAGTTATGCCGAAGGAGCAACTGCCAAGGATAGAAACAAGCAGATAGGAGGCCACAGAGCATAATTTGGATTAAGGAATAAGGAATAAAGATTAAGGTTTGATAGTATTGATGGACACAAACTCTATTCCTTCACCCATAAACTTTATTCCACAACATGAATAATTGTATGGAAAAATACGATGACATAATAAATCTTCCTCATCATGTTTCGAAGAAGCATCCACAGATGAGTATGAGTCAAAGAGCAGCTCAATTTGCTCCATTTGCTGCCCTTACTGGTCATGATAAGGCTATAGAAGATACGGCAAAGAGGAACGAAGAGAGTTATGATTTGTAGCTTTCCTCATTCATATTTTTATAACTGAAACAAAAAAACTAATCAAGAAAATGAACAATTGTTTTTCCTCGATGAAGAGACATTTTGCAATAGCCGCTATTGCTTGTAGTCTGTCGTCTTACGCTTATGCGGATGATGGTTCAAGACTATGGTTGAATAACGAACGTGCAGGAAATGCCCAAGTTACCTTGCAAGTCAAGAGTTCGAAAACAACGGATATTATAGAGCGCGAGCTTTCTGCTTGGAAAGGTGGTGCTGTGTTGCTGAAACAAGTCAAGGTGAAAGGCATGAAACGTGATGCCTATACTATTCAGATAAAAGATGGTAAGACGACCATTTCATCTCCTTCTGACATAGGTCTTCTTTACGGCACTTATCGTTTGCTTCAGTTGCAAACAATGAATAAGACGAGTCAGAATATGGAAATCAAGGAAAGTCCATTCCATGATTATCGTATTCTTAATCATTGGGATAACCTTGATGGAAATAGCGAAAGAGGATATGCGGGAAAGAGTATCTTCTGGAATGTTGATGGATTTCCTGAGTCTTTAGGTAAGAATCTTGTTGGTGACCTCAAGAATAATCCTCTGAAAAATGACACTTACGGTCGTGCTTGTGCCTCAATTGGTATCAATGGAGCTGTACTCAATAATGTGAATGCCTCTCCAAAGATGCTTACTTCTGAGGTTCTACAGATGACAAAGGAATATGCAGATGCTCTTCGTCCATACGGAATAAGAGTATATCTTGCTGTTAATTTCTCAAGTCCTAAGGTAATTGGTGGTCTTTCTACCGCAGATCCTATGGATAAGGATGTGCAACTATGGTGGAAGAATAAGGCAAAGGAAATATATGGTTTGATACCTGACTTTGGCGGCTTCCTCGTAAAGGCTAATAGCGAAGGTCAGCCAGGACCTATGGATTATGGTCGAACACATGCTGATGGAGCTAATCTTCTCGCCAACGCACTTCGTCCTTATGGAGGTTTTGTGATGTGGAGAGCATTCATCAATAACCCAACTGACCCAGATAGAGCAAAGCAGGCTCGACTTGAGTTTGAGCATCTTGATGGTAAGTTCCTTGACAATGTGATTATTCAGGTAAAGAACGGTCCTATTGATTTCCAGCCTCGTGAACCATTCAATGCTCTCTTCGGTGCTCTTCAACAGACAGCAGAAATGCCTGAGTTCCAGATTACTCAGGAATATCTTGGTCAGGCAAATCATCTTGCATATCTCGGAACTATGTGGGAGGAATTCTTTGGTGAGGTCAATCAGTTTGCCAACTATAAGGAAAACCAACTCAAGGCTCGCTATAACGCTATTGCTGGAGTTGCAAATACTGGTACCGATGCTAATTGGACTGGTCATCCGCTTGCACAATCCAACTGGTTTGCTTTCGGAAGAATGGCTTGGAATCCTGATCTTGATGCAAAGACGATTGCTGACGAATGGACTTCTCTCACCTTCCCTACCCTTAATGAGAAGCAACACGCAACTGTTGTGTCAATGCTCATGAGAAGCAGGGAGGCTGTTGTGGATTATGAAATGCCGATAGGACTCACCCATCAGTTTGGTAATTCTCACTATGCTCCTGGAGTATGGGATAACCGTCCGATACGCAGAGATTGGCTCCCTGTATTCTATAATCAAGCAGATGAGAATGGTATCGGCTTTGATAGAACAAAGGCAACTGGCACAGACAACACATCGCAATATGCACCTGCATTTGGTGGTGTAATGGAGGATGTGAAGACTTGTCCAGACAAATATCTGCTTTGGTTCCATCATGTATCTTGGAATCATAAGTGTCAGACAGGTCGTACTGTTTGGGAAGAGTTATGCTATCGCTATCAGAATGGCTTGAATGAGGCACGACAGCTACAGCGTCAATGGAATTCTCTTGAAGGTGCTATTGATTCTGAGTATTTCCATGATGTTCAGGTTCGACTAATGACCCAGACTCGTGATGCGGAATGGTGGAAAGACGGTTGTGTGCTCTATTTCCAGACTCTTCACAAGATGCCTTTACCTGAATTCCTTGAGCCTCCAGTTCATACTCTTGATGAGTGCAAGAACAATAAGATCCATGTGGGACTGTATAGAAGTCCGACACATGAGGAACTTAATAGGGAAAGATAATTCTTATTCTAGTTCCAACTTCCTTATTTTAAGGAGTTCAAGGAGTAGCAAGGAGTACAAGTAGTACAAGACGAATGTCTGGATATAACGGCTCGCGTACAACCTTCCGCTACAAAAACTATCGTCTTGTACTCCTTAAGCGAGGTACGAGCGTTACTCCTTGTACTCCTTGTACTTCTAAGTGGAGCGAAACTTGAATAATTACTTATTTACCCTTCTGAATATTTGTGCGGCGATGCTACCCGAGAAATTGTGCCAGACCGAGAATATAGCACCTGGTACAGTCGCCATTGGGAACATTGCGAAATGAGAAGCGGCAAGAGAGGTAGCAAGACCAGAGTTCTGCATACCAACTTCTATGGCAATAGCAGTTCTCTTCTTGCTATCTATCCCAAGAATACGCCCTATAAGATATCCAAGCGAGAGACCAAGGGCATTATGAAGAATGACAACAACTGCCACTATCAGACTGCATGACAATATGTTCTGGGCATTATGACTCACAACAATTCCGATGATAAGCGAAATGGCAATGGTTGAAACCATAGGAAGTATTGGAGTAATGCGCTCTGTTAGCTTTCCAAGGAAGTAATTCACGATAAAACCAAGTACGATAGGCAAGATAACAACCTGCACAATACTCATAAACATTGCCAATACATCTACATCCACTTGTTTGCCTGCAAGAAGCAAAACCAAAGCTGGAGTTACAATAGGTGCAAGTAAGGTTGATACTCCAGTCATAGCAACACTCAGGGCAATGTCTCCTTTGGCAAGATAACAAATCACATTACTTGCTGTTCCTCCAGGACAACAACCCACAAGTATCACACCCAGAGCCAGTTCTGAAGGTAGATTCAATATCTTGCAAAGAGCCCATGCAGCTCCTGGCATAACAACAAACTGAGCTAATTCGCCTATAAGGATATCCTTTGGATGCATCACGACTGGTTTGAAGTCTGAAGGCTTGAGAGTGAGTCCCATACCAAACATTACGATTCCCAGCATTGGGGTGATTGCTGATGTCTCAATCCACGAGAATGATGTTGGCACAAACAATGCCAAAGCCGATGTACATACCACAAGCAGAGTGATATGAGCGGCAATCCAAGAGGAAATACTATATAATTTTTCTACCATAAAAATAAATTTAAGAGCAAAAGTAAGGAAAAATACTAAAAACTCCAAATGCTTTTTAATAATATTAGTATATTTGTTTCCAAATCCCAGAATAATTATGTAATTTTGCAGCTAGATATAATTTGACAAATGGACAATTGACAATTTGATAATTCGCTTGCCGAATGCTAAATTGTAAAATTGTAAATCGTGAAATTGTAAAATTACTTTATGCCAAACTTAAAGAGAATAATAAACCCATGGCTTGAGGTGGATGGTTATAACTGCCCAGGTTGTAGTCCAACAAATGAGAAAGGTCTTCGTCTTCAGTTTTTTGAGGATGGAGATGATGTTGTAAGCTACTGGGATCCGGATCCATTATACCAAAGCTGGCGCAATACCCTTCATGGTGGAATGCATTGTATGATGCTCGATGAAGTTGCTGGATGGGTGGTTTTCCATAAACTTAGTACCACGGCTGTTACAAGTAAGATGGAAACAAAATACATAAAGCCTATTACTATGAATGGTGGCAGGATAGAAATGAGGGCTCGCATCACAAAGCAGATGCGTAATGTTGCCTTTATTGATGCCGAACTCATTCAGGCAGGACAAGTTTGCACCACAGCCCAGCTCATTTACTTCTGTGCTCCAAAGGAAGTGGCAGAAAGAGAATATGGCTTTACTGGCTGCAAAACGGAATAGGGATTAGAGATTAAGGATTAAGGATTAGAGAGTAAGGATTAGAGATTAAGGATTAGAGATTAAGGATTAAGGAATAAGGTTATAGGGCTCATTGTCCAGATGGCAAAAACTCAAAACACTTAACTCTTTAACCTCAAAACCACAACAAAAAACCTCAAGACCTCAAAAAAAACAATTTATGATGTTCGCAATATACTATCTGTTAGGCGTAAACCTCTATACATTCATTATCTATGGCATAGATAAGCAGAAAGCCATGAAAGGCAAATGGCGCATTTCAGAGTCTTCATTACTCTTGCCTGCTGTCTTTGGCGGTAGTATTGGAGCATTGGCAGGAATGTCAGTCTGGAGGCATAAGACGAAGCATCTCAAATTCAAGTATGGAGTTCCTGCAATTCTTATCCTACAGATAGCGTTGGCCGTTTATTTGTGGTTTAAATTTTAAAGTTTTTGGGGTTTAAGGAAATGACAGAACAGGTATCAAATATCTCAGGAAGAAACTGCCACATCATATCCGTTGGAGATAATCCTTCTGCGGTTATCGTCAAGCCACTTGGAGAGTTTGAATGGCGCTTGCTTAAGGAAGAATGCTGCCTCATAGCTGAACGCACCACCCTACCCTTCACAATGGTTGCATTCGAGGTTAATGAGGATGATTTACGGCCGCAAGGTGCTGAAAATACGTTCAATTACCTTAAAGACAGTTTGATTCCCTACATCCTCCAAAGCATTCCCCACGAATATGTGGTAATTGGAGGCTATTCTCTTGGAGGTCTCTTCGCTTTATGGAGCGCAACAAAGCTTGATGGCATCGATGCTGTCTTTGCTGGCTCTCCTTCTCTCTGGATGGATGGTTGGGATGAATATGCTGCAAAGCACCCCGTAAAGGCGAAATTCGTGTATATGAGTCTTGGAAACAAGGAGGAATGCACCAAGAAACAGCCTTTCTGCAAAGTTGGCGATAGAGTAAGGCAACAGCATCAAATTCATCTGTCACAATTAGGCGAACAGAACTGCATCCTTGAGTGGAACGAAGGTGGGCATTTCGCTGATATTGAGCAACGTAAGGCTCGAGGATTCGCGTGGTGTCTTGAGAGGGTAAACAATATGACAAATGGTCAAATGGACAAATGACCGTTTGACAATTTGCTTGCCGAATGCTAAATCGTAAAATTGTAAATCGTAAAATTGTAAAATTACTTTATGAAGTTATCAGAAATCATTAGCAACAGATACAGTTGTAGAGCTTATGCCGCAACTGAAGTTACCGAGGAACAGCTTGATTATATCAAGGAGTGTGTGCGTCTTGCACCATCAGCAGTTAACAAGCAGCCATGGAAATTCCATATCGTAAGAAGCGAGGAAGGCAAGGCAAAACTTCGTCAATGCTACAATAGGGATTGGTTTAGGACTGCTCCAATGTACATCATCGCATCCGTACTTCATGATGAGGAATGGGTTCGTGCTGATGGCAAACAGCATGGTAATATCGACATCTCAATAGCTGTAGAGCATCTTTGTCTTGCTGCTACAGAGATTGGACTTGGCACTTGCTGGGTATGTAATTTTGATGCCTCTCTCTGTACCGAGCTCTTCAATCTTCCTGAAAATGAGGAGCCTGCTGTTGTCATTCCTCTCGGCACACCTGAGTGTGAGATTTCTCCAAAGAAGCGTAAGCCAACAAGCGAAATATTCGTTGAGGAATAATGGCAGAGAACAATAACGAGCAGCAACTTAGCGATTACGAGAAGTACTGCAAAATGATGGCTCAGCAGCAAGAGGATGATATGGACGAACTCATATCTGACGAACTGCGAGAAGAGGCTCCTGAAGGCGTTTTTGTACGTGGACATTAACATTCGTATATGATAACCGAAGAGACTCTCAAAGGAAGCTATAGCGAAGGAGATGCCCTTGCCATCTATAATGAGATCCAGCAGGAGAATCAGTTTGCTGACTTCTGCAGGCGATTCATGCATAATGAAGACTCTCAGGTGGCAAGGAATGCTCTTTGGGGAGTTACGAAAGCCACAAAAGCAGAGCTGAGTCAGTTGCAACCTCTGTTGAATGAGCTTATTGATCTCGCCATGTCGTCTGATAACTCTTCTGTCAGGCGCTTGACTTTGTGCCTTATCGAGCGTCTTCATATGCAAGAGGACGACTTGAGGACTGACTTCCTTGATTTCTGCCTTGAACACATGGCTGATATGGAGGAGTATCCAGGCATTCAGTCTCTATGTATGAAGATTGCCTATCGTATGTGTAAGTTCTATCCCGAACTCATGGATGAATTCTTGCGCACGATTGATGCAATGGAAATAGAATGTTACAAGCCTGCAGTTAAATCTGTGAGAAATCGCATTCTGGCAGGTAGTTTGTAGGTGATGGGTGTTAGGTGTTGGTGGTTTGCACCCATCACCTACATGATTCCGTTATGATTCCGTTGTAAGTCCGTTCTAAATCCCTTCCATGAATGGGAGCTACGAGGGAGTAATAAGGGAGTAGTAAGGGAAGAATAGGAGAATACAATATGACTATGCATTCTTGATTTGGGCAAGATAGTCGTAATGATCGCCTTCGGCAATGAGTTTGGCTTTTAAACCGTTGTTTTCTGCTACGGCTGCAAGTAAAGGGAAATCAACGTAAAGCCAGTCGAATGGTTCGCCTTCGATATCCTTATACACCATCTGGTAGTCAACTTCTCCATAGTATGCCGCATTGAGGTCGATGTCGAATGAACCATCCTCATTCTTGTAGATATACTTGAGGTCTGACGAGTCGATGAGTATCTGACCATCAGGAGTAAGGAGCTCTTTGAGACGAGAGAACAGCTTTGGAAGATTTGCTATCTTACCAGCTATTCCTGTGCCATTCATAAGCAGGAGAATAGTATCAAACTTTTCCTTGAAAGTATTATCAAAAAGATTGATACACTGCACCTTGTCTATTCCACGCTGAAGCATTGCCTCACAACTCAAAGGAGAGATGTCGATAGCCGTTACCTCCTTTCCTGCCTTCTGCAAAGCAAGGGCATGACAGCCAGCTCCAGCACCCACATCGAGTATTCTTCCTTGCGCCATGTCGAGTGCTTTACGCTCAAGCAACGGCATCTCTCGCTTGGTACGAAAGAGATGAGCTACAGGCATTTCATCTTCCTCAAACATAGAGGAAAGTATGCGGAGGGTATCTGCTGTTCCGTTCACTTGATAGTCAAGAATCGCAGCACCCATTGGGTCTTTATATTTTGAAAGTGTCATCATTTGAAATGAAAAATTAATAATGAAAAATTATAAAATACATGTTGACCAGGTATTTTTTATTTCTCACTTTTCATTTTATAATTCTTATTGAACTCGTAATAGAACAAAAAGCCTGCTGTTGTGAGTCCGAATGGCATTCCCATCCATACTCCTACTGCATTCCAATGAAGGATGAAGGCGAAGATATAGCTGAAAGGAATGCTGACAAGGACATAGGAAATGAAGGCGTAGAGCATTAGTCGGCTGACTTCCTCGATACCTCTGAGAGCGTTTGCGAAGGTTATCTGCATGCAATCGCCAAACTGATAGATGAAGAAGCAAGGAATGAGCGACATCACGACAGCAACAACTTCTTCGCTTGTGGTGAAGCAATAGACGAGCGGATAGCGGAAGGCATAGATTAAGCCTATCATCATGAGTATTAGCGTGAAACTAATACGGAAGGCTGTCTTGGCTGTTCTACGGACATTAAACCAGTCGCCTACCCCACGGAACTGACTTACCAATACGCTTGCGGCTGCTCCCATTCCATAAACCACTTGGAAACAGAGGGTTGAGATAGTACACATCACCTGATGAGCTGCCAATGGTATTGCGCCCAACCATCCCATAAAGATAGCGCAGATATTGAATGAGCATGCCTCAAGTCCTAACTGAACGCTAATAGGAAATCCGATGAATAGCATTCGTTTCATTCCCAAGAGATTAGGACGTGTGGTGAGCGATGGCTTCAACTCCTTATATTTCCTTATCTTAGCTATTGCTATGAGAAGCGCAACGACAGAGAGAATACGTGAGATGAGTGTTGCTATTCCAGCACCAAGAAGTCCCATAGGGGCAATCGAGATAAATGATATATTCAAACCAAATATCAAAGGCCAGTTGAGAATGATATTCAGAGCATTTGCCCCAAGCATTATCCACATCGGAATCTTCGTCTCGCCTACAGCATCAGAGTATTGCTTCAAGGCATTGAATACCGCGAGGAATGGCATCGATGCTGTTATTATGAGGAAATATGGCAATGCAACTGGCATTATCTCCTCTGGCTGATGCAGAATATCTATGTTATGATATAACAACAGAAGGAGAACTACTACCACCAAACTGAATAGGAAATTGACAACAACACTATCTGTAAGTGATTGTGCCACTCCTTTATAGTCTTTCTTGCCGAATGCAGAGCCAATAATTGGTGTAGAGGCGTATGAGATTCCAAGAATGAAATAGATGACGAGATTGAAGACGTTGTTCACGAAACCTGCGGCTGCAAGTTCTGTAGTGCCATATTGCCCAACCATAATAGTATCAGCAAACTGCTGGGCGATAGAGCCCAACTGTCCGATGATGATAGGTATGCCTAACTTGATTATGGATTGAGCAATGTATGACTCGCCCCATAATCGCCATAGAAAGGCAGATAGGTTGGTATTTGGTAGTCTTCTGAACATCTAATTCTAATCGTAAAAGCCCGTCACCATAAAAAGATGACGAGCCTTTACTAAATTTATTAATTATGAATTAAAAATTATGAAGGTTAATTATACGTTAACCATTAATCCCTAATCCTTAATCCCTAATCTTTATTCTTTAATCTTTAATCTTTAATCAATATTACTTGCGATAGTCAGCGAGATCATCAGCTGTAGCACCCATTACAAAGTTGTAGTGGCGCTCGATCTCAGAAGCAGCATAGCGGTTGTAAACCTTAGCTGACTGATCGAAGAGCTCTGGAGCCTTGCTTGCATCGCCGATGAGGAGGAGAGACATGATGGTGTCTGCTGCCATCTCATAGAGGTGACGGATAACGAAGTCCTTGAACTCATCATTCTTCTGAGCGTTAACGTAAGCAACAGCCTCGTTGTACTTCTCAGCCATCTTAGCACACTTCTCCTTGAGAGCGATGTACTCAGGAGCACACCAGTCGTCAGAACCAATGCTTGCAGGAGCCTGACCGCTCTGGAGCATATCAGCGATAACTGTGCCGTAGAAGCCGTTAGTGATGTAACGACCAGCAGCAACTGTCTGGAGCTGTGTTGTACCCTCATAGATAGAAAGAATACGAGCATCACGATAGAGACGCTGACAAGCATACTCGAGCATGAAGCCAGAACCACCATGTACCTGAATGCCATCGTATGTGTTCTGGTTAGCGTACTCAGAAGTCATACCCTTAGCAACTGGTGTGAATGCATCAGCAAGCTTAGAGAATGTCTTGCACTCTGCGCGCTCTTCTGGAGTGAGCTTACCACCCTCTTCCTTACGCTCGCGCTCGATGTCCTCAAGAATCTTATATACGTCAACGTAACGGCTTGTAGCATAGAGCAATGAGCGTCCTGCATCAAGCTTTGCTTTCATGATTGCAAGCATGTCATAAACAGCTGGGAACTCGATGATAGCCTTACCGAACTGCTTACGATCCTTAGCGTATGCGAGAGCCTCGTTGTATGCCATCTGAGATACACCAGTACTCTGACCAGCGATACCAAGACGAGCACCGTTCATCAAGCCCATAACGTACTTGATAAGACCGAGCTTACGATCACCACAGAGTTCTGCCTTTGCATTCTTATAGACGAGCTCACAAGTTGGTGAACCGTGGATACCGAGCTTGTTCTCAAGACGACGAACATCTACGCCACCCTGATTCTTGTCATAGATGAACATAGAGAGACCACGACCATCGCGAGTGCCTTCCTCTGAACGAGCAAGTACGAGGTGGATGTCAGAGTCACCGTTAGTGATGAAGCGCTTACAGCCATTGAGGCGCCAGCAGTCTTCCTTCTCATCGTATGTAGCCTTGAGCATTACGCTCTGGAGGTCAGAACCAGCATCTGGCTCTGTGAGGTCCATAGACATTGTCTCACCCTCACAAACGCGAGGTACGAAACGCTGACGCTGATCCTCGTTACCGAACTCATAGAGAGTCTCGATACAATCCTGGAGTGACCAGATGTTCTCGAAACCAGTATCTGCAGTAGCAACCATCTCATTGATAGCGCCATAGACAGCCATTGGGAAGTTGAGACCGCCGTAACGACGAGGCATTGTAACACCATTAAGACCAGCCTTGATTGTTGCATCGAGGTTCTCGTAAGTCTTTGAAGCGTAGATCATGCGGTTGTTCTCGAGATGAGGACCTTCAGCATCTACAGCCTCTGCATTTGGTGCAACGACGTTAGCCATTACGTCACCGGCAAGTTCGAGCACGCGCTCGTAGTTGTCCATAGCATCCTCGAAGTTCTCAGGAGCATAGTCATACTTATCCTTATCGGCGAAATTACGTTCTTTAAGTTCTACGATGTGCTTGATCAGCGGATGGCTGAGGTAGAACTTGATACTTGGATTATCTGTATAGAAATTAGCCATTGTTATTTTGGTGTTGGGTATTGGCTGTTGGGTGTTGGTGGAATGTATTTTCGTGAAAGTGCCATACACTATCACCTATCACCCATCACCTACCACCTTATTTGTTATTCTCCTTATAATACTTAATCAGCTTTGGAACTACCTCTTCCACTGTACCGTTGATTACATAATCAGCAATTGTGTTGATTGGTGCATCTGGATCATTGTTTACAGAGATAATGATACCAGCATCCTGCATACCAGCGATGTGCTGAATCTGACCAGAGATACCGCAAGCGATATACACCTTAGGACGTACTGTAACACCTGTCTGACCAATCTGACGATCGTGGTCAATCCAACCAGCATCAACAGCTGCACGAGAAGCACCTACCTCTGCGTGAAGTTCCTTTGCAAGTTCGAAAAGCTTGTCAAAACCTTCCTTTGATCCAACGCCGTAACCGCCTGCTACAACGATAGATGCGCCCTTGAGGTTATGCTTTGCCTGCTCAACGTGACGATCGAGAACCTTTACTACATACTCAGCTTCTGGTACGTACTTAGCTACATCGTGGCGGATAACCTCTGCCTTGTAGTTCTCATCAAGAACTTCCTTCTTCATCACACCCTCACGAACGGTAGCCATCTGTGGACGGTGCTCTGGGTTTACGATAGTAGCAACGATGTTACCACCGAAAGCAGGACGAATCTGATAAAGCTGCTGCTCATAGTGCTTGTTCACGAGTTCACCAGCCTCATTCTTCACCTTCATATCGAAGTCACCAATCTCGAGCTCTGTACAGTCAGCAGTAAGACCGCTGAAGAGAGCAGAACTTACACGAGGACCGAGGTCACGACCGATTACTGTTGCACCCATGAGGCAGATCTGTGGCTTCTCTTCCTTGAAGAGATTAACGACAAGAGCTGTGTGAGGATTTGAAGTGTAAGGGAAGAGACCCTCAGCATCAAATACGTGAACCTTGTCAACACCATATTTAATAACCTGATTCTCTACGCCATCAAGACCAGAACCAGCGATAATACATTCCAACTGAACGCCAAGAGTATTGGCAAGCTTGCGACCCTTAGTAAGGAGCTCAAGAGCAACATCCTTTACGGTTGTGCCTTCAATTTCGCAATATACAAATACGTTATTCATTTTCTATAGGTTTATAGGTTTCAGGTCGCTTTGCTTCAAGGAATTATGATTCATCCTTAAAACCTTACAACCTTAATAACCTTGCTTAGCCAATAATCTTCTCGTTAATAAGTTCTACCATAAGGTTGTTGATATCCTCATCAGAACCTGTGAGTGTACGTGATTCCTTTGCCTTGAAGACGATGTTCTTAACAGCCTTCACATTTGTAGGAGAACCTGCCTTACCAATCTGATTTGGATCGCAGTCGATATCAGCAGCACCCCACTGAGTGATGTTGAGGTATGGCTTGCGAGCGATGAGCTCTGCGTATGCCTCCTGTTCCTCTGCTGGACGTTCTGCTACAACAGTTGCCTTCTTGTACTTCATAACGCGCTTTGCATTACGAGGACGGCAAGGAGCAGCACTACCGTTTACTGTTACTACGAGTGGAAGTGGAGCCTCTACGGTCTCTACACCACCATCGATATGACGCTTGATGACAATCTTCTTAGCTGCCTCGTCGAGAGAAAGAATCTCCTCAGCGTATGTAACCTGAGTAAGACCAAGCTTCTCTGCAATCTGAGGACCTACCTGAGCGGTATCACCATCAATAGCCTGACGACCACCAAGGATGATATCGAAGTCACCGATCTTCTTAATTGCCTGTGAAAGGGTGTATGATGTAGCAAGTGTATCAGCGCCACCAAGTGGGCGGTCAGTTACTACATAACCATTGTCTGCACCGCGATAGAGAGCCTCACGGATTACGTCAGCAGACTTAGGAAGTCCCATTGTTACAACTGAGATAGTAGAACCAGGGAACTGATCCTTAAGGCGGAGAGCCTGCTCAAGAGCGTTCAAGTCCTCTGGATTGAAGACAGCTGGCAATGCAGAACGATTGATGGTTCCTTCTGGAGTCATCGCATCTGGACCTACATTGTGAGTGTCTGGTACCTGCTTAGCAAGTACAACAATTTTCAAACTCATTAGATTTTCTTTAGTTTAAGTTATTCTGTTATATGTTATTTTCAAAAAACGATGCAAAGATAGTGATTTTTTATGGTAATACAAAAATAAATTACCTAAAAGTGTTTAAAATTCGGTATTTCTTCGAAATAAGGTTCATAATGTCTCGCTCTCCCAAAGGGGTAAACTCAGTGATCCTTCGCTTTGCCTCTGCTATATTAGCGGAGCTTCACTGAGTTTACTTCGGAGGAAGAGCGGAGGTACAACGGAGGTATAGCGTAATTTGAATGAAGTCACAAAGACGAAAAACGAGGAGCTTAAAGCCAAACCTTTAGCTCCTCGAATTGTT
Organism: Prevotellaceae bacterium UBA1710; assembly: GCA_002317355.1. Lineage (GTDB taxonomy): Bacteria > Bacteroidota > Bacteroidia > Bacteroidales > Bacteroidaceae > Prevotella. The sequence goes on along the minus strand of DCJC01000033.1, from coordinate 14,506 downwards.
TTTATAAGTTCGGAAAATTGCTTACGCCTTCGAAAAAAACAGAATAAAACCAAATAAAACAATTTGTTTTCTCATGTATTCTTTGGTTTTCTTTTGTTTTTTTAATTGGCGAAAGCAACTATCTGATGATATTGTATCCTGCCCATGCACAGATTAATCCAACTGCAAGACTAATAGCCATGTAGGCGATAGCGATAACCAATTGTCCTCCGCGCATCATCATCAAACTCTCATTCATGAATGTAGAGAATGTGGTGAAACCGCCACAGAATCCCGTTGTAAGCAATAACTTTATCTGCGCATCTCCCGGAGACAGCTTGGTAAGAAGACCAAGGACAAAGCATCCGAGAATATTACACAACAGCGTTCCGTATGGATGCTGCCCGTTAAGCCATGAGCTCAAAGCCCATCTGCACGCACCACCAATGCCAGAACCGAGAAATACAAATAGTATGTTCATAAAAATCGAATAAAGTTGATGGGTGTTAGGTGATGGGTGTTAGGTGTTTGTGTATAGTGCTATCAAACCTTAATCCCTAATCCTTAATCATACCCCCTTAATCCCTAATCCAATAATCATCAGAACTGCTCCAAAATAGCGATTCGCTTCTTGGTATCTGGATGGGTAGCAAACAAGCCTGAGAAGAAACTTGAGATACCTTCTGCAAATGACTGAGGATGAATGATAAAGAGCTGAGCCACATCATCGCGTCCCACATTCTGAAGACCAGGATCTCGACTTATCTTTCTGAGCGCAGAAGCAAGAGCAAGAGGATCACCACAGAGTTCCGCTCCACCAGCATCTGCCATGTATTCACGCTTTCGTGAGATGGCAAAGCGAGTGAGCATTGTGAAGAAATATCCTATGAAACAAATCACGGCTCCAATGCCGAGAATAGCCACAATTCCAAGTCCGTTCTTTCCATTACGGTTTCTGTTCATAGAACCATAGAAAAGATTACGCTGGAACATCTGCCAAACAATCGATGAGAGAGTTGCGAGAATACCCACAAACACGATACTTGTGATGAGCAGACGAGTGTCACGATTACGGATATGAGTCAATTCATGCCCGATAACACCAGCAAGTTCGTTATCATCAAGGAGATTGAGCAAACCTGTTGTAACCGTAACGGTGTATGATTTCTTGTCGATACCCGAAGCAAAGGCATTAAGCTGCGGATCGTCAATGACATTAATCATCGGCATATCCATTCCGCAAGACATAGTGAGATTCTCCACGATGTTATAGACACGCGGATTCTCCCTACGCAGAAGAGTACGGGCACCAGTAGCACGCTTAACCATTGCCGTATTGTAGAAATAGGCAATAGCAAACCACACTCCTACTCCACCAATCACGAATGGAGCTGCATGCGTGAAGTTCATGCTCACCACTTCTGGCTCCATGAAATTCTGCATCTCTCCATACTGATTGTATGTGCCGTTGCTGAAATAGTTTATAGTAGCAAGAAACACCCACAGCATGCCGAGCAATATCGCAGGAAAGGCGATAAGCAACAGCACGCTGAGCTGGTTATTGCGGGTGATTTGTGTCTGAAGTCCTACGTATTTCATTAGAACTGAATCTCAGGAGCCTTTTCGTGAGCAGCACGCTCGCTTGCAGGAATCTCGAACATTGGCTCTGTCTTGAAACCGAACATACCTGCTATGATGTTGCTTGGGAATGACTGAACAGCATTGTTAAATTCGCGAGTAGCAGAATTGAAGAAACGACGAACAGAAGCAAGCTTGTTCTCGATGTCAGAAAGCTCAGTCTGAAGCTGCATGAAGTTCGCATTAGCCTTGAGCTCTGGATAAGCCTCTACAGCTACACGAAGACCTGCAAGAGCAGAACTGAACTGGTTATCTGCCTGAATTCTGTCGTTGATAGAAGAAGCGTTCATACAAGCAGAACGTGCCTGAGTCACCTTCTCAAGAAGCTCACGCTCATGAGTTGCATAGCCCTTAACTACGCTTACAAGCTGAGGAACGAGGTCATAGCGCTGCTTAAGCTGAACATCGATGTTAGCAAACGCATTCTCGCGGTTATTACGAAGTCTTACGAGATTGTTATACATGCTGATAAGGATCATAGCGATGATCACAACAGCAACGATTACGATAATAGTTGTCATATTCATTAGAAATTTCGAATTATTAAGTATTTGATTATAATTTACATGGTAGGAAAAGAAATGAACGCAATGTCATAAGGAATCGCGATTTCCTCACAACATTGCGCCCAATGTCTCTTTTTTTTAAAAGGGTAAACCCTTATTTAGCTGGAGCTGCTGGAGTCTCTGCTGCTGGAGCAGGAGCCTGCTGAGCGTCAGCTGCAGGTGCAGCGCCGAAGCCCTGAACGTTGTTAGGGTTTGTTGTGCTCTGCTCAGTAGCAGCCTTCTCAATAACGCTTCCTTCTGTTGAAGCATTAGGAGCAACATAAGCGCAGATGATGCTGATGATAACCATAGCAGCAGCGAGAGTCCAAGTAGTCTTCTCGATGAAGTTGGTTGTCTGGCGAACACCAGCTACATTGTTAACGTTGCTGAAGGCGCTGGCGAGACCACCACCTTTTGACTCCTGGATCAGTACGATACCAATCATACAGAATGATGCCAGGACAATCAGAATTACGAATAAAGTGTACATCTTTAATTTAAATTATAATTTAATGATTTTGTTATTATTTTCTTGCCGTTTCCAGCCACGCTTTTTAGTCGATTTTCTGCCCGCTGTTGACGATGAGCTTCTCGAGAAAGCGTATTTGGTCTGCAAAGTAAGCATTTTTTTTTGGAATATTCAAATTTAAACGCTTAATTATTTCTAAAGCCTTGAAATATTTGCCTTGTTTTATGTAAATTCCTGCCAAAGTCTCGGTTAAGAACTCATCTGCAGGCAATTTTTCGTTATCTTCCGGCTCCGATGAAACCTCTGGTTTATACTCAGGTTTGTCTCGTAATTCAAAGCCGCTGTCATTATTGATGAATTCATCGATAAGCTTCAATCCTCTTATTGATGAGTTCTCGTGAACTGGCTCATTATTGCTTTCAACATCAGCCGTTGTCTCCTCTTCATCTTCGAAGTCGGCAGCCACGAGATAAGCCATATAATCCACGGTTGCATCGGCAGCCGTAGGCTTTCTTCTGCGCCCCTTCTCTTCCGTCTTTTCTCCATCCTTCTCGTCAATGTCTGCAGGGATAGAAGAAAGGAAGTTATCGATAAGCGAAACGGTACGGTTGCCTTCCGGCACCTTCACTTGTGGGCGCTTAAGTTTATAGTGAGTAGCTTCTACGAGATTGAATATCACCCTGCGATCTGTAATATACACAGCCGCACGACGCAGTTCCTCATCAAACGTAGGATCATGGAGCAGATAGAGATTCTGGAGCATAAGCAGACGAGCAGTCTGATAGTACGGATAAAGTGCTATCAAACTACGCAAGTCATAAAGCGTCTCTTTATTGAGCTGCTCAGGATGTTTTATGAGTTCTGTTATATTCAATTTCTTTACTCTTTACTCTTTCTACTTTACTCTTTAATCTCTAATCCTTAATCCCTAATCTTTAATCCAAATCACCAATTAGCCACCGTTGCATTAAATATCTGATCACAGATATCCTTACACATCTGATTTACGAGTTCTTCCTGCACAGAGCTGAGTGACTGCTTGTTGTCGAATGTGGAAGTTGCAGTAAATTGCTTCTCAAAGTCCTCATTGTGCTTTGCGTTGTTGGTGAAACGCACATTAACGGTCATTGAGAGCTCTGTCTGAGCAGAGTAGCCATCGGCAGCAACCGACTTATTACTCTGTCTGTACTGCGTAATCTCACCCTCAACTTTCAAGTCGCCATTATTGCGCACCTGAACGAGTCGGGTGTTATTAGCATAAATATCCTTCAGCGCATTGTTAAACATAGGTCCCATTGGGCCCCATACGTATGATGAGCGAATAGGGAAATCCGCAATCTGTATGGTCTTTGTCTTTGAATAATCAATGCTTGAGGCATTAAACTTATACGAGACGCTGCAAGAAACTATGGCGGTAAGCGTGATGATAGCGCAAACCGCAAAGCATATTATATAATAAGGTGCTTTAATTTTCATTGAGTCCGTATTGTTTAATTTGTCTGTATAGCGTGCGATCTGATATGCCAAGTTCTGCCGCAGCCTTCTTTCTGTTGCCACCATTGCGGTCGAGAGCCTTCTGAAGAAGTGCACGGCGAACGTCTGTTATATTCAGCACTTCCGGCTCCTTCACCTCCTCCACCTCAGCATATTCCATCTGTGGTGTGCTTGGAGCGAACTGCTGGCTCTGCTGCATATTAGGCACATAGCCCTGAGGCAACTCTGAATATCCCTGCATCTGCTGTGGCATAGCAGAAGCATTGTCGAGCTTGTCGCGAAGACCATTCAGTTCCCTGCGCAAATCACTCACATTGCCCTTGAGGTCGTACAATATCTTATAGAGCAGTTCACGTTCACTCTCGTAGGAATGGCTGTCACCTGATGAAAGTGGTGCGAGCATCGTGCTCTCTGGGTCAACAGGGATGAACTTCTTCAGAGCATCCTCATCAACTGTTCTTTCACGGCACAACACAGACATCTGCTCTGTAATATGCTTCAGCTGACGGATGTTTCCTGGCCACTTATACTTCATAAGCATAAGCTTTGCGCCATCTGTGAGTTCGATGCGAGGCAAACGGTACTTCTCTGCCATCTGCATGGCAAAAAGACGGAACAGGAGAACGATGTCATTACCACGATCACGGAGAGGTGGCATCTGAATAGGTATAGTGTTAAGACGATAGTACAAATCCTCACGGAAACGACCCTCGCTTATTGCCTTGCGTACATTTACATTAGTAGCAGCAACGATACGGACATCCGTCTTCCTGATAGACTGACCGCCAACACGGATATACTCACCAGTCTCGAGCACACGGAGCAGTCTTGCCTGAGTAGCCATTGGCAGCTCGCCAACCTCATCAAGGAATATGGTACCCTTGTTGGCTACTCCGAAATAACCTTCGCTCTCCCCTACTGCTCCCGTAAACGCACCTTTCTCATGGCCGAAGAGCTCTGAGTCGATAGTGCCTTCTGGAATAGAACCACAGTTGATTGCGAAATAACGCTCGTGATGACGAGGAGAAAGATCATGAATGACGCGTGGGATGATCTCCTTGCCCACACCACTCTCACCCTCGATGAGGACAGAGAGATCCGTGGATGCCACCTGAATGGCAACATCCAGAGCACGATTCAAAGCATCGCAGTTACCCACGATGTTATATCGGCGCTTAATGTCTTGAAGTTCAACGGTCTTCATATATCTTTATGCTTCTTTATTCTCTGATTTGTTCTCTGCAGGTTTGTTGTCTGCATTCTTCTGCTCCTGCTTGTCACCATCCTTCTGGTCGTTATCCCCGAAGCGCTTCTTAACGGCAAAACGAGCCTTGTCGCCATCCTCACGACGCTCATGATACATCTTTGGAAGAGGATTCACGTATGGAAGGTCGAAGAAGTAACGGCTGCGGAAGATATCGATAACCATATAGATTGACTCACGGAAAGAATCCTCAGTGGCATTATTGTCACCATCAAGCTTTACTGGTGAAACCACCAATGGAGCAATACCAGCAGCAAGTGCAATACCATTTCCGTCATAAAGTGAGAGGAATGGTGCCTGAGCCTGTTCGCGGGTCATTGTCAGCACAGCATCAAAGTTGAGATGCTTTCCTGACTCGAAGAAATCCGCGTATGAATAAGGACCGAATACAGGAATACCGCTATTCACGAGCTTGCTGATTGCAGGTGCAATAACCTGAATCTCGATAGATTTCTCGTCAGCTACAATCTCTGGGTGATAAGAAAGAACGGCAACACGAGGATTATCCTGACGAAGGTCACGACGCAATGTGCTATGCAGGATACGAGCCTTGTTCTCAATGCTGTCAGTTGTTATTCCCGCAATGTTCTCCTTGTTCTCTGTTACATAAGCCACATGGAGCTGGTTGGTGCACATCAAAGGCACAGCCTTGGTATCGTTGTCCTTGCGCTCTAATACAGGATTTGGAATCACGACATTACGCAACTGATTCACCACCTCCTTTGACATTGGCACAACGATGAAGGCATCGAGAAGATCTGCCTCAAACTCCCTCTTCACGATATCCACGGTATTACGACCTGTAGTATCTACAAAGTTGAGAGCGTCAGGATCTGCCTGAGAGGCATTACCTACAGTTAGAACGTTATATCTTATCTGTAATCGACTGCTTTCCTGCTTGAGCATAGGGAGCGAACCATACACCACTGGGGTGAATATCTCAGTAATCTCCGACTCGAAGAATGTCTTCAGTATGAGATCATGAGCGTTTGCATCATTCTGGTCAAGCACGATGGCAATGCGAATTTTTTGGTTTAGTTCCTTCATTATTTTAGATTAGGAATTTTCTTTTTTCTTAGTACTGAGCAAACCGCAGGCTGCATAGATGTCCTGACCGCGTGATGCTCTTATCGTGGTGAAGATGCCATGCTGGGTGAGATAGTCACGAAGCACCTCCATCTTCTTCTCATCTGATGTCTTCAGAGGCACATCTGGTATCTGGTGGAATCTGATGAGGTTTATGCGGCAGTCCAAGCCCTTCAGCAGGTTGACTATAGCCCTTGCGTGAGTCATCGAGTCGTTGAGACCGTCAAACACGATGTACTCAAACGAGAGTCGTCTCTGGTGCGAGAAGTCATACTGTCTGAGCAGTTCCACCACCTCCTCTATCGCCATTCCCTTCTGAGCTGGCATCAGCGATGCTCTCTGCTCCGGAATAGGTGAATGCAGACTGATAGCCACATGGCAGTCGCTCTCGTCAAGGAATCTCTTGAGCTTGTTCCTTACGCCCACGCTACTCACCGTTATTCGCTTCGGACTCCATGCATAGCCCCAGTCAGCCGTCAGAACCTCCGTTGCACGAAGCACATTGTCGAGGTTATCCATCGGTTCACCCTGTCCCATGAACACGATATTCGTGAGTCTGTCTGCCTCCGGAAGCGAGTATATCTGGTTAAGGATATCTGCAGCCGTAAGCGAGCCCTCGAATCCTTGTTTTCCCGTTTGGCAGAAAAGGCAGTTCATCTTGCATCCCACCTGACAGGAAACGCACAACGTAGCTCTGTCTTTATCAGGGATGAACACCGTCTCAACGAACTTTCCTGAAGCAACAGGGAAGAGATACTTGATAGTGCCATCAACCGAATACTGGGCATCGATATTCTCCATCACACCCACGCAATACTGTTCCGCAAGTTTCTCGCGGTTTGCTTTCGAGATATTGGTCATCTCAGCAATGTCACGAACGCGTGAGCCGTATATCCACTTCGCTATCTGTCCACCAGTAAAGGCGGGCATTCCAAGGGAGCGAACCACTTCCTTGAGTTCTGCGAGTGTCATTCCGAGTAATGGAGTCTTCATATTCTTGGGCGAAATTTGTGCAAAGATAGTAAAAATCTGCCAAATTGGCAAACCTTAGCGACATTTTTTCGGGTTTTTAAGCACTTTTTTATCTTATATTATGGAAATATTCGTCTTTTCAACATTTATTTCGTAACTTTGCCTGTATTTTAAAAATAAATAAGAAGTACAGGGAGTACAAGGAGTAACGCTCCTATCGTCGCTTAAGTAGTACAAGACGATAGTATTTGTAGTCAAAAGCAGTACGCGAGCCGTTATATCCAGACATTCGTCTTGTACTACGTGGTCATTTGTACTCCTACGTAGAGTTACTCTAATAATATCGATATAATCATCAACTGCTATAAATTATGCAAAACCGAATTGATATATTCTATTCATCCGATGATGCCGTAGCCGTCTTGCCTTTAGTCGGTGGAATGGCATCTTCTGAAACCCTATCCAAGATAAGTTCACTCGCAACAGCCGATTATGTGCTCCTTTCACAAAAGGAAACTCCCGTATCCATCGAGCCTGATGCCCTTCACCGACTCATCTCAGCTGCCGATAACACTGGCGCTGCCATGGTCTATGCCGATCATTATTCCGTAATCGAGGGAAAGGTAGAAAAGCATCCAGCCATCGATTATTTCGAGGGTTCCATACGTGATGACTTCGATTTCGGTCAGTTGCTTCTCATCCGCACCTCCCTACTCCATGAATTCATCGCTACCTCCAAGTCGCAATATAAGTTTGCTGCTCTCTATGCCCTTCGTCTCTTCCTCTCCAGAAAGGGCGAAATCTTCCATCTCAACGAGTTCTTGTATCGTGAGGAGGAACTCGACACCCGCAAGAGTGGCGAGAAGCAGTTCGACTATGTAAACCCACGCAACCGTGAGGTGCAGATAGAGATGGAACAGGCTGCCACCGAGCATCTTGAGGCCATCGGAGCAAAGATTGACACCTCCAAGCGCATCATTCCCGACTTTGACGAGCAGGAGTTTGATAATGAGGCTTCAGTCATCATCCCTGTCTTCAATCGTGCCAAGACCGTTGCTGATGCCGTAAAGAGCGCACTTTCGCAGAAAGCGAAGTTCCCATACAACGTAATCGTTGTAGATAACCATTCCACCGATGGCACTACCGAAATCCTCTCCGAGCTATCGGCTTCAAATCCAAATCTTGTTCATATCATCCCTGAGAGAACAGACCTTGGCATAGGCGGTTGCTGGAACCTTGCCGTCAACGATTCACGTTGTGGTCGCTTTGCCGTTCAGCTCGATTCTGACGACTTATATTCTGGCACAGACACTCTTCAGAAGGTGGTTGATGCCTTCCATAGTCAGAATGCTGCTATGGTTATCGGTGCTTACCGTATGTGCGATTTCGACCTTAACACCTTGCCTCCTGGCATCATTGACCATAAGGAATGGACCGATGAAAACGGACCAAACAACGCTTTGCGTATCAACGGATTAGGTGCGCCTCGTGCATTCTTTACTCCAATCCTTCGCCACATCGGTTTCCCTAACACAAGCTATGGTGAGGATTATGCTCTCGGCCTTGCCTTCTCACGCGTCTATCGCATAGGCCGTATCTATGACGAACTCTACCTCTGCCGTCGCTGGGGTGGCAATTCTGATGCGGCTCTCTCTATCGATAGAATCAACGCAAACAACCTTTATAAGGATCGTCTCCGTACTATGGAACTCCTTGCGCGTAAGGCATTCAACAAAGGTAATAACCCTGATGAGGATAGTGCAATCGGCCGTTTCTTCGAGCGCCAGCTCAACACATGGAGCGACACAGAGAAACGCTACAAGGACCTCCGAAACGTGCAGGTGAAGTCTCTTGGCGACATCAAGGTGCAGTTCAATCCTGCAAGAATGGTATCTACTGGTGCAAAGATTGACAAGGCTTCACTCGAGAAGCGCCCTTGCTTCCTCTGCCGTGCCAATCGTCCTAAGGAGCAGATGGTGCACACCATCAGGAACTCTCAGGGCAATCCTGTCCTCGAACTCCTCGTCAACCCATTCCCTATCCTTCCGCAGCATTTCACATTGCCAAGCCTCGAGCATGAGCCACAGGCAATAATCAATAAATATGGAGAGATCCACCGTGTTCTCACCCACTATCCTGAGTTGCTCGTGTTCTACAACGGACCTAAGTGCGGTGCTTCCGCTCCCGACCACATGCACCTTCAGGCTGGAACATCTGGCATAGTGCCTCTCCAGACTCATTGGAAGCACCTCTCTCGCAACCTCACCTCTGTCTTCCAACTCAACGAGAATGAGGGCATAAGTCTCGTAAACGACTATGTCTGCCCAGCCTTCGTAATCCGTAGCCAGAGTGTTGATGGCGATAAGAAACTGTTCAAGCGTTTCTATAAGGCATTCGCGCAACTGTCTCATGTTCAGGAGGGTGAAGAGCCGATGATGAACATCCTCTCATGGCGTGAAGGCAAGGATTGTCTCTCTGTCATCATCCCAAGGACAAAGCATCGTCCCGACTGCTATACCGCCGAGGGCGATAGCCAGTTCATAGTCTCTCCTGGTGCTCTTGATATGGCTGGACTCGTCATCACTCCTCGTGAGGAAGACTTCTCACGCATGACTCAGGAGATTGCCTATGGCATCCTTCAGGAAGTAGGAATAACATCTGAGTTCGCCTCTAAACTTGCCGATGAAATCGCATCTTCCGCAAGTCAGAGTGCCTCTGCTTCTTCTGCCGCTCAACCAGAGGTGAAGGTCGGAATCATCAGCGCTACTAAGATTGAGTTCACGCTCAACACGCAATATACTGCCAAGGGCGAGGACATCACAGGTCCTCAGGTCGTTGAGTTCTCTGAAGGTGGAATCCTCTGGAACGGCAATCAGTACCAGCACCTCACCTTCCGTCCGAAACACCCATCACCTAACACCCAAC
>DCJC01000033.1:0-4075 GCA_002317355.1 Prevotellaceae bacterium UBA1710 | reverse complement strand
CCATCACCTAACACCCAACACCCAACACCCAATTTCTCCATTTCCGACGTAATCATCGGTGTCAACTTCCATTGGGAGCGTAAGCAGACACAGACATTCGTAGGCACTCTCCGCCTTGTGGTTGAGGAGGATAAGATATGCGCAATCAATGAGTTACCTGTTGAGCGCTACCTCGAAAGCGTTATCTCGAGCGAGATGTCGGCTACATCAAGTCTTGAACTCCTCAAGGCTCATGCCGTTATCTCACGCTCATGGCTCCTTGCGCAGATAGAGAAGCGCAACCGCCTCAAGGAGACATCCAACTCATTCTTCTCATTCACCAAGAAGGAAGACTCCCTCATCCGTTGGTATGACCGTGAGGATCACACCATCTTTGATGTGTGTGCCGACGACCATTGCCAGCGCTATCAGGGCATCACCCATGCAGCCAATCCACACGTTACGGAGGCAATAAAGGCAACACGCGGACAGATTCTCACCTTCGATGGCGAGATATGCGACACACGCTTCTCTAAGTGCTGTGGTGGCGTAACCGAGGAATATCAGTATTGCTGGGAGGACACTCCGCTGCCTTACCTCAAGTCGGTTAAAGACCCATACTGCAACACTCAGGATGCTCATATCCTCTCACAGGTGCTCAACGACTATGATCAGGAGACACACGATTTCTACACATGGAAGGTGGAGTATTCGCAGAAGGAGATAAGTGCACTCATCGCAGAGCGCACCAAGATTGACTTTGGCGAGATCATCAACCTGAAGTCGGAGGAACGTGGTCCAAGCGGTCGTATGTCGAAGATGAAGATTGTGGGCACCAACCGCACGTTCACCATCGGTAAGGAACTCGAGATCCGTAAGTCACTCTCCAAGAGTCACCTCTACAGTTCTGCTTTCAGCGTGATGCGCCTCGATGCCGACGGAAATCAGATTCCAGATACCGACAGCACCACCATCCCTACCCGATTCATCCTCGATGGTCACGGTTGGGGACATGGCGTTGGTCTCTGTCAGATAGGTGCCGCCGTCATGGGCGAACAGGGTTTCCTCTATAATGACATCCTCCTGCACTACTATCAGAATGCAGAGATAAAGAAGATGTATTAGGGTGGCCTCTCCCCCCGCCCTCCCCCGTAGGGAGGGAGCTGCCCCCCTCACCCCCACAGGAAGTCCGATGTTAATAACATCGGAGTATGTGTCAGGAGTAGTTACCTTTTCTCGCGGAAAAGACAATCGTCAATTGGGTACATTGGTAATTTGTAATTCGTAATTTAGTTGCAAACTTGGTAATTTGTAATTTGTAATTCGTAATTATTAACATATGAAATCTCCCTGGTCTTGGATTCCATCCTTATATTTCACGGAGGGATTGCCTTATGTAGCAGTGATGACCGTATCGCTCATCCTCTATAAGCAGCTCGGCCTCTCCAATTCTGAAATAACATTCTACACCTCATGGCTATACCTCCCATGGGTTATAAAGCCATTCTGGAGCCCGTTCATCGACATTGTGAAGACGAAACGCTGGTGGATAACCACCATGCAGATACTCATCGGAGCTGCCTTCGGTGGCATCGCCTTTACCATCCCTACAAGCTTCTGGCTTCAAGGCACCCTCTGCTTCTTCTGGCTGATGGCATTCGCAAGTGCCACCCATGATATCGCTGCCGATGGATTCTACATGCTCGGACTCAATCAGCACAATCAGGCATGGTTCGTGGGCATACGAAGCACCTTCTATCGCATCGCCACCATCTTCGGACAAGGTGTGCTCGTCATGATAGCTGGCAATCTGCAGGTCATTTTCCGCAACTCGATATCCTATTCGTGGAGCCTCACGTTCTATGGCGTTGCCGGAATCTTCATCGGTCTATGGCTATGGCACAACTATGTGCTTCCACGCCCGAATGAAGACGAGGACAAGACAAAGGCTGCAACACCATCAGAGCTCATCGCTGACTTCGGAAACACCATCAAGACATTCTTCTGCAAGGAGCAGGTGTATGTCGGAATCCTCTTCATGCTCTTCTATCGCATGCCTGAAGGACTTCTCGCCAAGGTGTCAGCCCTCTTCCTCGTGGATAGCGTAAACAAGGGCGGTCTCGGACTTTCCCCACAGGAGTATGGCTTCGTTCAGGGAACCGTAGGCGTTGTTGGTCTCACCCTCGGCGGCATCCTCGGAGGAATGTGCGTGGGCAAGGATGGTCTCAAGAAATGGCTCTGGCCAATGGTATGCGCTATCACCCTACCCGACATCGTGTATGTCTATCTCGCATACGACCTACCATCTAATTTCCTCATCATCAACTCATGTATCTTCGTAGAGCAGTTCGGCTACGGTTTTGGTTTCACCGCCTACATGCTGTATCTCATATACTACAGCCGCGGCAACTACAAGACATCCCACTATGCCCTCTGCACCGCCTTCATGGCACTCTCCATGATGATACCAGGACTTTTCTCAGGCGACCTTCAGGAACTCGTCGGCTATCGCACCTTCTTCGTTATCGTCATGGCCTTCTGCTCTGTCACCTATCTCGTCACCTCCTTCCTTAAGATAGATCCAACCTTCGGGAAGAAGGAGTAACTTGCCCCTTTCCTGTCCTACGGACATCCTTTCCCCAAGGGGCAAGGAGAAAGTTTCCTTCTTCAAATCATAATTAACTCTTTATCCATCCCTCACCGCAATAAATACATACTTCCCCCTCCCCATTCGGGGGGAGGGTGCCCGCAGGGCGGGTGAGGGGCTTTTATATTATGTCAACCATCTGCGCAATAGCAACAGCAAAGGGAGGTGCCATCGGCATCATCCGTGTCTCTGGCCCTGATTCCATCGCCATCACCGACCGCATCTTCCGCGGTAGAAGAAAACTCGTTGATGCACCCGGTTATTCACTCCATTACGGAACAATAACCGCAAACCACCAACACCCATCACCTACCACCCAACACCCATCACCCATCGACGACGTCCTCGTCTCCCTCTTCCGCGCTCCCCATTCCTACACGGGCGAAGATAGCGTGGAGATAAGTGCCCACGGCTCTCCATACATACTCCAGACCATCTGCTCACTCCTTATAGCAGAAGGCTGTCTCCCTGCCCAACCGGGTGAATTCACGCAGAGAGCATTCCTCAACGGCAAACTCGACCTCACACAAGCAGAAGCCGTTGCCGACCTCATAGCCTCACAGAATGCCTCACAGCACCGTGTGGCAATGCAGCAGATGCGTGGTGGTATCTCTCAGAAACTCACCAACCTTCGTGAGCAGCTCCTTCAGCTCAGCTCCCTCCTTGAACTCGAACTTGACTTCTCCGAGGAAGATGTGGAGTTCGCATCACGTCAGCAACTGCTCAGCATAGCAAGGGACGTGCAACAGGAAATCACCCGACTCAGTTCCAGTTTCTCTACAGGAAACGCCATCAAGAACGGTATTCCAGTAGCAATCATAGGAGCGCCAAACGTAGGAAAATCCACTCTTCTCAACGCCCTGCTCCACGATGATCGTGCCATCGTCTCCGACATACAAGGTACTACGCGTGACACCATCGAGGACACCGTCACCATCTCAGGCATCTCCTTCCGTTTCATTGATACGGCAGGCATACGCCACACCTCTGACACCATCGAGCAACTTGGCATCGAGCGCAGTCTCAAGGCAGCCGAGCGTGCGCAGATCATCATCCTTATGCGCGATGACGACAGCGACTATCCATCCTTTGAGGCGCGTGAAGACCAAACCGTAATACGTGTACACAACAAATCCGAGCAGTTTCAGGCGCTCACAGGCAAGGGAATGGAATGGCTTGAGCAAGAGCTACTCAACAGCACACCAGCCATCAGCGATGACGACGTACTCATCACCAACATCCGTCACAAGCAAGCCCTTGACATCTCGTTGACCGACATAGAGCGCACCATCCTCGCACTTGAGCAGAATCTCCCAGGTGATCTCATTGCCGAGGATCTCCGTCAATGCCTCCATCACCTTGCAGAAATCACCGGTGGCGCCATTGACGAGGAAGAAGTACTTGGAAACATCTTTAAGCACTTTTGCATCGGCAAATAGGGCTGTCTGA
>DCJC01000044.1:32529-60969 GCA_002317355.1 Prevotellaceae bacterium UBA1710 | reverse complement strand
TGAGGGGGTAAGGGGGGTAGGAACCTTCCCTTTGGGAGGGACTGGGTAGGCTTTTTTATTGTTTTTTTCTTAATTACCAACATCATTTTAATCTTAAAAAAGGAGGAAATATGAAAAAAGAAACCTGGAAATTCATTCTGCAGACTATCGCGAGTATTCTCACGGCGATAGCAACAACGCTGGGAGTGACGTCATGTATATGACCCCCTCCCGACCTGGCACATACTCGAAGATACTCAATCTTCGACTTCCCCGAGGGGAGGAGGGAAAAGACACACTCTTCTAATCAAGCCTTTCACCTAAAGGCAAAATATAAGCCTCTCACGAAAGCAATCGTGGGAGGCTTTATCGTTTATCTTAACGTCAGTTCGACGAATTAAATCTGTTGGCAGCAAGCTGCTTTTAACTGACAATAATTCTTCGCAAGGCTCAGGCGCTACGCGGAGTCCTAAGATATTGCCTTCCAGGCAAGTCAACACTATTTCTTCGCTAGAATATCCTTAAAGCACAAGAAATTTGGGGCTTACCATGTTCGGTTAGTCCGAGTTGTCCGTGGTTAATATATAAAATAGAAAATCCAAGTAAAAATCATGAGAATTGGAAATATGCTATCACTCCAAATTTCTGAAGCACTTCTTTCATAGACAGATGTTGAAATATGAAAAATTGTAAAATTATTTTGTAGGTTCAGGAATTATTTATATTTTTGCAATCGTATATATTTTATTACTTACCTAAGGAATACTGCGCATTGCGTTTTTATATGCTTTTGCGCCATAAAATTATTAAAAACGTGAAAAAAACTACCATTCTATCACTCCTGCTTTTGCTTATGGGAGTAGTTCTGCCAATGAAGGCAGACAATGTTTCTGTTAACGGTACTAACCGTTCTTACAACGTGTATGCGCCAAAGGATCTTGGCGAGAACCGTCCGTTGCTCATATTCTGCCACGGCTATAACCAGGATGCCAACTGGATGCAGAATAATGAGTTCAAGAACGAAAATGTGAGCATGGAGGCTGTTTGTGATACAGCCAAGTTCGTCGTGGTCTTTCCTAACGGCATTGACAGGGCATGGGACACTTCGGGCGATCGTGACATCAATTTCGTCAAGGCTATCATCGAAAAGATGGTGACACAATATAAGATTGACCGCAACCGCGTATATCTTGGAGGTTTCTCAATGGGCGGTATGTTCACTTATCATGCCATGAACAAGATTCCTGACCTCATCGCAGCCTTTGCTCCTGTCAGCGGCTACCCTATGGGTGGCGCAACGGCAAATGCCAATGTGCGCCCTATACCTATCCTGCATATTCATGGCACAGACGATGGTACCTGTAGCTTTAGTGGTGCAAAGCCTGCTCTGAACGTGTGGGTAAAACATAACGGATGCCCTGCAACGGCAAAGGTTATAAGCAATTACAACAATTTCAACGCAAAACTCCATGTGTGGGGACCAGGTAACGATGGCGTTGAGGTGAGATTGCTTGAACTTGCTGGTAAAGGTCACTGGATCAGCAAAGAGACAAAGGTATATACAGGTAGTGAAATCTGGAACTTCTGCAAGAAATATTCACTCAACAAGACCGCTCCAAGCGTTAGAATAACATCACCTAAGGCGGCAGGCAAATATATCAGCTTTGGGGCTAACGGAGAGACATCCTTCCCTGACCTCACCATTACTGCAACTGCCGATGATTCAAACGGCACCGTTGAGAAGGTGGAGTTCTATGACGAAACCACATTGTTGGCTACTTGCGAGAAAGCTCCATATCAGGCAGTACTTACAGGTGCTAAGGCTGGAAAGCACACCTTGAAAGCCGTTGCTACTGACAATGACGGTGAGACAAGCGTTTCTTCCGTGGAAATCACTCTGCAGAATACAACCGAATTCACCATCTCATCAGATTTTACCGAAGGTGGGGCTTTGCCAGCTGGTTGGACTACCTTTGACTCTAATGATAGGCGCTCAGGCTATAGTAACGGCTATTCATCTGGATGTCGAGTTTTACAGTTTACTGGTTCACCAAGAGGACTTAACTACGGTCTTTACTTTCGCAATATAGGCGGAAAAGAGCATCAGGGATGGGCTAAGTACGGACTTGCAGACGGTGGCACTACGCTCTCTCTTGCACCTGGTCACTACTCGTTGAAATACAAAATCTGTAACTGGAACATGTCGAATTTCGGATCAGTAGAGCTGAACATTGAGAAACGCGAGGACAACGCAAGCATTGCCAGTCAGACATATACTCCTAACGTAAACATCGGTAATGTGGCTTCAAATAGCTTTTCAAATATAGATCAGCAGACTTTCGAGTTTGATGTTACTGAGCAGGGTGACTATGCAATCGCCATATATTCGGCAGCCTCAGAATGGAGTGACTGCATCATTGGTCAGCTCATCCTTTCTGCTGACAGCAAAGCCTCTACTGGCATAAAGGAGGTTAATTCCGTTAATGCAAACTCTCAGGCTGTCTATGACCTTCAAGGCCGCATGGTATCAGCAAGCTCAAAGGGATTGTATATCAAGAACGGCAAAAAGATGCTGAAAAAGTAAGGTTCATCACTCCAAATTTCTGAAGACCATTTTTTAATAACAAGGCATAGAAAAGCCCTCTCACGAGTTACTTCGCGAGAGGGCTTCGTTATGTCATTGTGATTTAAAATACAATCAAAAGTTCCCCATTGGGGGGATAGGGACTTTTACTCCCACTCGATTGTTGCAGGTGGCTTTGAAGAGATGTCGTAGCAAACGCGGTTGACACCCTTTACCTTATTAATAATCTCGTTAGAGCACTTTGCCATGAAGTCGTATGGGAGATGTGCCCAGTCGGCTGTCATTGCATCGGTAGAGGTTACGGCACGGAGAGCAACTGGATGCTCGTATGTGCGCTCGTCGCCCATTACACCTACTGAACGTACGGTTGAGAGAAGTACGGTGCCTGCCTGCCAAATCTGATCGTAGAGGCTTACCTCAATCTCACCATCCTTCATGTCGGCTGGTACACCAGCTGCGAGTACGGCACGTGCCTGCTCACCAGAGAGCTTTGTCTTGTACTCACGGAGTCCGCGGATGTAGATATCGTCGGCATCCTGAAGGATACGAACCTTCTCAGGAGTGATGTCGCCAAGGATACGAACAGCGAGACCTGGGCCTGGGAATGGGTGACGTGTGATGAGGTGCTCAGGCATACCCATAGAACGGCCTACACGGCGCACCTCGTCCTTGAAGAGCCACTGGAGTGGTTCGCAGAGCTGAAGGTGCATCTCCTTAGGGAGACCGCCTACGTTGTGGTGTGACTTGATGACCTTACCTGTGATATTGAGAGACTCGATACGGTCTGGATAGATAGTGCCCTGTGCGAGCCACTTTGCGTCCTTGATCTTCTTAGCCTCAGCATTGAATACCTCCACGAAGTCGCGACCAATGATCTTACGCTTCTGCTCTGGGTCTGAGATGCCTGCGAGGTCAGAGAAGAACTTCTCGCTTGCGTCAACACCGATCACGTTAAGACCGAGGCACTTGTAGTCTTCCATCACATCACGGAACTCGTTCTTGCGGAGCATACCGTGGTCAACGAAGATACATGTGAGGTTCTCGCCGATAGCCTTGTTGAGGAGCACGGCAGCAACGCTTGAGTCAACACCGCCTGAGAGTCCGAGGATGACGCGGTCATTGCCAATCTGCTTCTTGAGCTCGGCAACGGTGGTCTCAACGAATGAGTCGGCACTCCATGCCTGCTTTGATCCGCAGACGTCAACAACGAAGTTCTTGAGCAGCTGTGTGCCCTGAACTGAGTGGAACACCTCTGGATGGAACTGAACTGCCCATACTGGCTGTGACTTGCTTGCGTAGGCAGCGTACTTCACGTTGGCTGTGCTTGCGATGCACTCGAAGCCTTCTGGGATGGCTGTGATGGTGTCACCATGGCTCATCCATACCTGTGAGTTGTCGTCGAAGCCCTTGAAGAGGATGTTCTCCTTGTTGATGAATCCGAGGTTGGCACGACCATACTCGCGTGAGTCAGCCTTCTCAACCTTGCCACCGAGGGTGTGACTGATAAACTGGGCACCGTAGCAGATGCCGAGAACAGGCAGACGACCGATGAAACGGTCAAGGTTTACCTTGAACGCCTCTGGATCATGCACAGAATAAGGTGATCCTGAGAGGATGACGCCGATAACGTCCTTGTCATCTTCCGGATACTTATTGTAAGGCATGATCTCACAGAATGTGTCCAACTCACGAACGCGACGTCCGATGAGCTGGGTAGTCTGACTGCCGAAGTCTAAGATGATAATTTTCTGCATATTGTTAATATGTAATGATGATTTCGAAGGGGTGAGATTTCGAGGTTTCGATTTTTCGAGAGATTGAGTTATCGAGATTTCGAAGTTTCGCGGGGGCGATTCGCTATTCCTCCATGAATTCCTCTGCGCTTGCGAGGGTGTCGAGCTTGCCGACATCGAGGAGCTTCAAGTCTGTCTTCAGGTAGCCCTTCATCTTTCGCTCTGCACAACGGTTGAGGTAGAAATCCATGATAGGGAATTTCTCAGGCCATGTCTCCATGTCGGAAAAGAGGGATGGAGAGAAGGCGTGAATGCCGGAGAAGGCGTACATTCTGAGTGAAGAGTGAAGAGTGAAGAGTGAAGAATCTGAGTAACCACTTAATGCGGCGATTTCGGGATATGGTGACTTCACCTCACCTGTCTCGATGTTAGTCCAGCCGACGAGGTGCATATCGTTGTCGAAGAGGAGATAGCGCTTTGTCTTTCGCTCGCTGACGAGGAGCATGGCATCGGCATCGCCAATGTTGTCGTAGAAGGCTGCGAGATCTACATTCGAGAGGATATCGACATTATGGATGAGGATTGGCTCATCACTTTTGAACAAAGCACCTGCCTTGCGGATTCCGCCTCCTGTCTCGAGAAGCTGGTCGGATTCGTCAGATACGCTGATGTTGACATCGTATGCCGACTGCAGGAGCTTGAGGAAGTTGATGATCTGAGCCGACTTATGATGCACGTTGACCACGACATCGTGAATGCCTGCATCGATAAGCCTTTCGAGAACAATCTGCAATAAAGGTTTATCCCCTACCGGCACCAGTGCCTTAGGGATAACGTCTGTGAGCGGTTTAAGGCGTGTGCCCATGCCTGCCGCGAAAATCATTGCCTGTTTCATTGTAGATTTTTCCACTCCTAAATATTCTTTGTGCAAAATTAAGAAAATAAATTGAGAAAACGGCATTCTTTCACGAAAAAGTCATATAAAATAGGTAAAATGCATGATTATCCGAAAATTACTCTATAAAGATTTGCATATTTTCCTAAATGTTTGTAACTTTGCAGCCGTAAAAAGAGCATACTTTTAAAAACGTCCAAGGTTGCAATAACCGCCTTTATTTTTTTAAATTCATTTTATTCACGTGAAATGAACTTTCGCTGCACAGTAAATCCGTAGCGCGGTTATTTCAAATTTTTCTAAAGTATTTTTCTCCGAAAATGAAGAAATCAATTTCTGATATGCTTAGTCGCAAGGGCATTCAGCCGATAAGCATGCTTACTGCCTACGACTATCATACAGCTCTTACGATTGATGAAGCGGGAGTCGATATGATTCTCGTGGGTGACTCATTGGGCAACGTAATGTTAGGTTACGAGAACACGCTTGCCGTTACCGTAGATGATATGATACACCACGGAAAGGCTGTTTGCCGAGGTGCGAAGAATGCGCTCGTGGTTATCGATATGCCTTTCATGTCATATCAGGGCTCGGTTTACGATGCCGTGATGAATGCCGGTAGGATAATGAAGGAAACCAACTGTCAGGCTGTAAAGCTTGAGGGCGGTGTGGAATATGCTGACCGCATCAAGGCTATCGTTCAGGCAGGTATTCCCGTTGTGGCTCATCTCGGTCTTACTCCGCAGTCGTTCAACACGCTCGGTGGATATAAGGTTCAGGGCAAATCGCTCGAGGCAGCACAGAAGCTTCTCTCCGACGCAAAGGCGGTGAGCGAGGCTGGTGCCTTCGCCATCACTCTCGAGTGTGTTCCTGCAGATCTTGCATCAAAGGTGACAGAGATGGTTCCTGCGCTCACCATAGGCATCGGTGCCGGCAATGGATGCGACGGTCAGGTACTCGTTTATCAGGATATGCTAGGCTATGCCGATGGCTTCACACCTAAGTTCGTGAAGCGCTATGCCAACCTCCACGACACGATGCTCGAGGCTTTCAAGCAGTATAAGGCAGATGTGGAGTCAAGAGCCTTCCCTGCAAAGGAGCATACATATGCTATCAGCGAGGAGGTACTAAGAAGCCTGAAGGCAATTGATAATTGATAATTGAAAATTGATAATTAAGGTCGAGAATCGAAATCTCGAAACATCGCAATATGAAAGTAGTAAAAACAGTTAAAGAGGTAAGAGAGATAGTATCAGCATGGCGTAAGGAAGGCCTCACAGTAGGTCTCGTTCCTACAATGGGATTCCTTCACGAAGGTCACGGAAGCCTTATCGAGAAGTCTGTGAGTCAGAATGACCGCACCGTTGTATCGGTATTCGTGAACCCAATACAGTTTGGTCCTAATGAGGATCTTGAGGCATACCCACGCGACCTTGAGCGCGATAAGGCACTCGTAGAGAACTGCGGCGGCGACCTCATCTTCAATCCAGAACCAGCAGAGATGTATCCAGGTCATTTCACCTCATTCATCGACACAACAGAGACAACAGAACTGCTCTGCGGTGCCGTTCGTCCTATCCACTTCCGTGGTGTATGTACCGTAGTAGGCAAGCTCTTCAACATCGTTTGCCCTGACCGTGCATACTTCGGTCAGAAGGATGCTCAGCAGTTGGCTACTATCCGTCGCTTCGTTCGCGACCTTAACTTCCCTCTCGAGATCGTTCCTTGCCCTATCATCCGCGAGGAAGACGGTCTGGCTAAGTCAAGCCGTAACACATACCTCTCAGCAGAGGAGCGTCAGGCAGCCCTCATCCTCTCAAAGAGCTTGAACAAGGGTAAGGCAGCCATCGAGGCTGGCGAGAAGGATGCCAAGAAGATTATCGACATCATCAAGACAAACCTCGAGACCGAGCCTCTTGCACGCGTTGACTACGTAGAGGTTGTTGACTTCGAGAACATCCAGCGCGTTGACACTATTCAGGGCGAGACACTCGTGGCTATCGCCGTTTACATCGGCAAGACACGTCTGATTGATAATTTCATCTGTTAAATAAAAAATGAACAATGAAAAATAAGGAAATACAGATCAGTATTGCCCCCCAAAAAACGTAATCTGTATTTTTCACTTTTAATTTTTTATTTTTCACTTTAAAAAATATGGACATCACATTACTTAAAGCGAAGATCCACCGTGCCACAGTTACACAGGCAGACCTCGACTATGTAGGTAGCGTAACCATAGATACAAAACTGCTCCGTGAGTCGGGCATTCTTGAATATGAGAAAGTGCAGATTGTCGATATCAACAACGGCAATCGCTTTGAGACCTACACCATCGCTGGTGAAGAGGGCTCAGGTATCATCTGCCTCAACGGCGCTGCTGCAAAGTGCGTCAGCGTTGGCGATAAGGTGATTATCATGGCTTATGCCAACATGACTCCTCAAGAAGCTGCTACTCATAAGCCAAGCGTCCTCTTTGTTGACGATAAGAACAACATCGTGCGCAAGGCAAACTACGAGAAGCACGGAAGGTTGGAGGAGCAGGAGTAAAAGACCCACCCCCAGCCCCTCCCATAAAGGGAGGGGAGTAATTAGTATTTTCAATTATGAAAGAAAGCAACAAGATTGACAATAAGATAGAAAGACAAACTACTCCCCTCCCTTCACGGGAGGGGCAGGGGGTGGGTCTCCTGTCAGGTAAGACCATAGTCCTCGGCGTTACAGGCAGCATAGCAGCCTATAAGATTGCCAATCTTGCATCCATGCTTGTCAAGCAGCATGCTACCGTGCATGTCATCATGACAAAGAATGCGTGCAACTTCATCACGCCTACAACCTTCGAGACACTAACAGGCAATAAATGCCTCGTGGATACATTCGACAGGAACTTCGAGTTTCAGGTGGAGCATGTGGCACTTGCAAAGCGTGCCAACCTCTTCCTCGTGGCTCCGGCCTCGGCTAATGTCATAGGTAAGATTTCATCTGGTATCTGCGATGATATGCTCACCACAACTATCTTCGCGACAAAGGCACCTAAGCTCATCGCTCCTGCTATGAATACAAATATGTGGGAGAATCCTATCCTTCAGGATAACCTGAAGAAGCTTGAGCACTATGGCTACAGCATCATCCAACCTGCATCAGGTCGATTGGCTTGTGGTGATACTGGTAGCGGTAAGATGCCATCAGAAGAGACTCTCCTTCAGCATATCATGGTTGCCGTGGCTCGTGAGAAGGATATGAAGGGCAAGCGCGTTCTCATCACGGCTGGTCCTACTCAGGAGAGCATCGACCCTGTGCGCTACATCACCAACCACTCTTCGGGTAAGATGGGCTACGCTATCGCAAAGATGGCTGCTCTCAGAGGTGCGGAGGTGACACTTGTATCAGGTCCAGTGAATATTCAGGCTTATGCAGGTATCAACGTGGTGGACATAGAGAGCGCTGCGGATATGTATAGAGAGGTGACCGAGAGAAGTTCAGACAAGGACATCATCATCATGTGCAGCGCCGTAGCCGATTACACCCCAGCCAACTATTCTTCGCAGAAGATGAAGAAGAAAGACGATGACCTCAGCATTCCACTTACTCGCACTCAGGATATCCTCAAATATCTTGGTGAGCACAAGCCTCAGGGACAGATGCTCGTAGGTTTCTCTATGGAGACAGAGAACCTGATAGAGAACTCACGCGCTAAACTCACGAAGAAGAATGCCGACCTCATCTGCGCCAACACCATCGCGAAGGGTGTTACTGGCTTCGCCGTTGACACCAATCAGGTAACGCTCATCTCACAGAGCATGGTAAAGGAACTGCCTCTCTGCTCAAAGGAAGAGACAGCAGACCTTATTCTCAATGAAATAATCAACTCACTATGAACCGTCTGCTTCTTGACATAGGAAACTCTACTGTAGTCATCGCCCATTCTGACGCAGAAGGCAATATCAAGGACACTTGGCGCCTGATGACAAGGAAGCACGAGACTATCAGTTTCTTCCGTCGCGAGATACGTGCCGGACTCTATAACTTCGGACTTCTTCAGAAGGATGGAACTATAGAGAAGATTGACAGTATCGTCATCTCTTCCGTCGTTCCTGAGATAAACGACAAGTTGTCTCAGGCTATCTTCGATGTGACTGGAGTAACACCTCATTTCTTCAGTCTTGAGGATGCCATGAAGGTTATCAGCATCCAGATAGAATCACCTTCACAGCTCGGTAAGGACCGTCTGGCTGATGCTATCGGTGCGCGTTGCTGCTACGGTGCCCCTGCTATCGTCATCGATATGGGAACAGCAACAACCGTAGGAGTAATTAACGATGAGGGCGTGTTTATCGGTGGTATGATTATTCCTGGCGTGAAGACATCTCTCAAGGCACTCAGCACCAAGGCTTCACAGCTCCCAACCGTGAACATCGAGAAGCCTCGCAACATGATTGGCCGTAACACCTTGGAGTGTATGCAGAGCGGCATTGTTTATGGTACTGCATCAATGATTGACGGTCTCATAGACCGCATTCTCCCAACCCTTGGCAAGGACGTGAAGATTATTGCTACAGGTGGAAATGCGCGTCAGATCATTCCTTACTGCAATCATAAAATCACGGTAGATCCATACCTTCAGTTTAAGGGAATAAGTAGGTGTACAGAATAGAAAGCAATATCACTTCGACATTATAATACGCACCGTTGGTGCTGAACTGACGATAATAGCAAATGCGAATAGTATTTATCGGCTCGGGAAACCTTGCCACACACCTCTCTCAAGCTCTCAAGGCTGCAGGTGAGGATATCATACAGATTTTCAGTCGCACTCAGGAGAATGCGCAGGCACTTGCCAACAAACTCCAATGTGCATCATGCATCAGCATCAGTGATATACGCACAGATGCTGATGTCTATATTTTCTCGGTAAAGGATGATGCTCTGCCTTCTCTTATCTCACAGCTAACCCAACACCTATCATCCAACACCCACCACCCTATCCTATTACACACGGCTGGTAGTGTTCCCATGAGTGTCTTTGCTGAGTACACAGACACCAACTACGGAGTTCTCTACCCTATGCAGACATTCTCAAAGGGTAGGAGCGTTAATTTCCGTGAGATACCTTGTTTTATAGAGGCATCGGAAAAGGACACTCTTGAGGTGATAATGGAACTGGCATCAAGGGTATCGGATAATGTGGTGGAAGCCTCATCGGGAAAGCGCAAGAAACTGCACCTCGCAGCTGTGTTTTCATGTAACTTAGTGAACCATTGCTATCGTCTTGCCGAGCGCGTACTTGAAGAGGAAGGTATCGACTTCTCTCTCTACCTCCCTCTCATTCAGGAAACTGCCAATAAAGTAAAGGAGCTATCTCCCCGCAAGGCCCAGACTGGTCCTATGGTGAGATACGACAAGACTATCATGGATGCCCAGATAGCCCTCATCAACGACGAGAGAACCCGCCAGATCTACCGACTAATGGCAGATAGCATCCATGAGGATGCCGTTAATGGAGCAAACCATTAACGAAATCCTTTGCTGCCATACGTTTCTTGCCAGCAATCTGCACTTCAAGGATTTCCAATTGGAAATCGGATGCAGAAATATAGAGATGATTCTTCTCTGCGTGAACCATGCCCGGAGTCTCGGCCTTGCGGTCGGTCTTCTGAGCCTTGTAGATCTTCATCACGGTGTCACGACCATCAGGGAGAGTTGCATTAGTCCATGCACCAGGTACAGGAGAAAGGCCACGCACGAAATCGTGACATTGCTTCACGGTCTTGGTCCAATCAATCTCACATGTCTCCTTGAAAATCTTTGGAGCATGATGGAGTTCCTCACCTACAGGAATCATATCTTCCTGAGGAAGTGAGTCAACATGACCATCACCTGCAATGATAGCATCTACGGTCTCGATGGCAAGTTCGGCACCAAGCTTCATCAATCCATCATATACATACTCTACATTAGCATCATCAGGCACGTCGAATGGCTTCTGCTTGATGATTCTACCTGTGTCGATGTCGTGATCGAGGAAGAATGTCGTAACGCCTGTTCTTGTCTCACCATTGATGACAGCCCAGTTGATTGGAGCTGCACCACGATACTGAGGAAGAAGAGCTGCGTGAACGTTGAATGTTCCGAAGCGAGGCATATCCCATACTATCTCAGGAAGCATTCTGAAAGCGACAACGACCTGTAAGTCTGCATTATAGCTACGAAGTTGCTCAACAAACTCAGGATCTTTCATCTTCACCGGCTGAAGCACAGGGATATTGTGCTCGAGAGCATACTGCTTAACCTGCGAAGGCTGGAGAACAGAGCCATGACGACCAACTGGCTTATCTGGCTGAGTAACAACAGCCACAACATTATATCCACCCTCAACAAGGGCAGAGAGAGTACCCACAGCAAACTCGGGAGTACCCATGAAAACCACACGTAAACTTTCTTTATTTATATTGCTCATAGAAACGAGATTTTAGCCCTTCCCTGACGGGAAGGGGACGGGGACTAATCATTACTCAAGTCAGCAACCATCTTTCTATACTGAGCATAGACGTGACTGCGTGACACATAACCTATGAGATGGTTATGATCATTCATCACAGGCAACTGATGAGCGTGATACTGGTCGAATGCCTTAACGACATCCTCCATAGGGTCGCCAAGACGAAGATGCGTTGGAGGGTCGGTCATAAGCTGTGATACACGGAAATGATGATACAACTCCGTACGGAATACAATATGACGAAGTTTGTTCATATCTATCTCTCCAAGAAGATTTCCCGCACGATCGAGAACAGGCAGAAGACTGCTACCCGACTTACTGAGCGCATGAACGAGCTGACCGAGTTCCATATCCTTATCCACACTAACATAATCCTTCTCAATAACGCTATCAAGACTCATAAGGGTGAGTACAGCGCGGTCGGTGTGGTGAGTGATAAGCTTTCCCTCACGAGCAAGACGCATGCCGTAGATGCTGTGAGGCTCGAAGATAAGAATCGTGAGATAAGAACTCACGGCAGTAATCATAAGAGGCATGAAGAGGTCATAGCCGGCTGTGAGTTCGGCAATGAGGAAGATACCCGTCAATGGAGCATGCATCACACCTGACATCACACCAGCCATTCCGAGCAAAGCGGCATTCTTCTCAGGGAAATAGACACCCATACCATACATATTCCAGATACGTGCAAAGAAGAAGCCCGCAAAGGCACCAATGAAGAGTGATGGAGCAAAGGTACCACCACAACCACCACCACCGTTGGTAGAAGCCGTAGCGAATGACTTAGTCAGCACAATCATACCGATATAGACGATAAGCCATTGCTCGTGTCCGTAGAAGAGCGAGCCGTTCATCACCTTATCCCAATCAGCCTGAGTGCGACCTCCAAGAAGAATATTGATATCATTGTAGCCCTCACCATAGAGTGACGGGAAAAGGAAGATAAGAGTGCTCAGAATGATACCACCGAGAGCAAGTTTAGCGTATCTGTGGTTCTTTAGCTTTCCGAAGATATTCTCACAAGCGGTCATGGAACGGATGAAGTAGAGTGCTACCAATCCACAGAATATTCCTAAAAGGATATTACTTGGAACACGCTCTACAACCCACGGATTATCAAGCGTGAAGCTAAACAACTGCTCATTACCAATGAAGATATAGGCGAAGCAAGTAGCTGTTACTGAAGCGATAAGAATCGGAGAGATACTCGCCATGGTGAGGTCGATCATAAGTACCTCAATGGTGAAGACGAGACCGGCAATAGGTGCCTTAAAGATTCCAGCGATAGCAGCAGCTGCACCACATCCCACGAGAAGCATCAGCGTCTTATTATTGAGTCGGAAGAGCTGACCAAGATTACTTGCAATACTTGAGCCCGTGAGCACGATAGGCGCCTCGGCTCCTACAGATCCACCAAAGCCGATGGTAATAGCAGAAGCAAAGACAGACGACCAGCAGTTATGCTTCGTCAATCGACTCTGCTTGGTACTGATAGCGTAAAGGATTCGGGTGATACCATGCGAGATATTATCCCTCACCACATACTTGACGAAGAGCGAGGTAAGCCAGATTCCGACAATAGGGAATACAAGATAAAGCCAGTTGAATGACTTCATATTGAACTCCGAAGTCAACGTATGCTGTATGAAGTGAATGGCAGAATGAAGAATGAAAGCAGCGATTGCCGCAAGCATACCTACAAAGAAAGCCAGAACAAGCGTGAACTGCTTGTCCGACACGTTCTTTAGTCGCCACTCAATAAGCTGATCTATGGTCTTATCTATCTTCAATTCTTTAACCTAATAACCTCTAACCTTAAAACCTCAAAACCTACTTCCTGATAACCGTAACCTCACCATTGCTTGCAAGCTTGATGATGCTTGAAGGCACATGTGGGTCGTGCTCATTTCTACGAGCCTTACAAACGTAATCCACAGCTTCAAGAATCTCAGGAGCAATGTCACGATAGTTCTGGGCAGCAGGTTCACCACTCACATTCGCACTTGTAGAAACGATAGGCTTCTGCATACGATAACACAATTCCTTTGAATAAGCCTCCTTTGTGATACGAAGAGCTATGCTACCATCTTCTGCCACAAGATTATTAGCAAGTCCGCTTGCATTATCAAGTATGACAGTTGTAGGTTTATCTGGAAGATTGAGCAAATCCCAAGCCACATCAGGCACATTGCGGATATAACGAGATACACGCTTGTCAGAATCAATAAGACAAATCATGGCCTTAGAGTCATCGCGTTTCTTTATCTCATAGACTTTCCTAACAGCCTCAGCATTAGTTGCATCGCAACCTATACCCCACACAGTATCAGTTGGATACAGGATAACACCTCCCTGTCTCATAACGCGAACAGCCTCTTCGATATCAGCAGCCCATCCATCCTTTAACTTTGGAGCAGCCTCCATCTTGCGCTCAGCACCTTTCTTACCTTTTGATTCCTTATTGAATGTATTATTGTAAGCCATATCTTTTCTCTTATTGGATTTTAACTTGACGATTTTCTCTCTTATTTTGTTATCCTTAATATTTCTGCAATCTCTTAAGTGTTCAGCTTTGTCAGCATCCAACCACTTTTCTTTCTTTCGAAAGTAAGTTCTGACTCCATTCCATTGGCAATACCACGAATCACGAATACTCGGGTGTTTGAAGCCTGATATGGCTCCTTGCCGTAATGAATGTTATAGAATGAGCCAGATGGCAACCAAGGCAAGAACATTGGTACCTGCTCGGCCATCAATTCTCCATTCATGCGAGAGAAGTCATCCTCAGGATCTGGACCTGAAAAACTTACTGACTCTGCAATAGAAACAGCCTTGAAAGTAGAATCGGCTACGAAATGAGAATAGAACTTAAGGAATTGAGCATCCTCATGCTTTGCCAATGGTATAATCTTAACTCCCTGCATCTTCCAAAGACCGAGAACACGATTAAACAACCATCTCTTTACCTGATTCTTTGCAATAGAAATCTTCTCGACATAGACACAACTGATAGCTGTATCTTTCACGACATCCAACTGACGAGCACTGTTAAAGATGAGAGTATAGTATCCCTGGCGCATGAAGAAATGCTCCATGCCCCATTTCCCTTTCTCAACCTGTGACACCTTGCCGTAGGAATCCAGATTGACAGGATAGTCAGTACGCTCTGTCTGAAGACGACGATTGGCGGCATAGTTGAAGATGAAATCATCAAACAACTCGTCTGCAGCCTTAGGCATT
This sequence comes from Prevotellaceae bacterium UBA1710, assembly GCA_002317355.1. Classification (GTDB taxonomy): domain Bacteria; phylum Bacteroidota; class Bacteroidia; order Bacteroidales; family Bacteroidaceae; genus Prevotella. The sequence continues at coordinate 46,039 of DCJC01000044.1, read as the reverse complement.
GGTTCGTCTTCAATCAAAGCCTCCAAAGAGTCGGTGCCGAGCGAATCAATTAGCAGCGAATCGATACTGATTGAATCAGCCGACATCGTCTTTGTGTCAGTACAACCTGTACCGACAAAGAGCATCATCAAAGATGCAAAAAAGACTATAAAAACAGTTTTTCTCATCAAGTTATAAAAATTTCTCTGCAAATGTACACATTTATTTTTATTTTATTCCTTATTTTCCAAGAAAAATATTAATTTTGCACGCAAATTTGATTTAAGACACTATGTTAATAGAGAAAATAGACGCACTTCGCAAGGAAGTGGAAGCGCTGACAGCCTCCAACGCAGAAGAAATCGAGGCTCTTCGTCTGAAGTATCTCAGTAAGAAAGGTGAGCTCAATGCTCTTATGGCAGACTTCCGTAACGTGGCTGCCGACCAGAAGAAAGAGCTTGGTATGAAGATCAACGAACTTAAGCAGTTCGCACTCGATAAGATCAACGGACTCAAGGAGCAGGTTGCTACAACAGAGACTATTGCTGACGACCTCGACCTTACCCGTACTCCTTACCCAATCCAGCTCGGTACACGTCACCCTCTCTCTATCGTTAAGAATGAGATTGTGGAGATTTTTCAGCGCATGGGCTTCACATTGGCTGATGGTCCAGAGGTAGAGGACGACCTCCACGTGTTCACTAAGATGAACTTCGCTGCTGATCACCCAGCTCGCGATATGCAGGACACATTCTTCGTAGAGCAGAGCCCTCTCAACGATGTTACTAAGAATATCATTCTTCGTTCACACACTTCAAGCGTACAGGCTCGTGTGATGGAGCAGGGACAGCCTCCTATCCGTGTTATCTGCCCAGGACGTGTATTCCGTAATGAGGCAATCACAGCACGTGCTCATTGCTTCTTCCACCAGATCGAGGGTCTTTACATCGACAAGAACGTTTCATTCACCGACCTTAAGCAGGTTATGCTGACATTCGCTCAGGAGATGTTCGGTCCTGACACTCAGATTCGTCTCCGTCCAAGTTACTTCCCATTCACAGAGCCATCTGCCGAGATGGATATCTCTTGTCACATCTGTGGCGGTAAGGGTTGCGGATTCTGTAAGCATACAGGTTGGGTAGAGATTCTCGGTTGTGGTATGGTTGATCCTAACGTGCTTGAGCTCTGCGGTATCGACTCTAAGGTTTACTCTGGTTATGCATTCGGTCTCGGTGTAGAGCGTATCACTAACCTTAAGTATCACGTTTCCGACCTCCGTATGTTCTCTGAGAACGACACACGTTTCCTTCAGGAATTCGAGGCTGCAAACTAAGAAATCGTTTCCCGATAAGGTTTATTCCAAAGGGAATAACATACGCAAAGAGGTGTATCAAATTCGTATTGATACACCTCTTTTAAATTCTTATTCCTTATATTATAAAACCTTGAAAAGACAAAGTGGGAATTGTTCGATTTTCCTGTTCCTCCCATATGCCTCCGTTATGAGTCCGTTATGACTCCGTTGTGACTCCCATTTCTAAATAGGAGTAAAAAGGTCTTTAGAAGGGGTTTTCAAAGGCAAAATTGTTCTATTTTTCCGTTTTCAGACGTTTCTTTACGAGCGACCAAGTTTCTTCGCAATAGCCATTCTCATCTTCTGCAATTGCTGAAATTCTGCGATTAGATTTATGTATTTATCTCTGTCACCAGAATTTAGCCCCATCTCCTGACGAACAAACGCTATTCTATTCTCCACAAACTCGAATCTAACATCAAGCAGAAGATGCTCAAGCTGTGCCTTCAAACGATCAATGTCATACGACATCTGATAGGATTTCGTCAACTGGATAGGATCTTCGGTTAGCTTGATAGCCAACTGACTAAGCTCATAATCAGCATGTCTTATAAAATAATCTTCAGCCTTGAAACCCTCTTCTTTTGAATGTGCTACAGCCTCTTCAAGAATCTGCGTACATAATGGATTATCAAATGTAAGATTATCATTTGACAAATCGATTTGTGTTAGCTCTGCTACGGTCAACGAAATTGTTGCACCATCTTCGGTTTCAACATTCTCCAGCACAATCTCCTCACCATGTCGGATAACAAACTGAATAAGGAGTTCCTGAACGGACAAATCACCTCCAGGCACAACTCCTACCCTACCCGTACTTGCAGTTTGGGTTGTTGTGCCTTGCTGAACGTATGCAGATTGCTGAGTAGTCTGAGGAGCCTGTCCTTGTTGTGAAGGCTGCGAGAAAGCCTCTGGTGGCAGGAATGCATCATCAGGTGGGAAATCTCCATATGGATCATTCGAAGAAGCAGGCTGAGTAGCAGGTGCAGACTGAGCTGTATTTTGACCTGCATTTGGCTGAGGATTTGCAGTCTGCGTTTGTCCCTGAGTTGGTTGTGCCTGCCCTCTTTGCAAGGCACGGTTATTGCGTTCCTCTTCCTTGCGCTGTTCATCACGATAGTTACGAATGAAGTTATTCATCGTAGTGATGAGAATCTGCTCACTTATACCAAGGCGCGAAGAACACTCCTTAATATAAGTTGCACGCACAATCTGGTCAGTTATCATACTGACACTCTTCACTATGGAGTTGATAGCCTCAGATCTCTTGATAGGATCGGTAACGCCCTGAAGCATCACCTTTGTCTTGAACTCGATGAAGTCCGTCTGATGTTCTTCAACGTATTTACGAAACTCATCAGCCGAATGCTTTCTTGCAAAGCTATCTGGGTCGTCTCCATCTGGAAGAAGAAGCACCTTCACATTCATGCCCTCGGCAAGGAGCATATCAGTACCACGAAGTGCAGCATGAATACCAGCATCATCACCATCATAGAGCAACACTATATTAGAGGTGAAACGATGCAGAAGATGAATCTGATGAACGGAAAGGGCGGTACCTGAATTTGCTACAACATTCTCAATACCACATTGATGCATGGAGATTACATCGGTATATCCCTCCACCATAAAGACAAAGTCTTCCTTGCCTATCGCCTTCTTTGCCTGATAGATACCATAGAGTTCGTGATCTTTGTGATAGATAGGAGAATCAGGAGAATTGACGTACTTTTGGTTTACGCCTTTGGTACGCTGGTCGAGCACACGACCACCGAATGCCACCACATTGCCGCTGACACTCACCCAAGGGAACATAGCACGACCAGAGAATCTATCTACGAGTTCACCTTTGTTATCTTTGTAGCACAATCCCGTCTGCTCAAGGAAAGCGAGGTTATATCCCTTCTCCTTTGCCTTACGAGGCATAGCATATCTGTCAGCAGGAGCAAAGCCCAATCGGAATTTCTTGATGATATCATCCCTGAAACCACGCTGACGGAAATACTGCATACCAACAGCACGACCATCCACATCATTATGCAAGATATCAGAATAGTACTCAGCCGCCCAGTTATTGGTGATGAACATTCCCTCACGCTCTGTCTGTTGCTTACGCTGTTCATCCGTGAGTTGTTTTTCCTCAATCTCTATTCCATAGCGCTGAGCCAACCAACGAAGAGCCTCTGGATAGGTCAGCTGCTCATGTTTCATCAAGAAGCCTACAGAATCACCTCCCTCACCACAGGTGAAGCAATGGCAGGTGCCACGTGTAGGAGACACATAGAAAGACGGCGTCCTATCGTTATGGAAAGGACACAATCCCTTGTAGTTTGAACCTGAACGCTTCAAACTAACAAATTCAGAAACGACATCCACTATGTCAGCCGCTTCCTTGATTCTTTCTATGGTTAATCTGTCTATCAATCCTTTGGTCTGAATATACTGAAATTCACACTTCCATAACTCCTATGCTCCACGAAGCAAGGATGCTGTGAGAAATCATTCTGCTTACCATGTTCAAAGACGAAGATGCCGTCCTCTGAAAGCAATGAGTTTCCTGTCTCTGTGCCAAGCACCAAGTCTGGTATCTTTGGAAGATCAGGCAAGGCATAAGGTGGGTCAGCGAAGATGAATTCATACTTCCTTCTGCATGACTTCAGGAATCTGAACACATCCCCCTTGATGAGAGAGCAACGGTCATCGCCCAACTTCTGCAAGCATTGACGAATGAAGTTTGAGTGATCACGATCAAGTTCCACACTTGTCACATCAGCACAACCTCTTGAAAGCATTTCCAAAGAGATGCTACCCGTGCCGGCAAAGAGATCAAGGGCTGATATTCCCTCAAAATCAATGTAGCCGTTAAGTACATTAAAAATATTCTCCTTGGCAAAATCCGTTGTCGGTCTTGCCTTGAAGCTTCTTGGCACATCAAAGTGCCTGCCTTTATATTGTCCTGTAATTATTCTCATAAGAAGACCCACCCCCAGCCCCTCCCATGAAGGGAGGGGAGTAGTTACCTTTTTTCGCTATAGGAGGTTTGCTATTTTATTGTTCTAAAAATTTTAATATTCTATCTTCCACATCCTCAATATCTGCAAGAATTTCTTCATTAGAGAATCTAAGAACGTGAAATCCAAGTTGTTCAAGACGCTGAGTTCTGAGCTTATCATCCTCAGTCTGTCGAGGTTCTGAGTGATAGCCACCATCCACCTCAATTATGACACCACCCTCATGGCAAAGGAAATCCACGATATAATCAGCAATAATATATTGCCTATAAAAACGATGTCCAAGAAACTTATGCCTCAACGACGACCACAATGCCTTCTCGCCTAAGGTCATATTATTCCTGTTCTTTCTGGCATATTCTTTCAACAACCCATACCTATCAGGTGAAGCGTATGTCATTTTTCCATTATATGCCATAATCACATTTTTTTTATCGTTTCGTTATTATCTTCTGCCGATAACCATTATCGTTTACCTTACTATCTACTCCCCTCCCTTTATGGGAGGGGGAAGGGGGTGGGTCTAAATCATTAAATCATACTCCATCCCCTCTATCAGCGAGGCAGGGGCACGATTGAGATCTGCCACAGGATTGAGAGTATAAACCCTTCGCAGATAAGACTTCAGCTTAGTGATGAGCCACTCCATGTGCTCGCTCCTACCAACAAGATGCAACTCATCATCCTCATTGCTCAAGGCAAGCTGTTTCCACACAAACAGGAGATAATAGAGCGCATCATGAGCGTGAACGGCATCAAAGGTATTGGAGAATCTGAACCTGCGCTGCTGGAACGAGAACACATCCACCTTATTGTCATGGAAATAGGCATAGAGCTTACGGCGTTGCCCAACAAGGGTACTGCGACGATAGAGATGTGTCCATACCGGCTGCATCACGTTCTGAATCCTCACATCGCCAAAGTGATCCTCAACGACAAGCTTCAGGTCTTTGTTCACACCAAAGACTGCCACCGCACTCAGATCTGGTATAACACTTGCCACCTTTGCCTCATGCTCCCTACCTGTGAAAGTATGGTTATAGAGAGTCTCGACATCGAAATTCTCCTGATCCATATACTCATCGATAGGAACAAGCACCACAGGACTAACGATAGAAAGCAATGCACGATCATCACGACCTCTCAAGAGTTCCGACTCACGGAAAGCCGTTCTGAGATTTGCCGCCATCGACACACCGCTCTTCACCGTGTAAGGCTGATACTCTACCGTTCCGTCAGCGTTTGGCAGACAGAATGACATTGTGCCGTAACCAACGCGAATAGCCAGACGAGGAACGATTCCGCGTCTTACAGAAGGCTGTGCAGTTATGTTTTTACCAAAATTCTCACTCATATTTTTGCATAGCAAAAAATTATTTCTTACCTTTGCCACTGCAAAATTAAGAAAAAAAGCGGTAATTAAAGAATAATTCTTTCAAAATTTAAGAATTTAGGTGAAGATACACGAATTCATATCCCTTATCGTCCAGAGGTTTGGGTTTACACCTACATCCGACCAGATGAACGCGCTTCAATGTTTCGGAAAGTTCCTTGCTTCCCGAGAGGATATGCCGATGATGCTCATGCGAGGAAGTGCCGGAACGGGTAAGACCTCTCTCGTGGCTGCTATGGTACAGACACTCACTTCCTTGCGCCAGAAGGTTGTGCTCATGGCACCGACAGGTCGTGCGGCTAAAGTGCTGTCTATCAGCAGTTCGATGCCAGCCTCTACCATCCATAGGAAGATATATCGACAGAAGGCATTGATGGGTGATTTCAACCTCAACGATAACCTCCACACCGACACACTTTTCGTCATCGACGAGGCATCCATGATTTCCTCTTTCTCCATGAGCGAGACTGGCTTCGGTAGCGGTAGTCTGCTCGATGATCTTGTCGAATTCGTGTATTCTGGCCGTAACTGCCGAATGCTTCTCATCGGCGATACCGCTCAGCTTCCTCCTGTTGGTGAAGACGAATCACCAGCTCTCATCTCAGAAATCCTCTACGGCTATGGTGCCACACTCTTCGAGTGCGACCTTGCAGAGGTGCTTCGTCAGAGTCAGCAGTCGGGCATTCTCTACAACGCCACGAACATACGCCAACTCATTCAGCATGAAGATGCTACAGAGCTACCGAAGATTAGTTTCCGTGGTTTTGATGATATAGAAAGACTGTCGGGCAACGAACTCATCGATACACTCTCCGACAGCTATTCAAGGAAGGGAATCGATGATACGATAATCATTACGCGAAGCAATAAGAATGCTACAATGTACAACAATGGCATCCGTGCACAAGTTCTTGACCGTGAAGAACTTCTCGAGCGTGGCGACCAGATCATGGTAGTAAAGAACCGCACTCTCTCCAAGTCAAACGAATCACAGAACGGTCCGTCCTTCATTGCCAATGGCGATAAGGCTATAGTGATGCGAGTGCGCAACTTCCGTGAACTCTACGGTTTCCATTTCGCTGATGCCACACTTCGCTTTCCTGACTATGATGATTTCGAACTTGACACGATTCTTCTTACCGATACCCTGCAGTCTGATGCGCCTGCACTAACACAGGAACAGAGCACGGCTCTCTTCAAGGCTATCGAGGAAGACTATGCCGACATCCCACGCAAGGCTGACAGAATGAAGGCTATACGTGAGGATGAATATTTCAATGCCCTCCAGATAAAATACGCCTATGCCGTAACCTGCCACAAGGCGCAAGGCGGCCAGTGGTCACATGTCTATATCGACCAAGGCTACATGACCGACGATATGCTCACTCCCGACTATATCCATTGGCTCTACACCGCCATAACACGAGGCAAGGAGAAGGTGTATATGGTGAATTGGCCAAAAAGCCAATCAAATTAAAAATTAAAAGTGAAAAATTATAAAATACTATCGCGGTGAGTCTATCACGCTAATCTGCATTTTTAATTTTTCACTTTTAATTTTTAATTTTCTTTTACCCACTTATTCTTGTGCTTCGACCTCTTCGGGGTAGCATTCACACCACTACCGTATTTGCCTCGCGTAGCACCACGATACTGGTTCCAGCGATCAATGATCTTATCCACGTAGTCAACAGTCTCAGAGCCACGCATATAGCCGTTCTTCACAACCGGGTCATTGTAATAGCGAGGCGACTGAAGACCGAGCACAAACTCCCTCACATCGCTCCATCGCTGCGGATTCCTACCGTTTTTCTTTGCAAGAGCCATAGCATCACGTATATGGTGATAGCCTCCGTTGTAGCAGGCAAGTGCAAATTTCAGTCGCTCACCACGCACAGGAATATCACTAAACTTACCCTGCAACTGAGCCATATACTTACAGGCTGCCGCAATATTTGCCTCCGGCTCATAGATCTGCGCACGAGATAAGCCCAGCAGATCAGCCGTTCCTGGCATTATCTGCATCAAGCCACAAGCACCTGCCCATGAGTGAGCCCTCGGGTCGAAACAAGATTCCTGATAGCATTGGGCAGCGATAAGTGTCCAGTCGCAACCTGCCACTGGAGCATATTGTCTGAACAAGGCATCATAACGGGAGATTACAGCATCTTTCCTGTTGAGCATGAAAGGATAGACATGTCTCTTCACCATACCGATGGAAAGCATGGAGTGCATCTCCTGCTTCACTTGTGCCACCAGTTCGGGCTTATACCAGTTTTTCAGTTCGGTAGCAATATTTCCCTTAGCATCTGCCACCTTCCATTGGCTATAATCTGAGAATACGGCGATATCTCCCTCCCCGTCAGCAAGTCGCTTCATCACCTCTGCCGAATCTTTGCACACCTCTACACGAAGCGAGACACCAAGTTTCTGTGCAAATTTCTCGCATAGCAGATACTGAACACCCATACCATGTCCACGATAGTCATAATATGTCTCAGGTCCGGATATCGTCAGCATTATCATCTCTCCCGCATCCACAATATCATCGAGCGACACCTTTGAGGCACCACTATCCACTTGCTCTACAGGTGCACCATCCTCCCCGATAGTCTCTCCCCACGGGGTTACTTCGGGTTTGGGTTTGTCACCACAGCTTATGACCGACACAAGTGCCAGGAATAAAATGAAAGATGATAATTTCATTTTCTCGTTAAACATAGTCAGAAAGTAAATTACCAGAAAATTACAGTTCAGTAAATTTCCATTGCGGCAACCACCACTAATGAAATATCAAGACCTTAATTTACTGAAATAATTTTACTCCTAATTTACTTTCCACAAAAAAATTCTTTACCTAATTTCCTCCACCACCGTCTTCATTCCCTTTATCTTCGCACCGGCAGTATTCTTCAGCACAGCACGGAGATTCTTTCTTCCGATGGCAGCATAGCAGTAACGGTCATAGACATCAATGCGACCAATATCCGCACTCTTCAAGCCACCTATCTTACAAAGGAAACCGACGATATCACCCTTACTTATCTTATCCTTCTTTCCCTTACCAATATATAAGGTGACCATCTGAGGAAGAACAGGCGTAGCCACCTCCGACTGCACATAATATTCCTCAGGGTCAAGTTCCACGAACTCAGGCATCTTCTCCTCAGGGCCGAGCAGGAAGAATGTTCTACCCGAAGCATCCCAACGGGCTGTTCTACCCACACGGTGGATATACTCCTGCTGACTCAATGGCAGATGATAGTGAATGATGTTTCCTATCTTCGGAATATCAAGACCACGTGCTGCAAGGTCGGTACATACCATTATCTGCACCGAACCGTTAGAGAACTGATGCAGAGCCTGCTCACGCTGCTTCTGATCCAATCCTCCATGGAACACCACATGACAGAAACCATTTGCCTTGAGATACTCGGAAGTGCGCTCTATTGAATCACGGTAGTTGAGGAAGACGATAGAGGACTCTCCCCCCACCCTCTCCTGTTGAGAGGGTGCCTGTCCGATAACGGCACCTGTCCCTATATCCGACAGAAGTAACGCCAATGCCCCGAGTTTATCCTTCTCCTGACTACGCACCAGGAACGACTCAACACGATCGTTTGTCTGCTCATGCTCAGGAATGAAGTTGATCTTTGTGGTGCGTCCCATATTCACGAAACGTGGGATATCATCCATATCGGTAGCAGACAGCAGCACACGACGGCAACTGTCATCCACAAAACCAAGTATCGCATTCATCTCGCGGGCAAATCCCATCTCAAGACACTTGTCAAACTCATCGATGACAATGACCTGAACGCTATCGCAAAGGATATTCCCCTTCTCTAAATGATCAAGCAATCTGCCGGGGGTAGCAAACACCACCTGAGGATTCACCTCACGCATCTTACGGTGCTCATCCATCGTAGCACGACCACCATAGCAAGCCATACTGCGCAATCCGCACTTCAGACTCTGAAGCACCTCATGCGACTGCAAGGCAAGTTCTCTACCCGGCACAATGACAAGCATCTGGACATTGACATCATCCCTATCCAACTGCTTCTGAAGCGGAAGCATATAGGCGAGAGTCTTACCTGTACCTGTAGGAGAAAGCACCACTACATCCTTATCCGTTGATGTCAATTCCTTATCAACGGCAACCTGCATTGGGTTGAGGGTGAAAGAAAAACGGCCTCTCCCCCCGCTTTTCACATACTCCGATGTTATCAACATCGGACTTCCCTCCATAGGGAGGGAGCCGGTGCGCGGTGAAGTGAGCACACTATCTTTTTTGATTTGCTTATTATCCATCTACATAATTATATTAAAGGTCCTCAAAATCTCCCTGTTTAGGAAGACTTCCCTCGCGGCGAGCCATCCAAGCGTTAACAGTTTTTTCGTGAGCCATCCGTGCGTCAGCTTTCCCCCTCCCTCGGGAGGGGACAGGGGTGGGGCTCTTACAACTCACTAAACTCCTTACCCATATTCAGATTCAGATAGATGTTATAAAGCACAGGACGCCATCTATCCTTCTTATCAGGTTCAAGAGCACGATACCTCTCCATATACGGACGGCATTTCTTATACAAGCACTTCAGCTTCTTCTCATTTTCCTTACGCTTATTGGCAGGTCCCTTGTCAAGTCCCATCGTCTGGTTGTAATAAGCAAGTGCAATGTTATAGTTCACATCCGCAAGCGAGTCATTCCTTGCAAGAAGTTTCTCACCCATGGCAATACACTCATCATATCGTGAGAGATTCAGCAAGAGAGTCTGATGAATAATTTGTGGGACAAGCGCTGTGCTATCAGCCTCTATGGTCTTCGAAGTCACCTTGAGTGCAGAGGCGAAATCACCATTATTGCAATATACATCCACAAGTCTTGAGAAGAAGAAACGGGAAGTCGGGAATGAGTCCAAGCCAAGCTGGAGCAACTCTATATAACGTTTCTCATTTCCCTGCTCATGATATATCTCCGTGAGATACTGTAGCGTGGTTTCAAATCGTGGACGATACTTCAGCGCATCCTCCTCATATTTCAAGGCAGAAGCAAAGTTCTCAGCCCTATAGCCAGCCACCAGCGACACATAACTTGCATGCTGACGATGAAGCGAATCCACCTTCAAACCGCCTTCCATCAAAGGCCATTCAGGCGACTGAAGATACAGATCAATGCAGTTCACCGCATCAGCATATTTCCTATGATTGAGCAGGAACACACCACCCGTATAGAGGTTACCATGCAACTGCATCAACAACTGCGCATCAGCCTTTCTATGCGAGAATTCCACCTTACCCTTGGCATCTGGCAAAGCCTCTACAGAGTCAAGTTCCTGTGCAGCCACAAATATCTTACGGGCAAGAAGAAACAGCATCGCAGTGTCATATTTCTGCTTAAGATACAGTTTTTCGTTACCCTGATTATATTGTTTACGCAATGCCTCAATCAATGTGGCATGCAATCGCTTGTCACGCATATTGACAGAATCCACCAGCAGTTTCCTCACCGCCGTTTCCGTCTTATCAAGATTCTTATTCTGCTTGAAGTTTGTCTTCGCATCATCAAGTACCTTTTTCACTTCCGCCTTGCGAAGCTTATCTGCAGTCTTGGCATCAACCGTCTGCCCTTGGGCAACAGCATTATTAGCCTGTGCAAAAACACCAATGGCAAACTGCACAGAACAAACCAACAGCAATATCGATACAAACCTTTTCATTTCAAGGTGCAAAGTTACATATTTTTTTGCAGAATTACAAAGAAATGGGGGAAATGGTGAAGAAAATAGCGAAAAACAAGTTCATCATGGATTTGAAGTGATATAAAATTTTTAGGAAAATGGCTTGCGCCTAAGAAAATAACTGGGGTGTAAAGTTAGGAATCGTGCTATAATCGGCAACGCTCGCCACCCCATCCCTTGTTTCGGTAATGTTTACGTGCTTGTCTGGGTCTCTTTTCTTAGAAAATATAATGACTACTTGACTACTTTGACTACTTTTGCTACATAAAAAAGCACATCGTTATAACAACGAAGTGCAATGAAAATTCAGATAAAAATTCAACACGAAGACCTCTTTAGTTTTATTAGATGGCGAAAGCAAATTGTCTAAGAGGCATCCGCAACGTTTTTACAAAAATCGCAAAATATGCAAAAATGCAATCTCTACTTTACAAAAAAACACAACAAAAAGTAGTCGAGTAGTCAAGTAGTCAAGAAAAAATGAAGGGGTAAGCTCTTTTTCTCTATATATAATAAGGTTCGCGTAATATAATAATATATATATTATTCAAAAGGGGTCTCTTCCTTAGAAAATATAATGACTACTTGACTATTTGACTACTTTGCTCTACCTAAAGTTAAACTATGCTAACATATAGTATTTCTTTATCGAAAAACTTGCAAATGGACAAATTTTTTATTATCTTTGTATTCGAAACTGAAACTTACGTGAAATTTACATGAAACTTACGTGAATCTTACCATAGGTAAGAAAGCAGTAAGAAGATAGTAAGAGTGGGGTAAAATCCACATAAGCATAACGTAAAAGGGTGATAGGTGTAGGTGATAGGTGTTAGCGGTTTGAAATGCTAATAACGTACCATTCACGAAGATTACAATACACCACCAACCATCACCCAACAACCATCACCCAAGATCGATTTTAACTTAATACATTCACATCATGGCACATCTTACAGGACTTATCAGAAAGATGAATGGCTCAGTGGGCGATTTCACTTTCAAGCAGGTTAAGGGTCAGACCGTCGTTTCAGAGAAGATGACTCACATCACAAATCCACGTACTGAGGCTCAGATGCGTCAGCGCTGCAAGTGGACTAACATCGGTGCAATGTTCCATGGCATCCGTCCACATCTCGAGAGTGGTTTCGAGAACAAGACAGGCATGCAGACCGACTACAACAAGTTCATGCAGTGTAACCTCCAGAAGACTCCTGTCTATCTCACAAAGCAGCAGGTTGCTGGTGGTGCTTGCGTAGCTGCTCCTTACCAGATTACACAGGGTACTCTTGCACCTATCGTAATCACTGGCGAAGGTCGCAACGCTGCAACAAACATCTTCATCGCAGACCTCACTCTCGGTGCAAACACTACCGTAGGTCAGTTCGCTCAGGCAGTTATTGCTAATAACCCTGACTATCGCAACGGTGACCAGATTTCTTACTTCCTCGTAAAGCAGAAGGAAGACGAAACAACTGGCATCCCTTACTGCCAGTTCAAGGCTAACAAGGTTATCCTCGATGTAGAGAGCACTGCAAAGCTCTGGGACATCGTTCCTAAGAACGGCTTCTCTGTTGTTGATGGTTGCATCGGTCACAGCGGTAACGATGGTGATTGCGTGTTTGGTTGGGTTCACTCTCGCAAGGAGAACGGCAAGACTCGCGTTTCTTCTCAGTCACTCATCAATGCGAACTCTAAGCTCGCTGACTACCAGGGCGATGTTGCATTCAATGTGGCTGCTCTCAGCTATGGCGAGGTTAAGGAGGTATTCCTTTCTCCAAATGGCGCAGTATCAAGCACTGTTAGCGGTGGCGGTGCTGGTGCAGGTAGCGACGGTGGCGACAGTCTGTAGCAGCCCACCCAGTCCCTCCCAAAGGGAGGGCTCCTCCCCCCTCACCCCCTCAAGGGGGAGTGGTTACCTTTGAGCGCGGTGGGGGGATATGGTTGGAGTATTACCTTTGAGCGCGGTAAGGGGATGGGATTGGCGAGCCCCGAAGAGGGCGACATCTAAAAGGGCGGTGCGTTAGCGCCG
>DCJC01000044.1:0-32465 GCA_002317355.1 Prevotellaceae bacterium UBA1710 | reverse complement strand
AAGTCCGACACCTATTATATCATCCAGTTTTTAGATGTCGCACCGATGGCGCTCATCAATCGTCGCATCAATGAATACCAGGGCTATCGCCCTTCGCTATTATATGTCGCCCGTACCGGGCTCGCAAATCACGCTCATACCCGGATATAAATTGTTGGTTGACATGCCTTGATTGAGGTTTTTCCCCCGCAGGGGGTGGTTTTGAGCCGACAAGTTAAGCCCTCGCAGAGGGTGGTGGATTGATTGGGTGAAAGACTGGAAGCCCAAAGGCTTACAAAGGCTTTCAAACAAGCAAGACGCCATGAGGCTCCCTAAAGAGCCGATAACTTGGAGGGGTTTTTATTGTTTTTTTCTCTTATTCAGTTAATCTTTTATTTTTGAATTGAATCGTATGAAACTATATCTCGCAATAAGCGCTTTCGCAATGGCAATGGCGTTTGCAATAGCAGGATTGATTATGCCACCGCTTGGAGTGATTGACGGCTCAGTTCTGATACTGATTGCTCAGCTACTTGTTTTCTGTGCAACTTTCTTCGGGATTGAGAATTATGTAAATATTATCAAAAGACCCACCCCCAAACCCCTCCCATAGAGGGAGGGGAGTAGATACACTCTTCACGATGTAGGTGCACATTGAGTGATCACTTTTGCATATCCTCCACGGCGATAAAAAGTAATTACTCCCCTCCCTTTATGGGAAGTCCGATGTTGATAACATCGGAGTATGTGTCAGGGGCAAGGGGTGGGTCTCTTTAAACTCAAATAAAACAATGACTAACGAAAAAAAGAACAAATGGAGCGTTATTATCAATATTGCGATTACAACGATTTCTGCCATCCTCTCAGCTTTTGGCTTCTCTGTGGGTTAGGCTTTGCGTTCGTGTACTGATTCCCATAAGAATGTACGTTATTTTTCCATATAGTATAAAAGTATAGAATTAGTTAGTAAAGGTTTGGAGAAAGGTTCGCTTTGAAGCGAGCCTTTTTTTATGGATGAATGTTGACATGTTGACATGTTGACACTTTATTTTCTAAGGAAAAGACCCAGACAGTGTGCAGAATTATTCATACACACCTACTTATAAATTTCGTTTACAATTCTACAGGCATACCATATAATAAATATCTTTAGTGAGTTCATTCGTATATTCTGATATCATGAAAAGCAATTAGCCGGTATCATTATTTTTAGGTATTCTTTCCGAGAGATAATCATTTCTTTCAAAAATTGATAATCATTAATAGGTATCATCTCATTAGAAATGATGATGTTACGACGAATCGTCACGAATAAAAAACATACTTTTTGAGTATTGCAGGAAAGACAGAAAGGCAGTACCTTTGCACCCGAAATCAAACATTCATAGACATGACAAAAAGGATTGTATTTCTGATATTATTAGGTGCTACATTCTGCACACAAACGATATCTGCACAAACTACCGATGAAACTGAGGAGACAAAGGATGCTGAGGAGGCAAAAGGCGGATTCTCTATCGGTGGATATGGCGAGGCTGTGATGACTCGCAACTTCTATAGCCAGAGTTTCAACAGGTATAATGCTCCTACGAGATATAAGGATAGTGAGAGTCATGGTCGCTTCGACTTGCCTCACGTATGTATCAATATGGGCTACGACTTCGGCAATGGCTGGAGCATGGGCTCTGAGATTGAGTTTGAGCATGGAGGTGCTGGTACTGCCGTTGAACTTGAGGCTGAGGAATCGGGAGAATATGAGGCTGAGACAGAAAAAGGCGGTGAGGTGGTGCTTGAACAGTTCTGGCTGAACAAGCGTTTCGGCAATGGCGAACTGAACATCAAGGCTGGAGAAATCATCGTTCCTGTAGGTCTGAGCAACGCCTATCACGAGCCTATTCACTTCTTCGGATGCTACCGACCAGAAGGTGAGGCCACCATCATGCCAAACACATGGCATCAGTTGGGTGCTTCGATTTGGGGACGCACAGGCGACTGGAGATATGAGGCTCAGTTTCTTTCGGCTCTTAACTCAGAGAGTTTCTCGGCAGAAAACTTCGTGCATTATGGTGCAACAAGTCCCTACGAGTATAAGGTGGCTAACACCTACGCCTTTGCAGGTCGTGTGGATAACTATTCGGTGAAAGGTTTACGAATGGGCATCAGCGGATATTACGGTCATACCTTCCGCAATTCCATCAAGACACCAGGCGCTTCGTATGATGATGTTACGGGTGCTCTCAGCATCATAGCCTTCGACTTTACCCTGAACCGCAGCAACTGGGTGGTGAGAGGTAACATCGACTATGCACATCTCTCTGATGCTGACAGGATTTCAAGCTATAATCAGGCAAACTGGACACACCATAAGTATCAGGATGGTTCCCCATTCAAATACTCAAACATAGCGAGCAACGCCTTTGCTGTCGCTATAGAAGGCGGATATGACATAGCTTCTCTTCTGCCATCACGAGGGGTGAATAAATTCTATGTGTTCGGTCGTTTAGAGCATTACAACACGATGGCGGCTGGCACTTACAAGAGCCTGTATAACTACTGCAAGAAGTCACGCTACGCCGTAGGTATCAACTACTATCCGATCAAGGAGGTGGTGGTTAAGGCTGAATATGCCTACCGTGCCTTCAAGAAGCCTAACAACAACGGTCTGCGCGAAGATAGTCCACTATACGTGCAGCCTTACAACGACGAACCAAGTATAAGCATAAGCATTGCGTACTGCGGATGGTTTATGTAAAATTAAAAATTAAAAATTAAGAAATAACAATCAACAACATGCCCTCAACGATAAATACTATCAACCAAATTCCCCCTTTGGGGGATAGGGGGCTTACCTTATCATTATGTTCAAATTCAAGACTTTAACAATGGCAGTAATGGCTGCCGTATGCTGCATGACCGTTGTGTCATGTTCAGATGATGATGATGTAGATTCAAAGACTGTAGAAGGATCACAGCAGGCTCTCGACGAGGCTTGCGCTCAATGGAAGAAAGCACGTGCCGACTGGGAGAATACCGAGGCATTCCTCTTCGGTGCTGCCGACGAGTATTCCATCGACCCACACACCGACACATGGCCTGTAGATCAGACTGCTCTCGCTAACATCCTGCGCGACAATAGCGTCATGGGCGATATCCAGAACAAGGTTCGCACCATGAACTCAGGAGTTCTGGGCTATCACGGCATAGAATATGTGCTGTTCCGCGAGGGTAAGGCACGCGACATCTCACAGCTCACAAACCTTGAATACACATACGTTTGTGCGGTTGCACGCGACCTCTATCAGGCTACCTGCGTACTTGAGACCACATGGTCGGGTGCATCAAGTGGTGAACGCTACAACGAGACAATGGATTATCTCAAGACTCACTCAAAGCTCGATGATGATGGTGATGTGACAAACGAGGGACTTTCTTACTTCAACTTCGGTAAGGATTTCAAAACACCAGGCGGGTCATACGAGACTGCTCTCGATGCTACAATAGAGATCATCGAAGGTGCACGTGATATCATCTCAGAGGTTGGCGGCTCAAAGATCGGTTTGCCTTATACCGGTGAGGATAAGTCATATATCGAGTCACCATACGCATATAATTCAATCATCGACTTCTACGACAACATCGTGAGCTGCAAGAATGCTCTATATGGTTCAAAGGGCGCAACAACACCTAACGAGAAGTCACTCATCTACTTCTGCCTCAACTCTAACAATAATACCCTCAAGAGTGCTGCAGAGGATGTGCAGAAGAAACTCGATGCTGCTCTCAAGGCTATCAACGGCATGAAGGCACCTTTCGCTCTCTGCTACACAGACACATCAGTAAAGAGCGCTATCGATGCACTTGATGAACTTGACGGTTCACTTGAGTCACTCTCAGAGAAACTTCAGGGCTTTGCTGCAGACAAGACCGTACAGGCACAATGTCAGGTCATCAACGAGAACTATGTTGACAACGTAATCGTTGCTACATACCGTTCACTCTGCGATAATGCGTATGCTCTATACAATGCTATCATTAAGATAAAGAAATAACATCCATAACCCAATCCACACAATCCACCCCGAAGTGGGAATCCCCGATAATAAATCAGCGGTATCTACGTTACATTATTATAAAGGGATTCTCCTTCGGGGAAAGGTGGTAAAACAAAAACAATTATGAACTTTAAATTTTCTACCCTACTAATCGCCTCTTCCCTTTCCGTACTCGCTTCCTGTTCTTCCGAAGATAAGATCAGCGGATGGGAAATCGACGACCCGGAAGAAATCAACTACCCGGAAGACTATTATGCCGGCGGCAAACTCGGAACAACGAGCGTCACAGCTTCCACCGCATACAAGCAGCCAACACTCGCCGTGGAAACTGCTGGTATGATAACAGCATTCAACGAGGGCGAGTATCTCTTCGAGAAAGATTTCAACACCAACACTTCTGGTGCTTTCATGGGACTCGGTCCTGTGTATGTTCGCCCTGGCTGCCTCTATTGCCACCCAGGCTATGGTCATGGCGCACGTCAGTCAACATACAAGGCTGACCTTCACCGCAACGGCTATCTGCTCGTTATCTACGATAAGCAGACCGATGCCTATATCCGCTCTGTAGCAGGTATGCCTCAGACTGGTGCCGTGAAGCCATTCAAGGCTCCTATCGATGAGAGCAAGATAAAGATTGACTGGCTTGCCTACACCGATGAGTGGGGCAATAAATTTGATGATGGCGAGACCTACAGCCTCACATATCCAGAGGTCTCTATCCCTGCATCTGCCTACTATGCACCTGTCATCGTGCAGCGCAACGGCAAGGATGAAGAGATTTCTGCTGCCGATGTTGCCAATGAGATTGGCGTGCGTCTTGAGTCAACAATCGGAATCTATGGCACTGGTCTTCTTGATGCCATTGATGATGATGAGATAACAAAGCAATGGGCTGCAGAATCACCATACGTAACGCTGAACCCAGCCATGTGGGATCAGACGACCAACACATGGAAGAGTTACTATTCCAACTCACTTCAGGGCGACGGCACTAAGTATGTGCGCCGTTTCACCTACGCTATGTCACGTGGCCCTATACTCGATGCCGCAGGTGCAAATGCAATATGGAACATTACCAACGTGACTCGTCCTGACCGACGCTACCACTACCTCGACCTTGCAGGCAAGTATTATGCAGAGAAGTCTTCAAGCGATCCAGAGGTACAGGCTGGCTTTGCCGAGTATATCAATCGCGTGGATCCAGACAAGAAGCATGCAGAGTGGCATACAACTGACGTGAAGAGTAACATCTACAACTATCTCACAAGTAAGTCGCTCGATGCGGAGATGACTCAGGATCAATACAAGAACCTCATGATCTGGCATCGCGGTCTTGCAGTTCCTGCTGCCCGCAACACCACCACCGAGGACTTCAAGGCTGGCAAGGAACTCTTCACCCAGATAGGATGCGCACAATGTCACCGTCCTTCATGGACAACTGGCGCAGACGAGATTCACGACCCAAACCGCCTCTTCAGCAACAACGATATGCCTCGCTATCCTAACCAGAAGATATGGCCTTACACCGATATGGTTCAGCATCGTCTCTTCATGAAGAATGACCTCCGCACAGGTTGGTGCCGCACAACACCTCTCTGGGGACGTGGTCTGGCTAAGAAATGCGGTTCAGGCACAGAACGTATGCATGACTGCCGTGCGCGTAACGTCATCGAAGCCATCATGTGGCACGGATGCACCAGCGAGGGTGGCAAGAGTGATGCTTACGAAACGGTAAAGAAATTCCGTGCTCTCTCTAAGAAACAGCGTGAGCAGGTTGTGTATTTTATAGAGTCAATATAAAAAAAAGCCCACGGCCACAGCCATGGCCCCTCACCCGCCCTGCGGGCACCCTCTCCCCAAGGGGCGAGGGAAAAGTTAGTATTTCTCACTAAAGGGGCTCTATGACATTTAGGTGGTTAATGCCTTTTGATTAGAATAATGTAACTTCCCCCTCGCCCTTTGGGGAGAGGGTGCCCACAGGGCGGGTGAGGGGCTGTGGCTGGACTGTTTTTTAAATATATGAAGAAAACAATATCTATCACCTACATACTTCTCATAGTATGCATGGGCATAGCTACGATTGTAGAGCGGCTAAAAGGTACTGAGTTTGCCGCCACGTACATTTACGGTGCGTGGTGGTTTGTTGCGTTATGGGCATTGCTCGCAATATGCTCTGTCATAATGATTGTCCGCAAGCGACTTGCCCCTGCTACGCTTATGCTTCATATCTCGTTCCTCGGCATTCTTGCAGGCGCTTTCGTTACATATCTCACAGCAGAGAGAGGCTCTATGCACCTCCGTGTCGGCGTACCCGATAACATACTCGTAGAAGCAGGGACTAACAGAATCAGTATGCTTCCGTTCACTCTCGAACTCACTGATTTCCATATCGTCAACTACCCCGGTACTGATGCACCGATGGATTATGTGAGTGTAGTGACCCAATACCCAACGACCCCCTCCCGGCCTCCCCGAGGGGAGGAGTTTTTTAGTCACCATAATGAAATGCAAGCTATACAATATGGAGAGGAAACGCCAAATGGGCATCCGCGAGAAAAAGGTGACTCAAATTCTCCCTCCCTCGGGAGGGCTGGGGAAGGGCCTTTCCAGATCTCCATGAACAACATCGCTTCTATCGACGGCTATCGATTCTATCAGGCAAGCTATGATGAAGATATGCAGGGCACTCACCTGCTCGTGTCTCACGATCCATACGGAATAGCAGTGACATACACATCATACATCATGCTGTTTCTCTCACTCATAGCCGTATTCGTGAAGAAAATAAAAAAGCGTGTGACGGTGGCTGCGCTTTTGCTCGCTACCTCATTCACAAGTACATACGCAAACGGACCCTCTAAATCCCCCTTAAAGGGGGACTTAACTCACGGAGAGCCATTCTGCGCCATTCTCCCTGCGTTAGCTTCCTCCCCCTTTAAGGGGGAACGAGAGGGTCTTCCCACAGCCGACATCGCACACGACCTCGGCAGCGTTGCCGTGCTATACAACAACCGCATCTGTCCTCTCAACACGGCAGCAACCGACTTTGTGCAGAAGCTGTCAGGAAAGGCTACATGGCAAGGGCTCTCCGCCGACGAGATATTCGTTGGATGGATGATTTACTACGACTACTGGGAGCAACAGCCTATCATACGCATAAAGAACGAGGAGGTGCAACAGATTATCGGCATCAACGGCTCATGGGCTTCTCTCCGCAACTTCTACAGCCCTTCCAACGAATATAAACTGCAGAAGTATCTCAATGACGCATCACTATCCATCTCCACACGCAAGGCTATACGTGAGGCTGACGAGAAAGTGCGCATCATAAGCATGTTCTATGCAGGTGAGTTTATTAAGATATTCCCACTCAACAACCACTGGTATTCACCTGGCAGCACACAACTGCCTAAGAACACTCCCACAAAGGAGTTCCAGTTCATCAAGCGAGTAATGGATCAGGTTGTACATGCAACTCTCGTCAACGACACCCAGACAGCCGCAACCCTCATCGCCAAGATACGCAACTATCAGCGTGAGCATGCCCCAATACCTTCCACGCTCGATGTCGAGGTCGTCTATAACAAGATACTCACACAGCGATGGCCGATAATGCTGTTCCTCACGGCAAGCCTTATCCTCTGCATCGTCACTATCATGCGCAAGAACAGCCGCAACATGCACAAGGCGCTACTCACCTTGCAGATACTGCTCTTTGCATACACCTTTGCCTCCATCATTCTGCGATGGATAATAAGCGGGCACATCCCACTCAGCAACGGCTTTGAGACGATGCAGTTCATGGCGTGTGCTATCATCACCATCACCCTGCTGATGCGTCGCCGCACACCACTGCTCAACCCACTCGGACCTGTGGTATCATCCTTCGCCCTGCTTGTATCGATGATAGCATGCGGTTCTCCACAGCTCACCCCTCTGATGCCAGTATTGCAGTCGCCTTTCATGTCGATTCACGTCATGATGGTGATGCTTGCCTACTCACTCTTTGCCATACTCGCCCTTCTCTCCATACAGGCACTCGTCACCAAGCAGGGGGCAGAGACAGTAACGAGTCTGTCCAAGCAACTGCTCTACCCTTCCGTAGCCTTACTTGCCATCGGTATCTTCATCGGTGCTGTATGGGCGAACGTTTCATGGGGACGCTACTGGGGATGGGACCCGAAGGAGACATGGGCATTAATCACCCTCATGATCTATGCCGTACCACTCCATAAGACGTTCTTCCCCTACTCTGACCGCACCTATCACTGGTACATACTCGTGTCATTCCTTGCTGTCCTAATGACCTACTTCGGCGTCAACTATCTGCTGCCAGGAATGCACTCGTATGCGTGAGTGAATCACACAATCGCCATTATTGCGATTTTTTCGCTTTGATGCAGTAGAAATTCAAAATCACAACAAAATGTATTATAAAGTTGAATAATTTTTGTACCTTTGCAATGCTTTTCAAGAAATAAGAATTATTCTACTTTATAACACATGAAAAAATCATTTATTATAGCCTTAGGGCTGAGTCTGTCAACCTCATTCATCAATGCGCAGTCACTTCTGCCATATCAGGATGCGGCATTGACTCCTACTGAACGTGCCAACGACCTCCTGAAGCGCCTGACCCTCGAAGAGAAGGTTGGGCTGATGATGGATCAGTCGAAACCTGTTGCGCGTCTTGGCGTGAAACCTTACCAATGGTGGAATGAGGCTCTTCATGGTGTGGCTCGTAATGGCGTGGCTACCATGTTCCCTCAGGCTATCGGCTTGGCTGCTACCTTTGACACTGGTCTGGTGCAGGAATGTTTCGACATCGCAAGTACAGAGGCTCGCGTGAAGAACCGTCTTGCCCGTGAGAAGAGCAATGACAACATACGTCGCTATCAGGGACTTACATTCTGGACACCTAACGTGAACATCTTCCGTGATCCTCGTTGGGGACGCGGTCAGGAGACATACGGTGAGGATCCATATCTCACAAGCCGTATGGGTGTGGCTGTGGTAAATGGTCTTCAGGGACCTGACGGCAACAAGACTCATGCATGTGCCAAGCACTATGCCGTGCATAGCGGTCCTGAATGGAACCGTCACATGTTCAATGCTGAGAATATTTCAAGTCGTGATTTGTGGGAGACATATCTCCCTGCCTTCAAAGCTCTCGTAACAGAGGCAAAGGTGAAGGAGGTGATGTGTGCCTACAACCGCTATGAGGATGAGCCATGCTGCGGTTCAAGCCGTCTGCTCACTCAGATTCTGCGTAACGACTGGGGCTTCGATGGTCTGGTGACAAGTGACTGCTGGGCTATCAACGACTTCTACACACCTGGCGCTCACATGACTGAGCCTGACACTATCCATGCTGATGCAAAGGCTGTATGGAGCGGTACTGACCTTGAGTGTGGTGGTTCATATATCCAGCTTCCAGAGGCAGTTCGTCAGGGACTCATCACCGAGAACCGTATAGACCAGTCGGTATTCCGTCTGCTCAAGGCTCGTTTCGAACTTGGTGAGATGGATGAGAAGACACCATACGACGAGATTCCTGCTTCTGTCATTGCCTGTGCAGATCATAAGGTAAAGAGTTTGCAGGCTGCACGCGAAGGCATCGTTCTTCTGAAGAATGACCGTTCAGCAGATGGCAAGGGCGCACCGCTTCTTCCACTCAACTCGCGTCAGACTATTGCCGTGGTTGGACCTAACGCCAACGACAGCATCATGCTCTGGGGTAACTACAACGGCACTCCTGATGCAACTACAACAATCCTTGACGGTATCCGTAAGTACGTGAAGCCTAATAAGCTCATCTACACTCAGGGATGCGGTTTGGCACAGACAACAAGCTATAGAAGTTGGATGGGAGTAGGCCGTTCTGCCGGTGAGCAAGGTTGGTATGCAGCATACTATAACACAAAGGACTTCAGCGGTCCTGCAGTTGCTCATGGTCGCTATAAGAACGCAATGCAGCTCTACACATACGGTGGCACAACATTCCGTGCAGGCGTTAACCTCGAGGATTTCTCTGCTATCTATAAGACAACCATCAACACTCCAGAGGCAAGCAAGATTGAGTTTGACATCAAGGCTTCATGCTCAAAGATTCAGTTGCTCGTGAATGGTGAGGTTGTAAAGGAAGCTGAGGGAAAACTTGGTGAGCGTGGAAGCACAGAGCCAGTGTATGTTCTCTCTACCGAGGCAGGCAAGACATACGAACTCGAGCTTCGCTATGTGGGTGGTAAGGGTATCAACGCCCTTATGTTCGATATGGGTAACACCACTCATTTCGATGATAACCAACTGCTCAAGCAGATTCGTCCTGCTGATGTGGTTGTCTTCGTAGGCGGTATCTCTCCAGGTCTTGAGGGTGAGGAGATGCCTGTTCAGATTGAGGGTTTCAAGGGTGGCGACCGTACCGACATCCAGCTCCCACGCGTACAGCGCGACCTTATCGCAAAGATTCATAAGGCAGGCAAGCGCATCGTATATATCAACTGCTCTGGCTCTGCAATGGCTATGGTTCCAGAAGAAGAGAACTGCGATGCAATGATGCAGGTGTTCTATCCAGGTCAGATGGGTGGTCAGGCTGTGGCAGAGACACTCTTCGGTGACAACAATCCATCAGGTCGTCTGCCTCTCACATTCTATAAGGACACACTCCAGATGCCAGGATTCCTTGACTACAGCATGAAGGGACGCACCTATCGCTATATGAAAGAGAAGCCTCAGTTCTGCTTCGGACACGGACTCTCATACACCACCTTCACTTATGGTGATGCACAGATTCTCCCTGCCTCTTATACAACAGATGGCAAGATGACAAAGGAGAAGATCGTCATTCCTGTAACCAACACAGGTTCACGCGATGGTGCGGAGGTTGTTCAGCTCTACGTTCAGCGTCCTGACGACAAGGAAGGTCCTGTGAAGACTCTCCGTGGTTTCAAGCGCGTAAACATTGCTAAGGGTGAAACCGTTAACGTAGAACTTGACATTGACGATGAGACATTCTCATGGTACGACATTCACACAGGTACTATGAATGCTCTCAGTGGCCGCTATAATATTCTCTACGGCGGTTCTTCTGATGATGCCTGCCTGAAGACACTCGAGGTGACAAGACCTTAGATTATTTAAGGAGTACAAGAAGTAGTAAGGAGTACAAGTAGTACAAGACGAGTGTATATGTCAGTTAGAAATTCGGTATTAGAAGTAAACTTCTGATGCCGAATGGAAAACTCCTCATTCCTCACTTCTAACTACATAAAACTTCTAAGTGGAGTTTGCGAAACTCGAACAAACAAAATATCACAACTATGAACAAGACATTAGTAACTATCGTAGCATCAATGCTCTGCTTGATGACTGCATGCACATCAGAAAAGGCAGAGAGTGAACCAAAGGAAGTAGCAGGCGCTTCGCTTGCAAAGGTTTCGGGAATTCCTTATAGTGAGACAACCACCAACAAGAAGGATGGTAAGAAAGTACTGGTAATCAGTTCGAGCGCACGCCGTGGCGGTAACACTGATCTCCTTGCCGATGAATTCGTACGTGGTGCCAAGGAGGCTGGCGGTAACGTTGAAAAGGTGTTCCTTGCTGACATCGACCTTAAGTTCCTGTCGGAAGAGGGTGCTAACAAACCTCATGATGTACCTCGCAACAACGACACTGGCGTTCTTGTGGATAAGTTCCTTGCGGCTGATGTGGTGTGCCTCGCCTCTCCTACCTACTACATGAACGTGAATGACAGGATGAAGGCCTTCATTGATGCCACATACCTTGCATGGGGAGATGAGCGCATGGGCAATAAGGAGTATTACTACATCACAGCTTGCGCCCAGGAGTCAACAGAGACTGCCGAATGGTGTCTTAATGGCTTTAGAGGCTTCGTGATGTGTTTGCCAAACCCTACTGAGCGCGGTTCTGTAAGTGCTATTTCCATGGGTCGCCCAGGTGCAGTTTCCGGCACTCCTTATATGAAACAGGCCTATGAACTCGGTTTGAGCATCAACAAGTAAGATTAATTACAAATTTCATAAACTACATAAATATGGGTTCGACCGTCTTTGGTCGGGCCCATGTTTTTTTGTAAACGTTTACAAAGCAATCTCACACATTAACAAATGGAAAGGTTACTGCTATTAGGATTTTATGCTTAATTTTGCAGACAAGATAAAATATACAAATAACTACTAA
The DNA here is from genome assembly GCA_002317355.1 of Prevotellaceae bacterium UBA1710. Lineage (GTDB taxonomy): Bacteria > Bacteroidota > Bacteroidia > Bacteroidales > Bacteroidaceae > Prevotella. The sequence goes on along the minus strand of DCJC01000044.1, from coordinate 20,235 downwards.
TCTGATTTACGATGAATAGCAAACGTGGAACTATCATAGATAAAGTAGAACCATCAAACTGGTGGGTGGGTATGAAGAATACTCATCTGCAAATCATGTTCTATGGGCAGGGAATTCAGGAGGCAAACGTAACAACACAATACCCGGGGGTAAGGATTACCGAACTTGCCAAACTCGATTCGCCCAACTATCTCATCGTATATCTCGACATTGCTGATGCCAAAGCAGGTGTCATGCTGCTGGACATCTCTCTCAACAGGAAGAAACAAACCGTGAAGTTTCCTCTCCTTGAGCGTGCGATGGAGGGAGAGCAACGCATGGGGTTCAGCAAAGCAGATGTGCTCTACATGCTCATGCCCGACCGTTTCGCACAAGGCAGGAAAGACAATCACGTGAAGATGAACTGCAAATACGCAGTAAATCGCGCCAAGCCATCATTACGACATGGAGGCGACCTTGAGGGCATCAGACAACACCTCGACTACTTCAAGGATCTAGGTGTAACCGCCCTCTGGCTAACCCCTGTACTTGAGAACGATTCTCCTGACCACAAGGGAGCAAGCACATACCACGGCTATGCCATAACAAACTATTACAAGGTTGATCCACGCTTCGGTACCAACAAAGACTACAAACGCCTCATCGACGAGGCTCACGCAAAAGGCCTGAAGGTTGTGATGGACATGATATTCAACCATTGCGGTATGGAGCATCCGTGGCTCAGTGATCTGCCATCTAAAGACTGGCTCAATAATCCTGAGTGGCTCTTTGCCCCAAAGGAAAGCGCTACCACCACAACAGATGGGAAATCGACGACCTATAATGGAGGTATTAATCATCTCTACAGGCAGACGAGCTACAAGCTCACTTCAACCGTTGACCCATACGCCTCTGAATGTGACCTCTCAGAGACTGTAGATGGGTGGTTCGTGCCATCAATGCCTGATCTGAACCAGCGCAACCCCCACCTCATGACCTATCTGATACAGAACTCTATATGGTGGATAGAAACCGTTGGCATCGATGGCATTCGTATGGACACCTATCCTTATGCCGATGCCATAGGAATGGCGAAATGGATGAAGACCATCAACACGGAATACCCCAACTTCAACGTTGTGGGTGAGTCATGGGTTACCGAACCTGCTTTCACAGCAGCACTTCAGATGGACAGTAAGATAACGCCCGATCCATCTGGGTGGGAAAAAAGCAACGGCCCATTCAACACCAACCTGAAGAGCGTGATGGACTTCGCCTTCTTCGAACGCATCAATCTGGCGAAAGGAGAAGATACTGATGATTGGTGGAATGGATTCAACAGGATATACAATACCTTCGTCTATGACTACCTCTACCCTACTCCATCAAACGTTATGGCGTTCATAGACAATCATGATACAGATCGTTTTCTTGGAAACGGGAAGGACACCAAGCAACTCAAACAGGCACTTGCATTGCTTCTCACCGTAAATCGCATTCCACAGATATACTACGGCACAGAGATACTAATGAACGGTACCAAGGCAAAGACCGATGGTAATGTTCGCAAGGACTTCCCTGGCGGTTTCCCAGGAGATAAGCGTAATGCTTTCACCGAAGAAGGTCGTACTGCGAGCGAGAATGCCATGTACAACTGGCTACGCTCACTACTGCATTGGCGTAAGGACAATGATGTCATCCTAAAGGGTAAGCAGAAGCAGTATTGCCCAAAGAATGGTATCTATGTGATGACGCACGAATATAACGGTAAACATGTCATGGTGATACTCAATGGCACCTCAAAACCTGCCACTTTCTGCTCTTCACGCTATCAGGAAGATATTCCGCAAGGCACTAAGGCACGAAATATCTTTAACGGGAGATCTGTAGTTCTCACTAAGGATTTCGTTCTCTCACCACGTGCTACAATGATTGTGGAATACTAATCACCTATCAACCATTATTAATCTCTATAATCCAGAACTTGACTGTCTTCTGTGGTACATAGGTAATTTGTAATTCGCAATTCGAAATTTTTATCTACAATTGTTTGGAGAATTTAGAATAAATTCCTAACTTTGCACCCGCAAACTCTTCAGGGCAGGGTGAAAATCCCTACCGGCGGTGATAGTCCGCGAGCTCCATTGGAGCATGAACCGTTGAAACTACGGTACCGACAGTATAGTCTGGATGAAAGAAGGTTTGGTTTTGGAGCATATTGTCCTTAGACTATGTTCCATACATTCTTCAATCGCCTTGAATTGTTGTGTGTTTTGTTTAAGAAATGCAATTCAAGGTAAATGACACCATTCGATAAGGAAATGATGACTCTCGCTATGAGTCTGGCGCAAAAAGGTGAAGGTTGGACAAATCCCAATCCGCTTGTTGGTGCTGTAATTGTACGTGACGGAAAGGTCATTGCACAAGGATATCATGAGCGTCATGGTGAGCTTCATGCAGAGCGAAATACCTTCAAGGATGCTGATAGCAGAGGCATCGACTGCAAGGGTGCTACAATGTACGTGACTCTTGAGCCATGCTGTCATCATGGTCATCAGCCACCATGCACAGAAGCTGTTATAGAGCATGGCATTAAACGCATCTTGGTTGGACTTGGAGATCCCAACCCATTGGTTGCCGGCAAAGGCATGCAGATACTTCGCAATGCGGGTATCGAGGCCGAGTTTATTGACGATAAGGAGATATTAGATAAGCTAAGGCATCAGAATCGTGTCTTCCTGAAATACATCACAACTGGTTTGCCTTGGGTGACAGCAAAATGGGCTATGACTCTCGATGGTAAGATTGCGACATCTACAGGAGATAGCAAATGGATTTCGTCTGACGATTCACGACAGATAGTTCATCTGATGCGAAGCAGACACTTAGCTATTATGTGCGGCATCGGTACCGTACTTGCCGATGATCCAATGCTTAACGTGCGACTCTCGGATGAGATTATGGCTAAGGAAGGAATAAAGGATGTTCGCCAACCTATTCGTATTGTGGCAGATAGAACACTTCGTATTCCTCTCGACTCACAACTTGTTAAATCGGCTAAAGATATTCCGCTTATCGTTGCCACTTCAGATGAGGCTGACAAGGAGAAGGAGGCACGACTCACGAAACTTGGCGTACAGGTGTGGCATTGCAAGGACACTAAGGACATTCTTCTTCAGGCAGGAAAGGCAAAAATTGACTCCATATTCATAGAAGGAGGCGGCACACTTAATGAGGCAATGCTTCGTGAAGGCCTCGTTGACGAGGTGAATGCCTTCATTGCCCCAAAGATTGTAGGTGGTCATGGTGCACTTTCGCCAGTTGAGGGTAAAGGTATTGAGAAAATGGCAGATGCCATCCAACTAACTGACATCTCGGTCAAGACAATTGGCAATGACATGTTTGTATGTGGATTTATCAAGTGAATAGTGTAACTGGCATTTTTCATTGTTGATTAACGTGAGTTCGACAAACTGCTTTCGCAATCTAAAAAAACAAAAGAAGACAGATGAAAACCCACCTATAAACGTTCATAGATGTTGAGGAGCAACGCGACGACTCTTAAAAAAAGTCGCCTGACGGCTCAACATATAGAAACATAAAGTTGGCAAATCTCATCGAACTCACTTGATTTTTAATTTTTCATTATTAATTTTTAATTTAAAATTGTTTACAGGTATAATAGAAGAAATAGGAACGGTGAAATTCATTACACGTGGGGCAAAGAGTTTCACGCTGGAGGTGGAGGCAAAGACCGTACTCGAAGATACGCTCGTAGGCGATAGTATCGCTACAAATGGTGTGTGCCTCACGGTGACAAGGATGAGCGATGGTGCATTCTGTGCCGATGTGATGCCTGAGACGGTGAGCAGAACATCGTTAAGTCAGTTGCAGAAAGGCAGCAAGGTGAATCTTGAACGTGCCTTGACATTGCAGAAACGCCTTGGCGGCCATATCGTATCGGGACATGTGGATGGCACTGGTCGCATCTCACGTATGTACAACGATGATAACGCGCTCTGGGTATGGATTGATTGCGATGCCTCTATAATGAAGTATATCGTAGAGAAAGGCAGTATAACCATTCAGGGCATCAGTTTGACGGTTGCAAAAGTTCAGACAGATAGCTTTGCGGTCTCTCTCATTCCTCACACTCAGGAGGCTACAACGCTTCACTCTGCAAAGGTAGGCGATATCGTTAATCTTGAGAATGACGTTATCGCGAAATACGTTGAGCGCCTGATGAGCGCTTCTGATGATACCGAGCAAAAAATAGAACTATACAGAAATTTCATGAAATAATTAATCAAGGAGTAATAAGGAGTACAAGTAGTACAAGACGATAGTATTTATCGTTATGGAAACTCTCAAAATCGAGTCGTTATATCCAAGCATTCGTCTTGCACTCCTTGTACTCCTTGCTACTCCTTGAACTCCTTTAAATATAAAAATATGAACAACAACGAATTTAACACCATAGAGGAGGCACTTGAGGCACTCAGACAAGGTGAGTGTATCGTAGTGATAGATGATCCTGACCGTGAGAACGAAGGTGACCTTATCTGCGCTTGTGAGTTTGCTACAACAGAGAATGTCAATCTGATGGCATCTGTTGGCAAGGGACTCATCTGCATGCCTATGAGTAAGGCTCTTTGCGAGCGTCTCGACCTCCCACAGATGGTAATGCACAATAGCGATAACCACCAGACTGCCTTTACCGTATCTGTAGATCATATCAACACCACAACTGGTATTAGTGCCGTAGAGCGTGGTTTGACAGCTCGTGCCATTGCTGATCCAAACAGCAAGCCTACTGATTTCCGCCGCCCTGGACACATGTTCCCTCTTCAGGCTCGTGAAGGTGGCGTGCTTGTTCGTTCTGGTCATACAGAGGCAACCGTTGATCTTTGCCGCCTTGCCGGACTTCAGGAGGCTGGCCTCTGCTGCGAGATTATCAGTGAGGATGGTACTATGATGCGCACTCCAGAGTTACTTCAGCTTGCCAAGGAACGTAATCTTAAGTGCATCACTATCAAGTCATTGGTGGAGTTCCGCCGACACACAGAGAAACTCATTGAGCAGGTTACTGATGCTGCATTGCCAACTAAGTATGGTGAGTTCCGTGCTTATGGTTATATTAACAAGGTGACAGGCGAACATCATGTAGCACTTGTCAAGGGTGATGTGACAACTAATGAGCCAGTACTTTGTCGCGTCCACTCAGAATGTCTTACAGGCGATGCTTTCGGCAGCTTACGTTGTGATTGTGGCGAGCAGTTGGCTGAGGCAATGCGCAGAATTGAAGAGCGCGGAAGAGGTGTAATCCTTTATCTTCGTCAGGAAGGTCGTGGTATCGGACTTATCAATAAGCTTCGTGCATATCATCTTCAGGATCAGGGTATGGACACCGTAGAAGCAAATATCGCACTTGGTTTCGCAGCCGACCTTCGTGAATATGGTACAGGCGCAAGCATCCTTGCCGACCTCGGTATCAAGGAACTCATCCTTATGACCAATAACCCTCTGAAGATCAGCGGACTTGATGCCTTCGGACTCAAGGTTGTAGGTCGTGAGCAAATTGAGATGACTTGCAATGAGAAGGACGAATTCTATATGTACACCAAGTACACCAAGATGGGACACTTGCTTCATATGAAGGACTACAAGAAAAAATAGTTCATAGTTCATAATTCAAAGTGCATAGTGCAAACGCATAATTGAAGTTTTCCCCTAAACTCTGAACCTCAAAGAGGTCATCGGCTGAAAGGGAACCCTGAAAGTGCATAATTGAAGTTTTCCCTCCCCCCCCTGAACCTCCAAGAGGTTGTCGGCTGAAAGGGAACCCTGAAAGGGTGACATATCTTAGGATAGGGTGGAAACCCTATCATTCAGATCGTTACGTCTATATAAAGTCCTGTAAGGACGACATATTTTCATAAATATCATAGTGATATTACAATCTATAGAATAAAAACAACATAAAAAATCAACATAACAAAATGAAGACTTTAGAAGGAAAGTTGGTCGCTACAGGCCAGAAGATCGGCATTGTTGCCTCACGTTTCAATGATTTCATCGTTTCTCACCTTATCTCTGGTGCAGAGGATTGTTTCGTACGTCATGGTGGCGACACAAACGACCTCACACTAGCTCTCGTTCCTGGTGCTTTCGAGATTCCTCTCACAGCACAGAAGATGGCAGAGAGCGGCAAATATGATGCTGTGGTATGTCTCGGTGCCGTAATCCGTGGTGCTACTCCACACTTTGACATGGTTGCAAATGAGTCTGCCAAGGGCATTGCAACAGCTGCAATGAAGAGCGGTATTCCTGTTCTCAACGGAATCCTCACAACCGACAGCATTGAGCAGGCAGTTGAGCGTGCTGGTACAAAGGCAGGCAACAAGGGTGCAGATGCAATGATCTCAGCTATCGAGATGATTAATTTGAACAAGAGCCTCTAATAAATCCTTTATAAAGGATATTAAACTAAAAAGTGAAAAATAGGGATATACGCACCAGTATTTCCTTATTTTTCACTTTTTTATTTAACGTCAGTTCAACCAATTTGTACTCCTCAATATTAATACGCACCTTTGGTGCTGAACTGACAAAAATTACTCTAAGTTTGCAGAGTAATTATTGTCAGTTAAAAGCAGCTTGCTGCCAAATAATTAATTCGTCGAACTCACGTTATTTATGCTTTTATCAGCAAATAAAAATCCCATTTCTTAACAGAAATGGGATTGTCAAGCTCTTATCGAGCATTACCAATATAAAACAAATAAACACTCAAAGTTTTATCATGCTGCAAAACTTGTCATAAGCAAGTCTATTAGCAGCCACATACTCCTTCATAGCAAGAAATATATCAGTAAACTCCTGTTCAGAGATATAGTCAATATCATCATTCTCTTCTTCCATCCAGTCGAAATCAATATCTTCCTCGTAGAATGTGAGATGATCCTCCGTCATGCCATATTCAATGGCTTTCATGGTGTTGACCCATCCCTGATCCTCATCATAGTGCCTCACGCAATTATCGCAATCGGCAATACCGATCACAATATCTCTGGCATCCTCGCCTTGTAGCAAGGCCACTTTTTTATAATACATTTTTTCCATTCCAAGGACAAAATTACATCTTTTTCTGATAATTAGCAACTTTTTCCCCGTTTTTCTTCATCTTCTAAGAGATAATAGTTGCATATTGTAAGCTCGACAAAGCGTATTTACTATGAATTAGACGAATTAACCCGCATTATTCATGCAGGAATTGTCAATTAACCTAAATATAACGCGAGTCCGACGAAGGTTATGCTCGACAGCCGAAGGAGAAATCAATTTGCTTTCTAAAAAAACAAAAGAAACAGATGAAAACCCAATAAAACAGTTTTTATGTTTATAACATGTTTATAGATGTTGAGGAGCTATGCGACGACTCTAAAAATAGTCGTCTGACGGCTCAACATATAGCAACATCTATCAACATTTTGCTGTAAAAACAGACGAAAAAAATAAATAACAATTGTTTTCTCTTGTTTTACTTGGTTTTCTTTTGTTTTTTTAAAACGCGAAAGCAACTATTATAGTCCAATTAGAGCAGTTATTAATCCCCCAAACTTCCCATCAACTCAAATCGCTGATGCATCCTCAAGTTTCCTTGAAGCCAAAGTCGGAATATGCATAGTAAGTCGCTTCAGGAATCTTTGCAACACATAGAAATACCTCGTATCGGATGCTGGATTAAGGAAATCACCACAAACATAATGCTCATTACCCTCAGCCACATACGACTCAAACTCATTGGTATTCATCTTTGTTGCCTTTACAAGCTGATTGAAATATGTGTATGGAACAAACTTGTCACCCCTACTCTGCATAAGAAGAACCGGACGATGATCAATACCACTCACATGACAAAGCTTCGACAATGTTATGCTATCAGCTTCACTCATATCAGCTATCATATCCAATCCACCATTTGGAAGGTCATAGATAGGCTCTGCCTCTGTACGGTTAAATGCGAAATAATCCTCAAACGAAGAAAAAGCAGATAATGAGATTACAGCATTTATATCATAACTGGCTATCATTGAGCGAATAGCAACCGTACCACCCATAGCAACACCCATTGCGATGATAGGAAGATTGGTGTATTCCAGTTTTGACTTGATATAGTCGGTTATAGCCTGTACATCCGACACCTCCTCATATTTCTTGTCATTGATCTTGATATGACCACCCACATCAACCATCACAACAGCATAACCGAGTTTATAAAACTCAAGTGCATGACCATAATAAGCTGTGGCAGAAGGCGAATCAACACCTGATATGCAGATGATAACACCAATCGGCATTATCGGACAAAGCTCAAGTGCCAATACTTCATGACGGTATTCGTTTTTAAGATGGAGAGTGTCAGGAGCTGGAAGACCAAACTGCTCGGCATCAAACTCGGCACTATAGTCCACGCTTGCCCTCTGCAGACACCTTAGTATCTGCATTTCCTTCTCAGCCATATCATCATCCATAAGTGTTTCCTGAGCACTTACCGAAATACCGAGAATATTAAATAATAAAGTTAATATTATTATAATATAATTCCTATTCATACCCCCTTAGCGCATCTAATCTTGCGCAAATCAGTCTTATTTCCTCATAATAAACGCAACTTTCGTCTTATTATTGCATAATACGTAAAAAAAATTGCAGCCAACAAAAAAAATCAGACCAATGTGGCAAACAACACCCAACAACCTATCTCTTCCCAATCAAATCCGAAAGCACAATTCCCGCTATCGACATTCCAAAGATTGAAGTGATATGGCAAAGCGAACCATTCACCTGCACTTTCTTGGCATTGAGCTCATTATCATAATTACGGCAAACACACTCAGCTGTATTGCATATGGTGCAAGTACCAAGATTCTCCATAGGCTTCTCCTCACTATACACACAGAAGAACTTACGTGCAGGCTTCACACCTTGTTTCTTAAACTTCTTTCTGATGGCACGAGCAAGTGGATCACCATTCACCTTCCAGAACTCAGCTTTCCTCACCTGGAACGGATCAACCCTCAATGCAGCACCCATAGACGAAACGAATGTGACATTCTCAGGCAAACTCGTTGCACGAAGAATCAAATCCGCCTTTTCACTCAGAGAATCAATAGCATCAATGATAGCATCATACCCCTCCATATGAAACGACTCAGCAGATTCGGCATTATAAACCTTCTGCAAGGCCTCAACCTCAACATACGGATTCACCTCCAACAGTCGTGCTTTCAAAGCCTCAACCTTCACCTGACCAACAGTCTTACTTGTAGCCACAAGCTGTCGATTACAGTTAGTAATACAGACACGATCAGCATCAACGATTGTGATATGCTTCACACCACTTCTCACAAGGCATTCAGCACACCAAGACCCCACACCTCCGATTCCGAAGATGAGCACACGAGCATTATTTATTCTTGCCATATTCTCCTCACCGAGAAGAAGTTCCGTACGGCGTTGCATTCCGCATTCAAGAGAAGTATTCATAATCCGCTTGCAAAATTACACATTATTTCCCATACCTCCAAGAATATACCCCATTTTTTTTTGAGATTATAAACACCATTTATTTTCCGCCTATCCCCCCCCATGAAAACCAATGCTTGGTTTTCACCAGCTTGATAAAACGATAGTGCAGAGGAAGAATAGCGAATTATCATCCTCACGGGAAATACAAGAAAGGCTTACACTACAGATCCGACTCATATATCATCAAAAAAAGACACCGCACTATTGAAATGCAGTGTCTTTTAATATTATTAATGTATTACTAAATTCTAAGACTATTCATCAAAGAATGATCTACCACCTTTAGCGCCAGCAGCAACATTATCATCATCAAACTCCAGAGAATGAAATGACACGCTACTTCCTTCTGCAGCATTATTTATATTTAGGTCTTTCGAATCACAAATCAAATCCGTTGTCTTGAGTTCGTGCCCTTTACACAGTGGATGAATATATTTCTTCTTCATATTGTTTATACTTTTTTAGGTTTCTGTTTACTTGATAACATATTTCTTACCATTCACAATGTATGCGCCCTTAGGAAGTCCCTGAAGGTTGGTTACATTCTGGCGAACGATCTGTCCCTGCATGTTATATACATTTGCGCTCTGAGTCAAAATGCCATTCATGAGAAGCATGTCATCAATGCTAATTTCATCAATACCAGTAGCATCACCCTCCTTGAGGTTATCATCTGTATTACCATAGAATACAGAATCAAGAGCCTTAGCTGCACTGTATGTACCAACAAAACTCATGTATGCACGATAAGGCTTAAGAGCAACTCCCTCCGCCTTTGTACATCTTGACAATTTACCGTTTACGCTCATGTAGTATGATCCCTGAGGTGCTATCACATTACTAAATGAACCTGTGAAGTTATAATCCTGCAGACCACCATAGTTTCCTGAACCGGCAGAAGTAACAAATCCCTGACTTGAAATAGATGGGATACTTGCTGTTGTGGCTGGGATATAAGCATTTGTCGTTATACTGCTTATCTCTGTCATTGGCACTTCATTATCTTCTTCATCCTTCTCCTTCATATCAGCCAATGTAGGATAGATGAAATATGGATAACCAGCGATGATATCCTGATGCTCGTGAGCAATGAAGTTTGCTGTTGTCTTACCAGACTTCATTTTCTCCTTATCCTGCACATCACGCAACAGAACCACACGTGTACCCTTACCAAATACCTTCTCCATTGCATTGTTGTTCATAGAGAATGGCAGGCAGATAGAGCTCCAGGTATTAGCCTTGAATGAACGGTTGAGAGTTACCTCTACTGCCTTGTTGTCAGAATGGATGGTGTAAGAAACATCACCACTTGTTCCTGGGCTCTTCACTGTTCTATATGATGCATCGAGTGAGCTAGGATATGCATAATTTGTTCCATCGGTCAAAGTGAGTTTCTTCAACTCAACATCCAGACGAGCAAGTTCATCAGTTGCATTTGTGCGATATACATTAGGCTCGAAGAAATAGCCTGCGAAACCGATACCTGCCTCTTTGCTGAACATATAGTAGGTCTTGCCTGGATATACATCAAAGCTATACTTGACATAGCTGTCTACATTGGTAGAGAAACCATTATTAGCCTTTGTCATTGTTGCGGTAGAGGTAATCTTGCAGAACACATCTGATGTGGATACCAACTTACCAAACTCATCTGCAATGTAATATACATTTCCACCCTTTTGGAATACATCAACATTGAGTACACCTGGGATTGTAGGTTCAAACTTCAGATAGCCACCACGACATGGAAGAGTCCATGGAGTATAGTTCTCTACATACGAAGTATTGAACTTACCATTGCTTGCAGGATGATACACGGTATTCGTCTCATGCATCAGGGCCTCACTCGTAGGAGCAATATTATTTTGGGAAATCACAGAGAATACACCAACAGCAAGAGAAGTCGCACCTGCGCCTTCTGTAAGCTCGCTCCACTGATCAGTTACAGGAGATCCATCAAAGGCAGTATAACTATTGCTACCTTCAGAATCCTCCCAACCACCATAGGTCATGACAATAGCATTATCACTATAAACCCAGCTGTCATTTACACCATTTGCAATTCTACCACCATTCAGACCACCTACAACACGCATGTGTGGCTGTGGCTTGGTATAACCTTGCTCATGGATATACTGAGTATAGAATGAAGATGTAAGGTTACGGTTCACACCAATACGATCAATCACAGCCTCTCTTCTGAACTGCAAGATACAAGGTGTACCATTCTTACCAAGGTAATTGGTCTTTCTGAATGTCTTACCGTTTACATACTCATTATTTGCATCACCCAAAAGTGTCTGGTTTGTAAGGTCTATACATCTATTAATTATAAGATTCAGGAAATTTGTTGCATCAGCAGTTGCGATATAAAGGATATCACGCTTGTGATGATGCATGCAGTTCTCAAATTCTCCGAAGTTATCCTTCGTAGGATTTGACGCATTATCATTGTCATTACGGAAGGTATTCTCCACGTATGGAATATACATCTTTACGCCATCCTCAAGAATAAGATGAATACCAGTTACCACACCATTGGACAAATCTGCCTGAATCTTCACTTTGTTTGCCTCAGCCTTAAACTTAAGGCCTGCAGCTACAGGGATAACAGTAGTTCCATTGTATGTAAGTTCTGAATATGTGCCAGTATCGGTATCATCTTCTGATGTACCAAGCGCCTTATTGTAAGTATAGATTACCTTACCATATTTCGCGGTTGAAGCATCTTTACCATCTGTATTGCCATAATCTGCAGTCCATGTGTTGCTGTTCATCTGGCTTGCCACAAAGCGATACTGGTCACAGATGTCGAAGTTCCACTGAGCAGCAAGTCTTGTGTTATAGTTTACATAGCCTGTGAAGTCTGTATTTCTATCAATAACCTCATAAGTAGAAGGAGTCTCTGTGCCGTTGGTTGAGATTAACACATTTGAAATTGTAGTTTTGTCATTTGCAGCACCCTTCAGGATTGTAAGGGTGTACTCTGATGCAACATCAGCAGAGTTATCATACTTTACACAGATACTATTGTTCTGGTCAATCTTATAGGTCTTGTCAAGTACAAGTGTTTCTGTATATTCACCAGTCACAGAACCCTCTCTGAATCTGTCGAATGCAGACAAAGGAGCCAAACGGGTAAGACGAACGGTAACATTACTTGTTGAAGCGCCATTAACATTGAAACTGATGTAGTGCACACCATTCTTAAGTTGGAGTGAGTGGTAAACATTCTGTCCTGCAGTAGTATAACCACCAGACTCACCATACTGAGCAATACTGAGACCTGCATTATTAATCTGCCATCCGTGTGCACGAGCATCTGTATTATCAGTATTTATCTTAGCACTAAACTCCACTGGATCGGTAGTATTTGCAGGTAAAGAGTACTTGCTCATGAACTCCCAGAATATCTTCTTAGAGTTATTACCACCAATTGTACAGTCAGCACTATGTCCCATACCCTTGTCGCTGGCAGTCATACCATTACCTATTTCATAATATACATAAGGGTATGTTCCACCAGTGTATTCACTCTTTCTGAAGTTTGATGTTTCATTACTCGTAATATTGTCATTCCAATAGCTTGCCGTACCAGTTGTTACATTTACAGGAGTCATGTTATTACCATTACGGAAAATCATGTTATCAATAACGGTTGGCATATGGCTATATTTTATGAAATCATCCTTAGTACCATGAATATGAATGAAAGGAACTGGGCGTGAACCGTGATGCTGCATGTGCATCTCGTTCATCTGCAAGCCCGAGATAGAAGAGTAGGCTGCAAACACCTCTGGCATTGCATTAGCACATGCGTATGCCATTTCACCACCGTTAGAGAATCCAGTGATGTAGATTCTGCTTGGGTCAATGGTGAATCTCATGCTTCCATTGTTCTTATACTCTGCACGAGTAGTACTAGAACTTAAGTCTGCAATAATCGCCTTGAAGAACTCAGTATCCTCATTGATAGCGCCTGTTGATTCCCAGCCATTTTCGCCATCAGTCTGATTGCCGAAATATGGGAATATCAACTTACGTCCCTGTGGATATACAACGATGAATTTATTAGCATCAGCAAGACTGTTAAAGTTCTGCACACCCCAATCAGTTAGCTCGTTGCTGTTCGCAGCACCATGAAGTGAGAATACTACAGGCACCTCTGTTGTTGACTGACTTAAAACGCTAGATGGTACATAGACACGATACTGACGAGTCTTTGTCTCACCATTGTATGCGAATGACAAATTCTTGTTTTCTGTACCTATTACACTATTATCTCTAACATTTACAGTGATTACATAAGGAAGAGAATTTTCATATTTGTTAGTACCATCAGGATTTTTTTCAAATTTACATACCTGCAAGGCATCAGCACCAATGTAGTATGTACCAGCTTCTGTTGGCTTAAATTCGTAGATACCACCATTATACGTATCTGTCCCAGAAATACTGCCCTCCGGACCTGGATCTGCAGTTTTTGGTGTTGCAGAACGATAACGTCTCCAACCTACAAATGCACCTCCTTCTCCGCCTGAGGCTTCAGCTTTGAAGGTATAGGTTTCACCAACAAGCATATCAACAGTTGTCACACCAGAAGCTGGAGCAGTAACTGTTATCGTAGGCACATCATGCGTCACATTTACTGTGATAACGCGAGGGGCAGAATTGTGGTCACTATGAGACTTATCTACACACGCGCGCCATGCATCTGCTCCAATATAGTGTGTACCAGGTGTTGTAGGTGCTGTATAAGTCAATTCATCATCATAACTTAATGTCTTACCGCTATGTGTTTGAGCAGGTGATGCAGTATTATACTGTCTCCAAACAACTGTTGGATTTCCTTCACCAGAAGCCTCGGCCTTAAACACATAGGTTTCTCCTGGCTTTAAACTTATACTGTTTGTTGTTGGAGCAGATACTGATATAGCAGGGGTAGTATGACCAACAACATTAACAGTAATAATATAAGGATTTGATTCTTTATAATCTCCACTAGAATGTTGATACTGGGCATTCGCTCCAATATAATATGTGCCAGATGTACTTGGTGCAGTATAAGCATATGTGTTACTATGTGCATTTGTAACCTTTGTACCACTTGATGGGTTGGCTGCAGTTGCGGTAGTATAGGTTCTCCAAACAACGCTACGCTCATTGTTTTCTCCTTCAGAAGCCTGAGCCTTGAAAGTATAACTCTGGCCAGTACCTAAAGTAATAGTATTCGTTGCTGGCTCAGTAACTTCAATCTTTGGCAAAACATCATCAACTACATTTACTGTAATAACATAAGGATCTGACTCTTGCCATCCTCCATTATAATGCTGAGCATCTGCACCTATGTAATATGTACCAGGTGTTGCAGGAGCCTCATATTCATAAGAATTAGTATATTGAGCCAACTTTTCACCATCATAAGCATATTCAGGTGTAGCAGACTCGAATTTTCTCCATATTACACCTACTTGGTCCACGCCACCTATAGCCTGTGCCTTGAAAACATACTTTTGTCCCTTAGTCAATTTCAACGTTTTTGATGTTGGAGCAATAACAGAAATCTCTGGTATTGCCTCAATGGACTGTCTAACGATCTTTATACTATGAATTGCAGTAGAACTATACCAAAAGCCTCCTATAACAAGGTTTTGGGTAGTTGCATTAATCGTGTTTATGTCAGCTTCCTTGATAACATAATCTATCGTATAAGTTCTTGTTGCGTCTTTAGTATTTGCATAATACAACAACGCAGACGTCAAATCTGGCCTTGTGTAGCTAGGGACGTTATTGTTCATCGTCTGCTTAATAAGGAAAAAGCCCAGATCACAATTACCATCACTTGTACAGCGAGCCACATCCACTACAAGATGGTCACCAGCCTTAATTTTTCCTGTCGCAAACTGAATCGTGAGAAGTCGATTTAAGTAGTTTCCACCGTTATCATTTGGAGCTGGCAATCTTACGAACTTATTAGAACCTACAGTAATGACATTAGCATTATTATTTCCTCTCAAACCAGCCGTCCAAGAGAACTGGCCATTAGCGAAATAGCGAGTACCGGCCTCATTGGTCTCCACTACTGCCGTCAAATCCTGAATATTCATCAGGACTTGAGCCCACGAGTTCCCGGCCCCTATGCCAAGCACCAGAAGCATGATTAATAGAATTTTGTGTTTTAATTTAATCATAATTTTATGTGTTTTTAATTTGGTTTTGGTCAATTGTGTATTGCCTTTTAGAGATATTATCAAAAAAAAATATCAATTACGTTAATGAATGTTTTAACTATTATTTTTTGGAATAAATGTAAGGAACATTTCCTTGGTGCAAAATTACAAAAAATATTCAAACTCGCAAATTTTTCGCCATATTTTTTGCGAAAAAATTACACTTTTGTGCAATCAATTGCGCGACACTTCTACACCCAAACACAATCCCCCACCCTTCGGCAAGCACCAAAAAAAATGGTTCATTAGGGATTTGGAGTGATATAAAATAACGTCAGTTCGACGAATTTCTATTTCCAAATGTGAATGTGCACCTTTGGTGCTTGAACTGACAATAATTACTCTTCACAATCTTTTTCCAATAAATATTGGGATGCAGAGCCATAATCTCACAAATTTAAGATTGTAAAGATTGTGAAGATTGGTAATTATTGTCAGTAAAAAGCAATTTTTTTAGAATTTTTCATCAAACACGTACACGGTAGGGATAAACGAGGGTAAACACATTGGCAATCAACATATTACAACCGTGTACGTGTTTGCCTAACACGTACACAACACATACACAACACGTACACGGTCGAAAACAGTCCATATTTTGACGAAATATGCACAAATCCATCATTTTACAGCAAAAACGTGTACATGTCATGTACGTGTTCAACAAACACGTACACGCACTTAATCACCTAACACATAACACATTAGAACCAATTTTACCCACCGTGTACGTGTTTGGTAAAAAAAACACAAAAAAAATGTGTGTCTTCAGAAATTTGGAGTGATCGATATTTATGCTATCGCTGGAAAATGCCTTACGGCTAAGAAAATTGACGATGTCATAAAATTGCTTCTTTGAAGCATAAAATGAACCCAATTGGGTAAAATGGACTCCATCCTTAGAAAATGCTGACGCGAGAAGACTGCACCCGGATGGATATTCCATTGCAAAGCAATATTTTCCCCAATTGAATGATTAATAATAATTTATGCGACAACGGAGCCGCTCAGCGCTTGCGATGCTTTTACAAAGCTTGCGACTAAAGAATTTTACTCATTTTCTTAGGCGTAAGCCATTTTCCTGAATATTTTATATCACTCCAAATCCCTGATGAACCACAAAAACAACAGATCATTGCCATCGCTATGCCTTCGCCAATCCTTTGCTATGCCTCCGCTCTTCCTCTGCTTTTCCTCTGCTTTTCCTCTGCTTTTCCTCTGCTTCGTAGCAGAGATACAATAGGCGGAAAATGGGACTTACATAGGAACTACATAGGAATCACATAGGACTTAAGTAAGACTTACATAAGATCCACATCCCACAAGAAATATCTCCAGTTGAGTAAATGTACTATTATACAATTATACATATAAACTATAAAATATTCGTACTATTATTTGGTAATATGATAAGTTTTTTGTACTTTTGTATCGTAATACAAAGATTATGCCTTAACAGAACACGTAAACAGGCAGTTAACTATCTGAAACAGAGAATAAAACAATAATATGGAAAGACTCAAAGAAGTTATATCTACTGTCGCCATGAAAGGCGGTACAGGTAAGACAACAACAGTAATAACACTCGCTGGTGCACTCATGCAATGCAACAAGAATCTAAGAATTCTTGTCATTGACCTTGACTCACAAGGCAACATCAGCACCCTGCTCGGCTGGAATCAGCAGGCTGGAAAACGCACTATTTACGAAGCTCTCAGAGACAAGAACTCATTGCCTATCTACGAGACAAACATCAAATCGGAATCAGGGAAAGGTGGTGTATTCCTCGTTCCGTTCCACCCTCTCCTATCATCTGTAGAAATAGAACTTTCACGCAGCATGCAACCAAAAGTGGTGCTTCGCAAATGTTTCGGAAAGGCTATTGACGACAACACCTCACAGTCTTTGCCAGACGACATAACCGAAGCATTCGACTATATCCTGCTCGACTGTCCACCAGCATTAAATGATATCACATTTAACGCGATGTCCGTATCAGATTCAGTCATCATCCCTGTTCAGGCAGAACGTCTCGCAATGGATGGTCTTGTAGTTGCAATGGACGCTTTCCAGGAGTTCAAGGAGGAACTGAAGCCAGACATGAAACTTAAGGGCATCCTCTTCACTATGCTCAACGAGCGCACATCTGCCACAAAGTCTCTTTCTAAGATCATAACCGACAACTACAAGGATCAGGTGCTTGACGTTCGCATTCACCGTTGCACAAAAGTAGTAGAAGCACAGGCAATGGGCCTCGACCTCTACGACTATGCCCCATCATGCACCACAGCACAAGACTACCTCCAGCTTGCAAAGAAGATTATTAACGACAATAAAAAAGGAAAGAAATGAAGAATAAGTTTTCAGAAGACCTAATTCAGAAAAGTGTTTTCAACAAGGGCACAGAAGAAAAAGTAAGTACCAAACGCAAGTCTTCATCTACTCCAAAGGCAGCCACACAATACGCCCAAATGCTTAAGGATATGGAAGAAGAGCGTACTAAGGGTCTCAACGTACAGATTCCGATGAGCCTCTACCGCCGTATGCGTGACTATAAGGACGACAACATCGGCACCTCCTTCCAGTCTATCGCCCTCACTGCTATCAGAGAATGGGTAGAGAGACATTGCAAGTAACCATCTCCAATCTTTATCCCAACGCTACCAAGGAATGGTAGATAGACATTGCAAGTAGCCAACTCTAATCCTTATCTCAAAGCTATCAGGAAATAGATAGAGAGATATTGCAATCGGTTCCATCCATACACACATTCCCATCCAGGAATAATCAGAAAAAGGAAGGAAGATGCCATTTCTTGCGCCCCCCAACGCAGGTAGGTATTAGAGCTTTCCTACATCCCCCAATTAATATGCCATGAATCCAATGAATTCATGGCATATTAAATATTCACCCTCCAGTTCACAAACAGAAAAATCGTCGAGTTCGACGAGTACAAACACCGTTTCTTCCGCATTACCTCCAAAGCAACCAACCAAAACAAAACCACACATTCCCACTCACAACCACATCCTTCCATACCCTCTTCACATACTTTTCCTTGATTTTTTTCAAACCTAAAACGCAAACCACAAAACTTTTCTGTTACATTTTTTATACACATTGTTACATTGTGTGTTTGTGTGATACTCAGAAAGTACCCGAATGTTATATTTAGGTAGTTACCAGCACTTTGACACAACAATAAACTTTTGCGTAACACCAAAATTTTGTGTATTCACAAAAACTTTGTACCTTTGCATCAGATTCCTAAAATAAAATATAGAAATGTTTTTGGATATGGATAAGATATCCGTGTTTTATGGTTAGTTTTTTAAACGTTTAGAAGGGTTACATCGTGAGATGTGATCCTTTTTGTTTTTACAAATTATTACTGTCCGGTAAAAAGGACTCAGTGGAAAAATCATGGGGAAACCCACAAATAGGTAATAGAGAAAAAAATCTTTTCATGGTGTCTCTTTTAGGTCTTTGCTTGTGGCAAATCCCTGGCTGATGCGAGTTCTCCTTTTTCCTGCTAAGCCTTTGGGGCTTCCCGATAAAAATGAGTACTCACCCAGACGAGCCACCGTGAAAAGACAAAATAACGAAAAAATGCTCCCTACGGTCGTCAAAAATGGCTCCACCCCTTGTTGCCGAATGGATTTTTACGCCTTAGGGCGCTATTTTGAATTCAGTTTTGTCTTGTTTATGTCTTCCTGTAGTCTGATGTGATTGTTTACTGGGAGCCTAAAGCTCACAAGGAAACAAGCACATCTGACTACAAGGGATGGCAATTAGCCAGACCTATTAAGGAAGACATTAACAAGTATTTTGCTCTACTATTTATTTCCGAGTATCCCCATGCTTTCTCCACTGATCCCCCATAGACGGTAGGGAGGTAAATCATTAGACGCTTCGGGGCTCGCACATCACAAATTCTTTATTTTGCTGAATACAAGATTTTAAAAATTCATCGTACTCACGTTAACTATTGTCAGTTCAAGCACCCAAGGTGCACATTATAATTGAATATCATAAATTCATCGACTGACGTTATCTTACAGTTCTTACAGTCTTACAGTGTCAGAAACGAACATAAACAAATATAAAATTGTATCGTACAGTCACATTTTAACAGGATATGAGACATAAATATTATTTATCACCAGCAATCTATGACACTGTCTCAAAAAAAATCATCCTACAGGCTTGAATTAAGGTTTCAACGACTCAATATAGACAAAGCATAGGAATTAAAAGAAACGACCAATAAACAAATCAAAACAAAGGCATAAAGCAAGAAGCCAATAAGAGAATAGATTATCATTCAACCTTCTATACTTCCCTCTATACATATTCACATGCTTTTTACAGAAAGCATATTATCGTTCTTTTTTAATTATTACTGACCGATAAAATATACAAAAACCAGAAAAAC
>DCJC01000018.1:13281-31884 GCA_002317355.1 Prevotellaceae bacterium UBA1710 | reverse complement strand
AAAGAAACGTAAAAGTTGGGTTAAATTAAACGTGAGTTCGACGAATTTGTTAGTCGTTTGATTGATGAGCCCCGAAGCGGGCGTCACCTAAAAGGGCAGTCCGTAAGGGCTGTCTATAAGGTATATTTTGATTGGTGAGCGCTGTAAGTGCGACACCTAAAAACTGAATGATACAATAGGTGTCGGACTTTCAGCCCTCACAAACTAACGCCATTCAATATAACAGCCCTCACGGACTGCCCTTTTAGGTGTCGCCACCTTCGGGGCTCGTCCATCAGTTCATGCACCGAAGGTGCACGTTCACGTTGAAGATTATAAATTCGTCGAACTCACGTTAATTTACTCCGAATTTACTTTCCCCTCCCAAAAATGTTTTCCCGTGTTTCCCCATGTTTTCTTCTGCTTTTATAACTTGCGAAAGCAAATGGATTTACTTTCCTTGCCTCTCCCTTCGCTGATCCGCCGTTATGCCCTCGCTCATTCACCGCTTGCTCATCGCTCATTTATCGCTCTGGAATCGAAGCGGAAGCGAAGGAAAAGCGAAGGATGATCGAAGGTTGATCGAAGAACGATCGAACAACAATCGAACAACAATCGAAGGATAATCGAAGAACTATCGAAGGAGAGCATATCGTTCATCCTTCAAAGATTGTAAAAGGATTTTAGGAATATACTCAATTTCCCATTAAGGCAGATAAAGGCAAGCAAGAATAAAAAGTGTGCCAACTGTGCCACTGTGCCACTATGCACACTTTACTCTTTTTCATCATACACCTTATTTATATAGTATTTTTATATATTATGCCACTTGGCACAGTGGCACAGTTGGCACACTTTTCTCCCCCAAAAACATAAGTATCATTAATTCCCGTTTGGGCAGAGGAAGTGCAATCAGTGATAGAAAGTGCCAAAAGTGCCAAAGTGCCAAGTGGCACTTTCTCATCATTTTCATCATACACCTTATTAATAATAGGATTTTGTTATAAAGTGCCAAGTGGCACTTTGGCACAAGTGGCACTTTCAGCGACATCTCTATCAATGAAACTTACAACATTAGCATGGAAGCTGGTCTTATCTTCAGTATGCGACAAATATGCCCTGCTATACGTAGGCTTGGTTCTGATTTTCCTGACACAAAGTCATTAATGCGTGTAGTGCTCAGACCAAGTTCTGTAGCCAATTGTTTTTGGGTGACATTAGCTTCCTTAAGACCGTCTGCTATAAGCTCTGCAACCGTAGGTTTTTCAATCGGGAAATGTTCCTTCTCATAATCGATGACAATATCAGACATCAACATGAGTTCTACGGCTTTAGGGTCTGTCAATGGTGTTGTGTCATCAACCAATGGGAGTAGTTCTTCCACTCTTGATTGTGCCAGTTTATATTGTTCTTCTGTTATCTTTCTCATATTGCCATTCTTTTATATTGTTGCTACATCGATTTTATCATACTCTTTGTGAGTGCCAACAAATCGTATGAAAATATATCCCATCACGAATTTTACTACTACAACCAATCTGTATTTATTGCCACCAATATTGAACACATAGTGTTGGTTGCCTACAGAATCAACAGAACCAAAGTCTTGTTTCATTTCAGCAAAGCTATGCCATTCTGCATCCTCTGCAGTTTGGTACCATCGTTCCAAGCTTGCTTTTGAGTCTTCGTGGCCTGGTTGTTCGTAAAACTCCTTAAGTTTTCTATGTGATACGATTCTCATTGTTTTATTATATATGGGTGCAAAATTAATAAAATAATTCTCTTTTGCAAAATTTTTATGTCTTTTTATTCTTGAATATAAAATATTTAGGGGTAATATTACTTTCTATAACAATAGAAACACTCCTTTCTTAAACTACGTCTAAAACTTTTGAACTGAAAAACAGGATGATTCCTTCAAAAAATAATTGGGACACCTCATTGCGAGATGTCCCAATTTCTGTTTTTATAGATGTTTATCTAAAATTGTAAATTGTACATGGTAAATGGTACATGTTTTTTACTTCACGACCTTCTTGCCATTGATGATGTAGAGACCAGATGGAAGTTCATCGAGTGATTTAGCAGAAGTCTTTACGCCATTGATGTTGTAGATACCCTTTGAGGTGTCGATCTTCTTGCTGTTGTCGATGTCCTTGATGTCGGTGCTGTAAACCTTACCACCGAGACCGCGTACGAAGCCTGCATAAGCGTGCTTGCGGTAATAGTTGCTATCCCAGATACCAACAGGCTCACCACCGCGCCATCCGCTGTTTGTTGGTGCATCGGTGCCACACCACTGGCAGATACCCCACTGCTGGTCAGCAGGAATGATGCGGAGATACTCCTTGATGATCCACTCGTAGTAGTCAGCCATCAACTTGTGCTCCTCTTCTGTGAGTTCAGATGTCTTCTTTGCTGTGCCGAACTGTCTGTCGCAAAGTCCCATATCCATCTCAGATACACGGACGAGCTTGCCGGATTTAGCCATCAGCTCAAACATCTTTGTGATGCACTGCTTCTGCTTTTCCTGACTGTTCTTGTCAAGATAATAGCTGATGTGCATCTGTGTGCCGATACCGTCAATCTTTGTTACGCCATCAGATTCCCACTTCTTGATCCAGTTGATGAGAGACTTCAGCTTCTTATTGTCATCCCATGTTGACTCGAGGTTGTAGTCGTTGATGAAGAGCTTGACATCTTCTGGTCCGTACTTGCGAGCAAGACGACATGCCTGACGAACATACTCAAGGTCGCCCATGTAATCCTGCCAGTAGAAAGCATCGCCGCCTACATCCCATGTTCCGTTAGGATTGTAGCCTTCAGAGTGCTGGAGGGTGTAGAAGCCTTCACCGTCATTACCACCGCCAGAGATAGCCTCATTGACGAGATCCCATGCCTTAACCTTACCGCCACAAGCCTTCATCATGCCGCTGATCCACTTGTCCATGGCATAGACGAGAGTGTCGTGACGCTCCTGCTGTGTCTGTGGAACGGTGCTTGGTACATAGACGTATGAGAGAGACTCGCTGATGGCAGAAGGAGCAACGACTCCACCGCCATTTTCCTTTACGACGAATGAGCTAAGGTCTGTACCCTCGAAATCGCCATTCTTGATCTTCTCCACACCATTGATCTTCAGACTTACATTGTCGAAGTAATAGTTGTTCTCTTCTGCGAATTCGCTTAGGTTAAGGGCAATACTCTGACCTGCAGCACTGAATTTGCCGCTGATGGTGATAGTCTTCCAATCGGTAGTGAATGGGATGTTGCCGAGGGCATCGCTGCTTACATAAGTGCTTGGTGTGCTATGAATCTGTGTAGAAGCGTAAGCCTGCTTGTCGGCACGTACATCAGCTGTGAAGACATAGCTTGCGCCAGATGCGAATGAGCCGGGAACAAGCCACATCTGGTTATCCCATACCTCCTGAGTCTTGGCTGTGGCGTGTGCTTTGAGATGACGGCGCTCCTCGTTGATTGTCTTACCCATCTTCTTCTCCTCGAACTTGATGTTCTTGATGTAGATATCGCCTACGAAATCACCGCACTGGAGAAGGAAGAAGTTACTTGCCATAGTAGCCTTGTAATTGACCACTACGTCCTGCCATTCTGTTGTGAATGGAATATTTGCATTAGCTCCACCGCTCCAGTCACCAAGCTTACTATAGAGTTTTCCTGCCTTGGTGCCGCGAACTGTCATGGTCATCTTGTAGGTCTTACCAACCTCTGTGAGAATGTCTGTTGCTGCCTGGAACTGTACGTCCCATGAGTTAGGGCATACCTTGGTAGTCTTGATGTCGAGTCCGTTAGTGTTATCGAAGTTGAGAGAGTAGCCGTATTGAGACTTGTCAGATGTCCATCCTACGTTCTTCTGTGTACGGAAGTCTTTAGCGAAGATCTGCGACATAACCTCGACATCACCATCAGTAAGCTCTGGAGCTGGCTTGTCGGCAAGAAGCCTGCGCAACCATCCGTTAGGCTGCTGTGAGTGCCATGCAAGTGTATGGCCATAGACATTGAGTCCTGCAGCTGTAGCATTGTTGACATAGCTGGTTACTGTGTTGAAGTTCATGTCACCATTTCCGTTAACACAACTTGCCATCTTCATGGCATTACCAGCTACGGTCTCAGTAAAGTTGGCGTTTGTCAGCTTATAGACAGTGCCCTTATTGTTGTATTCGGATACGGTAGTTCCAATGCCCAACTTGAAGTTAGGGTACTTCGAGTAGTCGATGTACTCCTTGAGTCCTTTGTATTGATCGAGATAGCGGTATGCCTCATTGTTAGGCTTACCCTTTTCAAAGTGTTCCTGTGCCGAAGCCATAGAAGATACTCCTGCAGCAAGCATTAATAAGTAGAATTTCTTCATATTTTTTCTTTAAGTGTTATAAAAGGGGAATTTCTATTTCCTTTAATTGTTAGTTAGGGGTTAAAGATTTCTGATGCAAAATTACTAAAAACTTTGGAATTTTCTATATTATAAGATGTAAAAGTTGTTTATTTGCTGAAAAATATGTAATTTTGCATTCAGAAACAAAAAACAAATATAGATAAATGCAACAGACTGCGATATTATTGCTGCACTGCCCAGATCAGTTGGGTATCATTACGGACATCACCAAGTTCATCACAGACAATCATGGTAACATCGTTTATCTCGATCAGTATGTGGATAAGGTAGATGGTCGTTTCTTTATGCGCGTAGAATGGGAATTGGCAGAGTTCTCTATTCCTTCAGAGAAGATTGAGGAGTATATCAATACTCTCTATGGTTCAAGATATGAGATGGAGTTTGATATCTACTTCAACTATGAAAAGCCTCGTATGGCATTGTTCGTTAGTAAGATGAGCCACTGCCTCTATGACCTTCTTGCCCGCTATAAGGCTGGCGAACTTGATGTGGAGATCCCATGTATCGTAAGTAATCATGAGAACCTCCGCTATGTGGCTGAACAGTTTGGCATTCCTTACTATGTATGGTCAATTAAGAAGGACTGGTCGAACAAGCAGGAGGTGGAGAAGGCTGAGATGGATCTTCTGAAGAAGGAGCGTATCTCTTTCATCGTTCTTGCCCGCTACATGCAGATTATCTCAGAGGAAATGATTAAGCGTTATCCTCACAAGATCATCAATATCCATCATTCATTCCTTCCTGCATTCATTGGTGCAAAGCCTTATCATCAGGCTTATCAGCGTGGTGTGAAGATTATCGGTGCTACAAGTCACTATGTAACTTCTGAGCTTGATGCAGGTCCTATCATTGAGCAGGATGTTGTTCGCATCACTCATAAGGATACTCCTGAGACTCTTGTTCTAAAGGGTAAGGATTTGGAGAAAATCGTTCTCTCACGTGCTGTGAAGAAGCATATTGAAAGAAAGATTCTTACATACCATAACAAGACCATTATCTTCTCTTAATGGCGTTATAGTGAAGAGTGAAAAGTGAAGAGTGAAGAATTTAAGTTATAGGCCCCACCCCAACCCTCCCGAGGGAGGGAGTACTAACCGCGGTGGACCATCAATACAAACTTAAATTCTTCACTCTTCACTTTTCACTCTTCGTTTAGATCACTCTTCGTTTAAATCACTCTTCGTTTACGAATAGTGGGTCGTCATACGGAATCATCGTAGGCTTTTCATTCTGTAGCTTAATGATGTTCTCGGGAACATATTTCTTATCTACTACCAGACGGAACATATATTCACGGAACCAAGCCTCTGACATGATGGCATAGCCTTGTTGGCCTGTAGCTTCTCCCCAACTATTTTCAACCTTCCATTTTGTTGGCTTCCCGTTCTTGTCGAGGTCAACAGCTGTGAGTGTCATAGCGTGAGCCGACATACTCTCGAATGTTGATATGCGCTCTGCCTTGTTCATTGGGAACTGTGTACCAAATAGGGTAGAGTAGTCCCAAAGGTCAAGATCCATATAACCACGATTTCTGTCCATCTGAGGCAAATCGTATGAGCTGTACATCTTACGGCCGTCCTTGAGCGAAGTAATGGCAATAGACTCGATATCTTCAATCGGAAGGTTGATGTATCGCCAGTTGTGGCCGTCGTATGTGTGGCGGTCGTATTCTACCTCATACACCTTGTAATAAGGATGACGTGGGTCGTTCATCAGCATTATGAAGGTGTCTTCGATAGGTGTGTTGACGGTCTCCTTGAAGAACTCAAGAGGAGTGTATGTCTTCTCTTCACCCTTGATGTTGCCGTACTTGTCACGATGGGCGTAGGTGAATTCCTTTATCGGTTCGCCAAGTGTCATTGAGAGAATACGATAAACCTCAGCAAGCATCTCGGTCTTACGGTTGTTGATGGCTGCTTCTTTCTTTTTGGCTGCCACCATAGAACGTAGTTCAAGACCGTATTCACGAAGTTTTGTCGCAAGGATTTTAGCCATCAGTCGGGTGTTTTCTGACTGATATGTCTCTGGTCTTACGGATTGTGGTACCAAACCGTATTTCTTTGCAAGATCCATTATGCCGCAGAAGGTGCCTCCATCACTTAAAGGAGACTTGAAGAAGAACTTCACATCTGGGTCGTCCATCGACTTATTGGCTGTTGTGATAGTACCTTGCAAGAATAGGTTCGCCTTTTCCAACTGGTCGTAGAAGAACAGGTAATCCTGTGAGTATTCTACAGCGAGTGTATCGTTATGTTCGAGTGCAAAGCGTGAGCGCAGTACGTTCATGCTCGAGAACATCCAACAGCGGCCTGATGATTTCTGGTTGTGGATATTCTGCTTTGGAGTCTCAATGCTGAAGTGATTGTCTATCTTTCCTTGCTTTGCTGCATTCTTGGCAAGATCATTAATGCTCATTGTTGCCATTGCATTTGCAAGGGCTTTCTCTGCGTTGCTTTGCTGGCGTGTCTGCTGGATTTTGTTCAGCATTTCAGGAGTGATGCCTCCATTCGTTTGCGCCATAGCAGCCATGCCATTAAGCATGAGAGAAGAGCAAAGGACTAAGTGTTTGAAGTTTTTCATTATGTGATTATATTGGAAATTCGTATTTCGTTAGAAAAGAGAAAAATGAATAATGAATTATAATACGTATGTCGGACTATCTTTCACTATTCATTTTTCATTTAGTTATATTATTCTGCTGATTCTTCCTCAATTATGTCTGAATCATCATCAGACTTGCCTTTCTTGACGCTTTTCTTGTCATCTGTAGGCACCTGACCACCATTTTCTTCAAGAGTCTTACGTACCTTAGCCTCAATCTCCTCCAGAAGCTCTGGATTGTCGTTGAGAACTGCAAGAGCCTTATCACGGCCCTGAGCAATCTTTGCATCAGCGTATGAAATCCATGAACCACTCTTCTTTACGATGTCGAAATCGATGGCGAAGTCAAGAATCTCACCAGTCTTTGATATACCCTGTCCGAACATGATGTCAAACTCACATCTTCTGAATGGAGGTGCCACCTTATTCTTTACAACCTTAACTTTGGTGAGGTTACCAAGTATTGTCTCGCCATCCTTGATAGGTGTACTCTTTCGTATGTCGATACGTACGGAAGCATAGAACTTCAGCGCGTTACCACCTGTTGTAGTCTCTGGGTTACCGAAAGAGACACCGATCTTCTCACGCAACTGGTTGATGAAGATACATGTGGTGTTAGTCTTTGAAATGGTTGATGTGAGCTTACGGAGAGCCTGTGACATGAGTCGTGCCTGAAGGCCAACCTTGTTGTCGCCCATTGTGCCTTCGATCTCAGCCTTAGGAGTAAGAGCTGCTACTGAGTCGATTACTACGAGATCGATAGCTGCACTTGATATGAGCTGGTCAGCAATTTCGAGAGCCTGCTCACCATTGTCAGGCTGTGAGATGAAGAGATTATCAACATCTACACCGAGAGCTTCTGCATAGAAACGGTCAAAGGCATGCTCAGCGTCAATGATTGCTGCGATGCCACCAGCCTTCTGAGCCTCTGCAATAGCATGGATTGCGAGAGTTGTCTTACCTGATGACTCAGGACCATAAATCTCGATGATACGGCCCTTAGGATAACCGCCTACACCGAGGGCGATGTCAAGACCTACTGAACCGGTTGGAATTACTTCCACCTTCTCAATCTTCTCTTCGCCGAGCTTCATGATACTTCCTTTACCGAAGTCCTTTTCTATCTTACCGAGAGCTGCCTGCAATGCTTTCAGCTTTGCCTCTTTTGGGTCGAGAGGCTTCTCGTTATTTTCTTTCTTTGCCATTTTAATAAATTCAGGAAATAGTTAATAAACTAGTCGTAATATTTCATTAAGGATTAATGAATTAGGGATTTTATGCGGTTTTATGTAGATACAACCAAACCTTAATCCTTATTTATTTTAATCCAACTCAAGATCCTCGTTGAAGATCTCATGCCAAGGAAGTCCCTGTATGTTGAGCTGCTCCATGAATGGATCTGGATCGAACTCCTCTACGTTGTGAACGCCTGGCATAGACCATGTGCCCTTGAGGAACATCATTGCACCAATCATCGCAGGAACGCCAGTTGTGTAGCTTACACCCTGCATGCCAGTCTCCATGTATGCGTCCTGGTGCTTACAGTTATTGTAAACGTAGTATGTCTGCTCCTTGCCATCCTTCAGACCGCGGATACGGCAGCCGATAGATGTCTCACCCTCGTAGTTCTCACCGAGTTCCTGTGGGTTAGGAAGAACTGCCTTGAGGAACTGCAATGGTACGATCTTTACCTTCTCTACGCCTGTTCCGTCAGCCTTTGGAGCTTCGTATTCTACCTCATCGATACGTGACATACCGATGTTCTGGATTACGTCGAGGTATGTGAGATACTGCTGACCGAAAGTCATCCAGAAACGTGCACGCTTGATTGTTGGGTAGTTGATTACGAGTGACTCGATCTCCTCGTGGTGGAGGAGGTATGACTCGCGTGGACCAACGTTAGGGTAGGTGAGAGGCTTGTGAATCTCCATTGGCTCTGTCTCGATGTACTTACCATTCTCGTAGTAGAGTCCCTTCTGGGTGATCTCACGGATGTTGATCTCTGGATTGAAGTTTGTAGCAAATGCCTTGTGGTGGTTTCCTGCATTACAGTCAACGATGTCAAGATACTGAATCTCGTCGAAGTGATGCTTTGCTGCGTATGCTGTGTAGATACTTGTAACACCTGGGTCGAAGCCGCAACCGAGGATAGCGCAAAGGCCAGCCTTCTCGAAACGCTCACGATATGCCCACTGCCAAGAGTACTCGAAGTGTGCTTCGTCCTTTGGCTCGTAGTTGGCTGTATCGAGGTAGTTGCAACCGCATGCAAGACAAGCGTCCATGATGGTGAGGTCCTGGTAAGGCAGAGCGAGGTTTACCACGATCTCTGGCTTGTAGTCGCTCATGAGAGCCTTGAGCTGTTCAACGTCGTCAGCATCCACTTGTGCTGTAGAGAGAACGGCCTTGCAGTTTGGCAGTTTCTCGTTGATGTACTTCACGATGTTGTCGCACTTAGCCTTTGTTCGGCTTGCAATCTTTATCTCTTTGAAGATGTCACTGTTCATTGCCATCTTCACGATAGCTACGGTAGCAACGCCACCGGCACCGATTACTAAAACTCTTCCGTTCATATAATTTTCTTTTTTTTTTGATTATCAATTTGCTTTAATCTCATCGCTCTTTATTCCAAGAGCAGACATCAATGAGTATCCGAGTATCTCTTGTCTGAAATTACCTCCTGCAAGTGGTTGCATACCGAAAACCGTGATTCTCTTGTCGTCATCTGCATCTCTTAATGCCTGACGTAGGTAGTCCACCATAGTGCCGTCATCACAGTTTGCTACTATCATAACTCGCTTCACATCCTTGTGATTGGCTGCGGTCTTCACGATGTCGATGATGAAGTCGTCTTTGCTTACAACTTTCTCGACAGGGAAACTGCTCATAGTGAACTCGCCAAGATTATCACGGAACGCTTTGCCATCAAGTTCATCCTTGTAATTTGCTGGATGGAAATTCTTCATTGCTTCAGTATCGTTGTTGTGAATGAAGATGACAGAGGTCTCTGTTTCTCCTTTGATACCACCATCCAGAGCGATGCAGTCAATCCAGTGCGCAAGGTCTGCCTCTGGGATGTGACGGCCAATCATTCGCTCAAAATTCACAATGAGATTGAAGGCTACAGAATCCACATAATCACCATCTACGATGATTACGTTCTCACTCCATTTCTCGGTCAAATTGCTGTTGTTCATTATTTGCTATTTTAGACTGCAAATTTAATGAAAAAAAATGAGAATCCCTTTTTCCTTCGGAATTTTTTACGTTTAGGCATAAAAAAAAGTTGCCAACCATACGGTTGACAACTTTATTTATACTAAGATTGGATTCGGTTTACCAGTTATCAGAGCTGTCGCCCATGAAATTACCTGTAAGAACACCGTTGATGAAAGAGTTGAACTCCTGCTCTGTGTAGAACTTGTTGTCCTGATACTTAGCCTGGAGAGAAGTCTCCTGGTACCAAGAGCGAACGAGCTTTGTGAAGTCCTTATCACGAACGCCATCCTTCTGTCTGGTAAGGATTTCGTCAACTACAGGAGCAGCAACCTTTACCTTACCATCCTTAACCTCGAAGTTAAGTTCATAATAACCACCGAGATATACATTTTCTTCTTTGTATGTGAGCTTTGGGTCGAATGCACGGATGCCTACAGAAGAACCGTCGATAGTGATGATTACCTTCTGCTTTGGATCCTTATACACCTCACCTGCGTTAACGAAGAGAGCTGAGTAGATCGCGTGAGCTGACTTGCCTTCAAAAGGAACAATAGCGTAATTACGTCCATCCTTCATGTGGAATGTTCCATCAGCTGTTAATGTGAACTCAACTGACTGTGCACTTGCAGATAATACTGCAGTAAGACACAGAACTGCAATGAACAAAATTTTCTTCATGTCTTTTGTTTTTTATTGATTATGTTAGTACTTTTATTCAATTATACTCTTTTTTTTGTGCGTCTGACAGGACTCGAACCTGCACATCGTAAGACACTAGATCCTAAGTCTAGCGCGTCTACCAATTTCGCCACAGACGCAACATAGTATTTATTTTCGATGATATATCGTATACTATTTTTATTATTTCAGTGGCAAAGGTAATAAAATTAATTGAATTCCTCCAAGAAAAATGACCAAAAAATATGCGCAATTAACATTTATTAACTCAAACGGAGCGCTTTCTAACTGCTTTTAGTTAAATGCTGTTTCAATTATGGTGTCAATGCCTCTCTGATAGTCTGTGGTTGATATATCAACTTTTTGGGTCGGTTCAATTCCGAATTCTGTGCTGTTGCGATTGCAATCATACATTGGACATGCGGAAAAACGTACTCCCCAGCCATTTGGAAGCTCACTGCTGAAAGGCATTCCTGCACCACCACCAGTTCTGTCACCTATAATGGGTGCTCCGAGCGTTTTCATGTACTTCACGAACTCGTTTGCGGCACTGAAAGTTGACCGGTTTGCAAGGACGCAGACCTTCTTTTGCCAGCGTATTCCCTTAGCAGGTTCGATATATTGTGCTTCTAAATCAGAAAAACTATTGTGCGCTGTGCCTGTTTTGTGTTTCATGTATCCAACAAGCGTTTTATCGTTGGTGAAACGTGCTGCAAGTGTCTGTGCGGAAGTGATCAATCCACCACCATTGTTTCGTACGTCTATGATAAGTGAATTGCATGGTGCAAGATATAGAAGGATCTCATCAAGATTACCTGCACCAAATGAGTTTTCAAATGATCCGCAGTAGATGTATCCTATGTTGTTTTCAAGAATACGATATCTCAAGCCACTTGAAATGCGATAGTCTGTTCCGAGATATTTTCTTTGAAGCGTATCTGAGAAATTTGAAGGATAATTCTCTTTCCATGACCAGTTACGGGCGTAATCGAAAGCGGCAGATAGATTGACGTGGCCGTCCTTCAATTCTCCAGTCATCTTGCCAAGGAACTCGAACAACTGCTCGTTGTTCATGTCATCTGACACCTGTGATGCGTATCTTGCATGGACTTCATTCCAGTCAACTCCCAGCTCTTTTTGCTTCTCTTCAAAGAAACAGTAGTGCTCATCCATTATTTTCCATAATGCCTCAAAATTGTCTTTTGGAGTATTGGCATAATCTTCTTCCTTCACACATGAAGAGAGTGTGAAGATCAGAAATAATGCGGAAAATATGCTGATGATTTGTTTCATTTTATATAACTATCTGTTACATATTCCTAAATGCCGGTAACGTAACCCACTATAAAAGAATTTGTATAGGTGTGCTGCTTTAGGTGGTTTGGCTTACTTTGACGATAGTCTCCGAGATAGCCTATCCTGAGATTTGTATGCTTGCCTATTGGGTAGTCTATTGTTAACTGATGCTTGAATTGCGGTATGGCAATGGTCGTTAAGACAATGTTACTGTCATAGTTGCCATTGTTGAAAATCTCGTAGTATGACTGTCCGAAAGCTGGGGAGAACATAGCTCCAATCATTGGTATTCGCACCTCGTAGTTTATAGGCAGAAGTTTGTTGAATATCTTGATTTTGTATGTGGCAATCGCTGTGGCTCCAAGTGAAAGTGATGCATAGCCCTGTGCTGGGTTGTTTGATGAATTGTGCATATTGTATGCAAAACCTAAATACAAATCGGAAGCAAAGCCTGCTCTTAATTCTAATCTGTTTACGGCGACATCGAGAGGCTTTAGCATAGAAAACGCGAAGTTGTAATGGCCTGCGAGAGTCTTGCCGTTTCCTGCTCGGTTATTGGTGTAGTCAAAAGCACCTTCGTGCGTGAATTGCTTGTCCCATGTTCCGTGGCTCATGCGCATAGAACTTGATATGAACCTTATGTCAGTTCCCTCATATTCTTCTGGTGAAAGATAAGTGTCAAGTCTATTAGCATGACCTATAGAGACCATTGTCGAATGCTCCGTATGAGGGGTGACATATTCAAGATATGATAGATTTTCTTCAAGGGCTTTTATAATATCATTTGCTTCCTGTGCAAACGCATAGGAAGCAAGTGGCAATGCTAATATAATAAGGATCGTGCGCATGAAGACTATTCCTCGTCGAAATTCAAAGATGTCTGACCTGTGAGTTCATCGCGAACCTGCTGTTCGCTTTTCTCTGCGTCTGGGTCGAGATTTTCTTCATCTTCGTCAATGTCAGTGTCTGTTGGTTCCTCATCTGTTGGTTCTGGGAATCGTAGAGGTTCGAGTTCCTCGATTTTGGCAATCTCCCAGGTTGCAAGTCTCTTACCACGTGCGTCATAACCCTTGATACCGATGAACTGCTCTGCGTCTATTTCCATCTGTGGGCGGTATGCGTCTGCACCACCGAATGTAACGAGGATGCGAGGATAGACTGCATCCGTGAGGATAACCTCCTCGGACTGTGGGTTGCCGAGATAGTTGTGGTGGTTCTTTGTGGCTTTGTCAAGACGGAAACGCTTGATGTATGGCAGGTTCTTGTTGTCCTTGTCGTAGAGAACACAGGTGTAAACCTTATTGACGTCAAACTTCTCGATTCTCTTTACATTTTGCTCGAAGTGGTTGTCAACACTTGGTGTGGTAACGTAGAAATCACCATCGCTGAGAATAACGAGGATCTGATCTCCGTCAGAGAACTCACCAAGCAGTCTTCCATGCTCGGTGTGGTTAAGACGGTTCACATCTGGGTCGTACCATACCTTCTGACCACCCAATGTAGAATGTCCATGAGACTTCAGAGATATTCTGTGGATGGTATTCTTTGTAAGGAGATTGCCACGTGAAGTTCTTCCCTTGACAGCAAGGGTTGAGAAGTCGTAGTCGATAAATATCTTCTTGAGCTTAACGTTTGGCTCAAGTGTCACCTTGATTACCTCAGCCTCTCCATTTGGATTTGCTGTGAAGTAATGTATTTTTGAGCCCGGAGTTCCTAATGTGAGGTCGTATTCCTTGTCACGAGTCATACCCGTAACGTTGAATCTCTTCACATAATAGTTGCCCTGCTTACCATCGCGATACACCATGTTATAGGTCGTGCGAAGGTCGTTCTTCTTCCAAACCTGTAGGTGGATGATGTTCTTACCAACGAAAATCTTATCGGCTACACGAATAACCTTGTACTTACCATCCTTGTAGAAGATAACAACATCATCAATATCAGAACAGTTGCATACGAACTCGTCTTTCTTCAAACCTGTACCGATGAAGCCCTCTGCGCGATTGATATACAACTTCTGGTTAGCCTCTGCCACCTTTGTTGCCTCGATAGTGTCGAAAGAACGAACCTCGGTAAGACGTGGATGCTCAGCACCATACTTTGTCTTCAGATGCTCGAACCACTCGCAGGTAACATCTACCATACGGTTCAGGTCGCGCTCAATCTCCTCGATTTCTGCCTGAATCTTTGCCATAAGCTCATCTGCCTTGTCCTTAGAGAACTTGGCGATACGCTGCATTTTGATTTCAAGCAGACGAAGGATGTCCTCTTTACGAACTTCACGAACAAAGAGATGATAGAATGGAGTCAGGCGCTCATCGATATGCTCGCAGATGATATCCACACTTGCTGCATTCTCGAATTTCTTGTCCTTATAGATACGCTCCTCGATGAATATCTTCTCAAGAGAAACGAAGAACAACTGCTCGAGCAACTCATTTCTGCGAATCTCCAGTTCACGCTTGAGAAGGTTGAGAGTCTGATCTGTACTTGCGCGGAGCAGATCACTGATGGTAAGGAACTGAGGCTTACGATCCTTGATTACACAGCAGTTTGGCGAAATGCTTACCTCGCAATCTGTGAAGATATAGAGTGCATCGAGAGTCTTGTCTGAAGAAACACCAGGAGTGAGATGAACGAGAATCTCAACGTTTGCTGCTGTTAAGTCCTCAACCTTGCGAACCTTAACCTTACCCTTTTCTACTGCACGTGTGATAGAATCGATGAGCGACTCAGATGTGCGTGAGAATGGGATGTCACGAATAACGAGTGTCTTGTTGTCGAGCTTTTCAATCTTGGCACGAACCTTTACCGAACCACCGCGCTGTCCATCGTTATACTTAGATACATCGATAGAACCGCCAGTTGGGAAGTCTGGATAGAGATGGAACTCCTCGCCACGGAGATATGCAATAGCTGCATCACAAATCTCGCAGAAGTTATGAGGAAGAATCTTTGAGTTAAGACCAACGGCAATACCTTCCACACCCTGTGCAAGAAGCAAAGGATATTTTACAGGCAAGGTAATAGGCTCCTTGTTACGACCATCGTAAGAGAACTGCCAATCTGTTGTCTTTGGATTGAAGACAGTCTCAAGAGCGAACTTACTTAATCGTGCCTCGATGTAACGAGGAGCAGCAGCACTTGAACCTGTGAGGATGTTACCCCAGTTACCCTGAGTGTCAACGAGAAGGTCTTTCTGGCCAAGCTGAACGAGGGCATCACCAATGGAAGCATCACCGTGAGGATGAAACTGCATGGTGTGACCAACGATGTTTGCAACCTTATTGAAACGTCCGTCATCCATTCGCTTCATAGAGTGCAGGATACGACGCTGTACAGGCTTCAGACCGTCCTCGATATGAGGTACAGCACGTTCGAGGATTACGTATGAGGCGTAATCCAGAAACCAACTCTGGTACATTCCACCAAGGTGATGTACTACAGATGCGTCAAAACGGTTGGAACTCACAACACCAGCGCTTTCGTTCTCGTTGGTTGTTGCATTCTCGTTTTCGTTCAGGTTATCGTTTATTATCTCATCCATTGGTTGATAAAAAGCATTTCGTTATTCTTAGACTGCAAAAATACAAAAAAAATATGAATTATGCGAATTTATGGCTATTTTTCTTTTCTTTTTTAGGGGATAATGCGTAATTTTGCACCCAAGATGAATGTAAAAAACTATTCTGAGGTGGTAAAGAAGAGTTTTATCACGCTCAATGCTTTTGAGATTGTTCTCATGGCTTGTATCATGTTGCTCGCCCTTTCTTCATTCTTTATCAAGGGGGAGTTTGGGTGGCAGAATTGCATAGCTGCCGTTTCCGCTATTCTTGGTGTGCTTTGTGTGGTACTTGGTGCAAAAGGCTCATTAGCCAACTGGATTTTCGGAATTCTTGAGGGCATTCTGCATATCATAATCTGCTTCTGCACCCACATGTATGGGGATTTCCTTCAGAGTTTCTTCTGGAATCTTCCTATGCAGTTTGTAGGATGGAAGAGCTGGCGAAAGCGTGAGCTCGATGATCATACCAATCGTGTGAAGACCCGCTATATGACATGGTACCAGTGCTTTGCAACATTCATTGTCGTTGTCATTATGACTTTCCTTCTTGGCGTATTTCTTAAGTCCTTTGGCTCTTGGATGATAGAAACACTTCATAGCATCCTTCCTGATATGCAGTTCAATACCTTGAAAATGGACTATGATCAGGAGGCTCAGCTTTGGCTCGACTCATTCACTACCGTACTCAGTATCGTTACTCTCTACATATCAGTAAAGGCTTTTGTGGAGCAATGGTACATGTGGCTCATCATTAATGTTTCTTACATCACCATGTGGCTGATGTCTGATTCTGAGTTCTCTTTCATGACGGTAGCAAAATAATCGGTCTATCTCATCAATTCTTTCTACGGAATATGGATGTGGAATAAGCTTTCAAAGGAATAAGACGGGGTATTTTGGTTCCAATGTAGTTCTTACGTGACTCTTACGTGAGTCTTACCTAAGTCTTACGTGAGTTCGACGAATTCGTTAGTCACTTGATTGATGAGCCCCGAAGCGGGCGATACCTAAAAGGGCAGTCCGTGAGGGCTGTCTATAAGGGATATTTGATTGGTGAGCACTGTAGGTGCGACACCTAAAAACTGAGTGATACAATAGGTGTCGGACTTTCAGCCCTCATAAACTAACACTATTCAATATAACAGCCCTCACGGACTGCCCTTTTAGGTATCGCCCGCTTCGGGGCTCGCCCATCACGGAATTCTTATTGATTGAAAAACAAATATTTAGAATTCGTCGAACTCTCGTTAAATCAGAGATGAGTTAGGGATGAGTCAGATATAAGTTAGAGATGAGTCGGATGTAAGTCCGCTCTGCCTCCGTTGTGCCTCCGCTCTGCCTCCGCTTCTACTCCTAAGTAAACTCGGTGATACTCCCATTCTATATAAGGCTCAGAACGGAGTATCACCGAGTTTACTTGTTATTATCGTCGGATTATCTGCTTAAATGTAGCTTGGGAACTTCTGTCCTTTACGTAGAAAATCAACGAGAGTAAGGTCGAATTTCAAAGTGCTATTGCTTGGAATGATGCTGCTTAATGCTGAATTGCCGAGATCGTATGGGACGTAAACTGTCCAGTGGTCACCTTTGTGCATATTGAGCAATGCTGTTGTGACACCAGGAATAGAAACGTATGTACGACCAATGGAAATACAGTTATAAGCATATCCTCCTACAGGAATCATAGACTTTATGTTGTATTCACCTTGCCAAGAAGAAACAAACTGATAGCCATTCACATAACTTGTGCTTGGCATGAGATTTCCTCTATAGTGCAAGCGTACGGTATCTGATAGATTAGGACATTCTGTGCCAACGCCTTCATTCTCAACATGAACTACGATGTAGTCTTTTTTGTCCTTTGCCGCATCTTCATCCTTAGAATACACACGGATAATCTTCCATTCCTTTGAACCGGAATTGATAGCTGACTCAGCCTGTGAATAGATGTTTGAGAAGTATGTCTCGTTTCGCGATTCCCAATTCTCAAATTCGTTTTCCTGCTCTTCTTCAGTCTCGCTACATGAAACGACAGTCATTGCTCCAAGTAGAACAAGCGTAAAGAAGAAAAGTTTGCTGGCAGTCTTACAACCGCCAGCAATTATATTTCGAATTTTCATTTACTGAAGCTTCTTAAGGAGAGAAGTGATAGAAACCTGATCCTCGATGATGCCCTGAAGCTCAGAGATTGCAACACGCTTCTGCTCCATAGAGTCGCGGTAACGGAGAGTTACGGTGTTGTCCTCGAGAGTCTGGTGGTCAACTGTTACGCAGAAAGGAGTACCGATGGCATCCTGACGGCGATAACGCTTACCGATCTGATCCTTCTCCTCATACTTACAGTTGAAGTGGAACTTGAGAGCGTCCTGAATCTCGCGAGCCTTCTCTGGCAGACCGTCCTTCTTTGTGAGAGGGAAGATAGCGAGCTTGACTGGAGCAAGAGCTGCTGGGAGATGGAGCACTGTACGAACGTCACCACCCTCAAGCTTCTCCTCTTCGTATGAATGACACATGATGGAGAGGAACATACGGTCAACACCGATAGATGTCTCGATAACGTATGGAGTGTATGATGCATTCTCTTCTGGATCGAAGTACTCGATCTTCTTGCCAGAGAACTTAGCGTGCTGACCAAGGTCGAAGTTTGTACGAGAGTGGATACCCTCAACCTCCTTGAAGCCGAATGGCATGTGGAACTCGATATCTGTAGCTGCATTAGCATAGTGAGCGAGCTTGTCGTGATCGTGGAAACGGTAGTTCTCAGCGCCGAAACCGAGGTTCTGGTGCCACTTCATACGTGTTTCCTTCCACTTTGCGAACCAGTCGAGCTCTGTGCCAGGCTTGATGAAGAACTGCA
>DCJC01000018.1:0-13257 GCA_002317355.1 Prevotellaceae bacterium UBA1710 | reverse complement strand
TCTGCTCGAACTCACGCATACGGAAGATGAACTGACGAGCAACGATCTCGTTACGGAATGCCTTACCGATCTGAGCGATACCGAATGGAATCTTCATGCGGCCAGTCTTCTGAACGTTGAGGTAGTTTACGAAGATGCCCTGAGCTGTCTCTGGACGGAGATAAACCTTCATAGCGCCATCAGCGCTTGCACCCATCTCGGTAGCGAACATGAGGTTGAACTGACGAACGTCTGTCCAGTTCTTTGTACCAGAGATAGGACATACGATCTCCTCGTCGATGATGATCTGCTTCAGAGCCTCGAGGTCTGGAGCCTGCATAGCCTCCTGGAAACGAGCGTGAAGAGCGTCATATTTCTGCTGGTTCTCGAGAACGCGTGCGTTGGTCTGGCGGAACTGAGCCTCGTCAAAGCTGTCACCGAACTTCTTCTGAGCCTTTGCAATCTCCTTAGCGATCTTATCCTCGTACTTAGCCATCTGCTCCTCGATGAGGACGTCGGCACGGTAGCGCTTCTTAGAGTCGCGGTTGTCGATGAGAGGGTCATTGAATGCATCAACGTGACCTGATGCCTTCCAGATAGTTGGGTGCATGAAAATGCTTGAGTCGATACCTACGATGTTGTCGTGAAGGAGAACCATTGACTGCCACCAATACTGCTTGATGTTGTTCTTCATCTCCACACCATTCTGAGCGTAGTCGTAAACTGCGCCAAGACCGTCGTAAATCTCACTTGAAGGGAATACGAAACCGTACTCCTTACAGTGGCTTACGATTTTCTTAAAAACGTCTTCTGCCATTTCTTTTTTTATTATTCTGTTTATTGTTAATTCTTTGCGTTTATTTTTTAGTCTGCAAAATTACACTTTTTTTTTGAATTATACAATATATAAAATGAAAATTGATGCGTTTTCGATTTTTTTAGCATAAAAATATGAAACAATAACAAGTTTTTTTGGATTAATCACGATAATTTATTATTTTTGCAAAGATTAATTCGAATAACCCCAGTAAAGACCCTATAAAAACTGACCTATAAAGTTATGAAACAACTCATTTTTGTGGTAGCTGCCATACTGTTGGTGTGCAGTGATTTGTCTTCGAAAACATGGACTCCCGAAGAGGTTAAGGAAATCATTGTCAAGGTGAATAATGCCTGGCAAAAACGTCATCCTGCCAATCGTGACCGTGCTTTCTGGGATCCTGCAGTCTATCACACAGGTAATATGGAGGCTTATTTCCTTCTTTCTGAAAGCAAGGATGATAATGACGTGAAGACAGCTAAGCGTTGGCTCAGATACTCCAAGCAATGGGGGGAGCGTAATTTCTTCTCTGGTGCCTCTGAGATAGATCCTGCAAAGTGGCGCTACAAGAACTATGGTGAGGGACCTCAGTATGTTCTATTCGGTGATTGGCAGATCTGTTTCCAGACCTATATCGACCTCTATAATGATGCTCTTGCGATGAATAGTGACAATCCTCAGTATATTCATCGTGCAAAGGAAGTGATGGGCTATGAGAAGCGCAGTAAGGCGAATGACTATTGGTGGTGGGCTGATGCTCTCTATATGGTTATGCCTGTCATGACCAAGATGTATCTCCTTACTGGCGATGAGGGGTATCTTGATAAGATGTATGAGAACTGGAAGTACTGTAACTCAATAATGTATGATGAGGAGACAGGACTCTATTTCCGTGATGGAAAGTATGTCTATCCACAGCATAAGACCGAGAGCGGAAAGAAGGATTTCTGGGCTCGTGGAGATGGTTGGGTAATGGCTGCCTTTGCCAAGGTTCTCAAGGATCTTCCAAAGGACTATAAGCATCGTCAGGAGTTTATCACATACTATCAGAAACTGGCAGCCGCTATCGTTGGTTGTCAGCAGGAAGAAGGGCATTGGACACGCTCCCTGCTTGATCCTAAGCAAGCTCCTGGGTACGAAACATCAGGCACGGCTCTCAATTGCTATAGCCTCTTTTGGGGTATCAATAACGGCATTCTTCCGAAGAAATATCTTCCTGCTGCCCAGAAGGCGTGGGAATATCTTGCAACCATTGCTCTTCAGGATAATAACACCATAGGCTATGTTCAGCCAATCGGTGAGAAGGCAATTCCTGGGCAGGTGGTTAATCAGGAATCTGTAACTAACTTTGGTACGGGAGCTTTCCTCCTTGCTGCCTGCGAGTTCTGCAGAAGCCTGAAATAAAGAAGAATTGAAACCTCGATAATTCGAATCATCGAATTATCGAATGCTCGAAAAATTCGAATTCTCGAATTCTCGAATCCTCGAGTTCTCGAAAAAATCGAAAAAAATCAAAAACCAACTATTATAAATGAAAAAATCAATTTTCCTTGCGGCTTCAGCCTTGATGATTTCTGCTGCCGCAACATCTGCTGTTAAGAAGAAAGTACAGCCGCAAAAGCCTGCTCCAACACCAGGCATTGAACTTATCGACAAGTGTTGGCATGATCTCTCTATCAATGAGATCAATCGTTTTCCAATGCACACGGACTTCTTCGTGTTTGACCATGCAAATGAGGCATTGGAGAATGATATGACGAAATCACACAATTTCCTTTCACTTCATGGCGACTGGAAGTTCAATTGGGTTGAGAATGCTGACCAGCGTCCAACTGATTGCTTCTCTGTAGATTACGATGACTCCCAATGGAAGACTATGCCTGTTCCTGGTATCTGGGAGCTCAATGGATATGGTGATCCAGAATACGTGAATGTAGGTTTTGCTTGGCGTGGACATTTTAATCAGCAGGCTCCTAATGTGCCAATAAAGGATAATCACGTCGGTACTTATCGTAGAACAATCAATATCCCTACCGATTGGACAGGAAAGCAGGTTGTAGCTCACTTCGGTAGCGTAACTTCTTGTATCTTCCTTTATGTAAATGGTCGTTTCGTGGGCTATTCTGAAGACTCAAAGGTTGCAACTGAATTTGATATCACCGATTACGTAAAGGCTGGTGATAATCAGATTACATTCCAGGTAATGCGTTGGTGTGATGGTTCATGGACCGAGGATCAGGATTTCTGGCGACTCTCAGGTGTTGCTCGTGATACCTATCTCTTCGCACGTGAGAAGAACAGAAGTATTGAGGATGTCGTTGTTACTCCAGATCTCGATGCCTCTTATACGGATGGCTCTATCTGCGTTGAGACGAAAGTCGGCAAGGATGTTACGAATGTTGAATATACTCTTTATGATGCCGCTGGTGTTGAGGTTGCAAAGCAAAGTGTTAAGGTGCAGCCAGGTCAGACACATGTTTCTGCTGAGATACGTGTCAGCAATCCGAAGAAATGGACAGCTGAGACTCCTTATCTATATAAACTCCTTACTGAGGCTTTTGCAGCCCCTACGGATAAACGTACAAAGAAAATAAAATATTTTGATAATCCTTCTTGCTATACCGCAACAAAGGTTGGTTTCCGTAAGGTTGAGATCAAGGATTCCCAGCTTCTCGTCAACGGTCAGCCTATCTACATCAAGGGCGTGAATCGTCACGAGCTTGATCCTGATGGAGGTTACGTTGTATCTCGTGAGCGTATGATTCAGGATATCAAGCGCATGAAGGAGTTCAATATCAATGCTGTTCGTACCTGTCACTATCCTAATGATCCAGTGTGGTATGACCTTTGTGATGAATATGGTATCTACATGACTGCTGAGGCTAATGTGGAGAGCCATGGCTATCTCTATCAAAAGAATCCATTGACAAGTACAGAGATTTTCGCAAAGCCAATCCTTGAGCGTAA
Source organism: Prevotellaceae bacterium UBA1710 (assembly GCA_002317355.1). GTDB lineage: Bacteria > Bacteroidota > Bacteroidia > Bacteroidales > Bacteroidaceae > Prevotella. Next base: position 9,491 of record DCJC01000018.1, on the reverse strand, counting down.
CCAGCACAACATTGATATCTATCGCAATCACCCTGCTATCATAGTATGGAGTCTTGGTAACGAGACAAGCAATAGTAAGAACTTCAAGGATGCCTACGATTGGATCAAAACTACCGATGCAAGTCGTCCAGTTCAGTTTGAGGCTTGTCATGGAGGTGATGCAACCGACATTTTCTGTCCTATGTATTTCTCTCAATGGAGTTCCGAGAACTATTCTCAGAACGAGAAGAACAAGAAGCCTCTCATCCAGTGTGAGTATTCTCATGCTATGGGTAACTCTTGTGGCGGTTTCCGTGATTACTGGAATCTTGTTCGTAAGTATCCTAAGTTCCAGGGTGGCTATATCTGGGACTTCATCGATCAGGCTCTTCATAAGAAGCAGGCTGATGGAACTCAGATCTATGCCTATGGTGGTGACTATAACAACTACGATGGCTCTGATAATAACTTCAACTGTAACGGACTCCTCCAGCCTGATCGTCAGCCAAGTCCTCAGATTTATGAGGTAGGCTATCACTATCAGAACATCTGGTCAACTCTCGATGGAACAACCCTCTCTGTCTTCAATGAGAATTTCTTCCGTACCCTTGACTATGCTGATCTCTATTGGCAGGTAGTGGCTGATGGTGAAGTTGTTCTTGATGGCTCAATCAAGGATGTCAATATCCGTCCTCAGTTCAAGGGCGTTTATCAGCTTCCTATCGGTCAGAAGGTCAACGAACTCAGAGAGGCACATAAGGAGGCTTTCCTCAATGTGTCTTATCGCAATAAGCAGGCTGACGGACTCCTTCCTGCCGGTTATGAGGTTGCTCATCAGCAGATTTCTCTTGGCTTGACAAGAGAGGCTCCACAGGTATGTTCTGACGAATGTCTTGCAAAGAACAAGAAGGCAAAGCTCAATGTCATTGATAATGACAAGTCTGGTGCTATCGTTGTAAGTGGTGCAAACACCAATATGGTATTCTCTAAGTCTAATGGCTATCTTACTTCTTATGTCGTTGGCGGTAAGAGTATCCTTGGTGATGGTGGTTCTCTCAAGCCAAACTTCTGGCGTGCCGTTACCGACAACGATATGGGTGCACGTCTTCAGCACGACCTCAAGGCATGGAATATGCCTGTAATGAATCTTACTAATGTAGAGGGTAAGAAGCAGAAGGACGGTAGCGTGATTGTTGAGGCTCAGTACAACCTCCCAACAGTTCACAACAACCTTACTCTTACCTATGACATAAAGCCTTGCGGAACCGTTGTCGTTACTCAGACTCTTGAGCAGGAGAACGATAGCATTGCTCAGCAGATGCTCCGTTTCGGTATGATCATGCAACTCCCTTCTTCAATGGATCAGAGCAAGTTCTATGGTCGTGGCCCTATCGAGAACTATAATGACCGTAACGATGCCCAGAATGTCGGTATCTACGTGCAGAATGTTGATGAGCAGTACTTCCCTTATATCCGTCCTCAGGAAACTGGTACAAAGACTGATATCCGTTGGTGGAAGCAGACCGATCGTTCAGGTGAAGGTTGCCAGATTATGGGACTCGACGGACAGATTCTTGGTGGTATGTCTGCTATCCGCTATGCGGTGGCTGATATGGATGAAGGACTCAACAAGGAGCAGCGCCATCAGTGTGATGTAGCTAAGTCACCATTCGTAAATCTCTATATCGATGGTGAGATGGCAGGTGTCGGTGGTGTTGACTCATGGAGTAAGAACGGACAGGCTCTCCCACAGTATCGCGTGATGCTCAAGGGAAAGAAGACAATGTCATTCATCATAAAGCCTTTGTGATAGCTTATGGCTATGATAATCATATCCTTTATAATGATCAGTGTGGGAGTAGCATTACTCCCACATCTTGCTTATCTGTTAGTGAAACTGATTTCCCTTGTAGGGCATTTCAGCGTCGCTTATAGGCCTTTCGGCTATACCGCACTTGGATTGGTTGCCGTATGGCTTGTTATCTTTTGCTGGGGATATTTCTTCGGTCGTTATTTCCACGAGACGAAAGAGGTTACAATCTCTTGCAAGGGACTTCCTGAGGCTTATGACGGCTTCCGTATCGTCCAGATATCAGATCTCCATCTTAATGGATGGGAAGGGCATGAGGATAAACTTCTTGGCATCGTGAACGAAATCAATGCCCTCGAGCCTGATGTTATTGTCTTTACGGGTGATCTCGTTTCTCTCGATGAGAGCGAACTCAAGCCTTTCATACCCGTACTCAGTCAACTCAAGGCTCCTAACGGTGTTATAAGCATCATGGGCAACCATGATTATATCCCATACCAGCGTTCTTTATCTGACAGAGAGCGTGCAAGCAAAATAGCTGAACTCCAGCGCATGGAGAAAGAAGACCTCGGTTGGAAACTTCTTCTCAATGAGAATTGCTTTGTCCTCCCTCATGGTGGAGAGAAAGCCCTCAACCTTGGCACTATCTCTTCTGTCTCTAATAGTGATGTGCCTGTAAGCGAATCGGCTCCCTCTCTACGGGAGAGGGCGGGAGGAGAGGCCCCTTTCCTCTATTTCATTGGCTGCGAGAACCAGTCCATGGGTGTTCACAATGTCATTTCCCGTGGTGACTTAAAGAAGGCTTCTGAAGGCACAGAGAATGGCTATCCAGTCATTCTTACCCACGACCCGACTCATTGGCGTGGAGAGATCGTAAATGGCCGTCCTTCCCTCACACTTTCAGGACACACTCATGCTGGTCAGTTCCGTGTCCTCGGTTGGTCTGTCGCCCGCTTCATCTATAATGAATACGATGGCCTCTACACCGAAGGCGACCATAACCTCTATGTGAACATCGGTCTCGGTGGTGCCATGCCAATGCGTATCGGTGCAACTCCTGAAATCTCGGTGATTACGTTGAAAACTAAAAAATAGAAAGCAAATTAGGATTAAATTAATTCAGTAAATTCTTTTTATTATAACCTTGCTAGAATAATTTCTTTACGGCGAATGCCGTCTCGTAATTTACTGATTTAATTTACTCCTAATTAACTTTCCAAATCTTACAATTAAAATTTGTCCATATGTAAAATGAAACATTTCTTATTTTTTCTCTTAGCCCTTGTGCCTCTTCTTTCTTTTGCGAAGAAGGCACAGCCACAAAAAACTGACCGTGAAGTTTGGGTTGATATCATGTATCAGATGGCAGAACCCGTAATGAAGAACATGGCTGAAGGTAAGCTTCAGCAAGTGATGGATACAGCCAATGGCTGCAAGAACCTTGAGCTGTCACCAACATGGGACAACCGCGACAAGAAGGTTGCCTATATGGAGGCATTCGGTCGCCTTCTCGCTGGCGTTGCTCCTTGGCTCAATCTCCCTGATGACGACACTCCTGAGTCTGCCAAGCGTAAGCAATTGCGTGAGTGGACCCGTAAGGCTATCATCAATGCCGTTGATCCAAAGTCTCCTGACCGTCTCGGCTGGGAGAATGGTGGTCAGACTCTCGTTGATGGTGCATACGTCGTAGAAGGCTTGTATCGTGGCTTTGACAGCCTCTGGGTGCCACTTCCACAGGCAACAAAGGATCTTTACATTAAGGAGATAAAAGGCTTGCGTCGCTATGATCCTCCTTACACCAACTGGCTTCTCTTCGTAAGCATGGAAGAGTGCTTCCTCAAGCTCGTCAATGGCGGCTATGACCCATACCGTGTCAAGCTCTCCCTTGCAAAGGTTGAGGAATGGTATATCGGTGACGGCCTCTACAGCGACGGCCCATCCTTCGCCTTCGACTACTACAACTCATACGTCATCCAGCCAATGTACTGCGAGTGCCTTGAGATGATAGAGAAGAGTGGTGGTAGCGGTGGCTATCTCATCTTTGATAAGAATGGCAAGCGTCGTGGCTCAAAGAACCGCCTCAATGAGGTTCGTAAGCGTATGCAGAAGTGGAGTGTCATCCTTGAGCGTTTCATCTCTCCTGAGGGCACATTCCCTGTTGTAGGCCGAAGCATCCCTTACCGTATGGCAACACTACAGCCTCTCGCAATGCTTGCTTGGCAGAAACAGTTGCCTAAGGAACTCTCAGAAGGACAGGTGCGCTCAGCCCTTACGGCTGTAGCCAACCGTATGTTCTATGGTCAGGTGGAGAATCCTGCAAAGAATGCTTCACCGCTCTCAAAGAACTATAACGAGGGTGGTTTCCTCACCATCGGTTTCGTAGGGCCACATCCAAACGTAGCCGACTGGTACACCAACAACGGATCTCTCTACATGACATCTCTCGCCTTTATGGCTCTCGGACTTCCGCCAACTGATTCCTTCTGGACTGCCCCATACGAGAAATGGACTTCAAAGAAAGCATGGGAGGGAGATGATTTCCCTAAGGATCATAAGTGGGATATCAACAAGGAAATCCTCTATTGGGAGTAATAAAAAAGTCCTCAGTGCAAAAACACTGAGGACTTTCTCTTACTACCTTCACAGGCACAAAAAATTTCCATCGATTTTAACTTAATTAAATATACTCCGACCTTCACAGGCCAATAGTATACAACTTTTTATACTATGTAAACCCTCTACAATTGCAGAGGATTATGGTGCAAAGGTAATGATAATTTATGACATACCAAAGAAAAATGCACGTAATTGTTAAAAAATATCTCATTTTTATGTTTTTTTACGAGTTGAATTGGGTTTTTGCTCGTATTTTTCGTGAGTTTTCGGCTTTTTATGATCGTAATTTTGTTTTTAGCTGAAAAATCAGTACTTTTGTCGCGTATCCTTAAATTTGTAACAATATGAGCTATCGTCCCCATAATCCAGGTCATGACTATTATGACAAAGGCATATATCTCATCACCCTTGTGGTGGGAGAAAGGGATCGTCTGCTCGGTGAGCTAAATATGGATGCTCGTAATCCTGGAGTAAGGCTTACGGCGCTCGGGGATGCCGTGATGGGTGAATGGCGTAAGACTGCCGCCATTCAAGCTACTAAAGGCAGGAAGATAACCCTTCATGCTGCTGTGTGTATGCCCGATCACTTTCATGGTGTGATAGAGATAGGAGAAAGGATGGATAAGAGTCTTGGGGCTATTATTCAGTATTTTAAGTCTGCATGCACTAAGTGCTATCGTGAATCAACAGGGGCGTTAGTAAGCCCCAGCTGGGGAAAGAAGATCTCGAATATGGGCAAGGAGCAGCGTGCCATTGCCTATCGCTCCGTGTCCCGGATATATCGCCCTCTCTTCGATGATAACTACGACGACACCATTTGCCTCACCAACCCTGACGGCAGCTACGATCTGCGCCATCTCTCCGCGATGATTCATTATGTAGATGATAACCCTCGCCGTGCTATCATCATAAGGCTTAATCCATCTTTTATGCAGAAATGTCTGCATATCGTCATTGATGGCCGCGACTATGCCGCCTTCGGCAATCTCTTCCTTCTACGCTGGGCAAGAAAGGTGCAGGTGTTCTGCCACAGAAAGGCACGCTATGCCATGCTTACCGATGAAGAGAAACAGAAGTACGGTTATGCTGACACAACCTATTCTCCCGACTATATCACGCGCATCCCTTATGAGCAGACCGCAGCCTATCGTCAAGACTGCCGTCTGTGGAAGGCGCAGATAATGCAGGGCGCCACCGTTATCGTCACCCCAGGCATATCAAAGGGAGAGCGAATCATCAAGGATCGTTGCATAGAGAGTGGATACCCCCTTATTCACGTCCAGAAAGAGCCTATAGGCAGATACTGGAAGCCGGAAGCCTCCCGTTTCGCTGCCTGTGAGAATGGCATGCTCCTCATCCTTGCTCCGTGGCAGCCCGAAACAATAGGAGATGTTAATGGCGTACCGATGGATACCGACTACAGCATCTTCCATAATCTCAATAAAGTGGCGGAAGAGATATGTAGTTTTGAGGGAAATGCGGTGGTGAAGAGAGAGTAGGGGAAAGCAGAGCGCCTTGCCGGTGAAAAGACGGTAAGGCGCTCTGTTTGGTTTTCATGTAGAATTGATTTGCAAAAGTTATGAATTCTCTAAAAATGGCAAAACATTTCCATGATTATTTTTGTGGTTCCATACTTTTTTTGTATCTTTGTAGGGTAAATTTTGAGGGGAGAAATCCCACTCATGCATGTTAAATTTTAAAACTTTTATTAGAGTCAATGACACCCCCAGAAAAGCTGACAGATTTCAATCCAGAATCTACTACTGCACAGACAGTGGAGATGGATTTGTCAGCTATACTGGGGGATAATACTGTTGAATTAAAGGATGTCACGAAGCGATGGCAACTTATTGATATCAAGAGATACCTGATTTCACAGACAACTAAAGAAAAGGCATTGATTGCAGCAGAAAGAATGACTGGCCTATGGATTCAGGCTGCGGCATTTGATAGAGTTCCTGCGGAAATGCGTGATGACAACGGAACAACTCTTTGGGTGTTTATGGATGAAAATGGTAATTGTACGATGCTTGATTACCTGAGGAAATTCATTAATCTTTTTTTCCTTGCTGTGGAAATGACGAATAATGCCCGTATGAAAATGGAAGAACTCACGGAAAACGAGCAAGCATCGGCAGCGAAGGCAAAGAGTAAATATGAAATGGCTGTGAAAAGACAGGTGGAGCGTATTCAGAATGTCTTTCAAAAGCACAAGCTACGAGAGAAATTGCCTGTACTTAAACGCTTATCAGATGTAAGCTATGATGTCCTATGCTTGAAGATGCTTACTGGTGGTCCTGCGAAATTAATGGCTTTTGCATATTGTATCGGTTTACCTGAATATGTGGGCAAGAATGAAGATCCATTTCTATCTTCGCATGCAGAAATGTACAAATTGCTTGCTGATGCTGTTCCGCCTTCCAATGCAGGCACATTAAAGCAGGAATTTCTGTCGATAACCAGCGAAAGTGAAGACGGACGTGCTCGACATACTGCATGGAAATATGTGGATGAAGCTCAAGAATTCATAGAATCTCTGCAATAAAACTTCGTACTCTTGAAAATAAGATAGTTATACAACCTCGTACCGCTGTGGTACGAGGTTTTTCTGTATTCTTAGGTACGAGCTATTACTCTCTTTTTTTCTTTGGACTATTCTAAAATCTGTACCTTTGTGCTCAGAAAAAAAATCAAAAACAAAAATTATGAACACAATTAATACATTATCAGAGGATATAATTCCTATACCTGACGCCGAAACCATCTATGTCAGTTACTTCGTGCAGCTTGGCAATGGTTCTGTCTTTAAGAGAATGAAACCTTCTGCCCAGTGGAACTTCAAGACTCTCTACAATTACATCAAGACGAATGAGAGCGCAAAGAATGCTACAGAGTATCTGCGCACACTTAATGATGAGGATAAAGAGAAGGAATTCAAGGCTCATAACTTTGACCTTATCATTCCTGGTGGAACACTGAAGACTCGCCAGCGTGGTAAGAACCATGTCACACCTAATGGCGAATGCTGCATCGATGTTGATCACATCTCAGTAGAACTGCGTGAGAGCCTCTTTCTGGATCTTATAGATGATGAGGTTCTCGATGTTGACCTCATGTTCCGCTCGCCACGCGGTCACGGACTTAAGATTTTCGTCTGCTACAATCCCGATGAGATAAGCTATAAGGACTTCTACACAGCCGTAAGCAACTATCTGTTCTTCACCTATGGCGTAGTGGCTGATAAGGCTTGCTCAGACATCACTCACGCATGTCTCATTCCATGGGATGATAACGCATACATTAATTCATCAATATATGGCAAATAAAGTAATTTATGATTGGGCTCATACCAAGAGTCCAGAGGAATATATGGAGATCATACTTCCTCGAATTGAAGCTCTTCGTGCTATCATTGCACCGCAGTATGATGACTACATCGCTTGCCTTCATGGCATTGCTACAGCCTTTGGAGAAAGAGGCCGTGACTTCGCTCATCGTGCCTTTCAGTACTTTCCAACCTACAAACCAGAGAACCTTGACCGTCACTATGACTCTGTGCTTGCAGGTAACAGGGAAGAGGTGAATCTCGGCACATTCATCCATCACGTTAAGCTTGCTGGTATTGATACAAAGGTTGGTTATGACGAGGCTCGCACTGAAAAGCGTAAGCCTGGTCGTCCTGCCGTGAAGAAGTCTGAGGATGCACCTACAAAGCGCCATAAGGCTTCCGTAGAGCAGATAACCGACTATCTCACCTCTCAGCTTGACAGTCGTATAAATCAGATGACAGGTTTTACAGAAGTGCTGATGAAGGATGGCTCAACTGAAGGAAAGTATGTCCGCATCACCGATGAGATTGTCAATACCATTGCTTGCCGAATGGATAAGGAACTTAACATCATCGTGTATCCAGCCGACATCTACAAGGTGTTGCTCAGCGAGTATTCACGCAAGTTCCACCCTGTCAAGGATTTTCTCACAACTTGTAAGCCTTGGAAAGAAGGCGATACTGACTTCATTGCTCAGCTTGCAGCTACTATCTCTGTGGAAGATGATGAGAAGAAGTGGCTTATAAAGGTCAAAAAGAAGCTTGTGTCACTCCTTGCATCCATTCTTCATGGTAAGCCCGACCACACCATCCTCACACTCGTAAGTGAGCGTCAGGGTATCTACAAGACCACTTGGGTGCAGTATCTTCTGCCACCATGTCTGCGTAGCTACTTCTACAACAAGACCAACGGGCCACTTTTCTCCAAGGATGAAATGCTGATGATGTGCCAGTATCTCATTGTTAATATAGATGAGGTTACGGGCTATGGCGGTGCCACACTTCGCAAGCTCAAAGGCATTGTTACCACACCATCCGTTGACCAGCGTCCTGCTTATGGCCACTTCGTAGAGCATTACACTCGTATCTGTTCGTTTACGGCAACAGGCAATCACTCCACCTTTCTTGATGATCCTTCTGGCAATCGCCGTTGGGTGCCTGTAAAGGTCAGAAACGTGGATTACAACGCTCTTCAGACTCTTGACTACGAAGGTATCTACGGACAGGCTCTTTTCCTCTTGGAGCACGATCATCAGTATTGGTATGATCAAGAGGAGATTGCGCTACTAAATGAGGAGAACAAAGCATTTGAGGTGCCTGATGTAACGGCAGAGCTCATCAGCAACTATTTCTGTGTTCCTGATGATACTCACCCTGGCATCTGGATGAATAATGCAGGCATCATAGAGGCACTTCTCCCACATACCAAGCTTACACTTGAGCCGCAGCAGGTTGGTTATGCCATGAAGAAGCTTGGTTATGAGAAAAGGAAGCGTATAGGCTACGTTGGATACATTGTTCATGTACTTGATGGTCAGGAAATCAACGAGCGAAAGCAACTTCCTGCTGATGAACCAGAAAACCGAGCAGAGGATGATACAGAGGACATTGTGCCATTCTAAGCGCATTCCACTATAGAAAAATGGGACTTTCCGTGACATTATTGTCATTGGAAAGTCTTTTTTTTAGGGGAGAGTAGACACTTTAGGACACTTTTTTCTATAATAGAAGCAAAAAAATAAATAATATAAGTAATAA
>DCJC01000060.1 GCA_002317355.1 Prevotellaceae bacterium UBA1710 | reverse complement strand
CGCCTTGAACTGGATGAACGTCCGTTATGCCTAAACTGTAATATTGGATTGCCAAGAACTTTGTTCTGGGAACATCCTTATGATAATCCTATGGCAAGAATGTATTGGGGGAAGATTCCGGTAGAAAGAGTTGCTGCATATTTCTATTTCAAACCTAAATCGGGACCTGCAAGCTTGGTGTATGATGTGAAGTATCATGGCCGTGCCAATATCGCTGTTGAGTTGGGTGAAATGATTGCTGATGAGATGGAGGGATTCTTTGATGGTATTGATTGTATCGTGCCTCTACCTATTAGTATAAGACGAAGGATAAAACGAGGATATAATCAAAGTGAGATGGTGGCACGTGGCATTAGTAATATACTGAAAATTCCTGTAGAGAAGCATGCTGTGATAAGGAAGCGGTTTGTAAGAAGTCAGACGCACCTCACCCGTGAGGAGAGGCATGAGAATGTTACTGATGTTTTTCAATTGAAAGATGCTGATGCTCTTTGTGGTAAGCATGTGCTGCTGATAGATGATGTCATTACTACTGGAGCAACAACAATTTCGTGTGCAGAGCAAATACTTAAGGCGCAGGGAGTAAAGGTTAGCATTCTGTCCCTTGGATATGCAGGAAATCCAAAGGCCCAGGAAATACCTGAGCCTGTATTAATCTAAGACACTGAGAATTGTGTCCATATCAAAACCTCGTGAGAGAGCGAAGCGTATCAACTTACCCCTTATTTCGTATTCGGATTTGCCTGTAACTGACTTTCGTTTTGCTTCAAGAAGTGGTCGTAATATTTCCTCGTAGTTGTCCTCGTCAACCTCATCAAGAATAGGTGCATAAATACTTCTTGGGATACGCTTCATGTAGAGTGCCTGCTCTAACTTCTTACGTCCCCATTTGTTGAATTTTATCTTCTCCTCAACAAATAGACGGGTGTATCTTTCCTCGTCAATGAATTTTTCTTTTAGGAGGTATTCCATCACACGAGCCTGCACGCCTTCTTCTATTTCCCATTTGCGCATCTTGTCGAGCATTTCCTGTTGGCAATGCTCACCTCTGGCGCATAGGGTGGTGAGTTTGTTGAGAACCTGTTCTTCTGTCATTGTGAGGTTTATTGAGTTTGAGGAGGTTTTGAGATTTAGGGTAAAAAATGATTTTGAGGTTTTAGGAATAGGTGTAAAACCTGGTACCTAAAACCTCAAAACCTTGAAAGCGCATATTTATTCCTTTACGATAGGCTTATACTTTGGTACAAGTGTCTTCATCAATGTCCATGCGATGAGGTAGGCAACAGCGCAATAGCAGAAGATGATCATGTATCCAGCTGGCTTGCCTGTTACTCCGAAGAAGGTGAATGCATCACCCTGGCCTTCTGCATAGGTGAAGAGCATACCAGAACCTTTGTTGATGAGGAATGAACCAAGTCCACCGAACATGGTGCCGATACCTGTGATAGTAGCGATGGCACTCTTAGGGAACATATCACCGATAGTAGAGTAGAGGTTGGCGCTCCAAGCCTGATGACCAGCACCGGCAAGACCGATGATGATACATGGCAACCATACGCTTGTGCTTGCAAGTGGCTGTGCGAACATTGCGAAGATAGGGAGGAATGCAAAGATAAGCATCGCACGCATACGACCTGCGTATGGGTTCATTCCCTTATTCTCAACGAAGAGCTTTGGAAGATAACCACCATAGATAGAGAGTACAGTCACGATGAGGTAGAGTACGAAGATAAGCATCTGACCTGTGAATGTATTTGATGGATATCCGAGTTCAGAGAAATATGCTGGAGCCCAGAAGAGGAAGAACCACCATACACCATCTGTAAGAGCCTTACCAACGATGAATGCCCATGTCTGACGGTATGTGAAGCACTCTCCGAAAGAGAGTTTGAAGTCGTTGCTGTCTGTAGTTGTTGCAGTAGCTGTTTCTTCCTGCTGATTGTCAGAGTTGATGTAGTTCAACTCAGCCTCATTCACGTTCTTGCTCTCATGTGGGTGCTCATACATGAATGCCCATGCTGCAGCCCAGATGAAGCCGATAGCACCGATGATGATGAATGACATCTCCCAACCCATTGCTGCTGCAAGGATAGGTATGGTAAGTGGAGCTGCAAGTGCACCTACGCTTGAACCAGCGTTGAACATACTTGTAGCGTATGCACGGTCTTTCTTAGGGAAATATTCTGCTGTAACCTTGATGGCTGCTGGGAAGTTTCCTGCCTCACCCATAGCAAGTACGATACGGCAAGCAAGGAAGAGGTAAACAGATATGGATGTGAATATCAATGTGCCCTTTACCACATTCTCACCAAACCAACCGCTATTTGCAAGGTTTAGTGTAGCCCATCCGCATGCTGCGTGAAGACAAGCACCGAGGCTCCATATTACGATAGCCCAGATGTAACCCTTCTTTGTGCCCATCCAGTCGATGAACTTACCTGCAAAGAGTGAAATGAAGGCGTAGAAGATAGAGAATACGGCTGTAATTGTACCGTAGTCATCGTCTGTCCAGTTGAAATCCTTTGAGATGAAATCTTTCCAGGTTAGTGACAGAACCTGACGGTCCATGTAATTTACTGTTGTGGCAGCGAAAAGCATCGCACACATCACCCAACGCCAGTTGGTCATTTTGTTTGTCTGTATTTGACTCATAGTTTTAGTAGGTAACCGCTGTATTTGGTTAGGGGAAGCGGTTTTTATGTATTTTAGACTTTCTGTTTATAGTTAATTTTTCTGCAAAGATAACGAATAATAATGACAATTTATTATCCGTTATCTTTTTTAACTTTTTTTAATCCTGGTAATAGACGCGCTTTACTCGGTTGCTGATACTGGTCAGAACTTCGTATGGTATGGTGTCAAGTGTGTCAGAAAGAACAGTCACGGGAAGATTGTCTCCAAAGATTTCGACGCTATCTCCTTCCTGACATGGAATATCAGTAACATCTATCATGCAGACATCCATGCAGATATTTCCGACATATTCCGCTTTCTTGCCATTCACCAGACAATAGCCGTGACGATTGCCCAAATGGCGGTTTAAACCATCTGCATAACCAATAGGGATGGCTGCTATGATGCTGTCCTTTTCAAGTATAGTCCTACGGCTGTAACCGATGCTTTCTCCTGCTGGTACACGACGAATTTGAAGTATAGTCGTCTTCAATGTACTTACATTTGAAAGAACCTCGTTGTTGCGTGGGTTGATGCCATAGAGTCCAAGTCCCAAGCGACACATATCCATCTGACGCTCAGGGAAATGCTCGATACCTGCGGTATTGCAGATATGGCGGAGGATCTTATGCTCAAAGGCATTCTGAAGAGCCTTGCTGCCTTTCTCGTAAAGATCAAATTGATAGTCGGAGAACTCGTCAAAGTTATCTCCGTCAGAGCCTACGAAATGAGAGAATACAGAACGAGGGATAAGCGCGTTCTGATTATTCAGATACTCTATGAGTTTAGGCATGTCATCAATAGGATGGAAACCGAGACGATGCATACCTGTATCAAGTTTGATATGGATAGGGTAGCCTGTAATACCCTCTTTTCTTGCTGCATGACGAAGTGCGTCGAGAAGACGGAAAGAATACACCTCTGGTTCAAGATCATAGTCGAACATGGTCTTGAATGCCGTCATCTCAGGGTTCATTATCATGATGTTTGCCGTGATGCCTGCCCTGCGAAGTTCTACACCCTCATCTGCAACAGCAACAGCAAGATAGTCAACACGATGATCCTGGAGTGTCTTCGCAATCTCCACTGCACCAGCGCCATAGCCGTCGGCCTTAATCATGCAGACCAGTTTGGTGTCTGGCTTCATGAACGAGCGGTAGTGGTTGAGATTGTCCACAAGGGCATTAAGGTTTACCTCAAGCGTGGTCTCGTGTACCTTCTCCACAAGCAGGTCGGTGATTCTATCGAAACCGAATTTACGTGCACCCTTGATAAGGATGACCTCATCGTGAAGAGAAGTAAATACCGAACTTGCAATAAACTCCTCTGTTGTCTTGAAGAATGATTTATTCTCTACATTTATCTTGTCAGCACAATTCTTTAATGCCTTACCTATACCGATGAATTTCTCCACGCCACGGTTTACGGCAAGTTCAGAAACCTCTTTGTAGAGTTCCTCGTCATTGACGCCTGATTGGTATATGTCGCTGAGTATCAATGTGCGCTTGCGCCCTTTATGGTCAGGACGGCGGTGCATGAAGTCAAGGGCAATATCCAGAGATGCGAGGTCGGAATTGTATGAGTCATTAATAAGCGTACAACCTCTCTGACCATCCTTTACCTCAAGGCGCATGGCAATAGGCTCAAGAGTATGCATGCGTTCTTCGAGTTCGGCTGGTGTAATGCCGAGATGAAGAACAACGACAGCAGCAGCTATTGAGTCTTCAACGAATGCCTCGCTGATAAATGGTATTGTGAATGAGCCTTCAAGTGGGGTAGGACCTGCGTTATATTTATAATGTACGCGCGTGCAAGTGTCTTCCTGCTTGATGCTATCTACATAGAATGCTGCTGAAGAGTCGTTCATTGACCAACCGAGTTTCTTGCCCTTGAACTCGCTTCTGCGAAGCATACGGAACACGATGTCATTATCCTGCGGATAGACGAGAACCTCACAATCATTGAACAATAGGAATTTCTCACGGCATTTCTCTTCGAGTGAGTGGAAATTCTCCTGATGCGCCTGTCCCAAGGTGGTGAAAACACCGATTGTTGGTTGGATGATATCTGCAAGGCGTTGCATCTCGTCCATCTGACTTATGCCTGCCTCGAATATGCCGATCGCACTTCCTTCATGAAGCTTCCATACGGAAAGAGGCACGCCAATCTGTGAGTTGTATGAACGTGGAGAGCGTGTAACGTGCATTGAAGGCATAAGCAACTGGTAAAGCCATTCCTTCACTACAGTCTTGCCATTGCTGCCCGTGATGCCAACGATAGGGATATCGAACTCGTCACGATGACGCTCTGCAAGTCGCTGGAGTGCTGCAAGAGTTGATGGAACTACAAGGAAATTGGCATCTGTCCACTCGCTGCCTGTAGGAATAGGGTAGGAGTTGGCTACAACGAAGTTCCTTACACCTCTGCGGTAAAGATCCTCAATGTAGTTGTGGCCATCATTACGCTCTGATTGGAGGGCGAAGAAAAGTGTCTCTTCCGGAAAAGACAAAGAACGGCTATCAGTAAGGAGGAAGGCAATGTTACAATCCTTCTCGCCATAGCGATGCGCGCCTATAAGCGTCGTGATTTTTTCTATGCTATATACCATCTTTAGAATACATATTCTATTTTGTCATTAACTTTATCTTGGCAGGTTTCATACCCTCACATTCTGCTGTTAATGTGACTTGTGAAGGGGTGAGTCCTGCACGAAGAATTGCGAGGCACGAACCGTTGAAGAGTGCCTGCTTGTCGGTTATCGCAAGTTCTGCAGAATTGATGTTGCCATTACTCATGGCTGCTATTGTTGCATCACCTGTAATCTTAACTGTAACTTCTCCCGGTGCTGTGGCAACGCGTCTGCCTTTGCTGTCGAGTGCTATGATGCGGATATGCTGTAGGTCAATGCCGTCTGCCTTCCAGTTGTCGTTGTCACTCTCAATGACGAGTTTTACAGGCTTTCCCGTCGTCTCTATTCTGTGGCGGGCAACGATCTTGCCATCAGTCCTTGCGATGGCTTCGCAATATCCATCTTGATATTCTATGTCCTTCCAGCGAATCTGATTCCTCATCTTCGCACTCTTGCGGTCGTTCTGCTTTGTGCCATAGCTCTTACCGTTTACGATAAGCTCCACCTCATCAGCATTGGTATAGGTCGTGATGGCGAGTTTCTTTCCCGGAGTGCGGTTCCAATGGTCGCTCATACCATCATT
Organism: Prevotellaceae bacterium UBA1710; assembly: GCA_002317355.1. GTDB lineage: Bacteria > Bacteroidota > Bacteroidia > Bacteroidales > Bacteroidaceae > Prevotella. Next base: position 22,835 of record DCJC01000060.1, on the reverse strand, counting down.
ACCTGTCTGGATGCCGTTCCACATAGCATCACCCTTCTTGTCGATAACGCTGATGTGAACAAGTGGCTCGTCATCCTTGAAGAATGACTTCATGTAGTATGCCTTTGGCTTTGGCTCGAGTGACAGGTCGAATACACCTTGTGCCCAACCCTTTGCCGGCCATCCCTGACTCTCGCCAAGATAGTCGATAGCACCCCAATAGGCAAGTCCGATGACCTTATCCAAATCCATGGCAAAATAATTCTCGCCCATGGCAGAAGTTGAGGCTTCCGACTGATAGAATGTCATCCAAGGGAACTTCTTGCCGTCACCAGGGAAGTACATATAACGATAGTTGTATGACTGGAAATCGGTGTTCATCGCAAGGTCGCAAGGAAGTGAGTCTGTCTCCCAGTTGCGATAGCGAGGGTGCATGGCAACGGTAACCTTGCGTGAGTTGTCATATCGCTGAAGAAGAGTCTTCTGCAACTTGAACTGTGTTACACCAAAGTCGTTGAATGGCATATCTGCATAAGACTGAAGCTCGTTTCCCAATGACCAAGTCACCACGCAAGGGTGATTTCTGTCTCGTGTGATGAACTCCTTGATATGCTCTTGCCAAAGATCGTTATATCTGGCACGACCAGCGCCTACATACTGGTCATTCCATTTATCGTAAAGTTCGTCAACAACAAGTATGCCATGTTTATCACAAAGGTCAAGGAATGACTTTGAGTATGGATTGTGTGAAGTGCGGATATGATTTATGCCGAATGACTTCATCAGCAGAATGCGCTTCTCCATAGCACGAGGATAGGCTGCAGAACCGAGAGCGCCAAGGTCATGATGGTTGGCATATCCCTTCAGCAATACCTTCTTGCCGTTGAGCTTGAATCCGAAATCCGGACCTATCTCAACAGTTCTGATGCCGAAAGTCTCTGTGACCTCATCTGCAACAGTTCCGTTTTCTTTTAGAAGTTGTACCTTAACGCTATAGAGATTCGGGTTCTCGCAATCCCATAGCTGAGGGTTGTCTATCGTAATGGTAGGAATGCTTAGCTCCTGACCATATTTATAGTTGCGTATGCGCTTCAGGTCATGCTTGTTGGAATAAACCACCGAACCGTCAGGCGCGATGATGCTGACTTGCATGGTGACATCCTTCTGCTTTGTGTTGCATTGCACATTAGCCGTGATATTCACCTCCTTGTTGTCCTTGGTGGTGATGTAAAGGGGGTGGCGAAGAAAGTAAAGCTCGGAATCGGTATAGACGATGTTCACATCGCGGAATAATCCACCACCTGTGTACCAACGTGAGTGATTTGGTTTGCCTGTATCACAATGAACGGCTATGGTGTTCTCCTCGCCAAACTTCAACAGATTTGTCACATCAATCTCGAATCCAACATAGCCATAGTCAGTTCCACCAACTTTCTGACCGTTGAGATAAACATCTCCAACGTACATGATGCCTTCAAAGTCAAGAAGTGCCCTATGGCCTTTCTCCTCAATGGCAGGAGTGAAAGAACGTACATACCAGCCTTCTCCCATCTCCTTGAAGCCTCTTGAGGAAAGTCGGCTGCGGATATTAGCACCAGCATCGCTGTTGTCTGCCTTTTCGTCAGCAGAAGGTGCTACCCATGGCTGTTCTATCTGGAAGTCGTGTGGAACGTTGATAGTTCTCCAACCCTCAGTCTCTGCCTGAGCCGTCGTAATAGATGCAGTGGCACTTCCAAGATGAAAGCGCCATCCACGATTAAGGCTGATTGCTTTTCTCGGTATGTCGTCTCCTGCAAAAGCAGTTGCAGAATACACGAGAAGCAATGCCCCCATCAAGGCCTTTATGTGGTTTCTGAGAGTTGTCATAGATTGTTTTTTTTTTCTGTCGAAATCTCGATGCTTCGAGTTACCGAGATATCGATTTCTCGAATCCTCGAAATTATCACTTATTTCAACATCTTGCTATACTCTGTTGCCCCAAGAAGGAACAAGCCAAGACCATAGTCCTCGAAGTCTGGTTCGCGATTGTAATCGATAGGCTGAGAAGATGCAGGTCTGTCGCCAGAACCTTGGAGGTAGCCAAGGAAGCCGTCGTTATGTACACTTGCCTTCATCGCAAGCCATGCTTTATTGATAGCAGGCATATAGATTTTACTGTTCAGTATGCCCTTGTTCACACCCCATGCCAATCCGTACATGAACTGTGATGTGCCAGATAGCTCAGGACCTGCAAAATCTGTAGATGCAAGACTCGGGTTCCAGAAACCGTCTTCACGCTGAAGAGGCAGGAGCGCCTTTGCCATAAGCATATAGTCGCCAAGCAACTCTTTGTAGTATTTGTCTGTTGGCTGAAGCTGGTTCATTACTCTACAAAGTGCTACGAATACCCAACCATTACCACGGCTCCAGAAACAGTTCTTTCCGTCAGACTCCTTGTATGGTGCAACGAAATTCTTGTCGCGCCACCAAAGACCTTCTTCTTTGTTGAAAAGTCCATTGCCTCCGCAAGAATCACGTGTCCATCTGTAGGATTTCATTGCGAAGTCAATGTATTTCTTGTTGCCAGTTGCAGTTGTCATCATGGCAAATCCAGGCATAGCCATGTGGATGGCATCAATCCATGTCCAGCCACTATGATAGTTTGCCGCAATCTGGTTGTTGAAAAACTTTTGTATCTTCTTGTATCTTTCCTCTTTGCCGTCAAGGAAATATCTCTGGCAATACACCTGACCGCAGCACATATAGTCAGCATCAAATGTTGTGTATTCTTTCTTGTAAGGCTCCCAATTGTGGTAGTTGCCCCATTTGTCAAGATGATCCAGGTAGTGTTTCTGTGGGTCTTGGTCATAGAGAGCGAGAAGTCCCAAGTAATAAACAGAGCGTGTCCAAAGGTTGCTTTCGCGCGCTATCTTAAAGTTTGTTGGAGTGGTTGGGTCGCTCCATTTATTCATGAAGTACTCGTTAGCCTTGCGGGCTACATCCAATACCTCAGTCTTTGTCTGGGCAAATGCACCCATAGACATCATCATGCATAGTAGAATAAGTGCTTTCTTCATATATTGGTTTTGTTTATGGTATTACGTTTAATAGCTCGCTGAGCATTTGATTCCTGTTTCCTCGACGCGTGCCTTTATGGCATCAAGCGTCTCGTGTGAAGCCTTGCGAAGGTCGTGATCGGGAGTCTCACGGTCAATGGTGTATATCATCACCATCTCTGGGGCTATCTCCTTGACGGCCTCAAGCCATGGAGCAACAAACTCATCTCCTGTGTTGTCAACGCTCTTGCCGTTTGTCTCGCCTGTCATGAACATTGTCTGGATGATGCAATGACCATCAAACTTCTTCATGTTTTCGATGACATTCCTCACATCGTATGATGGTTGGGTAGGACGGTCAACGAGCTTGATGTACTCAGCATTGATTGTGTCGAGCTTAAGAATGTTATTGTCAACCATCATCAGAGCCTTGCGTACATCCTCCTTGCCAATCATCGTTGCATTGCTGAGAACAGATACCTTGGCGTTAGGGAAATGCTTATCGCGTATTCTGACAGTGTCCTCGATGATGTTGAGGAAATCAGGATGGGCTGTAGGCTCTCCATTACCTGCAAATGTCAGCACGTCAGGTGTCACACCTTCCTTCTTCATCTCAATGAGCTTGTTCTCGAGAGCCTCTGCCACAGCCTCACGTGAAGGACGTGGGGTGCGAGGACGGAAATCAGCATTGAATCCGCACTCACAATACACGCAGTCGAATGTGCAGCTCTTGCCGTCACCTGGTTGCAGGTTGACGCCAAGCGAGATGCCGAGTCTGCGACTATGTATAGGACCGAATATTGGAGACGGATAGATTATTGTGCTCATTGTTTTGATTTTTCTTATTTATTAGATAGGTGCAAAGGTAGTGAAAAGAAATGTAAATTCCAAATTATTTGACTGAAAAATGCTATCTTTGTGATAACCTTTTCGTGTTATGTGGTTTGATGGGTAAGAAAAGGCATATGGAATCAGTCGTCTCTATGCTTTCAAGAGGCTTGTCGTGGAAAAGAAAATCTTAGGGTGTTATAAGGCTTTTCTTAGGGAGATACTCCATCGATACTCCATCGATACTCCATCGTTAGTCCATCGTTTCGATGGAGCAGCGATGGAGTAGCGATGGACAAGCGATGGAGTAGCTTCGGAGGATGAGCCTTGGTAAGCCGGAGAATCTTAGGTGGGAAAATGGTGTTGATTCGTGAAGGTTTAAGGTGATGAAAATGTTGGGAAGATTGCATTTCTTTATGTTAATGAAATTTAAATCCTTGTATGATTGAATATTTTTTTGTTACTTTGCACCGAAATTTGGCGTATTGTGTACCTATGCGCTGGATTTGACGTTTATTTTAATAAAAATAATGAAGAAAAGAAAGAAATCAGGAGAAAGCAGAATTGGTCTTCAGGTAGTGACACTTTGTATTAGTACTGCACTTGTGCTGATACTCCTTGGTATGGTTGTGTTCACTGGTTTGACAGCCCGTAATCTCTCCAACTATGTGAAGGAAAATCTTACCGTAACTGTGATGTTTGCAGATAATGTGTCTGACCAACAAGCTAAGGTTGCGTGTAGCAAGATAAAGAAAAAGCATTACGTTGCCCGATTGGATTACATCAGCAAGGATCAGGCGTTGAAGGAGCAGACAAAGGCTCTTGGAGCAAGTCCTGCTGAATTCCTTGGCGAGAATCCATTCACTCCTTCTGCTGAAATCTACCTCAAGGCTGAATGTGCTAATGCTGACTCTATGAAGTGGATAGCAAAGCAGTTGAAGGCTGATAAGCAGGTTTCAGAGGTGACATACCAGCAGGATTTGATGAACAAAGTGAATAGCAACCTCCATAAGTTGTTGCTCGTGATGATGGCCCTTGCTGTATTATTGTCTTTTGTTTCGTTTACGCTTATCAGCAATACCGTTCGACTTGGCATCTATGCTCGCCGTTTCACAATCAACACTATGAAACTGGTTGGTGCTTCTTGGTCGTTCATTCGTGCTCCATTCCTTAAGATGGGGGCTTTGCAAGGATTGCTTGCTGCCGTTATAGCAGATGCTGCTCTTGCAGGCTGTATTGCTGGACTTTACAACTTTGAGCCAGATATTACCGAGGTTGTGACTGTAGAGACACTTGTGATTACTGGTGTTTCGGTTGTTCTCTTCGGACTCATAATTACCACTTTCTGTGTCTATGTCTCAGTTAATCATTTCCTGAAGATGAAGGCGAAGGATCTCTATAAGTTGTAAAGGATTAGAGATTAGGGATTAAGGATTAAAGTTTGATTGTAAGGGGAGTTTTGCTCTCGAAAATATATTCATTTAGATAATGGAAGATAAGAAAAATTTAGCCTTAGGCAAAATTAATTTCATCATGCTTGCTATAAGCATGGTTGTTGTTGTTATTGGTTTTGTAATGATGAGTGGTGCAAGTTCTGACACTACACAGTACAATCCAGAGATTTTCAATGCGATGCGCATCAAGGTTGCTCCTGTGGTTTGCTTCGTAGGTTTCGTTTCAATCATCGCGGGCATCATGTACCGCCCAAAGCAGAAGTAAATGAACGAGTTACAGGCATTAATCCTTGGTCTTGTACAGGGATTCACAGAGTATCTTCCAGTTAGTTCAAGTGGCCATCTGGAGTTGGGTAAGATTATTCTTGGTCCTGAGGCTGAGGCTGGCGGACTCACATTCGATATCGTTGTTCACGTTGCTACAGTTCTCAGCACGCTCGTGATTCTCTGGAGAGAAATCATCTGGATCTTCGCTGGTATGTTCCGTTTCAATGGTACAATGAACGATGAGCAGAAGTATGTTCTCAACATCCTCATCTCAATGATTCCAGTAGGTGTTGTCGGACTCTGTTTCAAGGACTATATCGAGTCTCTCTATGCTAATAATGTGATTGTGGTGGTTGGCTGCTGTCTTCTCGTGACATCAGTTCTTCTCGCTCTCACACATTTCTATACTCCACGCGAGAAGGATAAGATTTCTCCACTCAATGCATTCATCATTGGTGTGGCTCAGGCTTGTGCCGTTCTTCCTGGACTTTCACGTTCAGGCTCAACAATTGCTACAGGTCTTCTCCTTGGCAACAGCCGAAAGAACCTCGCACAGTTCTCATTTTTGATGGTTATCCCACCAATTCTTGGTGAGGCACTCATAGATTTCAAGCACATGTTTGCACCATCAGCAGAGTATCTTGCAGAGCATGCAGCAGAGGCTTCAGCTGTAGTTCCAACAAGTTCACTCATCGTTGGTTTTATAGCAGCATTCATCAGCGGATGTGTAGCTTGTAAGTGGATGATTGCTCTCGTGAAGAAATGCAAGCTCATTTACTTCGCTATCTATTGTGCAATCATTGGTGTTATCGCCCTCTATTGCAGTACGCTTTAGGATAATTGATAATTGACAATTGAAAATTGATAATTGTTAGTATTGTAAATGACAGATAAGAAAATTCTGGATTTTCAACAAGGAGAATTTATCTATTTCAATAAACCATACCGTATGTCGAGCTTCGGTGCACTTGCTTTCGTGCGTACACGTATCTCGCAAAAGGTGGATGTAAAGAGAGTGAAGACTGGACATGCAGGAACTCTCGATCCTCTTGCCACAGGCGTCCTGATCCTCTGTACAGGTAAGGCAACCAAGCAGATAGAGTCACTTCAACTCAACGATAAGGAATATACGGCTACTTTGCAGTTTGGTGCCACAACTCCAAGTTTCGACAAGGAATACACGGTAGATCATACCTATCCAAAGAAGCATATCACCCGTGAGCTGGTTGAGGAGGCGTTGAAGCAGTTTGTTGGCGATATCATGCAGGTTCCACCTGTGTTCTCCGCTTGTAATGTAAACGGAAAGCGTGCTTACGAACTTGCAAGAAAGGATAAGGAAGTGGAACTTCAGCCAAAGCAGGTCAGAGTTGACGAGATAGAACTTCTTGACTATAACGACGAACTCAAGCAGGCAAGCATAAGAGTGGTTTGCGGTAAGGGAACTTACATTCGCTCACTCGCTCGTGATATAGGTATTGCTGTTGGTTCTGGAGCATATCTCACAGAACTTTGCAGAACTCGTCTTGGTGATGTGAGAATAGAAGATTGCCATACCATAGATAATTTCCAGGAGTGGCTTGATGCTCAGGAGATAGCACCTTATATAGAATGTGTGCAGAATCCTCCAGGTACTGGAAAGAAAAAGAACAAGAAATGGTATGGCCGTTCAAAAAGTAAAAATAATTCGAATTAATATAGATGAAACTTTCTAATTTCAAATTCAAGCTCCCAGAGAGTCAGGTAGCTATCTACCCACACTCTATCGAGCGTACTGTAACTAATTCAGCGGGAGAAACTACTACATTCACACTCAAGCGTCCAGATGAGGCACGTCTGATGGTTCTTCATAAGAAGTCGCAGACCATCGATATGTATAAGACAGACGCAAAGGGTAAGCCAATCCTTGATGCAGATGGCAATAAGCAGTTCATTCTGTGTAAGGATATCGTGGATTATTTCACAGAGGGCGATACTTTCATTTTCAACGACACAAAGGTGTTCCCAGCTCGTCTTTGGGGTACTAAGGAGAAGACTGACGCTAAGATTGAGGTATTCCTTCTTCGTGAACTCAATGCAGAGATGCGTCTTTGGGATGTTCTCGTTGAGCCTGCAAGAAAGATTCGTATCGGTAACAAACTCTTCTTTGATGATACCAACACAATGGTTGCTGAGGTTATCGACAACACAACAAGCCGTGGTCGTACCCTCCGTTTCCTCTATGAGTGTCCTCATGATGAGTTCAAGCGTGAGCTATATAAATTAGGTGAGGCTCCACTTCCTCGCTATATCGTTGAGCACAAGGGTGCTGACGGTAAGAAGGATCGTGTGGCTTCTGAAGAGGATTTCGATGATTTCCAGTGTATCTTTGCTGATAAGGAGGGCGCTGTAACAGCTCCTGCTACTGGTCTTCACTTCTCTCGTGAGATGATGAAGAAGATGGAGATTATCGGTATCAACTCTGCTTTCATCACTTTGCATTGTGGTCTTGGTAATTTCCATGAGATTGAGGTTGAGGATCTTACAAAGCATAAGATGGACTCAGAGGAGATGTACATAACAGCAGAGGCTTGTAAGCTCGTTAACGAGACCAAGCTTGCTGGTCATCATGTTTGTGCTATCGGTACAAGTGTTGTGAAGGCAACCGAGAGTGCTGTTGGTACTGACGGTATGATGAAGGAGTTTGAGGGCTGGACAAATAAGTTCATCTTCCCTCCATACGATTTCGGACTTGCTGACTGTATGATGGCTAACTTCTATCATTCAGAGTCTCCTATGGTAATGGAAACTGCAGCATTCGGTGGCTATGACCTCGTGATGAAGGGCTATAAGCTCGCTCTCGAGAATGGCTATAAGTTCGGTTGCTTCGGTGATGCATTGCTGATTATTAATGATTAAAAAATACCAGCGGCCCCTTTCCCGCCCTACGGGCACCCTTTCCCCAAGGGGGAAGGGGGAAGTTAGTATTATTGCTTAAAGGCATAAGAGCTTAAAAGGAAACTTGTAAGTGAAAAAGTGTAACTCATCCCTCGCCCTAAGGGGAGAGGGTGCCCGCAGGGCGGGTGAGGGGCCTCATATAGTGTATTTCAGTTTAGGTTCTAATCTTGGCGATAAGTCTGAGAACTTGAACAATGCTATAAAACTTATGGAAGAGCAGATTGGCGCTTTGGTACGCCAGTCTGCTTTTCTTGAGACTGAGCCATGGGGGTTTGAGTCGGATAACTCATTTGTCAATGCCGCTATCTGTATGGAGACAGAGCTTGAGCCGCTTGAGGTTCTTGCGAAGACGCAGGAGATAGAGCGTGAGTTGGGCAGGACGATGAAGTCTGTCAATGGGGAATATCACGATAGAATTATTGATATCGACATACTTCTCTATGATGATATCCGCATCAATACTCCAGAACTCACAATACCTCATCCTTTGATGGAACAAAGGGATTTCGTGATGATTCCGCTAAGGGAGATATTGCCTTAGACAAAGTGATGAATGATGACTTTTTGCGAAAAATGTTAAAAATACAATTGTTTCACAAAAAATATCTCTTTCTTATTCTTTATTCTTGAGAAAAATTAGTACCTTTGCACCCGCAAATCAAAATTTGCTGCATTCGATGATTGCAAGCCGCGTCAGTGATTAGACGTTCTGCATCAGAAGGATGTAATATAAATTAATTATTAATCACATTAAATTCTTTACATTATGTATTTGGATTCAGCCAAGAAGACTGAGATCTTCGGTCAGTACGGTAAGTCAGCTACTGACACAGGTTCAGCAGAGAGCCAGGTTGCTCTCTTCACTTTCCGTATCAAGCACCTCACAGAGCACCTTAAGGCAAACCACAAGGATTACAAGACTGCTCGTAGTCTTACAATGCTCGTAGGTAAGCGTCGTGCACTCCTTGATTACCTCAAGGATCGTGACATCAACCGTTACCGTGCTATCATCAAGGCTCTCGGTCTGCGTAAGTAATCTTTTTACGAACGCTAACGGATGGATCTCCAGCAAGGCATCACTCAAAAGATGTCATGTTGGAGATTTTATTTTGGAATCCTATCCATAAACTAACCTATTCTGATTTATGAAGAAATTGCTTTCTCTCCCACCTAATCTGGTGGATTGCTTTCACGATATTACGGGATTGTCTCATGAGGAGTGGTTCTGTACCAATGATCCTGTTGGTGCAAAACTCGGCTCTGGTGGTGGCACAACATGGTTGATGCAGGAATATGAGAAGTCAGGATTCTACGATAACCAGTCTTCTGAGGGTAAGGTTGAGAAGCGTCTGATCCTTCATGCTGGAGGGCAGAGCCGTCGTCTTCCTGCCTATGCTCCATCTGGAAAGATACTTACTCCGATACCTGTGTTCCGTTGGGAGAGAGGTCAGAGGCTTTCGCAAGACTTATTATCGCTCCAGATACCTCTTTATGAGAAGATGATGTCTGCTGCACCAGATAATCTCCGCACAATGATTGTGAGTGGAGATGTCTATATTCGTGCTACCCAACCAATTGGTGAGATTCCTGATGCTGATGTGGTATGCTATGGACTTTGGTTAGGTCCTGAGATTGCGTGCGATCATGGTATCTTTGTTTCTTCTCACGAGAAACCTGGAATCCTTAAGTGTATGATGCAGAAGCCATCTGTTCAGACTCTTTCAGATCTTCTTCAGGAAAACTACTACCTGACTGATATCGGTATCTGGTTGTTGTCGGATAAGGCGATGCAAGTACTTAGGAATAAGTCGCTTAATGCTGACGGAAGTATCAGGGAGTATGATTTGTATTCCGAGTTTGGTTGTGGACTTGGTACTGATCCAACGGCTCCAGATGATGAGGTAAGCAAGCTTACGGTAGCTATTCTTCCGCTTCCTGGTGGTGAGTTCTATCACTATGGCACAACCCACGAGATAATTTCTTCTACACTTGCCGTTCAGAATATCGTGAACGACCAGCGAGAGATAATGCATCATTCTCGCAGACCGCATCCTGCTATGTTTGTGCAGAACTCAGAACTTAAGATAAAACTTACGGATAGCAACAAGAATATCTGGATAGAGAATTCGTGGATAGGAGAGAAGTGGTCTCTCACTCAGAATAATGTGATAACTGGTGTGCCTGAGAATGATTGGGAGATAAACCTTCTTCCGGGACAATGCGTTGATATTGTGCCAATTGGAGAGAAAGGCTATGCCGTTCGTCCTTATGGCTTTAATGATAAGTTTGCCGGCAAACTGCAGTTCACGCCTCTCTTCCCTGTAGTTGAAGATATCGATGAGATGGGACGTGTTCTTAAGCAGATGCTTGAAGCAATGGCTACAGCAGATGAGAGTATGTATGTAGAAAAGGTGTCGCCAAAGGATTATTCCGAGGAAAAGAAACTATCTGCAGAACAGATATCCTCTAAGGCAAATCTTCGTCGTTTGACTGCTCAGAGAAAGGCGTTCCGCACGCTCAACTGGCCTTCGCTTGCTGAGAATCATCGTCATAGTGTCTTCTTCCAGACGGATTTAGGCGATGCTGCCAAGGATTTTGCAGAAAACAATATCGCTATTCCCCAGCCTATTGGTAAGGATGATCCGCTTCTGAGACGAGTGCACGATAATATGTTCCGTGCAGAGGTGAAGCGCCTTCGTGGTGAAGATGATACTGCAGAGGCTCAGGAAGCATTCCGACTTCTGCGTCAAGGACTTACGGAAACGGTAAAGGCAGAGATTGAGAATCAGAAGTCACCTCGTATGTCGGTTTATGGTGACCAGATAGTATGGGGTAGGTCTCCTGTACGTATTGATATTGCCGGTGGTTGGACTGACACCCCTCCTTATTGCTTGATGGAGGGAGGTAATGTCATAAACCTTGCCATCGAACTCAATGGGCAGCCTCCTCTTCAGGCTTATGTGAAGCCTTGTAAGGAACATCATATCATTCTTCGAAGCATAGATCTTGGTGCATCAGAGGTTGTGAAGACCTACGAGGAACTTGCTGATTTCTATCACGTTGGTTCACCTTTCTCTATTCCGAAGGCTGCACTTGTGCTTGCTGGTTTTCAACCGGGTTTCTGCTTGGAGAAGTTTGAGTCGCTGGAGAAACAGTTGGAGGCTTTCGGTTGCGGTATCGAACTGACCATGCTTTCTGCTATTCCTGCAGGTTCTGGGTTGGGTACAAGCAGCATTCTCGCAAGTACCGTACTTGGTGCGCTCAATGACTTCTGCGGCTTGGCATGGGATAAGCAGGAGATAGGTCGCAGAACGCTTGTACTTGAGCAGTTGCTTACTACTGGAGGTGGTTGGCAAGATCAGTTTGGAGGTTTGCTTCAGGGCATCAAACTCCTTCAAACAAACCGAGGCTTTGACCAAAGTCCAACCGTACATTGGTTGCCTTCAGATCTCTACACCCAACCGGAATACCGTCAGTGCCATCTTCTTTATTACACCGGCATCACACGAACGGCAAAGACTCTTCTCGCAGAGATTGTTCGTAGGATGTTCCTAAATAATCATGATGAGATAGCTCTTCTTCGTGATATGAAAGAGCATACGCTCAATCTCTATGAGACTATCCAGCGAAACGACTTCGTGGGATTGGGTAAGGCTATCCGCAAGACATGGGCTCAGAATCAAGCTATTGATGGTGGTACAAATCCTATAGGCGTGAAGACTATTAGCGATATGGTTGACGACCTTTGCCTTGGCTATAAACTTCCTGGTGCAGGTGGTGGTGGCTATCTCTATATGGTGGCAAAAGATCCAGAGGCTGCTGCTCGTATCCGACAGATATTGAATGCTAATCCTCAGAATGCTAATGCCCGCTTCGTGGATATGACCCTCAGCGAGCAAGGCTTGCAGGTGAGCAGGAGCTAAAGCCCCCGTGCCCATCCCGTCAGGGAAGGGAATAATTTCTTTTTACATCATGGAGTTCAGATTAAGAGTTGACATTCAGAAAATACAAGCAATAACCCCAACGGACAGAATGCTGTTCGTTGGGTCATGCTTTGCTGAGAATATAGGAAGGCGATTTGTTGATAATCAGTTTGATGCGGTCGTTAATCCGTATGGCACGATGTATAATCCTGCGAGTGTGCTTCATTCGGTAGAGCGTGCCTTGGAAGATGGTACGATAGGAGAAAAAGGCGTGGATGTGGCAATCTTCACCTTAGGAACTAATCATGTCTATATTCTAAAGGAAACGGGTGAGATTGTAGATAACTGCATGAAGCGTCCGCAGAAATTGTTTCGAGAAGAAGAATTGACCGTAGATGAATGTGCTGATTATCTCTCGAAGGCAGTAGGTCTGTTGAAAGAGAAGAATCCGAATGTGAAGGTGGTGTTTACGGTTAGTCCTATAAGGTACGCGAAGTACGGTTTTCATGGTTCGCAGTTGTCTAAGGCTACTCTTTTATTGGCTGTAGATAAGCTTGTTAAGGATTCTGATGAAGAACTATATTATTTCCCTGCCTATGAGATAATGAATGATGAACTTCGTGATTATCGTTTCTATCAGGCAGATATGCTCCACCCTTCAGAACAGGCAGTAGATTATATCTATGAACTCTTCTCTGAGGCTTATTTCTCAGAAAAGGCAAAGGAAATGGTGCGGGAATGGCAACCTATAAAAGCCGCACTTGCACACCGTCCTTTCAATCCGGATAGCGAAGAGCATAAAGCCTTTGTTGTAAGGACAATGACTCAAAAGGATGCTTTCCTTGATAAATGGAAAAAATAAGTGAAAAGTAAAAAGTGAAGAGTGAAGAGTTTAAGTTAGTATTAATCGCGATAGGTATGTTGAACCTATTTGCTGAAAAAATGTAACTCAAATTCTTCACTCTTCACTTTTCACTACTAACAGATTATTCTGTTAGTAGCACTCCGCCCATTGGCTGGATGGTAACCTTGTAGTTGCCATTCTTGTCAGCCTTAATCTTCTTCATTACAGAAGAGGCAACTGTCTCGCCCTTTTTCTTTACGTTGTCTGTGTAGATGGTGATCTCCTTACCACCAAACTGAGGGAGTGATAGAGTAGTGGTGATTGGTTGATCGGTTGCGTTAAGTCCTGCCACATACCATTTGTCTCCACTTCTACGTGCAAGGATGACTTCCTTTGTTGGGTAACCCTCGATGAACTTTGTCTCATCCCATGTCGTAGGGATCGCCTTAAGGATATCAAGCTCAAACTGAGGGAGTTCTGTAAGGTTGTTTGGCTGGATAGCGATACATTGTACGCTTGTCTGGTTGATGATGGCAGATGCAATCTCAAACACATCAGTTGTGTATCGCTGGTGACGGCTCTTGTTGTCCTTGCTGATGTAGCGGTTCATGATTGTGCCGCCCCAATCCATAGAGGCAACGGCATTTCTGCAGAAAGGATGAAGAGTGAGTTCAAAGCCTTCCTGCTTTGCGTGATGCTCAGAGAAGAACACATTCTCAGAAGCAAGAACGGCCTCAGAAGCTACAAAGTTAGGGTACATACGCTCCCAACCGCGAGGAAGAGTACAGCCGTGGAAAACAACCTGAAGTCCATGACGATTGGCATCTGAGAGCAAATCCTCATATTGCTGCATTGTCTCTTGCTTGTCGCCAGCAAAGAAGTCAACCTTGATGCCCTTGACTCCGATTTTCTCAAGCCAAGCCATCTCCTTCTCACGCTGGATACTTGTTTTCATGCAGTCGCGAGGTCCCTGAGGAGCATCATTCGCATAACCATTACTATTATACCAGAGAAGCAGTTTCACGTTCTTGCTCTGAGCGTACTTACTGAGCTCTTCAATACGCTCACGACCAATATTTGTATCCCAATAGTTATCCACAAGACAATACTCATAACCCATTTCAGATGCTGTGTCGATAAACTTCACCTGATCATCATAGTTGATGGAGTTGTCTTGCCATACGAGCCAGCTCCAAGTGTAGCGGCCTGGCTTATAATCTATCTTTGGCTCATAGAGAGGCTTCACCACGTCATAGCTGACGGTTGTCTCAACGATAGGCTTGAGGTCAGCACCGATAGTGATGGTTCTCCATGGAGTCTCTCCTGGAAGTGACATCGCCGGAACTGACGAACCCAATCCGTGGAATTCCTCTGGAGAAGGATAGGCAACGGTATAGCCAGTTGAAGGGTTGTAGTCGCTCAGGTGGCTGCCGCAATAGTTACTGCCTACACCAGTTTCTGAGACGAGTACCCAACCGTCTTCTCCTACATGGAAAAGGCAAGGGAAAGTATATCCGTGACCGAAAGCCGACTTCTCATTCATCTGAGCATCAGCCTTGTATTCCTCTTCGTAACTTGGCTTTGTACTCATCCAACCGAAGTGGTCACCACCAGTCTGAGGGCAGATAAAGGTCGTTGTCTTTTCTGGAAAATGATAGGAGGAAGCCTCGTTTAGAATGGTCACGCGGCGTGGCTCATCCTTGTCTGTTGTGTGCGAACCGCCGAGCGCATATTTATATGCTATGTCATTGTTGCTCACCTGCATAGTGAGGGTCATAGGGTAGGGCGCTTTCTCTGCAGTCATCTCGATGGAGATGGTATTAGCAACATAATGTGCAGATGAAGCCTTTGTGCGAGACATAGTGTAGTTCTCGTCAACCTTTCCTTCCTTGCACTCCTTCACGGTGAGGCCCTGGGTATAGTCGCCCATATCTGTATTGAGGCCAAGAGCAGATGGCTCAATCATCTTCTTTCCATCGTATGTCACTTCGTAAGTAAGTTTGCCACCGTCAGTACAGATGTTCACTTTCATTCGTCCGTCTGGAGACGAAACGGTAACTGTGTTAGCATGCGCACCGAGGGCAGCAAGCAGGAGAGATACAGTTAATGTTGTTAGTTTTCTCATTATTTATGATTAATTTTTATAGAATTCAATGAATGCCTTAATGCAATATTCCTGATCAATGGCAGCACCCGTTTCACGAACACTATGCATGCCGATGATAGGATTGCCCATATCCACTCCCTTAAGAGGAAGAGAAGATGCGAGAATGTTTCCGAGAGTGCTTCCTCCTGCGACATCGCTATGGTTTACGAATCTCTGGCAAGGAACGCCTGCCTTCTCGCAAATACCTGCAAAGATGGCTGCAGAAACGGCATCAGAAGCATATTTCTGAGCGGCATTAAACTTGATGACAGGTCCACCTCCAAGCATAGGATGATTGGTTGGGTCATACTTCTCCGAATAGTTTGGATGCCAAGCATGAGCATTATCTGCACTAATCATGAATGCCTTCTCTATAGAACGATGGTAGTCGTCCATTGTCTCGCCTTGGGCAAGAACGATCCTCTGTATGATAGAAGCAAGGAAAGGTGAGCCCGCACCTTGCTTTGTCTGAGAACCAGTTTCCTCGTTATCGAATATTCCGAGGATCTTTGTCATCTCAGGAATTGTCTCTGTATCAGTAAGTAAGGCGGAAAGTCCTGCATGAACCATACTTAGGTCGTCTATTCTTCCTGCAGAAATGAATTCATCGTGAACACCAGCATGGCAAGCAGGAGTTGTGTCGAAGAGATAAAGGTCGAAATCAAGTATCTCGCTTGCATTAATTCCGAGTTGCTCGGTAATCACATTCATTAGCAGATTACCTCTCTCGAGAGTGTTGCTCACAATTCCGAGAATCGGTAGCATATCCTTCTGCTTGCTAATAGAAACACCATCGTTTACCTGACGATTGAAGTGGATAGCAAGATTAGGAATGATAAGAATAGGTCGCTCTACGCAAAGCAACTTCGTCTCTGGATGCATAGCGTCCTTGCCCTTTACGATTACCCTTCCTGCTATACTCAAAGGACGGTCGAACCAAGTACTCAGAATAGCGCCTCCATAGACTTCGGTATTGAGTTTCGTGATACCTCCCTCGCATGTGATCTCTGCATTTGGCTTGATGCGGAAAGTTGGAGAATCCGAGTGGGCACAGATGATGTGGAAACCACCTTCACCAAGTGTCTTCTTGCCAATATGGAATGCGAAGATTGAAGAGTCGTTCTTTGTGACATAGAACTTATCTCCTGCCTTTACGCTAATGAGTTTATCTTCTGCGTTGAAGCGCTTATATCCCTCAGCCTCAAGTCGTCTGGCAGTTTCTTTGACAGCAAAGAAATTGACAGGAGAAGCATTTAGGAAGTCTAATAAATCTTTAGAATACTTGTTCATTTGTATTATGGTTTTAGTCCTAATGGATTGCAAAGGTAATAAATTCATTCTAAATGGCAAAGAAAACTTACGATTTCTTTGGTAGTTTGGGATTTTTGCTTTAATTTTGCAAACAATAAATCATAAGAATAATCATGGCCCATAGATTAGATGCTTTAGATAGAAAAATACTAGAACTCGTCATTGCTGATGCGCGAGTTCCGTTTCTTGAGGTAGCCCGTGCTTGCAACGTTAGTGGTGCTGCCATCCATCAGCGCATTCAGAAGCTCACTACTCTCGGCATCCTTAAGGGAAGCCAGTTCAATATCGATCCAGAGAAGATCGGTTATGAAACTTGTGCCTACATCGGTCTCTATCTCAAGGACCCGGAGAAGTTTGATGAGGTTGTAGAGGAATTGCGTAAGATTCCAGAGGTTGTAGAGTGTCATTACACAACTGGCGGTTTTGATATGTTTATCAAAATCTATGCCTACAACAACCACCATCTCCTTACCGTTATTCACGATAAGCTTCAGCCTTTAGGACTTTCTCGTAGCGAGACTATCATTTCTTTCAACGAGGCAATCAATCGTCCTATTGCAATTCTTGAACCTGAAGAAGACGAGGAGGCTGATTTGTAATGAAACAATATCTCGAATTACTTGACAGAATCCTGAAAGAGGGTGCGGTTAAGACTGACCGTACCGGTACAGGAACAAAGAGCGTGTTTGGACATCAGATGCGCTTCAATATGGCTGACGGCTTTCCTTTGCTCACAACAAAGAAACTGCACCTGAAGTCTATCATCTATGAGCTTCTCTGGTTCCTCAAGGGCGATACCAATGTGAAGTATCTTCAGGAGAATGGTGTGCGTATCTGGAACGAGTGGGCAGATGAGAATGGTGAACTCGGCCCTGTCTATGGAAAGCAATGGCGTGCCTTTGAGACTCTGGACAAAGACGGGAACCGTGTTGTCGTTGACCAGATCAAGGATGTGCTGAATCAGATCAAGAACAATCCTGATAGCCGTAGAATGCTTGTTTGCGCTTGGCATCCTGGTCAGACAGATTATATGGCTCTTCCTCCTTGCCACACTATGTTCCAGTTCTATGTGGCTAATGGCAAGCTCTCTCTCCAACTCTACCAGCGTTCGGCTGACACATTCCTTGGAGTGCCTTTTAATATCGCATCCTATGCTCTTCTGCTTCAGATGATGGCACAGGTCACTGGTCTTGAGTGTGGCGAATTCATCCACACAACTGGTGATACTCACCTCTATCTCAACCATATTGAGCAGGCAGAACTTCAGTTGACCCGCGAACCTCGTAAGTTGCCAAAGATGAAGATCAATCCAGAAGTCAAGGATTTGTTCTCTTTCAAGTATGAGGACTTCGAACTCGTTGATTATGACCCACATCCACACATTAAAGCGGAGGTAAGCGTATGATAAATGTTATTGCTGCAGTTGCCAAGAATCGTGCTATCGGTAATGAGAATAAGCTTCTCTATTGGCTTCCAAACGACTTGAAGCGCTTTAAGGCGTTGACAACTGGTCATACGATTATCATGGGGCGCAAG
This sequence comes from Prevotellaceae bacterium UBA1710, assembly GCA_002317355.1. Taxonomy (GTDB): domain Bacteria; phylum Bacteroidota; class Bacteroidia; order Bacteroidales; family Bacteroidaceae; genus Prevotella. Next base: position 4,578 of record DCJC01000060.1, on the reverse strand, counting down.
ACTTTCGACTCTCTCCCGAAGGGCGCACTTCCGAATCGTCGTAATGTGGTTATCTCCCGCTCTGTAAGCGAACTTCCCGGCTGCGATGTCTATGGTTCTCTCGAAGATGCTCTTGCTAACTGCACCCCGGATGAGGATGTCTATATCATTGGTGGAGCTTCTGTCTATGAGCAGTGTCTTGATAAGGCTGATCGTCTTTGCCTTACCGAGATTGATGATAGTCCTGCTTCTGCAGATGCTTTCTTCCCTTCTTATGAAGGTTGGAAGGAATCTTTCCGCGAAGATCACGAAACCGACGAGAAGCATGCCTTCCGCTATTCTTTCGTAGATTACCTCAGAGAATAGAGGAAAGGGAAAAAGCCCCCGTTCCATGCCATTTTTGGCATGGCTTCATCATCCCCCCTCCGAAAACGCAAACTCGGTGATACTCCCATCCTATCTTGGATTCATAACGGAGTATCACCGAGTTTGCCTTTTACTTACAGCGGAGCCGGAAGTCACCTCTTCCCTTTCTTGTAAAGCTGATACGAGTTAACGAGATTATGCCAAATGCTATAGAAACCGCCAACCACGGATGTCACTGGATTGAGGAACACCAATCCCATCCAGATGATGAAGACGGTATTCTTCTGACCGAAAGCCTGACCTGCTGTAATGGCAGAACGCTCGATAGGGTCGATGTAATCTTCCTTATTCTTGCATTCAGAACGAGGCTTGGTTGGCTGTTGCCATCTCTTGCCGATTGCTCTTCCGAGAGTAAACTGGATGACGCAACTTATAGCGCTGATGATAGCAAGGCCGATGAGAATGCTGAGTTCTATGCTGCTCTCTACGATGGTTCTTACCGTAACCGTGATAGCTAAGGCCAAGGCCACGAGCCAGAGGTAGAATGCAAGGTCTTTGATCTGAAGCATCTTCTCTTTGAAAGTTGGTGCATAGTGTCTTACGATAAGCGCAACGAACAGAGGGCAGAGAAGAAGTGGAAACACTTTTCCCATGATCATGAAGAACTCGGTGAGGAAGTCAAGGCCTGCGTGCGGCTCTACGAGTGTGAGAAATCCGGGCGCGAGTGCTGATACGAGCAGATTACAAAGCACGATGTAGGTTACATCCCCACTTAATGAGCCTCCTAATTTCTGAACGATGACGGCAGAGGCAGTGGCTGTCGGACAGATGAAGCAAAGCATCGCTCCTTCCCAGAGTATCTTTCCGTTGATGGTTTCCGGGAGATATAAGGCAGCAAGAGAGCAAAGCACGAATAGACTGCCTTGTGTCAATAGCAATATCCCGTGCCAGCGATGTGGTTTCAGATTCCGTGGCTCAACCTTCAGAAACGAGAGAAAGAGCATGCTGAAGATAAGCGTTGGCTGGATGATGTGCGAGATCGTATAGTAGAAATCCTTCTCGTTATCCTGTGGGATGATAGCCCCGAAGATATAATAAAGGAGAACACCCGTTATCATTGCAACTGGTAGTTTCCAAGTCCTGATTAGTGTGAAAATCTTATTCATTCTATTCTTTTTACCTTTTCGGGGTGCAAAATTAGTAAAAATCTTGCATTCAGGGTAATTATTTACGTTTTATTTACCTTTTCCGCCGTTTTTCTTGCTCATAAGGTTTGGTGCATTGGGAATAAATAATTACTTTTGCATCCGAAAATAATAAACAATGAAAAATTTCAAGACATATATTAGTGCCATGACTCTGCTTATGGCGCTCTCTTGTGGTGAGGCTTTTGCTCAGCGCGAGGGTGGGGAAGATACCCCTGTAAAGGTTGAGGCGAATGCCGATACCGCTTCTTCTGTTGTTTCTACTGTTGCTGATTCTGTTAAGGGATTGGCGGTAGATGACGACTTGCTTGGTGATGCTCAGGAGTCGGTTCTCGATTCTGCTCTTGTTGCTGATGCCAATGCTGGCACATATACCCAGTTGAAGAAAAAGTTCATAGAGGGTGGCGCAGGCTTCATGTCGCTTGTTGCCCTTGCTCTCGTTCTCGGTCTTGCAATCTGCATCGAGCGTATCATCTATCTCTCTATGTCTGAGATTGATGCTAAGAAGTTCATGGCTGAGCTTGAGAATAAACTGAAGACTGAGGGCGTTGAGGCTGCAAAGGCTCTTTGCCGTGAGACTCGTGGCCCTGTTGCAAGCATCTGCTATCAGGGACTTCTCCGTATTCGTGAGACAAAGGCTGCTATTGAGCGCAGCGTTGAGTCTTATGCTCATGTGCAGATTGGTAATATGGAGAAGGGCTGTTCCTGGATTACCCTTCTCATCGCTATGGCACCATCGCTCGGTTTCCTCGGAACCGTGATAGGTATGGTTATGGCTTTCGATAGAATCCAGATGGCTGGTGACATCCGTCCTGATGTCGTGGCTTCTGGTATGAAGGTAGCTCTCATCACTACCATCTTCGGTATCATCACAGCACTCATCCTTCAGCTTTTCTATAACTATGTGCTGACGAAGATTGACCATCTGACAGCCCAGATGGAAGAGTCTGCCATTTCTCTTATGGATATCCTCACCTCAATGGATGAGTCAAAGAAATCTTTGGATGAGTAAGTTCGCTTTTCATAAGGTTAGCATGTCGGACGTAAGGAAGTGGTCTTCCGAGCGTATCTCGCACACGGTGCTGTATTCGCTTACGGCACTCACGGCTCTTGTGTTCGCGCTGTTCTATTTCGTAGGCTACGACACACCTGCTATGTGGGATGAGCGTTATATCGCTCCGCTTCTCACCGATCTGGTTATGTTCTTCATGCTTCTTCTGCTCGTCGGTGCTATCGTCGTTGCCTGTGTTTCCAAATGGCATTCCGCTCGCACCAATCATGCACCAGCCGTTGAGAACGGCATTCATGGCAAGCGTATCACTCTTGGCGTGACAGCAGGAACTGTTGCTTTGCTCGGCTTGCTTTTCGCTTTGCCATCTTCTTCTGTCTATGTCAATGGCGAGATGTTTGAGGATACATTCTGGCTTCGTGCTGCCAATATGTTTGTCATCTCCAGTCTCCTCCTTATTATAATAGGTGTAGGCGTGATCTTGTTTGGAGTTATAAGAAATCGCAGAAAATGATTTTCAGAAGAAAGCGTCGTGAGGTACCGGGATTGAACACGTCCTCCACGGCTGACATATCGTTCATGCTCTTGGTCTTCTTCCTTGTCACCACATCTATGGATTCTGACAAGGGAATGAATCGCCAGCTTCCGCCTAAGCAGGATGAGAAGCAGGAGCAAATGGATGTTGACCGCTCGAAGGTCATGTCTCTTGAGCTTTCTGACGAAGGTATTCTGACTATTGACGAGAAGCCTGTAGAGGTGACAAAGATGCGTCGCCAGTTGAAGGAGTTCATTGTGAGCGCAGGTCCTTCTCATATCATCGAACTGAAAACGGGTCGCAACTGTGACTATGATACATACTTCAATCTCCAGAATGAGATAGTGAGAAGCTATCGCGAGATTCGTGATGCCGCAGCCAAACAACAATTCGGCCATCCTTATTCCAAATGTAATGAGGAGCAGCGCGAAGTCTTGCTGGATAAATATCCGCAGAGAGTTCAAGAGTTGTATTGATTTACATCCCACCAACACCCATCACCTAACACCCATCACCCAAACAAAGTGCAAATCCGCAGAAAGAAACGCCGTTCCGTTCCGGGTCTTAATATGGCGAGTATGCCTGACCTGATTTTTACAGTTTTGTTTTTCTTCATGATTGTAACACACATGAGAAACGAAACCGTAAAGGTGAAGTTGCAGGTGCCTCAGGGTACGGAGGTGACCAAGTCTTCCAATAAGTTTTCTACTATTAATATATATATAGGTAGAAATTCCTATGGCGACACCCAGATTCAGGTCAACGATCGTCTTTGTTCTTTGGATCAGGTCGGTGCCTTGGTTCAGAACTTCCAGTCTAATCTTGCAGACGAAGCTCAGGAGAATCTCATTGTCAACCTCCGTGCAGACAAAGGTACCAACATGGGCTTGGTGAATGATGTCAAGAAGGAACTCCGTAATGTCGGTGCCCTCACCATCCGATATTCAGCAACGGAAAAGCAGAAATAAGTTATCATCTTCCCCATCACTATATAAAAAGGAAAGGCAGCGTAAAATGCCTTTCCTTTTTTATATATATGTTATGCCTCTTTTGTATATGTCATGCCGCCCCGCCCCCGTTCGCTTGTTTTTTACCAAGCGCCCCTCTCTCCCTCTCTCTCCCCCTCTCTCATTTTCGAGCCGAGTTCGGCTCGCCCGTCTTTTGTATTTGCCGATTATCTTGCCGATTGTCAGCCGATTGTCAGCCGATTTCCGCCATTTTCGCCATTTCTGCTCATATTTTCCATATCTGTCCCTGTTCGCTTGATTTTTGTCAAGCAAACCCCTAAAATCCGCCTTTTTCTAAAAAAAATCTCCGAAAAATTTGGTGGGTTCAGAAAAAAGCAGTACTTTTGCACTCGCTTTCAGGAAAACGGTAACAAACATTACTTAAAACAAAGCTAAAATGAATATTTCTCGAGTTTCGAGATGAGATTTCATCGCCTTGTTCGAAGAGAGCGAAGAAAAGAGTTCTTTGAAAAGATT
>DCJC01000080.1:16174-28061 GCA_002317355.1 Prevotellaceae bacterium UBA1710 | reverse complement strand
TGTGGCTCAACAAATTAGATGTTTATTTATTTAATATTTATTTTATTATATATGGAAAAATGGGGAGCGCTTCCCCAAATACCCCCCCCTACATTTTCTTGACACATTGACATATGACATATTGGAATATGCACCATTCCTAGTGTTGCCTAACACGAAAACAACAACAGCTAAAGTCCATAATGGCAATAGGAACTCACTAAATATGAAACACTTATCATCCGAAGATGTCAATTCTGCATTACAAAAACAAAAAATGTGTCGGAAATATTTGTTTAACTCTCAAAAATTTAGTAACTTTGCATGCAAAATAAAAAGAATTATCGATAATTAAAAAACAGAATATTCAATGAACATACTTGAACTTAGTGAGCAGGAGATAGGCAGACGCGAGAGTCTGCAGCAGCTTCGTGACATGGGCATCGAGCCTTATCCAGCTGCAGAATACGTGGTTGACGCATGGAGCGATGATATCCGTGATAATTTCGTTGACCTCCCAACAGAAAAAGATGAAGAGGGTAACGAGGTGCCAGGTACACCAACTCCAGAGAACAGTCGCATGGTAAGCGTAGCAGGCCGTATGATGGGCCGTCGTATCATGGGTAAGGCTGGTTTCGCAGAGCTTCAGGACTCAAAGGGCCGTATTCAGGTTTACGTTAAGCGTGATGAGATCTGCCCAGGAGAGAACAAAGACCTCTATAATAACGTATTCAAGAAACTTCTCGACATCGGTGACTTCATCGGCGTGAAGGGTTATGTGTTCCGCACAAAGACTGGTGAGATTTCTGTTCATGCTCAGGAGCTTACACTTCTCTCTAAGTCACTCAAGCCACTGCCAATCGTAAAGACCGACGCAGACGGCAATGTTTATGATAAGTTCGACGATCCAGAGCTTCGCTATCGTCAGCGCTATGTTGACCTCGTAGTAAACGAGGGTGTGAAGGAGACATTCCTCAAACGTGCAACTATCGTTCGCACAATGCGCAACATCCTTGATAACGCTGGTTATACAGAGGTAGATACTCCTATCCTCCAGAACATCGCAGGTGGTGCTTCAGCCCGCCCATTCATCACTCATTTCAACGCTCTTAATCAGGATATGTACATGCGTATCGCTACAGAGCTCTACCTCAAGCGCCTTATCGTAGGTGGTTTCGAGGGTGTATATGAGATGGGTAAGAACTTCCGTAACGAGGGTATGGACAAGACTCACAACCCAGAGTTCACATGTATGGAGCTCTACGTTTCATACAAGGACCTCAACTGGGGTATGGGCTTCACAGAGAAGATGCTCGAGACTATCTGTACAGCAGTAAACGGCAAGCCAGAGGTTGAGATCGACGGCAAGGTTATCTCTTTCAAGGCACCATTCCGCCGTCTTCCTATCCTCGACGCTATCAAGGAGAAGACAGGCTACGACCTCTACCCTATGACTGAGGATGAGATCCGTGAGGTTGCCAAGAAACTCGACATCGAGGTTGACGAGACAATGGGTAAGGGTAAGCTCATCGATGAGATCTTCGGTGAGACATGTGAGGGCACATTCATCCAGCCTACATTCATCACTGACTACCCAGTAGAGATGTCACCTCTTACAAAGATGCACCGCTCAAAGCCAGGTCTTACAGAGCGTTTCGAGCTCATGGTGAATGGTAAGGAGCTTGCTAACGCATACTCAGAGCTCAACGATCCCATCGATCAGGAGCAGCGCTTCGTAGATCAGATGAAGCTTGCTGACAAGGGTGACGACGAGGCTATGATCATCGACCACGACTTCCTCCGCGCTCTCCAGTACGGTATGCCTCCTACATTCGGTATCGGTATCGGTATTGACCGTCTCGTGATGCTGATGACAGGTAAGTTTGCTATCGGTGAGGTAATGCTCTTCCCACAGATGAAGCCAGAGAAGAAGGCTCCACGCTCAAGCATCGCTGAGTGGGCTGAGATCGGTGTTTCAGAGGAGTGGGCTTACGTAATGCGTAAGGCTGGCTTCAACATGATCAACGACATCAAGGAAGAGAAGGCTCAGGGTCTTCAGCAGAAGATTGGCGAGATCAACAAGAAGTATAAGCTCGGCTACGAAAAGCCATCTCTTGATGAGGTTCAGAGCTGGATTGACAAGGTTCAATAATACTATTTAAGGAGTACGAGGAGTACAAGGAGTTCAAGGAGTACAAGACGTTTGTATAACACCCCAAAAGAACAACTCATGGAGTCAAGTAAGAATTTCTTCGACCTGTTTGTTTGGAAAAAAGCTCATGAATTTGTGCTTTGCGTTTACAAGTCTTGTAATTCCTTCCCAGATTTCGAACAATTTGGGTTGCGCTCCCAGTTTACTCGGGCTGCTGTCTCAATAGCCGCGAATATAGCAGAAGGATATAAGAGGTTGTCAAAGAAAGACAAACTGCATTTCTTTAATATATCGCAAGGTAGTTTGGAGGAATGCAAATATTACATCCTGCTTTCGCGCGATTTAGAATATATTTCAAACGAAGACTACGCACAATTATGTAGTCTGGCAAAAGAGACAAGCAAATTACTCCTTCTATATATACAAGGCATACAGGGCAATAACTGTACAGACTCTCAAGACTAATGTAGTGAAGAATAATATCGTCTTGTATTCCTTTACTTTTTGAAACAAGGCACTGCGATAAATACTATCGTCTTGTACTACTTGTACTCCTTGTACTCCTTGTACTCCTTAAACAAAAACAACATGTTCAACTGTGGAAAAATAGCGATTATCGGTGGTGGTAGCTGGGCAACAGCTATTGCTAAGATTATCGTTGGCAATACGCACCACATAGGCTGGTACATCAGACGCGATGACCGCATAGAGGACTTCAAGCGCATGGGGCATAACCCTGCGTATCTCACGAGCGTACATTTTAATATGGACGAGATAGAGTTCTCAAGCGACATCAACAAGATTGTGCAGTCATATGATACACTGGTATTCGTGACGCCTTCACCTTATTTAAAGAATCACCTTAAGAAACTGAAGGTGAGAATAAGGGATAAGTTCATCATCACGGCTATCAAGGGTATCGTGCCAGACGAGAACCTCGTCTGCTCGGAATATTTCCACCACGTGATGGATGTTCCATACGACAACCTTGCTTGTATTGGTGGCCCATCACATGCAGAGGAGGTGGCTCTGGAACGACTCACCTATCTCACCATAGCATGTTCTGATCAGGAGAAGGCAAAGGCTTTCGCAGCTACCATAAGCGGTAGATTCATTAAGACCAAGACATCAAGCGATGTTATCGGTATCGAATACGGTTCTGTGCTTAAGAATGTGTATGCTATTGCTGCTGGTATCTGTTCTGGCCTCAAATACGGCGATAACTTTCAGGCTATACTCGTGAGCAACGCACTTCAGGAGATGCATCGTTTCCTTGATAGCGTATATCCTACCGAGCGTAACGTAGCTGATTCTGCTTATATGGGTGACCTGCTCGTAACCTGCTATTCCAACTTCTCACGTAACCGCACATTCGGTTCAATGATTGGCAAGGGATACTCCGTGAAATCTGCTCAGATAGAGATGGAAATGATAGCCGAGGGTTATTTCGGCACTAAGTGTATGAAGGAGATAAACCGCCACATGCACGTCAACATGCCGATACTCGATGCTGTGTATAACATTCTGTACGAGCGCATTAGCCCACAGATTGAGATTAAGTTGCTTACGGATTCGTTCAGATAAAAAGCAAATAAAATCACAAATTACAAGATACTAATTAATGTAATCAAGTACAGAATCCTTTGGAATAGAAAAAAGTAACTAAGTAATTTGTAATTTGTAATTAATAAATGATTGCATCTGATAGTGCTCGAGAATTACCCGTCACTATCAGATGCTTGTTTTACAAGCAGTCGCTCCTATCTTTTTTTGACAGATACTTGACCTTATTTAACTTTCCAAAGAAAAATTTGATGATTTTCTTTGCATTGTTGGATTTTTTTGGTATTTTTGCAACAAATAAAGTCACAAACATTTAAAAATTAGCTAATAAAATTTAATACGCGCAAATGAAAAGTATCTCACTTGACATTACAAAGGCGCAGCAGTTTCTTCCTGCTGGTGCAGTTTCAGCTTATAAGGCTCAGGTAGCAGAGGCTCAGAAGGGTCTCGAAGAGGGCACAGTTCCTGGTAGCGACTTCCTCGGTTGGCTCCATCTCCCATCATCTATCACTCCAGAATTCATCAAGGAAGTGAAGGCTGTTGCAGAGATTCTCCGCTCAAAGTCTGAGGTAGTGGTAGTTGCTGGTATCGGTGGTTCATACCTTGGTCCTCGCGCCGTAATCGAGGGTATCAACAACTCATTCGACTGGCTCATTCAGGATCGCAAGAACCCTGTTGTTCTCTTTGCTGGTAACAACATCGGTGAGGACTACCTCTCTGAGCTTACAGAATATCTCAAGACAAAGAAGTTCTCTATCATCAATATCTCTAAGTCTGGTACAACAACCGAGACAGCTCTCACATTCCGTCTTCTGAAGACTCAGCTCGAGGCTCAGGTAGGCAAGGAGGCTGCAAAGGACCTTATCGTTGCCGTTACTGACGCAAAGAAGGGTGCAGCTCGTACATGTGCAGACAAGGAAGGCTACAAGACATTCGTAATTCCTGATAACGTAGGTGGTCGTTTCTCTGTTCTCACTCCAGTAGGTCTTCTGCCAATCGCTTGCGCTGGCATCGACATCGAGCAGCTCGTAGCAGGTGCTCAGGCTATGGAGAAGCAGTGTGGCATTGACGTTCCTTTCGAGGAGAACCCAGCTGCCGTATATGCTGCTGTTCGTAATGCTCTCTATACTGAGGGCAAGAAGATTGAGATTCTTATGAACTATCAGCCAAAGCTGCACTACTACATGGAGTGGTGGAAGCAGTTGTTCGGTGAGTCAGAAGGTAAGGACGGTAAGGGTATCTACCCTGCATCTTGCGACTTCACCACAGACCTTCACTCTATGGGTCAGTGGATTCAGGAGGGCGAGCGCACAATCTTCGAGACTTGTATCTCTGTGGAGAACCCAGAGCGTAAGCTTCTCTTCCCATCTGACGAGGAGAACCTTGACGGACTTAACTTCTTGGCTGGCAAGCGCATAGACGAGGTGAACAAGAACGCAGAGCTCGGTACTCGCTTGGCTCACGTTGATGGTGGTGTACCTAACATCCTCATCTCTATCGAGCGCCTTGACGCATACAACTACGGTCAGCTCATCTACTTCTTCGAGAAGGCTTGCGGTATCTCTGGTCAGTTGCTCGGCGTTAACGCATTCAACCAGCCAGGTGTAGAGGCTTACAAGAAGAACATGTTCGCTCTTCTCGAGAAGCCAGGTTACGAAGAGGCAACAAAGGCAATCAAGGCTCGTCTGGAGCAGGAATAAGATTCTTAAAAGGAGATTTTAAGGAGTAATAAGGAGTACAGGGAGTACAAGACGATAGTTTTCGTAACCCTAAAGTACAAACACCTGTATTTCCATAAAATAAAGTATAAGATGGATATTAACGATCAATACTATCGTCTTGTACTACTTGTACTCCTTTAAAAAAATAATATGCTTGAAGAAATAAAACAATACATGAATGAGCACGGTCTTGAGACATATCGTCCCAAGACCGTTCTTTTCGATATGGATGGCGTGCTCTACGACTCCATGAAGTTTCATGCCATCGCTTGGCACGAGGCTATGGCGAAGTATGGAATCGACATGCCGGAGATTGAAGGCTACCTCTACGAAGGTATGCGTGGCGTTGAGACAATAGCCATAAAGTGCCGCGAGCAATGGGGACGTGAGGTTCCTGAAGACGAGGCAATGGAGATGTATCTTGAGAAATCACGCATCTTCCACTCTATGACAAAGGCAACTATCATGCCTGGTGTCAAGGACTTACAGCATTTCATGCTCTCAAAAGGCATGCAGATAACCGTGGTGACGGGAAGTGGCCAACCCCCTTTGCTTGCAGGTTTGGCACGCGACTTTGAAGGCATTATCGAGGCAGATAAGATTGTATCGGCAAAGGATGTGAAGCAAGGAAAACCAGCACCAGATCCATATCTTCTCGGAATGGAGAGAATGGGTAGTAAGGCAGAAGAAACAATCGTTGTGGAGAATGCTCCGCTCGGTGTTCAGGCAGGTAGAGCTGCCGGCTGTTTCGTCATCGGTGTTAATACGGGGCCTTTACCTGACAGCCAACTGAAGGATAACGGAGCACACGTTGTGTTCCACGATATGTTCGAGGCAAAAGAGGCTCTGGAGCACTTACTTGACTCTCCAATCACAAAATAGCACAATATTCCATAGATAGTTTTGGTGATTTCAATTCTTTTTCATAATTTTGCAAAATAATTGTCGAAATATGGAAATGAACAATTCATCATACTATCTTCCTTCGGAATGGCAGCAGCAAGTTGCCGTTCAATTGACTTGGCCTCATGCCAAGACTGACTGGGCTCCGTATCTTGAAGACATCGTGCGCATGGAACTGCGTATGGCTGACGAGATTACGAAGCGTGAAGACCTTATAGTGGTTACACCAGAGAAGGAAGCCGTAAGAAACCTTCTTGCCACCCAACTGACTGAGCAGCAGCTTAGTAGGGTGAAGATCGTAGAGATGCCAACGGATGATACTTGGGCTCGCGATCATGGTGCAATCACTCTTCTACCTACAGCAGACAATGAAGAGCAACCAAGAAAAACCATTCTACTTGACTTTTGCTTTAATGGCTGGGGAAAGAAATTCCCTGCCGAAAATGATAATCGCATCTCATGGCATCTGAAGTGCAGTGGGGTGTTCTTCGACTATTATTGTCATAATCGCAAAAAGAACACCGTGCTTGGCGATGATCCAGAGACTGAATGTACAATGGAGGAGCATCTCGACTTCGTACTCGAGGGCGGAAGCATTGAGAGCGACGGCAAGGGTACCGTATTCACTACCTCACAATGCCTCATGGCTCCTAATCGCAATCAGCCTCTTTCAAAGGATGGTATTGAGGATTATCTCAAGAGAGTGCTTTGTGCAGAGCGCATCGTATGGCTCGATCACGGGAACCTCGTTGGCGATGATACCGATGGTCATATAGACACTATCGTGCGCATTGCACCTAACGACACCATCCTCTATGTGAAGTGCGACGACTATAGGGATGAGCAATTCGATGACTTCAACAACCTCGAATCACAGCTTCTCTGTCTCCGTACAAAGGAGGGCAAACCTTACCGTCTGCTTCCTCTGCCTATGCCAAAGGCAATGTATGATGATGGCGAGAGACTGCCTGCAACATACGCTAACTTCCTGATTATCAACGGTGCAGTACTTGTACCTACATATAATCAGCCGGAACTCGACAAAAAGGCGATGGACATCATTCAGGAAGCCTTCCCTGACCGCGAGATTATCGGTATCGATGCTCAGGTGGCAGTAAGACAGCATGGTTCGCTACATTGTCTGACTATGCAGTTCCCGAAAGAATAAATGAAAAAATGAAAAATAAGTGAAATTAAAAATGCTAATTACACCCATAAAATGGCATGGCGTAACGCGTATTTTGCACTTTAAATTTTTCACTTTTAACTTTAGGTGGGTTCTATAAATTAGCTTTGGCAGATTTCTGGACTATTTTCGAGGTCAAATTATAAACGAGCGAAAGAGTTATGCGGGCATAACGACTGAGCGAGATTGCAATTTGAACCGAAAAGAGTCAGAAAAATGACAAAACGTCAACCCCATCAATGTTAAACTTCTTACGGTGGTAATTTATAGAACCCACCTTTAAAATTTCACAGATAAATATGAGAGAACTCAAAGTAGGAATTCTTCAACAGCATAACACAGCAAGCAGAAATGTAAACATGACTCGTCTTGCTGAAGGTATCGTACAGCTCGCTCAGCGTGGTGCACAACTCATAGTTCTTCAAGAATTACATAATTCTTTGTATTTCTGCCAAGTAGAATCGGTGGATAACTTCGAACTTGCAGAGCCAATTCCTGGTCCTTCAACCAATTTCTTTGGCGAAATCGCAAAGCAATTAGGTGTTGTGATCGTTACATCACTCTTTGAACGCCGTGCACCAGGACTTTACCACAACACTGCCGTTGTCATTGAGAAGGACGGCTCTATTGCAGGAAAATACCGCAAGATGCACATTCCTGACGATCCAGCATACTACGAGAAGTTCTACTTCACCCCAGGCGACCTCGGTTTTCAGCCAATACAGACCTCAGTAGGCCGTCTTGGCGTTCAGGTGTGCTGGGATCAATGGTATCCGGAAGGAGCGCGTCTGATGGCACTTGCTGGAGCAGAGATACTCATCTACCCTACCGCCATCGGCTATGAGAGCACAGACACTCAAGAGGAGCAGCAGCGCCAGCGTATGGCTTGGACAACCGTTCAGCGCGGTCATGCTGTGGCTAACGGACTTCCAGTGGTTGCCGTGAACCGTGTAGGCTATGAGCCAGATCCAAGCGGTCAGACAAACGGAATACAGTTCTGGGGCTCTTCATTCGTAGCAGGCCCACAGGGCGAACTGCTCTATCAGGCATCTACCAACGAAGAGGAAAGCGTAATCATCTCCATTGACATGGAAAGAAGCGAGAATGTGCGCCGCTGGTGGCCATTCCTTCGCGATAGGCGCATAGATGAGTTCGGTGACCTCACAAAGCGTTTCAGAGACTGAAAAAATGAATAATGGAAAGTGGAAAATGAAAGATACAGGTTACCTTTTTCAAGGACAATACAGCAATAGCAACACCTTGTAATTACTAACTTGTATTTTTCATTTTTCACTTTTATATTTTATAATTATAGATATGGCAAACGAGAAAAAGAACGCAGCACAGCAACAATATGATGCTATCATGGCTGATCTGCGCAATAAGAAATATAAGCCCATATACATCCTTATGGGCACAAAAGACGGCACGGAGAGCTATTACATAGACAACATCTCGCAATATATCGCCGACAACGTCTTAGCGCCTGAGGAGCGCGATTTCAACCAAGTAATCTTCTATGGAGCCGACACAAATATGCGTCAGGTTATTGAGCAGGCAAAGCGATTTCCTATGATGGCAGAGCATCAAGTGGTGATCCTTAGAGAGGCTCAAATGGCAAAGGAATTCGACCTTATAGAGAAATATATTGAGAAACCGAACCCTCAGACCATCCTCGTAATCTGCTACAAAGGTAGTATTGATGGACGAAAAAAGTACGTATCACAGGCTCAAAAAGTGGGTGCAGTGGCTGCATTTGCTCCACTTCGCGACTGGGAACTCAACGCTTTTATTGAGGAATATGTAAGAAGTAAGGGCGGAAGTATCGATAGAAAATCGTCGTCAATGGTGGCTGAACACGTGGGAAGCGACCTAAAACGCCTCATATCCGAGCTCGAAAAAGTGTTCGTTGTCTTCCCTCCTGGAGCTCCAAAGAACATTACAGCGGAGCTTGTAGAGCGCTGTATCGGCATCAGTAAAGACTTCAACAGCTTCGAACTTCGAGACGCTATAGCAGCTCATAACGTGGAAAAAACAAACCTCATAGTAAAGCATGTAATGGGCGATCCACGCTCTGGCGGACTCTTCGCTTTGATACCAACTTTGTTCTCTTATTTTCAGAATTTAATGCTCGCTCACTACGCTCCAGCTCCTCGAAATGCAACTGCCATTATGTCATACTTAGGACTTAGAAGCGAATTCGCTACAAAAGGGTACATAGAAGGTATGAAGCACTACTCACCAATGAAGACAATCCAGATCATCGACAAGTTCAGGGAGATAGATGCTAAGAGCAAGGGACTTGATGCGACTGGTAATACAACGCCAGAAGAGCTCGCGAAAGAGCTGTTCTTCTTCATACTTCACTAAGCCAATGAGCTTTTAGAAACAAGAAATTCCATTAACATATTTTAAGACCCATTTCCAGCGAGATCCACTCCTGGAAATGGGATTTTTCTTTCTCTTATAGTGGTGATTTTTGAGTGAAAATCACTATTTTTCTTCTATTTCGCTATGTAAATCCGCGTTTTCGCGGAGGAAGTTTTAGAGCCTTAAGTGCTTATTTTCAGCGCTTTTAGGGCGTTTTTAAGACTCTGAGAATCGAATATTCGGCAAAAACTGCGCTCTCGTTCGGGAATTCGCGAGTAGCGAATTTTTGGGCTTTTTAGAGGGTAATGTGTGTTTAGCTTTACATAATTTAAGATTTTATTTTGTTTATGGTTTATATATACAAATATTAATTTGTATATTTCTATATTTAAAAATAGAATTTAAAAATGTAAATATGTAAATAATTTTGCTTTTTAGATTTATGTTTAGGTATCTATATTTTTATAGAAAGAAATATACATTTAAAAATATGCAAATATTCATTTTTAAACTAATCTTGTAATAATGAGAGTATTAGTTTGTCTATATTAAAGTATTTCATATATTATATATGTGTATTTAGAGATATGTTGGTGCATATTTTGTGTTTAGAAGAGTAAATTTACGTAACTATCTATTACATACCCAGTTATTTAAGATTTATGGTTAAATTAATAGATAGTTGGTGTTTTGATATGTAAAGTTTAGATTCTTAAAGTTCACAAATCAAAAATGCTTAACTCTAAATTCACTTTCAAATTATTGATTAACGACTCTAAACTTAACAAATCTAAAAAGTCTTCACATTTGTTGGAAGTCTCATTTTTTTTGTTTACCTTTGTAAATGATAAGAAAAATTGCGTTTTTCACGGGTTTTAGCCTTTGAGAATCGAAAATTTTTCACGAACCGTCCAACCGGTCGTAAATTTAGAAAATCAAAATGATCACTCTTTTTACACATGAAAGATAGAATAAAACAACTGATGGAGGCGCAGCATATGAATCAGCAGACGTTCTCCAATATGACAGGCATCAGTACCGCCTCTTTGTCGAGCATCTTCAATGGCAGAACAAAGCCTACCCTAATGCACGTAGAGGCTATCACAAAGAGGTTCCCAAACATAAATCTGAACTGGCTACTATATGGTAATGGTGGTATGTTCGTGCCTGCTGACACCTCTACCCCATCCTCACTCTTAGACAATGCCAACGAAGACCAGAACCTAACAATCCCAACTGTTTCTGAACAGTCACAACAGTCTGCCATTTTGTCAGAGGGGATGCTAAATTTTGACGAACCTGTTGCTCATACAGTACCCTCTCAAGTTGCGAATACGCGCAAACAGCAACCAACAAATTTTGCGATTCAGAGCACCCCTACCCGACGCATCACAGAGATTCGCGTCTTCTATGATGACCAGACTTGGGAGAGTTTTGTTCCTAAAAAATAAGGGCCGAAAGCATGAATCCAAAGGAGTATTTGCGTAACAACAACACATATTACACCCGCCTTTATTTGTGTAATACACACACATATTCAATACATTTATTTGCGTTGACAAAACACAAACAATTGCGTCAATACAACACAATTATTTACGTAAATAATACACAAATAATAATGTAAATATTACACAAATAATAATGTAAATATTACACAAATGTTCGTGCAAAAATTACACAAATATTTGTGTCGAAATAACACATATTTTGCGTATTATCAACACAATCAACAAATGCCATTTGTGTTGATAATACGCATTATATTTGCGTCAACATCACACATAAAATTCCTGTTTAAACACGCCTCCTGAGATTTTAATATTTTTGAGTTCGTTGCACTATGTACAGAAATATTGAAATTATGGAAATAAGTTTTTTTTTGAGCGGTCTTCCAAAATTTTGAGTGATACGGTATAGAAGCCCCCTCTCTCAATTTAGTGATGGTGAAATAATAACTTCGGACGATTTTGTTCAGATTGCTGAGATATTTTTGCGTTGAGACGTAGTCGA
>DCJC01000080.1:0-16139 GCA_002317355.1 Prevotellaceae bacterium UBA1710 | reverse complement strand
AGTGTAGCGGGCTACATGACTGAGGAAGGTTTAGCTCGGCGGCCAAAGGGAAAGCCAACAACACAAAAATAGCCAACAAAGTCCGATGTTCTTGCTCTGGCAAGCATCCCAAAGGGCTGAGCGGATAATATCGGAGTATGTGCAGAATAAAAGCGGCTCAAAGAAAAAAAATAAAAAACGTAGGAAGTTATTATTTTACCATCACTTAACGTGAGTTCGACGAATTTCATTTTTTTTTGGGGGGGTATTCAGCAAAAATAAAGGAGGGGGATGTGCGAGCCCCGAAGCGAGCGACTAACAAATTCATCGAACTCACGTTAATTAGGACACCAATTTAGACGTTAATTAGGATAACAATCAGGACATTATTTTCCCCTCATGAAGCTGCAAGGCAATTAATGCATTATCAATGGTCATTATGCTTATAAAAATCCATCGAGCTCACATTTACCTATACATTCATAAAGCAATTCCATTCGGCTTTACCACACCCATCTTTCGTCCCAAACAAAGAACACAAACAAAAGGCTATTGAAAAACGCGTTTTCCACGCTCTCAGAGCGAAAACAGTGATAATACAGGGATTTATAGGCAAAACGGAGATTAAGCCCTCAGAGGGGCTAAAACCAAGCATCGCTCACAGAAACCCAATCGGGAGTCTATGAGCGACACAATTATATTTCAGATATAGAAAGAGGCTTACTCGTCGTCCTTCTTGATACGACGGATAGCGCGCTTCTTTGTCTTCTTTTCTGCTGGCTTCTCAATCTTAACACCTGCCAACTCTGGATCAACCAAGATACGACCGCAGTACTCACATACGATGATCTTCTTGTGCATCTTGATATCCAACTGGCGCTGAGGTGGAATCTTGTTGAAGCAACCACCGCAAGCATCACGCTGCACGTAAACGATACCAAGACCGTTACGAGCATTCTTACGGATACGCTTGAAGCTCTGAAGCAGACGGCTCTCGATGCGAGTCTCGTAATCCTTAGCCTTAGCCTTGAGGATTTCCTCCTCCTCACGAGTCTCCTGCATGATCTCGTCAAGCTCACCGCGCTTATCCTCAAGTGCAGTCTCACGGTCGTTGAGCTGCTCCTCAGCACGCATCATATCGCGCTTACGCTCATCAACCTTCTGAACAGCCTCCTTGATCTTCTTCTCGCAGAGCTGAATCTCCAGTTCCTGGAACTCAATCTCCTTGGTAAGTGTATCATACTCACGGTTGTTCTTAACCTCGTCGAGCTGACGGTTGTAGCGCTCAACGCTCAATCTTGCCTCCTCGATGTCAGCACGGCGCTGCATGATAGCGTTCTCGTAATCGTTGATGTCGCGCTGAATCTTGTCCAGACGAACATTAAGACCTTCTACCTCATTCTCAAGGTCTTCTACCTCGAGAGGAAGTTCACCACGAAGAGCACGCTTCTCGTCAATCTGAGAAAGTGTCAACTGCAACTGATAGAGAGCCTTAAGCTTCTCCTCTACAGTCAAATCTGTTGGATCTTTTCTTGCCATAAATTTAACGATATATATAAAATAAACTTTTCTTTAGAAGTGATATCTAAGCGGATTAGTCTGTGTGTCAGCCACATAGCATTTCACACCAGCACATTCACGCTCTATGATCCTCTTCAGCAACTGCTGTGTGTATTGCTCACTTTCATAGTGACCGATAACAGCAAGCTGGATGTCGTCATGACCAAAATACTGATGGTAGTGCATCTCACCTGTGATGAAAGCATCTGCCCCAGCCTTCTCTGCATCACGGATGGCGCAGTCGCCAGCACCTCCAACCATCGCAACCTTTCGGATAGGCCGGCTGATGAGAGGGTTTGTTATCACGCAACCGCAGTTGAATGTCTTCTTCACGAGCTGAACGAACTGCTCAGCACTAATCTCGGAAGCCAACTCGCCGATTGTCCCCATGCCATATTCTACACCGTTCATCTGCTGCGGATTCAGGAATCGGATGTTCTGAAGTCCGAGTCGCACAGCCATCTCATGATTCACGCCACCATTAGCCGAATCGAGATTGGTATGCATGGAAATTATCGTGATGTCATTCTTTATCGCCATCATCACCGAGCGTTGAACCATATCAGTATCAGTAACTTGCGCAAGTTTACGGAAGATAAGAGGATGATGGGACACAATAAGATTGCATCCCTTAGCCATTGCTTCGCTCACGATTTCCTCGGTCACGTCAAGGCACAATAAAGCCCCTGAAACTTCCGCCTCTGTCAATCCAACTTGCAAGCCGGCATTGTCCCAGTCTTCTTGCAAGGGCAGAGGCGCGAAACGCTCAAGGGCACAAAACACTTCCTTAATTTTCACGCTATGCGATATTTTAGGGTGCAAAGTTACGAAAAAAAAGCAATATTCCAAAGATGAAGATTAACAATATTACGATGCGTTAACCAATATTAACAATCAAGAAATAAAAAGTACCCATTCAGCGAATCGTTTTTAACGATGTTTTTGGGACAAATTAGCAGGATACTTTTGAAGTTTGTTGGATCAGTGAAAAAAAGCATGGGGATACTCGGAAATAAATAGTAAAGCAAAATACTTGTTAATGTCTTCCGTTATAGGTCTGGCTTATTGCCATCCCTTGTAGTCAGATATACTTGTTTCCTTGTGAGCTTTGTGGCTCCCAGTAAACAATCACATCAGACTACTGGAAGACATAAACAAGACAAAACAGAATTCAAAATAGCGCCTTAAGGCGTAAAAAATCCATTCGGCAACAGGGAGGGGCCATTTTTACGACCGCAGGGAGCATTTTTGGTTCATCAGGCATTTGGAGTGATGGATTATGCTATCATCCAAATTTCTGAAGACCCGTTTTCAGGCACAATATTTCACAGAAAGATTTGAAAGTTTTGAAAGTTTTTTTTACTTTTCTTTCAATTGAAAGAAAGATAATTGAAAGACAACCAAAAGATTTATATAACCTTGATTTACTGCACGTTACACAATATTCTTTCAAATCTTTCAATCTTTCAGCTAAAAAATATGCACCCACCTGTTTTTATGTAGAAATAGAGTCTAATTATTATTATATATATTTATAATAAATATATATAATAATAATTAGAAGTTATAATCACACTTCCTGATGGGTAAAAGTATGCGTGTCCATTTTTTTATTGAAAGATTGAAAGTTTGAAAGTTTTTGGGGTAATGTGGAATTGAAAGGATGAGCAGAGAGTCTTAGTACACGGAACTTTGTGGGAACATAGAGGGAACCCAATTTTTGCACGTTGCGTGTATAATTATATAGCAGCGGGGCAATGAACTATCTGCCGAATCAAATTTCAGTAAAGATCAACAAAATGAGCAAATATATCAGACCAACAAGACGCAGGCAGGGCGTAACGCCTAAGAGTGTTATCGTGAAAGCCTACGCACCAAATCTTTCAGCTGGAGCAGCCAGAAAGCGGCTTTCTCTCTGGATCAACACTTGCAAACCTCTCATGAAAGCTTTAGAAAAGACTAATTATCGTAAAACTCAAAAATATTTTTCAAAAGCACAAATTAAACTGATATACAAGTATTTAGACAAGCCATAACCATCAGAAAACGCCTCTGAACGCGTACTTTTCACACCTCACTTTGTATAACTAAATGTAGGGCCTTGCAAACTACAACATTTATAGTTCTAACTCTAAACACCGTTCACAATCTATTGTTTCTCCGCTGTCAATAGCATCAATGTCCGTTCCTATAGCGGTGTTTGAACGGACCAAGAGCGGTGGAAGAGCGGACTTACAAGCACGTAAACATTAACGATAACGGGAACGCGGTCGATGCCGATTATCGCACAAGAAAAAATCTATGGTGAGATTAAGCTTTCAGATCGCAATAATTCGGAATCTCGGGCATGAACTCCCAGCGCCCCGAGTCATCATTGAAGCGAAGGCAGACATGCTGGGTTCCGTTACTCATGATGAGATACTTCACGTTGAGCTGCGTGTTGTACGAGAGAATCTGATGCAGCACCTTCTCCGTTATCTCGATATCAGGCGCCTTATACTCAAGTATCATACGTGGCTGCATGCTGTTATCATAAAGCACTGAATCGCAACGCAATTTCTTCTCACCTACTGTGAGTTGCACCTCATTACCCATCAATGCTGGCGGATATCCCTTATACTCAATGAGATAGTTAATGAAGCATTGTCGCACCATTTCCTCTGGAGTGAGACGCACATAACGACGACGAAGGATGTCAAGAACCATCGTCTTGCCATCCTCCTTCTGTCGAATCTTCATTTTATCGTATGGAGGTAAATTCAAAAAATTCTGCGAATTTTTAATTGATAATTAATAATTGATAATGGATAATTATGCTGGCGCGATTGGCAATACCAACCAAGCCCTGCCACCGTTCCCGACGTTTATACGTCGGGCACAGGAACGTCGGGCACAGGAACGTCGGGCACAGGAACGCCAGGCACAGGAACGTCGGGCACTGGAATATCGATGCACCAACCTCCCCCATCACCTAAACTCCAAGCACAGCCTTGATATTCTTCTCCATCTGCTCCACCTTGCTCACTCCAACGAGAACAGAGGTAACACCACGCTGCTGCAGAATCCATTGCAAAGCAGAATCTGACAGGCTCTGACCTTTCTCCTGAGCCTCAGCAGCCATAGCACGAAGCTGAGCAAGGAGTTCGGGAGTGAGATTCTCAGGACGCAGGAACTGGCTGTGAGTCATTCGCGAATCATCAGGAATACCATTGAGATAGCGATCGGTGAGAAGTCCCTGAGCAAGAGGCGAGAATGAGATGAAACCGATACCATTATCAGCACAATAATCCAGAAGACCAGCCTCAAGAGGCTCACGCTCTATGAGATTCAACTTATCCTGATAGATAAGCAGAGGCACATCGCGAGCTGCAAGATATTCCTTTGCAAACTTCAGAGCCTCGAGCGGCCAACGGGAGATACCGATATAGAGGGCCTTACCCTGCTTCACGATGTCCACAAGCGCTTGAAGAGTCTCCTCAAGAGGAGTAACCGGGTCAAAGCGATGACTATAGAAGAGGTCAACATAATCCACTTTCATGCGCTTAAGACTCTGCTCAAGACTTGCAAAGAGATACTTCCTTGAACCCCAGTCGCCATAAGGTCCAGGCCACATATCATAGCCAGCCTTGGTCGAAATGAACAGCTCATCACGATATGGTCGGAAATCCTCATCCATGAGTCGGCCGAGAGTCTCTTCTGCCGAACCATAAGGAGGTCCATAGTTGTTGGCAAGGTCGAAATGCGTAACACCATGATCAAAGGCATAATGAGTAATAGCACGACTGCGCTGATATGGATCAGCATCACCAAAGTTATGCCAGAAACCGAGACTCACCTTTGGCAGCATCACACCAGAACGACCGCAACGGCGGTACATTCTATCCTGATTCTCATAGCGTTGTGAATCGGCGATATATGGTTCTCTAAGTGTCATATTGATAATAGTTTAGGAATTATTTAGTGCAAAGGTACTCATTTTTCCATAAAAACAAAGGCTTTTACGAAATATTTTTCTACCTTTGTCCTTAAATCCGAAAAATAAAGCTTATGTTCACACCCGACTATAGTCAACAGGAAATCATCAATATAACACAAGGACATCATCTCGTGCTCGCCCCTCCAGGATGCGGCAAGACACAGATTCTCTCCGAGCGCATACGCATGGCCCACAACGAGCACGGAGTGCCTTATGGAGATATGCTCTGTCTCACGTTCACCAATCGCGCTGCAAGGGGTATGGCCGAACGTATCTCGCAGACTATCAGCGATCCCGACATCAAGGATTTGTTTGTCGGCAACATCCATCGCTATTGCATGAGGATGCTGATGGATCACACCCTCGTACCTTCAAACACCAGTATCATTGATGATGATGACGCTCTCAGCATTCTCTCGCGCCTCTCAAATCAGGATGAGGAGCAAGTGGCAGCCGACTTCAAGAGATCGCATGAGATGTTTGACTGCATACATTTCTCGCAGATGATGCATCAGATTAACCATAAGCATCCTAAGGGTATCAGATTACATCCAGAGTGCCTCAACAAGGATGACCTGAACGCTATGCGAATGGTATGCACGGCATATCGCAAGGAGTTCACGGTTGAGATGATGAACGACATGTACGAGCATGCAGATGTCTATCTGACCGCTATAAACGATCTGCAGACAGCCACTTACGCTAACTATGCAGCATATCGTCAGCAAGTGACTAATACGCTCACAAAACTACGTCTTGCGCATGGCTACGCACAATACAAGAAGACCAACAACCTCATGGACTTCAATGACGTTCTGCTTCGTGCCTACGATGCTCTCGTGGCAGCTTCCACAAGCGAGAAGCCCGAGGCAAAGGCATTCCTTGAAGCCGTCAAGCGGTCTTGGATTCAGGTGGACGAGGTGCAGGATCTCAATCCTCTGCAGATGGCAATCATCGACCAGATAAGCAAGGGAGAGTGCATTCTATACCTCGGTGACGAACAGCAGGCAATATTCTCTTTCATGGGTGCGAAACTATCTACTCTCGACATGCTTCGCGAGCGTTGCACTCCTGCTTCAAAAGAAGAAAAAGCCTCAAAAGGCATTCATCATCTCGCTCAAAACCACCGTTCGCCACGATATCTCCTCGATATATATAATAGGTACGCGCAAGATGTATTGGGCATTGATCCAGCCATTCTTCCACAGCCAACAAACGACGATAAGGCAGAAAATGCGACATGCTTCATCTACGCCAACACCATGGACGATGAGATAAAGCTGGTGGCATCGCAGGCGGGCAACTGGCTAAGGAATAATCCAGAAGAAACAACGGCTATCGTAACGATATCTAATGCAGATGCCGATGCTATCAGCGAGCAACTTAATGATTTCGACTTGCCACATTTCAAGATTTCGGGCACTGATTTGTTCTCAACGACTGACATGAAGTTCCTTTTCTCTCACTTCACAGCAGTACAATCTGATACGAATATGATTGCCTGGTCACGCATTATGCAAGGAGCGAAATGCACTCATACGGCATACGAAGCAAGGGATATCGTGCATCAGCTTATCGCCAACGGCATATCGCCTTCCGAACTTCTCACCATTGGCACACCTCCTCTCACTCAGCAGTTTGTAAATGCCTACGAGAACGAGGATATCGTGATTTTCGATACCGAGACAACAGGGCTTGACACTTTCCGTGACGACATCATACAGATTGCCGCTATGCGAATCCGTGGCAAGGAAGTTCTCGGGAAATTCATGGTGCATATTGAAACCGAGCGCACTATTCCTGTCATGCTTGGCGACATCGTGAACCCTATTATTGAGGAAAGGAAAACGGCAGAAATCCTCTCTCACGAAGACGCTCTCACACGCTTTGCCGAGTTTGCCAAGGATGCCGTCCTATTGGCTCATAATGCTGATTTTGATATCAACATCCTCCTCTCTAACATAAAAAGATATAGTAGCCTTGATCGAATCGGCTCCCTCCCTACGGGGGAAGGCGGGGGGAGAGGCTTTGATAGTCTTCGTCTCATCCGACTTCTCGAACCTTACCTCCGTGTGCACAAGCTTAAGCACCTTCTTGCAACTCTCAATCTCGAAGGTCAGAACTCGCACCTTGCAGATGATGATGTGTTTGCTACGAAGAGCCTCGTTGACTACTGCTACGAGAAGGCTAAGGCACTCATTCCTCATCAGAATGCGCTCCTTGAACGTGAGACAGTGATAAATGCTGGTGCCAAACTTCAGAAGAACTACGCCCCACTCTATCATCACACTCACGATCTGCTTTACAAGCCTCTTGCAGAGCCTATCGATGGCACTATCTTCAGCAACGAATTGCGTTATATTCACGATGCTTTGGTTAGTGATAAACTCGTCCAAACGGTTGAGAAACTCGACTACATCTGCTCGTATATCGACAATGACTTGATTGATAGCGAGAAGTACCCAGAGCTTATTCTTCAGCTTCAGCATTACGGAGCAGAAATCAACACACTTCGTGAAGCCGACCTCTGCAATTCAAGTTTTATAAAGGAGAAAATATACGTTTCCACGGTACATAAGGCTAAGGGATTAGAGTTTGATAATGTTATCGTCTTTGATGCCGTTGATGGTCGTTATCCAAGTTTTGCAGCCACCACAATCAATCAGAAGGAAGAAGACGCCCGCAAACTCTATGTGGCTCTCTCGCGAGCAAAGAAGCGCCTATATATAAGTCTTTCAGAGAAATTCATCAACAAATATGGAAGAGTATTCGACCGCGTGGTTTCTCCATTCCTCAAGCCTGTAATGGATAAGTTCTCTTAAGGTGGCAAAAAGCAGATGGCAGATAGCTTTTCGAGAAATCGACAATTCGAAATTTCGATGCTATCTGCCATCTGCTATTCGCTATAAGCTATTTCGCTATCACCCCTTAATCACGCTCTCAATCACCTGAGGGAAGTTTGCCTGCTCAAGCACGTGAATCTTCTCTGCGATAGTATCAGGAGTATCCTCATCTGTGAGAGCCACACGGAACTGAGCGATGTGCTCACCGGCATCAAGTTCGTTATTGACGAAGTGGATAGTGATACCCGACTCCTTCTCGCCTGCAGCCTTTACAGCCTCATGCACATGATGTCCGTACATACCTCTGCCGCCATACTTAGGCAAGAGAGCTGGATGGATATTAATGATCTGCCTTGGATATGCCTCAATCATATATTCAGGAATGCGAACGAGGAAGCCAGCAAGGATGATATAGTCACAATCCTTAATAGTACTCATGACGAGCTGCTGATCCTCTTCAAATTGCTTGCGAGTAATGATACAATTAGGCACTCCATGATTCTTGGCGCGAGTAAGAGCATAGGCATCAGCCTTATTACTAACCACTACCGAAACCACTACCTCAGGATCATTCTTGAAGTATCCTATGATATTCTCAAGGTTCGTGCCGCCTCCACTTACAAAGACTGCCAATTTTATAGTTTTTTTCATCTTTTTCTTTACACTTAGTAAGTATTTCCTACATTTGGATTGCAAAATTACTAAAATATAATCATTTACAATACAAATGCAATCATTATTTCCATCTGAAACATAGTATTTAACTATTTTTCAGATTTCCACATGGCTACTTTCCCGTATAGAAATCCGTAATTCTCCTTATTGCCCTTGCGCATACAGGACAGAAATCCCTTACCTCGTTTATCTTCATACGGCATTCCTGAGCAGGACGATAGCAGCCTTTCGACTGATATCCAGCACCTTCAAACACACCTACCACCTGAGTAGCGGCATTGAGAGCAGCAACAGCCTTTGCATCGTTGGGGTCTATAGAACTATAGTTTGGCACTTTATCATCAAGAGGTGTAGGAATTGGCTGATTCTTAGGCATCAAGTCTGCCCATTTGCTTTGGAAATCTACGAGCGTTGTGAGATTTGGTTCCCATGGCTCTGTATCTGCAGGATAATACACATCGCCTGAATTGCCATAGGCATACTCGTCACCAAGTCCAGCGAATGAATGTCCGAATTCATGCACGAACACCTCCTTGAACATAGGGTGATCTGATGTAGCCACAAGCACCTGATTGTATATTCCACCACCGCCATAGATATCAGTATTTGCAAGAATCATGATATGCTCGAAAGGCACTCCCGACAGCAAGTCATACACCTTGTGCATATCCTTTGTGGTGAGATAACGGTCACTATAGAAGGTGCTGTAGTTGGTATTTGCAGCCGTGATATTCCATTGATTCTTAAGCGGAACTGAAGGACCTGAATGCATAGAAGGCGCAGCCACAGCCACAACGTTGAATCTATCCTTCAGACTCTTGAATGGTTCCCAAGCAAACAAAGCCTCAACGGCACGCTCACAATCCTTATAGAACTTATCCCTCTCTGCCTCTGTATAGCCTTCAGCAAGTATGGCAAGGTCGATGCAATCGCTCACATCCCCACCCTTCCATATATATTTATAAGGAATGCCATTATCGCCAACCTTACGGATAAGAATATCCTTCGGATCAACGGTATGAGAGAGTTTCGAAGTCACCTTGTTATGACTATCAGTCAAGGTCACGGTGACATCCACTTTCTTCTTCGGGAAAGGAATGTTATAGCTTGTCTCAAACGCCTTGTTTACGGTCTTTGCCTCTGCTTCCAGTTGCCATTCCTGAAAGAGCGTAGAGAATGTCCATACATAGATTACCTCTTGCGTTTCATGATCCTTCACGGTCAGTTGTCCGTTACCATTAAGGAATTTCTCTGCCAGACGACTCCTTCTTCCAGCCCATTTCTCCTGACGTTTCAAGTCCTCAAGATAGATATGCTGCTCATGGTCGTTACCCGCCATGATATAGTCAAGACGAAGGGTAGCGTCCTCGAAATACTGATTGAAATCCTGTGCCATCACAGGAAAGGAAAGCATCAAGAAAAGAATATATAAAAGAAATCTTCGCATTATTTTTTATTAAATTCAGCTATGAGGTTTTGAAAGAAAATTTTGTTTGGAAAGTAAATTAGGAGTAAATTAATCAGGCGGCATACGCCGCTTGGAAATTCTTAAATTCTTTTTATAATAATTTACTGAATTAATTTATTTTCAATTTACTTTCCAATAATCTTTTCAATTTGCATTACTATCAAAGAATTCCCCCTTCGGGGGTTAGGGGGCTTTAGTTGCTTCTGCCACTACCCACCCCATCGTCCATGCAGCTTGTAGGTTGAATCCACCAGTCACGGCATCCACATCGGTTACCTCACCGGCAAAGTAAAGTCCTGGGTAGTTCTTTGCCTCGAGCGTATCGTGTTTAAGGCAATTAAGCGAAACACCACCACAAGTAACAAACTCATCCTTATATTTATTCTTACCCGTAACATGATAGGTGTCAGAAGTAAGAACGGTAAGAAGTCTGTTGAACGCCTTTCCCTGCAACTCACTCCAACGCATATCCGCATTCAGTTTTGCCCTCTGAATGAGATGCAACCAGAGTCGGGCATTAAGAACTGAAGGATAAGCTGACGTTATCTTCTTTGCACCATGCTTACTAACATACGACGTGAGCATATCCTGCACATCACTATTACTCATCTCAAAGAGCCAGTTTACTATCACATCTGCCTGATAGTTCTTCTCTGCAAGAATCCTCGCGCCATGCGATGAGAGTTTCAACACGGCAGGACCACTAACTCCCCAATGTGTTATGAGCAGCGCACCGTTTGTCTTTATCTTAGTACCGGCAAGTGACACCTGCGCATTCTCAACAACGGTACCCATCAATGCTGTCAGACTCTTATCTGCTATACACAGCGAGAACAGACTCGGTACTGGAGGAACAATCTCCAAATCAAGTCCCTTGAGCATATCGAATCCGGAAGGCGATGGATGTCCACCAGTGGTCACTACGACCTTGTCAGCTTCCATCACATGGCTGTTTCCAGTTTTCATATAGGTCACGCTAAAACCACCGTCGCGTTTTGCGACCCCCACAACCTTACATCCACAAAGTGTCTTCACACCGAGTCTGCCCATCGTGAAGATCAGTTTGTTGACAATCTCCATGGCATCCTGC
Organism: Prevotellaceae bacterium UBA1710; assembly: GCA_002317355.1. Taxonomy (GTDB): domain Bacteria; phylum Bacteroidota; class Bacteroidia; order Bacteroidales; family Bacteroidaceae; genus Prevotella. The sequence goes on along the minus strand of DCJC01000080.1, from coordinate 4,548 downwards.
GACTGCGGAAACACGCACTCATCATCCTGAGTGACGAGTCTTATGCCCTCGTGCTCGAACCACTCATAGGCATCCTGAGGGGAGAAATGATGGAATAGTTTCTTCATCAGTCTGAACCCTCGAGGATACACCTGTTCCAAACTCTTCACCTCAGCAAACGAGTTAGTGAGATTACAACGACCACCACCGGTTATTGCAACCTTAGCCAACGGTTTAGAGCCTTTCTCCAGCACCGTCACCTCTGCTTCCGGACATCTGCGCTTGGTCTCTATAGCAGCAAAGCATCCTGCCGCTCCAGCACCTATTATCACTATTCTCATTTTCATGTGGGCAAAGTTACACAAAACTCATGACAACACCAAAGATTTGAATATCTTTTTATGCCTTCGAACTATAGGCAAAAATTACATAGAACAAAAAAAATGCAAACACACAGAGCATACACTCGGTATCTTTGCATTATATTTTAGATATTTACAAATAGGTATTTACGGCTCACCTATTCGGTAATGGTATTTTATGCCAATGCGACTTCCTGATCGGTAAGCCCTAACGCAGCAGCAATCTGAGCATCAGACAAAGTGCCAAGTGCCTTCAGATTGCGAGCACTGGAAAGTTTCTCATTATAGGCATCAGCCAAAGCCTCTGCACGACCTTCAGCTATACCTTCTGCACGACCTTCTTCACGACCTTCTGCTCTTCCTTCCGCTCTTCCTTCTTCACGACCCTCCGCACGACCAGTCTCTATGACACTTCGCTGATAGCGCAGATTTTCCATCATACGACGATAGTCTTTCTTCTCCTCATCAGAGAGAGAATCAAGGCGGAGGCGTTCACGTGCCTCAGGCAATCCCGGAGCATTGAATGTCACAGGTATCTCACTTGTCTTGAGGAAACTGATCCACTCATCAAGAGGGGTGGTAGCCAACTTATCAAACTTATCCACACGCAGCAGATAATACTCAGGGAAGATATCGGAAGGAGTCATACATCCGAAAGCATTACGCTGAGCATCAGAGAGTTTCAGAATATCATTCTCGTCATGCATACTGACAAACTGCGTAGTACCACGATATGCATAGTCATCACCCTGACCAAGTGAGAAATACACGATGTTTATCGAATACACCTTGCGTATCTTCTCATAAGGCTCACCTTCCTTGAGATATTCAGACAACACCTTCGATGTGCCGTATGCCATACGGTGGAAATAGTCAAGTTCACGGTTATTCTGTATCTCGAAGATCATGAGTTCACCAGCCTCGTCCTCTGCAAGGATGTCCACCCTATTAAACTTATCACTCTCCGTCTCCTTGTTGCCCTCACTCTCAAGAAGCGACTTGATACGAATCTGGCGTCCGAGCAAGACAGTAAGCAGTCCCTCAACAATGCAATAGTCTGCCTTGTTGCGTAGTATCTTTTTTATTGCCCAGTCAAATCGAATTAGATTATCCATGATAACTCCTTTCTTTATTTATGCGTGCAAAGTTAAACAAAATAATCGAAAACACCAAGAATATTATGCATTTACCTGACAAATTATTCATTATTAATCGATTATTCATCAGCACTCCACCTACCCACCTACCACAAAAAATGGTAGGTAGATTGGTAGATTGGTAGATTAGCAAGCCACAGGCACAACTTTCTGCCATACCTTCACCTGCGTATTGGTAGGCACCTCAGTGATGAAGCCCACATCCTTCCAGCGCTTGATGTAGTTGTATGGATTGCTCATACTCCTGCCGTTGCGGAGCGAGATATCTCTCATTTCCTCGACACCGAACTTGTCAGGAAGGGCATCAAGCAACTTGAACTTGTTCACACTGACCATCTTAACGATCTTGTCCGTGCGATTATTCTCACGCTTTCTGTGAAGCTCGTTGTAGATAGCGCCAAAGTGGAGCAACAGGCTCTGCAACATATACTCTGCCACCCAGAGAGCAAAGTCAACAACCTCCTTCGTCTCCTTGCAACCGTTACACATATATGCCACCAAGCCTGCATGGAAACCCATCTGAGCAGCACGACGGAAGAAGCGATCCTCTGCAGGATTATCCATACTCTTGAGGTAGTTATCCTGATGACCAAGTCCCCATCTCTCCAGCGCCTTGCGAGTACGAGGAATCTTGAGCTCAACACGCTCCATCACAGCAGCCTTAATCATCTCGCCATTCTCATCATACTTGGCTGGCTCAACAACCCTACCTATCTTCGACAGTTCAGCGAGAACACGGTTCACGTTTGCCTTCTCGAAGTCGCTCATCTCCTTGACATTCAGCTTGCGGCGACCTGTGTTGTCAGGCAACTCGATGAAGATGATACGGCTCACCAGTCCGTTCACCACGTTTGTCTCGGTGAAGTATGACTCAAGGCGCTCAGGCTGTGCCAGAATCAACTGATTGAGGTACACGGGAACGTTGCAGCAATGACTCTCACCACTCTGGAATATCTGACCGAGGAGGTCGTTATCCGTAGATTTTCTGTGCACGGTAGAGAGGTCGTTGAAGGCACCACTGCCATTGTTCGACCTCATCGTGTCAATCTCAGGAGTGAACTGCAGCAGATGCTGGTTGCCCGCATTCTCAAGCATCACCGAGAGCGAGGTCATCGACAAGCGTTCAGGCATCAGTCGGATAGGAAACATCGGCTTGTCTTCTTCCTTCTTTGTCTTATTATACTTGTTGAGCTGCTTCAGCAAAGGCTGTTCCATCTCACGCAGATTAGCCGTGAGTTCGTTGTAGGTCTGCGTGATGACATCCTTACCAGAGGCAAACGGTGCTGATACCACAACGATGAAACTGCCTGTGCGCCATCTTGGACGCTCGCCTGGTGCTGAGTAGTTCGCCTTGCCCATAGTGCCGTAGAAACCGAGGATAGGCAGAAGCGAGAGCAACTGTGCAGGAAGCAATTCGGCAGGAGTGATATGGGCATACTCACGGAACACAGGCGGGAGGTTCTTTGGAGGAGCAGGCAACTGCCATACGGTATCACCATTCTCCACAGCCTTACGACGCTTGATGTCAACCATCATCTCCTCGAACTCCTTACGGGCAGAGATGGTGATGCTGCCACGGCATGCGCTGCGGATGGTAGCATTCCATTCTGACGTACTCATACCCCACTCTGGCATCACCTCAAAGAGCAGTTCGATGTCGTCCTGACAAGCCACACGCATCACCTTTGCTGTCTTATACAAGGTGTTGTTGCGCTGATGCAATGGTGGTTCTGCCATACCCGTATGCTTCATGGAGAGATACTGTATCAGCTCACTCATGCAGATACCATCAACGTAACGCTCACCTGCCTTCTGCTCAGGAATGATCTCTGGCTGAAGCTGCCCCACAAAATCAGTGCATGAGGTCATTTCCCTGCCGAAATTCTCAGGCATGGTGCGCTCCTTGAAGAGGATGTCATCGTTGCGATACAGCACATAGTCGGATGGCACAGCGAAAGCCAGACGAGCCATATCTACCGTGGCATCATCGAAATAGGCTGCCACGCCCAATGCCTCAACTATCATATTCTGCGCCTCCTCCATGTCGTGAGCGCCTTCTGGAACAGGAAACACGAGCTTCAGTCCCTGAGTGCTTGGAGTGATGAAGGCAAGAGCCAGCTGCTGCTCCATAGCCTTATCCTTGAGCATGAGGAAGAAATCGCGTGGCGATGGCACGTGGTCGAGGTCGATAGAGCACAATCCGCTTGCTACGGCTGAATCGTTGCTGCGCACACCATCCTTAAACCATGCGTGGAAGCAGAAACCAGGCAGATTCTTGATTCCCTTCTCTCTGCTACCAGACTTAAACTGGCTGATCAGTTCCTTGTTTGCCTTGAGTGTTGCCTCTGAGGCATCAGCAGGAATGTTTTCCACTAAGCGCTTGATATTAGTGCAGTTATCAATCACGGTTGTGTCATTAAGAAGGGCATCAAAAGCCTCCTTCGAGCAGATGACACTCTGCTTGAATCCATTTTTTACTAATGAAAACATAGCGATGAAAAAATTAAAAGTAAATAAACTGTTTAGGAAATGGATGCACTTAACCTGAATTATTATGAATTCATGTTAATTGATAATTTATAATTGATAATGCATAATTTGTGCGGACAATGTAATCCGAAGATTATTTGATGGATATTTTTGTTACCTCTCAATTATCAATTTTCAATTATCAATTTTCAATTCCTGCATGAATAATGCAGGTTGAAGTGCAATCCATTTGCTTTGTTGAAAAAAAAATAAATGTTTTTGTTTGTTGTTTGCGTTGTTTAAGTTTGTTGTGTTAATTTATGAGTGTTTGTGTTGCTTAAGTTTGTGTTGTTGTTTGGAATGTTTGTGTTGTTAACGTTTAACTTATTTGTGTTTGTGTTGTTTAGAGCCTTAATGCGCCAGCCATGTTCGCTCGGCCTTCAGAACACTTGCCAAAGAGCTTTTAAAATTTGTAATCTTTCATCTTTAATTTAACGTCAGTTCGACGAATTTATGACTTACAATTTGAATGTGCACCTTTGGTGCTTAAACTGACAATAATTACCAATCTTCACAATCTT
>DCJC01000015.1:6781-6908 GCA_002317355.1 Prevotellaceae bacterium UBA1710 | reverse complement strand
AGGGGGAGTAGTTAGTATTTCTAATCATGGGGAAGAAAGATTAAGTTAAACAACTTAGAAACCGAATAGCAAGCGCGGCCAATGGGTGGATGTTACTATAATACATCCTTCCCCTTGGGAAGGCTTG
>DCJC01000015.1:6264-6737 GCA_002317355.1 Prevotellaceae bacterium UBA1710 | reverse complement strand
CGCAAATATTTCAAGAAGGATTATATAATAGGTTCCCTCACTATCGAGGGAACATCCTTCAAGTGTGACACATTGGAATTGCCTCTTGGCAAAGGGGCAGTGGAGGCAGGTTCATATTGGGTGCGCCTGTGCATGTCGAGTAAGTTTCGTGGCTGGCGACCATATCTGATGGCAGTGCCGGGCAGGATGGGTATTATGATTCATGAGGGGAATACGCCGAGTGACACACGCGGCTGTATTCTCGTGGGCGAGAACCGTGAGCGTGGCAAGGTGCTTAACTCGCGTGATACCTTGAAGCGTCTAATGGATTATATCTATAAGGCAGAGGAATGCAGGGAGCCGGTGAAAATCGATATCAGTTCATAGTTGATAATTTTTCTTCGGTTACGGAGAATTCATAGATGTTCACTATTGAAAAAATGTTACATCAGTACTAATTTGAGGGTTATAGTGATGGTAAAATAATAACTTCC
>DCJC01000015.1:0-6241 GCA_002317355.1 Prevotellaceae bacterium UBA1710 | reverse complement strand
TTTTTTGTTTTTCTTTGAGCCGCTTTTATTCTGCACATACTCCGATATTATCAACATCGGACTTTGCTGGCTATTTTTGTGTTGTTCCTCAGTCATGTAGCCCGCTACACTTACACATACTCGAAGGTTATCAACCTTCGACTACGTTTCAACGCAAAAATATCTCAACAATCTGAACAAAATCGTCCGAAGTTATTTTTTCACCATCACTTATTTTGCGGAATGCAGATTTTTGATTACTTTTGTAATCGCATTTAATCCTCAATTATTTATCGTTACAGGATGTTAGGAACTATTGTAAATACTTGTACCATTCTGATTGGTGGTATGGTTGGATCGATTCTGGGTACAGGAATCAAGGAGAAATACAAGAAGGTGTTGTTTGATGCCTTGGGGCTGTGCTGCCTCGTTCTGGGCATTAATGCTGCCTTGCCTAATATGGCGAAGAGTGAATATCCGGTTATGTTTATTGCATCGCTGGCTATCGGTAGCGTGATTGGTACGCGCCTGGATCTGCAGGGTAGGATTGATCGTGCTAATGCCCGTCTTAATGAGAGGAATGGTAAGGAGACGAATGGCTTGCAGGGCTTGATGACTGGTGTGCTGCTTTTCTGTATTGGTACATTCAGCATCGTGGGCCCTGTGCTTTCTGCTCTCTCGCCTTCTCAGGGTTGGGCTATCGGTGAGCCTGCCAATACTTTTCTTTATACTAATGCTACTCTTGATGGTGTCTCGTCTGCTGTGCTTGCTGCTACGTTTGGCAGAATTATGCTGTGGGCTGCTCCCATACTGTTCTGCTGGCAGGGTTCGTTCTATGCCATCGGTTATTTCTGTGGTGATGGTATGCCTGAACCGATGAGGAATGAACTGAGCATTGTCGGTGGTGTGCTTATCTTGAGTTCTGGTATCAGTATTCTCGGTATCAAGGATTGCAAGACGGTGAATCTGCTGCCAAGTCTGTTGGTGCCGGTGGTGTTCTATCTTGTCAAGGGGATTTTGTCATGAGAAAGGTTTTGTTATTCATTTTCCTGTTGTTGTCGTCCGTGGGCATGATGGCTCAGGGTAGGGTGAAGGTGTCTATGGGTGTATATACCTGTGACAGGAAGGATTCTACGGTGAACGTGCGCAGGGCGCCGAATGGGGATGTCGTGGCAAGACTGAATAATCTATCTCAGGTTCGCATTGATATGATTCAAGGGAAGTGGTGCAGAATGAGGAATGACTATGTCGATGATGCAGGTGAGTATCGTAAGGTGTCGAAGACGGGTGGTCGCTTCTGGGTGCATATCTCATGCCTTGCTTGTGATTTCATTGGTGATGGCGGCGTGGAGATTGATCTTTACGAGGAGGCTTCGCGTAAGTCGAAGAGGACTGTCATCACTACTGACGAGGAGAACCGCCCTCAGGAGATTCTTGATATGAGGGGTGGCTGGATAAGATTGAAGCTCGTCAATGGTGTTGTGGCATGGGTGCCTGAAGAGTATATCTGCGGGAATCCGTTGACGGTTTGTAATTGATTTTCTAAAATATCCAAGGGATGAAAAATATACTTATTTTATTATTTTCTGTAATATGCTTGTTTTCGTGTCGAGGTAAATCGGAAGCTGACGATGGTATTCGGTATGCGAAAGATGTAAAGTCGGCAGTTTCTCTTCCGAAAGACCGTCAGCAATGTATAGATGCTATCATAAAATATATTTCAACCGATACAATTGCCTATTTAACAGAAGGCATAGGTTATGCTGGAGAACCCACGACTCAATATTGGTTGGCTGATACGTTGCTGACGATTGCAAGTGAAGGGCAGCTGAAGGATTTTGCTATGAAACATCCTTCAGCTATTGTCAGGGCTGCAGTATTCAACGCTCTCATTAGAAAGTACCCTCACGCGGCTGTTGATGTTGCAATATCAGGATTGAAAGATATGACTCCATTGATGACAATGCGTGGATGTTGTAAAGATCAGGATACATTGAGCATGATACGGGTTCATGCTATTATTCTTAATCAAAAATATTATGATATTAGTGATGTGGATTATGATCGCCTGGACAGTGTGGTGCTGTTTTCTAATGCAGTAAAACGGTTGGATTCGTTTGGACGTCTATACCAATATATAGCACCTAAGCCACAATACTATCAGAGACTGTTGTCTTTGTATGATGAATCGTCTTATACGGGGCCTATTGTTGCACTTGCAAAATACAAGAAAGTGGAAGTGAAGGATTTGATGAAGAAACTAATCAATGTTGAGAATAAGGAACGGAATGATTTCGAAAATGCACTACAGGCCGTATCTATATGGCCTGATGAGAGTTTCAAGAAATGGGTGAGAAATGTTGCCCAAAGATTATTGGATAAAAAGGAATATTTTCCTTCAGAACTATATATGGCTCTAATGGCGTATGAAGGTAAATGGGTTAAGTCTATGATTGAATCGTCTCTCTATGATGGTAGTGCTGAGTGGAATTTCTATGAGGCATACGAAGAGAATCCGCGTCCGTATTATAAAGCATTATTCGATAAACATTGTGCCCGTTATAAAGATTGATTATGAATTATAAGCAACTTGTGAGTCTGTTGACTGGAATATACGACGAAAGAGAGGCCGGTAGCATAGTGAAGATGCTGCTGGAGGAGTCTTTCGGCCTTTCCTTTGTGGATGTTTGCCTCGGGGCTTTGGATGGATTGTCAGAAGAGGATGCGTGTAGGCTCGAACTGATGATGGCAAGGCTGCAGAAGGGTGAGCCTGTGCAGTATGTGATAGGGCATGCGGAATTCTACAGAAGGCAGTTTGAGGTGGAGTCTGGTGTGCTCATCCCTCGTCCGGAGACGGAGGAACTCGTGTCTTGGATAAAAGAGGAGAATGCTGAGATAAGAGGTAACAGGAACGGTAGGAAATACCTGCTTGATGTAGGTTGCGGAAGTGGATGTATAAGTGTGTCGCTTGCTCTTGAGATTCCTGAGCTGGAGGTGTCTGCATGGGATGTGTCGGATACAGCCTTGCGTGTGACGAAGAGGAATGCGAAGGCGCTGGGTGCGAGTGTGGACATATATATGCAAGATGCCCTCAATGCTCCGAGTGGTGACCGTGAGCTCTGGAATGTGATTGTCAGCAATCCTCCTTATATTTGTGTGAAAGAGGCAGTGGATATGGAGAGGAATGTGCTTGACCATGAGCCGCATGAGGCGTTGTTTGTGCCTGATGCTGATCCGTTGCTCTTCTATCGTGCGATTGCGGAATATGGTACGCATGCCTTGTGCCGTGGCGGTCGGCTGTATTTCGAGATTAACAGGGCTTATGCTGCAGAAACCGTTGAGATGCTGAAGGAGAATGGATATTGTGATATTGAGGTCAGGAAAGATGCCTTCGGGAATGATAGGATGGTGAGAGCGAAGCTTAGGGCATAGTTCATAGTGCATAGTGCATAGTTCATAGTTACCTGTTAACGTTGGGGATGGATTATGATCTGTTTGCATTTAGTTGCTTTTAACTGACAATAATCTTCACAATCTTTGCAATCTTTATTTCTGAAGTTTTGGGACATTAATAGACTCAGTGAAAAATCAAGGGATACCCACAAATTAGTAATAGAGCAAAATACTTTTCATGGTGTCTCTTTTAGGTCTTTGCTTGTGGCAAATCCCTGGCTGATGCGAGTTCTCCTTTTTCCTGGTAAGCCTTTAGGGCTTCCCGATAAAAATGAGCACTCACCCAGCCGAGCCACCGTGAAAAGACAAAATAAAGAAAAAAATGCTCCCTATGGTCGTAAAAAAATGGTTCTCCCCTGTTGCCGAATGGATTTTTTACGCCTTAAGGCGCTATTTTGAATTCGGTTTTGTCTTGTTTATGTCTTCCTGTAGGCTGATGTGCTTGTTTACTGGGAGCCCAAAGCTCACAAGGAAACAAGCACATCTGACTACAAGGGATGGCAATAAGCCAGACCTATAAAGGAAGACATTAACAAGTATTTTGCTCTGTTATTCATTTCCGAGTGTCCCCATGCTTTTCCCTGTGATCACATTAATAGCCTTACGGCTCTGTGAAATACGATGACTTTATTTTAACCACGAACGAAACGAACTAACCGAACGAAGGTAAGCGTAAAAGTCCAAAGGGCGTAAGACTATTGTTCGTTCAGTTCGTGTGGTTCGTGTTCAAGAATAGAAATGAGTATCTTTCGCATTCAAACGATTATTGCAAAAAAATACTAAAAAAAGGAGGAAAAGATTGTGTAAGTCAAATAAACTTAGTAATTTTGCATCTTAGAAAAACGGGGTGCTGACTTCAAGAGGAAGTTGGCTGAGATTATACCCATAGAACTTGATGCAGGTAATGCTGTCGCAAGGAACGAGTTAACCACAATTTGCCCCTGTTTCACGTACTCAATGTTTTGGTACTGAGATAGGGATTTTTTGTTCATACCATTCCCTTCAACTTCATATCTGTATCGTTAATTTATAGATATGAATATCACAGTAAACAACAAACCTGTAGCTACAGAAGCTGCAACTCTTCTTGCTCTCTCTGAGGAACTTGCTCTTCCAGAGAAGGGTGTAGCCGTTGCCATAAGCAATCAGATGATACCACGCGCTGAGTGGGCTGACACAAAGATTGCTGAAGGCACAAGTGTAATAATCATTAAGGCTGCCTGCGGAGGATGATACAGTTTATTAGTCATTTCAATGACAAATACACATATCTTGACTCTATCCGCTTAGCACTTGAAGGTGGCTGCAGATGGATTCAGTTGCGTATGAAGGATGCAACTGATGAGGAGATACTTCCTGTTGCTCTTGAGGCGCAGAAGATGTGCAAGGAGGCTGGCGCCACATTCATCATTGATGATCATGTGGAACTGGTGAAGCAGATCCATGCTGATGGTGTTCATCTTGGCAAGAAAGATATGCCGATAGCAGAGGCAAGAAAGATTCTTGGTGACGACTTCATCATTGGTGGTACGGCAAATACCTTCGAGGATGTGCGTTCGCATTATGAGTCTGGGGCTAACTATATCGGTTGTGGGCCATTCCGTTTCACCACGACAAAGAAAGGTCTCTCTCCAATCCTCGGTCTTGAAGGTTATATCAGCATTTGTGCTCAGATGAAGGCTGAGGGCATCAATCTTCCTATTGTAGCCATTGGTGGCATCACTCTTGAGGATATCCCGCAGATAATGCAGACGGGTGTCACTGGTATCGCTCTGAGCGGGGCGGTATTGAACTCTACCAATCCAGTAGCGGAAATGAAGAAAATATTACTCTTTTGTCCAAATTAAAAACAAAATATAATGGAAAAACTTATCATTGCAGGTCGTGAGTTTAATTCACGCCTTTTCCTCGGAACAGGAAAATTCAATAATAATGAATTAATGGCAAAGGCTATCGATGCATCAGAGTCAGAGATGGTTACAGTTGCCATGAAGCGTATCGAACTTGAAGATAAGCAGGACGATCTTCTGACACACATCACTCAGAATCCTCGTATCCAGCTTCTTCCTAACACATCGGGTGTGCGTAATGCAGAAGAGGCTGTATTTGCTGCACAGATGGCTCGTGAGGCATTCGGAACAAACTGGCTTAAGCTTGAGATTCATCCAGACCCTCGCTATCTCCTTCCTGATTCTATCGAGACATTGAAGGCTACAGAGCAGCTCGTGAAGCTCGGTTTCGTGGTTCTCCCTTACTGTCAGGCAGACCCAACACTCTGTAAGCATCTTGAGGAGGCAGGTGCTGCTACCGTTATGCCACTCGCTGCTCCAATCGGTACAAACAAGGGACTTCGCATGAAGGATTTCCTTCAGATCATCATCGAGCAGGCTAACGTGCCTGTTGTGGTAGATGCAGGTATCGGTGCTCCAAGTCATGCTGCAGAGGCAATGGAGATGGGTGCTGACTGCTGTCTCGTGAACACAGCAATCGCTGTTGCTGGTGATCCTGTCCAGATGGCTGTTGCCTTCAAGGAGGCTGTCATCGCAGGTCGTCGTGCATACGAGGCAGGTCTTGGCTCTGTCAGTGATTGTGCCGAGGCATCAAGCCCACTTACTGCATTCCTAAATTAACGTCAGTTCGACGAATTTATGACATTCAATTTGAATGTGCACCTTTGGTGCTTGAACTGACAATAATTCTTCGCTTTGGCTCAGGCACTTCGTGGAGTCCTAATCTTTCCAATCTTTAATTTGTGGAGGAATCATAGGCAATTTACTCCTAACTTCTCACTCCTCACTCCTAACTGAGA
>DCJC01000049.1:27515-28425 GCA_002317355.1 Prevotellaceae bacterium UBA1710 | reverse complement strand
GCTTCGCAATGGAAAATCCATTCGGGTGACGTTTCGCGCTAGCATTTTCTCAGGACGAAGTCCATTTTACACAATTGAGTTCATTTTATGCTTCAAAGAAGCAATTTCCTTAATTTTCTTGGCGCAAGCCATTTTCCAGCGAAAGCATAAAATAAATTCACGAAACAATTTACGGCAAATTCACGGGCATTTTCGTTTCGCCGTAGGCAAAAAATTAATGTCTCAATTAATGTCCCAATTAATGGCAATTAATGTTTCGGCGAAAGCCTAAAGCGCGAAGCGCACACATAAATTAGGACGTTAATTAAAACATTAATTAAGACGTTAATTAAGACGTTAATTAAGACGTTAATTAGGACATTAATGTTTCACGAAGCCCAATAAGTACCCCCGTTTCCAAGCGTGAGCATTTTTTTAGGACGAAGTCCATTTTCCTCAATTGAATATACTTTATTTTATACGACGAAGGAGTAATTATTTATATTTTCTTGGCGCAAGCCATTTTCCTGCGATAGCATAAACATCTCAGACGAATCACACGGCCTCACTTTCAGGGAGATTTGAGGGTATTTAGAGTCATCTTGACATACGGAAAAATCGAACAATTTTATTTGTGCTACTTGAATTCGTCCAGCGCTTTGATTTCGATGATAGTAGGTAGTGGGGAGTAAGTGAATCCAGTCAAAGTCCCATTAAACTCCCATTAAAGTCCCATTGAAGTCCCATTAACTCTCGATTAAATTGGAGGTGTATTGGAGTTTAATTGGGGATGTATTGGGATTGCATAGGAGGCATTACGGAGGCATGACGGAGTCATGACGATGTGGAAAAAACGAACAATTTGGTGTCGGTTGCATGACATGTACTTGTCAATCTTAACGTGAGTTCGATGAATTAAATCTGTTGGCAG
>DCJC01000049.1:26855-27472 GCA_002317355.1 Prevotellaceae bacterium UBA1710 | reverse complement strand
GCTTACGCTTACGTTAATTAAGACGTAAATTGGGACATTAATTAAGACATTAATAGCCTTGTGTAAATTTGTTCGTCTGGCACTTGGATAGTTTCCATAATTGCCTTAGTGATGGTAAAATAATAACTTCCTACGTATTTTATTTTTCTTTGAGCCGCTTTTACTCATCTTGCTGGCNNTTTTCCAATAAATATTGGGATTCAGAGACAAAATTTCACAAATTTAAGATTGTAAAGATTGTGGAGATTGGTAATTATTGTCAGTTTAAGCACCAAAGGTGCACATTCAAATTGTAAGTCATAAATTCGTCGAACTGACGTTAATTTACGAATAAATTCGCGGATAATTTACGGCAAATTTTCGTTCGCCGAAGGCAAAAACAAAGATACCTGAGTAGTTTCCACAAAGGTCTTAATTGTTAAAAAACAGGTGAAAAATGAAAAAAACTCATTTGTTTTGTTTTGTTTTCAAAGAAAATGCTTATCTTTGCAAATGTGTCGTCATAAACGAAACCCTTAGCGGCACACCACTTAATTCCAAGATATATTTCTTTAGAAATAATAACCTTAGAAACAACTGAATTCTATGAAAATAAAACATATCATAATCATCATATT
>DCJC01000049.1:19078-26787 GCA_002317355.1 Prevotellaceae bacterium UBA1710 | reverse complement strand
ACAGCAACGACTGTCCTGCAAGATAACTCTATCTACAAGGTTGAGAATAATCTAAAAATAACCGACAGCCGAATTACTGTTGCCGAAGGTGCAACTGCGACTATTTATATTGCTAAAGGTGTTACCATAACAATCACTGGTCAAGCAGGTTCTGGACGAACTGGCGCTTATCCTGCTATCTGTGTACCTGTAGGTACAACACTTATCATTACAGGTGAAGGTAAACTTATTGCTACTGGTGGAGATGGCGGTGATGGTGTGGCAGGAAGCATAATTAATGCAGATGGTGGAAATGGTGGAGGAGGTGCAGCACCAGCCATTGGCGGAAAAGGCGGAACAGGTGGAAACGGTTATGATGGTAGTACGGACAAATATGGTTTGCCGGGCGAAGAAATGGGCGGACTATTCATTATAAGTGATGTAAAGGTACAGGCGACAGCAGGAAAAAATGGTGATAGCAAAGTAGGAACACTGCTGGTTATTGGAGGTGGTGACGGAGGCCAGAAACCTTCTTGTGCCATAGGAGCAGGAGGTAAAGGTGGTAATAGTAAAGATGGAGAAAGTGCAAAAGATAAAGACCCCAACAAAGACATTACAATATCTAATGGCTGTCTCTACATAGAAAATCCAAGTAATATCACAGGTGAAATATCCGAGAAGGATGGAGAAATATACAAGAACATTTCTCCATCGGATTATCAAATACTTGACAAGATTAAGACAACAATAAAATTCAGTGACAGAGGAAATGAACTGGGTAGTCAAAAGGAGTACTACTATGGCGTTGTTATGGAGAATGCTCCAATCCCTGGGGATTATACAGGATATACGTTTGATGGTTACAGCTACAATGGTACAAAATTCTTTGACAAAGACTGCAATCCAACACCTGCTGCATGTACAATCATTGCGAATGACAACAGTACTGTCGTTCTTAAGGCAGACTGGAAGATAAAAAAATACCAAATCACATACGATGCAAATGGTGGTCATTTTGATGACAGCCAAGATGCAAGGACTATAGAAGAAAGCTATTTTTCACATTATTCATGTCCGGAACCAGTACGCGATAACAGTACATTCCTGGGGTGGTTTACTTCAGTAGATAACGGAAGACATGAAATTTCAAATTCTGACATTGTAGATGACTCCGCAACCGATCATCCAACCCTCTATGCTATTTGGTCTGCAAATACATATTTGGTAACAAAATTCCACCCTAACGGCGGAAGTGGAGAAATGCCTCAACAAGTTATTAGAGGTAGCGGTACTCTTTTACCATGTCTTTTCACTAATACATACGAAGAGAATGGTAATATATATCCATACAGATTTACTGGATGGAAGGACCAAGATAACAATTACTATGCCCCGGAACAAGAGATTGCAACGGAAGACATTGCATTCAAAGAAATCGTTCTTTATGCCCAATGGGAAAAATACAGTTCTGCTACATATATTATCAAGAACGCAGACGATTTAATGAATTTTGCAAGTAAGGTCAATGAAGGAAATGAAACAATAAATGCCATACTTGCAAACGATATAGATATGAGTGGCAAGGAATGGATTCCGATTGGAATATCCAAAGGTGAAAAAACAAACGCCTCTGGCACACATCCATTCCGTGGATTATTCGATGGTAATGGTTATGTGGTGAAGAACCTTAACATGACATCAGAAGAATATGCTCGTGCTGGCCTAATCGGTTATGCGCAAAACGCAACCATCAAGAATGTATTAGTAGAAAATGCGACTATTAAAGCAAAATGGCAAGTGGCAGCAATATGCGGAAGATTAGATGGAGGAACCATAGAGAACTGTGGTTCATTCGGAACATTAGACCTGACTGTTTCTTCGGTTAGTTCTGCTCAGGATGCGCAAGTTGCAGCAGGCGTGGTCTCATTTTCCAATGGCTACGACGTTAAGACTTCTTCGCTTTGGTCTACATATACCAAATATGGAAACGACACTTATAGAATAGGAAGACCACACACACCACATTACAATCACGTTGTAGGATCATGGGACAACGATACCAACACAGATTTTAATAAGAAAACAAAAAACAGCGATAATACTGGAGAGAAAAATACTTGGGTATATGTAAAAAACACAACAACCATCGAAAATGGTAAACTCACCTATGACCTCAATCAGGATTTAGGTAATACTAAAACTTGGACTCAAACCTTCGGCAAAACCGAAGGAGAATGTCCTCGTCCTACAAGCAGATACAAAGAAGTTTTCACAGAAGAAAAAGATGGGCAAACCGTGTATTACAATAAATACAATGTGTTTTTCATTTCAAATGGTGGCACCCCATGTGATGGTTCTGACATGAGAAACATAAAAAGATACAGCACCGACATAACACAGCCTTCTGTAACCATATCACTTCCATCAACAACACGTATAGGCTACACCTTTGATGGATGGTGGACTTCGAAGGAAGATAATAGTGGTGTGAATATTACGACAAGTAATAATACGCGAGAAATACAAGATGACATGATTCTATATGCGCATTGGATACCAAATATATACACGATAAGTTTTGATGCCAATTACGAGGGTGGTGAGGTCACTAAAATAGAAGAGGAATATGGCAACAATTACATATTGCCTGCTGAACCTTCACGTAAGGGTTATACCTTCCGTGGCTGGTGGACTGATGCTTCCGCAGGAACTGAAATTACGTCAGATTTGATTGTATATGTCACAGAAAACAGAACTTTCTATGCCCACTGGACAGCTAACCAATATGATGTAACTTACGATGCAAATGGTGGAAAAGTAGATGATCAAGATGAGAAAATAATCAAGGAAACGTACGACCAGAAATATACGTATCCAGAACCTACTCGCTACGGATATAATTTCGATGGCTGGTACACAGCAGAGGAAGGTGGCAAAAAGATAGAAAAGACAGACAAAGTGGATATCATAAGTGATATGACACTCTATGCACATTGGACACGTATTAAATACACGATAAGTTTTGATGTCAATTATGAGGGCGGCAATGTCACTGAAATAGAAGAGGAATATGGCAATAAATACATATTACCAACCCAGCCATCTCGCACGGGCTATACCTTCTCTGGTTGGTGGACCGATGCTTCCACTGGAGACAAAATTACGTCAGATCAGACTGTGGATGTCACGGAAGATGTAACTCTCTATGCCCATTGGACGGCAAACACCTACACTTTGACCTTTGTAACTGTAGGTGATGCCGTAGAATCTATTGACGTCACATACGATGGCACTTATGAAAATCTGCCTGATGCTACTCGCTACGGATATAATTTTGATGGCTGGTACACAGAAAAGAACGGTGGTACAAAGAAAGAAAAAACTGCAAGAGTGGATATCACAAGTGATATGACACTCTATGCCCACTGGAGCCCTAAGGCAACAAATTTTGAGGCATATACAGCATCTGGTTTAGGAGGGTACTATTTCAGATCATTCTTCGACTCAAAGGTAGCTTACGAGATGCCTGACAAAGTAATGGCCTTTACTGCTAAAATCGATAATAATTATCTCCTCCTAACAGCGATTGATGGTAATGTCATACCTAAGGGAACACCAGTAATTCTTAGGGCAGAAGAGTCTGCTATATTTAAGGAGAATGACAAGAATTACATTAAGCTTGTTACAAGCGAATCTGGGAAGCCGATATCTGCGGAAAATGTTTTACTTGGTACAGATGATGATATGGATTCGCATAGTGACAACTGTTACATTCTTTCACATGGTTCAAAAGGTCTTGGCTTCTACAAATGGCCAACGACTAAGACTCTTGAGGCTCACAAGGCTTATATTGATGATGGTAGTTCTTCTGCCAAGGCTCTTATCTTCCGCTTCGAGAACGAGGCGACGGGCATAAATAATGAGATTATAGATTCTGCTTCTGATGAATCAGAGCCTGTAATCTATAATCTCAGCGGTATTCGTATCTCAAAGCCTCAGAAGGGCATCAACATCATCAATGGCAAGAAAGTATGGGTGCCAGGTGATAGGTGATGGGTGTTTGGTGATAGGTGATGGGTGTTAGGGGCAGTGCACTATGAATTATGCACTATGAACTATGCACTATGAACTATGCACTATGCACTATGCACTATGCACTATGAACTATGCACTAACTCAGCCCTTCTATCTCTCCGTTCACGATGTCGATTTTCTCTGCCTGTGGCACTTTAGGGAGTCCTGGCATACGCATGATGTCGCCTGCGATGGCAACAATCATTTCGGCACCGGTATTGATGACGAAGTCACGGATGGTGAAATCGAAATCGATTGGTACACCGTAGAGCTTTGGATCGTCGGAGAAACTGTACTGTGTCTTTGCAATGCAGACAGGGTAGTTGGTGAGGCCGAGTGACTTGATGCGCTCGAGCATCTTCTTGGCAGCAGGGAGATAGATGACGTTCTTGGCACCATATATCTTTGTGGCTACTGCCTCTACCTTCTCCTCTATGCTCTGCTCGTCAGAATACATGAGTGTTAGAGGCTTGGATGGCTGTTCGGCAATGGTCTTGACAACAAGTTCTGCAAGTTCTACTGCACCTTTGCCTCCCTCGCAGAAGGCATTGTTCTCAGCGAAGCCAACACCCATCTCTGCACAATGGCGGCGTACAAGTGCCATCTCCTCGTCGGTGTCGAAGGCATAGCGGTTGAAGCAGACAATGACCGTCTGGCCGTAGCTCTGCATATTGCGGATGTGGCGGTCGAGGTTCTTGAAGCCTCGCTCAAGACCTTCAGCATTCGGTTTTCTGATTTCTGACTCTGGCACATCACCGTGCATCTTCAAGCCTTGGGTAGTGGCAACGAGAACGGTGAGCTTTGGCTGCAGTCCGCTCTTACGGCACTTGATGTCGAAGAACTTCTCTGCGCCAAGGTCAGCTCCGAAGCCAGCCTCCGTGATGACATAGTCGCCATAGGTCATTGCGGTACGTGTGGCAATGACGGTGTTGCATCCGTGGGCTATATTGGCAAACGGGCCTCCATGCACGAAGGCTGGGGTGTTCTCTGTCGTCTGCACAAGATTCGGGTTGATGGCTTCGCGGAGAAGTACGCAGATAGAGCCTGCTACTCCCATGTCCTTTACACGGAAAGGTGTGCCATCTGTCTTGATGCCGAGAAGGATGTTTTCGATACGGCGGCGAAGGTCATCCTCATCCTTGGCGAGACAGAGGATAGCCATTATCTCGGAAGCTGGGGTGATGTCGAAGCCACTCTCCATTACAACGCCATCGGTGCGCTTGCCGAGTCCGGTGATGATGGTTCGGAGGTTGCGGTCGTTGATATCGAGAACGCGCTTCCACAGTATCTCCTTCAGGGCAAAACCTTCCTCGCGATGCTGATAGATGTAGTTGTCGAGCAAGGCGGCAATCATGTTGTGGGCAGAGGTGACAGCATGGAAATCACCTGTGAAATGTAGGTTGATCTTATCCATAGGCAGCACTTGCGCATAGCCGCCACCAGCGGCTCCGCCTTTCATTCCGAAGCAAGGGCCGAGAGATGGCTCACGGAGGGCGAGAACGGCATTCTTGCCAATCTTACAGAGACCGAGGGCAAGACCGATGCTGACGGTAGTCTTGCCTATGCCAGCCTTGGTAGGCGTTATGGCGGTGACAAGAATCAGATTGCTTTGGTCAACTTTCGCCTGATCGATGGTCTTGTATGGGATTTTAGCAATGAATTTTCCGTAAGGTTCAAGGAGATCTTCGCAGATACCAATCTTTGAGGCAACATCACGAATGGGGATGAGATTTGCCTCGCGTGCTATTTCTATGTCAGTTTTCATTATTGGTTGTATTAAGTTAGATTATTGTTTCGGCTGCAAAGTAAACAAAAAAAAGTGGAATAACAAAAAAAATTGATGAAATGTTTTGTCGTTTCGATTCTATTCGCTATTTTTGCAGAGAATTTTGTTTTTCGTCATGACTAAACAATACTTCGGATATCATCCACCTTTAAAAAGATTTATTTGGTAAGAGAGTTTTTATGGAGCAACATGTTCATCAGGTCTCAGAAATAGAGATTAACAATAGGGCAGAAGAAGTTTTCTCTGCCATGTCATCACGATGTACCATCGAGGAGATGGCACTGATGAGAAGTGCGTATCAGCTGGCACATGATGCTCACGCTAATCAGAAGCGTAAGACTGGCGAGCCTTATATCATTCACCCTATAGCTGTGGCGAGAATCGTGGCTGTGGAGATGAAACTTGGCGCAGCACCTGTGTGTGCCGCTTTCCTGCATGATGTGGTGGAGGATACCGAATATACAGATGAGGATATGAAGCGCCTGTTTGGTGACGATGTGGCTTTCCTTGTGAGAGTGGTGACCAAGCAGAAGAAACCGAACTATGCGATGTCGAAGCAGCTTGATAACTTCAAGCAGATGCTCGACTCTATGCACTATGACGTGCGTGCCATCCTGATAAAACTTGCTGACCGTCTGCATAATATGCGTACGCTGAGCAGCATGCTTCCTGCCAAACAGATGAAGATTGCCGGTGAGACTGACTATTTCTATGCTCCGCTTGCTAATCGTCTGGGACTTTATACCATCAAGATTGAATTGGAGAATCTGTCATTCAGGTATAGATGTCCGCATGAGTATGAGAAGATTGTAAAGCTGATTGAGAAGGAGAAGGAACAGGACAAGATACGTATGGCATCGTTCTCAACAAGAATTGATGAGGTGCTGAATGCCAATGGCATACGCTATCGCAGGGAGGTGGCTTACCGTGCTCCTTACAGCCTGTACAGAAAGATGAAAAACACGAAGGTGGACTTCGAGCATCTTGTAGGCCGCCATTTCACACGAATTGTCTTTCCAGAGGATGTATATGTTTCAGAGAAGAATATGTGTCTGAACATATACTCATATCTTACTAATTGCTTTAGGGAGAAACCAGGCTCGATGGTCAATTACATCGACCAGCCTAAGAGTAATGGCTATCAGAGTTTCCATGTGCATCTGCTTTCTGACTATGGTGTGTGGGAAGAGGTGCATATCTCAAGCGAGCGAATGATTGTGAACTCACGTCTGGGTTGTGTGGCTCGCAGAAGAGAGAATGACATCAGTGCATGGATTGATGCTTTGAGAAATGTGCTCAGGGATGTGGCTAATAACAGCCATGAGAATGAGGATGGTGAGTCTTTCTTCATTGAGTCTGTGAGAAGTCAGTTCTATAATGATGATATAACCTGCTACACACCGCAGGGTAGGGCATTGCGTCTGCCAAAGAATTCCACTGTGCTTGACTTTGCGTATAACATCCACACTCAGGTTGGTATGCATGCTAAGTATGCCAAGGTGAATGGGCATCTGGTGTCAGTAAAGACTGTTCTGCATCGTGGAGACTGTGTGGAGATAGGTACGGATGAGAGTGTGCTTCCGAGGGAAGACTGGCGTGGTCATGCAAAGTCGTATAAGGCTTTGAGACATATTCATCAGTATCTTGACCGTCAGCCTAAGCCACAGTATGACAGATGTCCGTTGTGCCATCCTATCCCGGGTGAGGAGGTGATTGGCTTTACTGAGGATAATGGCAGAATAAGTGTTCATAGGAGGGATTGTGCAGATGCCATTGCCATGTCATCACGTTATGGTGATTCTATCGTTGCCGTTGATTTTCAGGCGGAGGATTCTATTCTCTATCCTGCAAGTATCACGGTTCATGCGGT
>DCJC01000049.1:15051-19006 GCA_002317355.1 Prevotellaceae bacterium UBA1710 | reverse complement strand
TGTCAATCAATAATCTTCATACGATAACTGAGGACGAGATTGTGACTTGCACGGTGAATTTCTTTGTGCATTCATACGATGAGCTTCAGACTATCGTTAATACTATCTCTGACATCCCTGATGTGGATGAGGTGAAGTATAGGAATGAGTAGTAGCCTAACCAGAAGCCTAACCAAGCCTTCCCAAAGGGAAGGATGTTAGATAGTATTGTTCGCTGTGGGGCTTGGCGAATGATACGTTAAAAAGATTGCCGCTTGAGTTAATCCTTAATGGAAATCTCAAGCGGCAATTATTATTATGCCTTATTGAATCTGCCACCGCGAAAAATACATTCTCGCATCCCTCCCTTTGGGAGGGCCTGGGTGGGCTTCTGGGGGGACTCCTGGGGGACTTTTAATCAAAGAATCCTGGCTGCTTGTACTCGATGCCAAGTTCCTTGTCAACAGTAGCCATAACACCCTGAATTTGACCCATAGCGAACATACGGCCGAGGAGAGTGTAGCCAGAGTTGTGACCATGGTTGCTCTCGTCGAAGATGCCACCAGGCTCGTCGGTGAATGTCATACCGTGGTCAACACGCATTGGGAGACGACGACCTGAGTTGCACTTGCCTTCTGCCTCTGCCTTCTCGAAGATACGGGTAAGCTCAATGAGGTTACCACGACCACCGAGGTGACTTGCCTCTGTGAAGTTTCCGTTAGGGAAGATATGACAAGAACGGAGGTGAACGAAGTGTGTGCGATCTGCGAACTTCTCTGCCATTGCTACGCAGTCGTTGTGCTCTCCAGCAGAGAATGAACCTGCGCAGAATGTGAGTCCGTTGTGCTTGTTAGGTACTGCATCGAGGAACCACTGGATATCCTCTACGTTACCTACGATACGTGGGAGACCGAATACTGGATATGGAGGATCGTCTGGGTGTACGCACATGTTGATGTCGTACTCCTCACATACTGGCATGATAGCCTCGAGCCATGTCTTCATGTTGTCCTGAAGCTTTGCCTTGTCGATGTCCTTGTAGAGGTCGAGGAGGTCGCGGAACTTCTGCACAGGAGCAGAATCGCCCTCGCTGAAGTTACCAGATACGAAGCCCTGTGTCTTGATGATGATGTTCTCTACCATTGCGTGGTCGAACTCTGGTGTTGACTTTGCCTTGATGGCGTCAGCCTCTGCTACGAGGTCACGGCCCCACTTGTGTTCCTGAGAGAACTTAGCCCAATCCTCACGAGCAGCCTCACGCTGGAGGATATAGATGTCGAAGTAAGCGAACTCACCCCAATCCATATAGAGGTTTGTTGAGCCGTTTGGGTTGTCGTGCAGAAGGTCTGTACGTGCCCAGTCGAGTACAGGCATGAAGTTATAGCAGATGCACTTGATGCCTTCCTCACCGAGGTTGCGGAGGCTCTGCTTGTAAACCTCAATCTGGTGGTCGCGATCAGGACCGCCGTACTTGATTGTCTCTACTACTGGGAGTGACTCAACGACACTCCACTTCATACCGTAAGACTCGATATACTCCTTGAGTTCATGAATCTTCTCACGTGTCCATACTTCGCCGAGTGGTACATCGTGCAATGCTGTAACGATACCCTCAACGCCGATCTGCTTTAATTGAGCAAGAGTGATCTTATCCTTCTTGCCAAACCATCGCCATGTTCTTTCCATTGACCCACCCCCTATCCCCCTCCCGTTAGTAGGGAGGGGGTATTAGAATGTTTATTCTCCCTGGAGGTGTTTTAGGGAGTTTTTATTTTGTTAATTAATTCTTTTATTCTTTCTACAGTTGCTTCCGTGTCATATAACACCTGCTCGTTTGTAAAGCGTGTTACATATAACCCCATTCTATTTAATGCTTCTGAACGTATTAGGTCATCATCGTGCTGATCTCTTTCCATGTGGTATGCACCATCAACTTCTATTACAAGGTTATAGTAGGGCACAAGGAAGTCAACTATGTAGTCACCAACGATATGTTGCCGTAGAACCTTTGTTCCGAGAACATTGCCTCGGATCTGATTCCATAGCACTTGTTCTGCCAAGGTCTGGTTTGTTCGATTCTGTCTTGAGAATTCCTTCAGCAGCTGGTATCTGTCTGGTGATGATGTCCGATATTTCCACATACGACAAATACATTCTTTTTCCCCTCCCTACTAACGGGAGGGGTTAGGGGAGGGTCTATCTCACTGCCACGTACTTATGCAGAGTCTTTCTTACTGCACCGTTGCCAGCATAGAGTTCCTTGACATAAGCCTCGATCTGCTCACCGAGACCACCCTCATAGAGGTCGAGACCGAAGACATCCTTGCGTGAGTAGAGCTGCTTGAGGCAAGAGTAATCCTGATCTGTCTTGCCAATCTCGAGAGGAGCAACGATTGCCTGAAGCTCTTCGAGCAATGGGTCGGTAGATGGCTCGAATGCCTGACCGTTATCGTCGATGCCCTTGAGGTAGCGAGCGTAGCCAGCGAGTACGAGTGGGATAAGCTTGAGGTTATCCATGTCGAGACCGCGAGCGATGTACTTCTTGATTGTCTCACCGAAACGGATAGCGAGCTTCTGAGATGTATCAGTAGCAATACGCTGTGGTGCGTCTGGCATGAATGGGTTAGGGAGACGCTTGTTGATAACAGTGCCGATGAACTCGTATGGATTGAGTACACCTGGGTCTGTCACTACTGGCATAGCCTCGATATAACCGATCTTCTGGATGAATGCACGGAGATCCTCATCTGCCATCTCTGCAGAGATAAGGTCGTAGCCGAGCATGCAACCGTAGATAGACATTGCGGTGTGGAGTGGGTTGAGACAGGTTGTAACCTTCATTGTCTCTACCTGGTCAACAGTCTCACGTGTGGTGTAGAGTGCACCGCCGAGCTCCAATGGTGGGCGACCGTTGGTGTAGTCATCCTCACATACGAGGTACTGAACCTCCTCTGCATTTACGAAAGGAGCTGTGAAGGTCTTCTTCTCTGTGATGATGGTGTTGTTGTCCTCGAAACCATCCTCAGCGAGCATAGCCTGTACTTTCTCGTGTGGACGTGGTGTGATCTTGTCGATCATTGACCAAGGATATGAAATCTTCTTGTTGTCGTTTACATAAGCAAGGAACTCCTTTGGTGCAAGACCATCGTTAACCCACTTCTCTGCGTATGCGAGAACGCCTGCCTTCACCTTGTCACCATTGTGTGAGCAGTTGTCGGTTGACTGGAGTGTGAGTGGGAGCTGACCTGCATTGAAGCGCTCAAGAAGGAGTGCTGTGAGCTTACCCATAGCGAATACTGGTGTAAGACCACGGTCGAGGTCTGCTGGTGCTACGCTGTAACCCTTCTCTGTGATGGTGAATGTAACCATCTGGAGAGATGGAGCCTTGAATACCTCAACGAGACGAGCCCAATCCTCAGCGAACTGGAAGTCTGCCTTGAGTGACTCTGTAACAGAAGCGATTACCTTCTTCTCGATAGTGCCGCTTGACTGGAGGCTGACGAGGAGTGAGAGGTTGCCGTAAGGACGGTATGCCTTATCGATAATCTCATAGTCGAAGCTCTCGGCAACGATGACACCACGGTCGTACTTGCCTGTGTTGAGGGCATCGTTAAGGATAGCAGCAGGGAATGCACGGAAGATGTTTCCAGCACCGAAGTGAATCCAAGTTGGCTCATCGTGAGTCTTCTTGGCTACTGCTGCGATATCATACTTAGGAAGCTCGTAACCCTTGCTTTCCCATTCTGCAACATTAGCGTTGCCTGAAAGAATGTCAGTAAGTTTCATCAATTAGATTTAATTTTATAATGTTTGCTATTTTTTTAAACGTATAAATTTTCATGGCAAAAGTACTAATTAATTTTGACATGGCAAAATAAAATGCACCTTTTGGTACATAATATAATAAATAAGGTATAAAAGATGGATTAAAGATTAGGGATTAAGGATTAAAGATTAGGGATTAAGGATTAGGGAT
>DCJC01000049.1:0-14953 GCA_002317355.1 Prevotellaceae bacterium UBA1710 | reverse complement strand
ATTAGGGATTAAAGATTAGGGATTAAGGATTAAGGATTAAAGACGAAAGACTAAAGAGAAATGACTAATTACGAATTACCTGTTAGCATTTGCTATTTCTAAATAGGTAACTTGTAATTAGTCATTTGTCATTATATTTATTTCTCTTCTTCTGCAGCCTGGGCTACTACGTTTGCCTTGGTTACATCCTCTTCCTTTGTTTCCTCTACTTTCAGTTCTTCCTTCTTCTTGAATTTGTCAGGAAGGTAATAGCTGAGATGAGGTGGCTGATTGTATGATACGTTTTGCCATGCTACGCACATTCTATAAATATGGTCGTGCATTGGTGTGACAACGCGATACTGCGTAGGTAGGTTGGTACTGAAGACATTCAGATGCGCATTGTCGGATGCATCATATAGAATGATTTCCTCGCGCCAGTCACCGAAAAGGTCTGCCTGTAGGCAAGGTGTGGCCTTTGTTCCGTTACAAGAAGATGAGTACCCCCATTCGCTGAAGTCTTTACCGTTGATCTTGATACGCTTCATATTTGTACCAGTCCATTTTGCCACGTAATACTGATAATTCGGTATCGGGCTTTCGCCTGGCAGTCCTTTGTTTGCAGAGTTACCTATCAGCTCATCGTAAAGGTCTCCGTCCCAGTAGATGCGGAAATTGACAGGGATAGAGTTGCTTGGAGTCGCAATCACATTACCCTTGCAATCGTGTATTTTCTTGTTCGCTGAACTCCAGAATTCGCATCCTCGATGTAGTGAGTCGATGTCGGCACAAAGTCCTCTACCTGTGTCTCGATCTGCAAATTCTCTGAATAGTATATCACCAGTACGTGCATCACGGAAGTCGATGCCGAATGGCTTAACCTCATGAGGCATGTAGTATTCAAGTCCTGGACGATCTGGGTCAAAATCTCCGAGGTGAACGGCATCACCATGACCGAGCTTTGTCGTGTAGAGTAGGGAACCGTCGTGATCGAGGGCTGCAGAACCGAATGTTATTTCGTCGAAGCCGTCATCATCAACATCACCTACTGCGATACCGTGTGCTCCCTGTCCGTAGATACCCTCACCAGGTGTCTCACTCTTATGGAACCACTTATCGATGATGCGCTTACCGTCAAACTGAACCGCCCAAGCGTATGCCTTAGTGTAGTAGCCACGGAAGAATACTGCACTTGGATTCTCCTCCAAACCATCAAGGTATGCTACACATGCAAGGAAGCGGTCGCCACGGTTACCTTGAAGCTGAGAACGGTCACCCCAACCTCTACCATCGTATTCCGGCTCACCGCCGAGAGTGAAGGCACGGTTTGGGTTGTAGTAAACGGTATGAATAGCATGACCATCGATGCCAGAGAATACTGTAAGGAACTCAGGACCATGAAGAATACGACCGTTAGGCATAACGTATGAAATGCTGTTGTCTGTCTTCTTTATTTCCTTATCAGTAGCGGCTTTACTTACGAATTTTCCCTTACCATCCTTTGTGCCAGGAGCAGTCTTGCATATAAGCTCTGCCTTATGGTCGCCGTCGAGGTCGTAGAAAAGGAACTGGGTGTAGTGGGCTCCTGCACGGATATTAGGACCAAGGTCAATACGCCAAATTGGTTTTCCAGTGTATTGCTTAAGGTTTCCGTAGTGAAGTTTATAGCAGTCGAGGTAAACGTTACCTGTATGACCGTCTTGAGAGTTATCGTGAGAGTTTGATGGGTCCCACTTAACAAGAATTTCGTACTCACCATCACCATTGATGTCGGCTACAGAACAATCGTTAGGTGTATAGGTGTATTCCTTACCGTTAGGCGAAACGCCATCAGCAGGCTTGTCGAGAGGGATAGAAATGTATGGCTGATCCCATACCTTCAAAGGTTTACTTGCGTATTGTGCACCGTTACGACGTGTGATGAGAGTGTATTTACTCTCAGTAGATCCGAGAGAATCGGTAACGCATGTCGTTTTAGTTATATTTGAAGCAATGACTTTGCCGTCGCGAAGCAGGTCAAAGGATATATAGTCGGGGTCGGTGGCCAGTAATCTCCATGATATAAAGTTTCCTCTCTCACAAGGAATCGCAACGGCGCCTCGCGAGAGTGGCTCTATCGATGTCTGACATTGTGCCGACATGGAGATTAGAAGTGCTATTAATGTAGCCAGTAGCTTAATCATGCGTATTATTTTGAGGTCGATGTTTTAATTATTAGTGGAAATAGTGTTTGTTTTGACCTGATCAGCCTTGGTGTGTAGGATGTGTGAATACGAAACGAGCTCCGTTAGTGTACTCGGTATCGAGCCAGATACGTCCTCCAAGGTTTTCGATAATACTTCGCGTGATTGATAGGCCGAGACCAGTTCCTTGCTTAAAGGAGTCAATCTGCTTGAAACGCTGGAATACATAATCTGCCTTGTCAGCAGGAATTCCACAGCCTGTATCGGTTACGCTGATAACTATCTCATCAGGTACTATTGATTCTTCGATTGCCACGGTGATGGTACCATGGTCGGTGAACTTCTTTGCATTCGACAGGAGATTGTTGAACACCTGCTGGAGGCGTAGAACATCTGTCTGAACTGGAACTGGAGTCTCAGGGAGTTTTGTGATGATCTCAACTCCAGAGGCTAAGTTTGCGCGAGCTGATTCTGCACCAGTCTTGCAGAGCTCAACCATATCGGCATCAATGATATTGAATACCATGCTCTTTGCGTCCATCTTCGAAATCTGCAGAATATCATTCACCAGATTAAGAAGTGTATCGCAGTTTACCTTGATGTAGCCACCATATTCCTGTTTCTCCTCGTCGGTGAGCTTGATTTCTGGCTCAGTAAGCAACTGTGAGAATCCAACCACAGCATTGAGCGGTGTACGGATTTCGTGGCTCATATTGGCGATAAATGCTGACTTCATAGCGTTCGCCTTCTCTGCCTTGTCGCGTGCAATCTCAAGTTCATGTCCGCGTTCTATCAGCTTCTTTTCCATCTTCTTACTCAGAATAAGGAAATGCAGTGTGATGGTAATCGCCGTGATTAGGAATGCGAAAATTCCAACAGCAATGAGAATCTGAGTCTTGTAAGTCTGGAATGCGTTCTTAGGCTCATTTATCATCACGAAGTCTTTTGGAAGCTGCTCGTACTTTATGCCAAACTCCTTGATTTTGTCATAATTGAACTTGTAAATGTTGTTGAGCACGTGAAGTTCAGAAGCCTTGCCTGTCTTCTCGTATGCTATAACATCGTCTGCAAGCTCGCTGCCCTCAGGCTTGGTATCAGGGTGAAAATCCTGAAAGTCAGGAATATATCCTCCGATAGACCAACAATCAATACCCGTACTTGTCAGTGAGAATGCAGGTATCTCTTTGTTACTTTTTGCGAGTGCAACGATAGTGTTTGAGAGCGTGATTGCCTCAGAGTTGTCAATACGCCATGTGCCGATGAAGATGGCCTTATTGCCTTTCAACTCGGTTAAGGCTGTATTCACTTCCTGCAGCAGTAATTCTCTGCCGTCAAGAAAAGATACATTGTAGCGAGGGAATTTCTTCATCTCCTGAATGAAGTGAGCCCTTAATGTTACGCCACCAAGACTGTTGTCTGACAGGAATGTAATAGAATCTCTTTCAGGGTAGATGCTGCGCAACAGGTTGATATTAGCATCAATATCCTGAGTGTATATCTGTCCACCGACGATATTGTAGTCTTTGAAATCCTTGTTCAGGTAGAAAGGTTGAGGCTCCCATTCGTGAATGTTCACGTTTTCGTTAGGGAGTTTGACGATGTTATTGCTTCTGCTACCCACAACAACAGGAGTTGCCTTTATCTCTTTCTGTGTAAGAGAGAAGAAAGCTGTAGAAGCTTCACTTCCAAGAAGAACAATCATAGAAGGCTTGTTGCCGTTCTCATAGTATTTGCTGAGCAGATTCCATAATCTCTCCTTCCATTCCAAAGCCTCTGTGAGACTACGACAGTTCATGTTCTCGATGTGAATAGGATTCTTACCCCCCTGTGAAAGATACTCCTCGGAGAACGCCACGATATTATCGTTCATGCGCTTAACCTCAGGGTTGTATGACGAAACAATGACGATTGGATTTTTGTCTTCAGCTTTTACATAAGTGCCGAATAAATTTGCCATAGCGAATATGGTCAAAATGATTCGTTGGATATGTGTTCTTAAGACGTTTATCATTGTTTTCTGGTCAGGCCTTTTTGAGTGCCATTTTGTGAATGCCGTTTATGAGTGCAAATTTAGGAATTTATTTTAAATTCTCCAAACAAAAATTGGGAAAATCACACTTATATGCAAAAATAGTACAATTTATGGCCAAAAAACTCAAATAAAAACGTCGATTGATTGAAATCAATTCGCTAAAATGCTTGTTATTTGTCTAAACCGCGATTTTTTAACAATGCGTCAATCTTCGGGTCGGCACCTCTGAAATTGCGGTACATGGTCATTCCATCGTCTATTCCGCCAGGGGTGAGAACGTATTTGCGGAACTTCTCGGCAACCTCCTGATTGAAGATATCACCAGTCTCCTTGAAAGCCTCAAATCCATCTGCGTCAAGCACCTCAGCCCAGATGTAACTATAGTAGCCAGCGGTATAGCCCCCACCCATGGTGTGAGAGAAGTTAGTTACTCGATAGCGAGGCTGAATCTGACGAGGAATACCTCGTTCTGCGAGCTTCTTTTCCTCGAATTTCATTACGTCGAAATCTTCTGGGACCTCTGTCAGAACGTGCATGTCCATATCCACCAGAGAAGCTGCCAAGTACTCGACGGTAGCGAATCCCTGACCATATTTGCTTGCAGCATTATACTTGTCGAGCAGTTCTTGTGGAAGTGCTTCACCTGTCTTATAGTGCTTTGCATAGACAGCAAGAACCTCTGGCTCGAATGCCCAATGCTCGTTGATCTGCGAAGGAAGTTCTACGAAGTCACGCTCTACGTTTCCGATGCTGTTGTAGTGAACGTTCTTCATGAAGGCATGAAGGGCGTGACCGAACTCATGGAACATTGTTGTTACGTTGTCAACTGACTGAAGAGCAGGACGATCTGCACTTGCCGGAGTCATGCTGCAAACATTGACAACAACTGGCTCTATTCGTTTGCCGTCTTCATAACGCTGGTCGCGGAATGATGTGCACCAAGCACCAGCACCCTTACCATCGCGTGGATAGTAGTCGCTGTAGAACACGGCAAGAAGGGTGGAATCCTTGTCGTAAACCTCCCAAGCCTGTGCTGTTTTCTCGTAAGCTGGAAGTTCTGATGTTACTTCCTTGAAGGTTACACCATACAGTTTGTTTGCCGTATAGAATACGCCTTTGAGAATGTTGTTAATCTCAAGATACTCAGATAGTTTGCTCTCGTCGAAGTTGTACTTTGCAAGACGTGCTCTTTCTGAGTAGAAACGGTAGTCCCAACCTTCTGGTTCGCAGGTAAGTCCATCCTTTTTCATCTCCTCACGAATGTCTGCCAATTCCTCGTTTGCCTTCTTCACGGCAGGTGCCCAGATCTGGTCGAGAAGGCTATATACAGCCTCTGGAGTCTTTGCCATTCGTGTGTCGAGAATCTGCGAAGCGCAGTTCTTGAACCCCATCAGTTTTGCACGCTCAAGACGAAGCTTCACGAGCTTAGCAGAGATAGCTTTATTGTCCCATTCGTTGTTCTGGTTTCCACGGTTGCAATATGCCTCATACACTTTCTTTCTGAGCTCACGATTTTTGCAATATTGCAGCACAGGATTGCAAGATGCTCTCTGCATATTGAACATCCATTTTCCTGGCTGACCTTGGTCAACAGCCATCTTCTCTGCACGCTCTATGTCAGACGCAGGAAGTCCTTCAAGGTCTTCTAGTTTATCAACTATGACGTATGTGTTATTTGTCTCGTGAAGAAGGTTTTGCTTAAATTCTATCTGAAGGGCGGAAATCTCCTGGTTGAGCTCGCTAAGTCTTTGTTTATCAGCCTCTGATAGATTTGCACCATTACGCTCAAACTGCTTGTAGATTTTCTCCAAAGTCTTCATTTCCTCGTGGGTGAGTTTGGTGCTGTCAGCCTCGTCATACACCTTCTTCACACGCTGGAAAAGTTGCTGATTCATGAAGATATCATCCTCGTGCTTTGAGAGCAGAGGCGACATCTCCTTTGAGAAATCGCGTATCTCTTGAGTAGAGTTACTGCTTGATATAGGGTAGAAGGTGCTCTCTGCACGTTCCAGTTCGTCTCCACTCTTATCGAGTGCTGCTATGGTGTTCTGGAAAGTTGGTGCTTCAGTACTCTCAGCAATCGCCTTTATTCGGGCAGCTTGACGTGCCATACCGTCTATGAATGCCTCTCGGTAGTCATTAATCGTGATTTTCTCGAATGACTCGATGGCATGTTTGTTCTTGCTCTTCGACATAAGAGCATTGCTGTTATTTGACTGTTCCATTACGATTGGTGCATCAACAGACTCTTGTGACTTACAGCCTGCTAAAACCATGGCAGATGCAGCAAGAGTGTAGAAAACTGCTTTTTTCATGTGTAAAGTGTAATTTATATTTTTCCGAATGCAAAAATAAGCATAAAATCGGAATAAACCAAATTTTCTACTATCAATTTTGTACGGTCACAATATGTGCTATCAAAAAACGATGGAATTCTAATTTTGCATTGTTGTTGAATTGGACTTGGATTGGAACTGAATTGCTTCTGAATTGGAACTGCTTAGGGGGTAAACTCGGTGTGCCTTCGCTTTCTGTTCGCTTCTGGAGCGAAGCTTCATTGAGTTTACCCCCTTGGCATAGCGAGAGATTATCGAGAGATATTCTTTTATAAATGGAAGAGTGGATTCCCATGAAATCGTGCTTGAATGAAAAAAAATCGGGAGTTTTTCACGCAGGGGGTTGCACCCTTGCTATTTTATGGCCGTAAGGTGTTGATAGTCAGTAGAAAACGATTGGTGCAACCCCCTTGCAAAAGGTTACACCAGGTGCAACGGGGTTGCACCCTATCTAACTGCTTGGTAATGACAGAGATAGGTGGTGGAAAATGTGAGGGTGCAACCCCCTGCGCGAAAAACTCTTGAAAATTATTTCTTAGGCTCTGTGAGCACCTGAGCATTGAGCCACTCAAAGAGGTTCGCATGGCCTTGTGGAGCGATAGTTCCGCCACCATTATTTGTTGGCTTCATATCGGCTTTGGATTGCTCCTGAGAGCCTGTAACCTGATCGTTGAAGACATAAACCCAAGAGAAGTGTCCGTAGATTCTTTGTCCTGGAGTATCTGTGCCAGTTACGTTCTCGAACATAGACATCCAGACATTCTTCGCACCTGCTTCCATCAGTCGCTTATAGGTTGGGATGCAGTATTCTGCAGGCTTAACCGTTGTGTCATCGAACGACTGCACGAACCAGATATTCTCTTCTGCAAGCTGCTTAATCTGATAGTCAGGGATATTGGCATCAGCATAAGCCTCACAGGTTGGATAAGCGGCAGCAAAGAACTTAGGATGACGAATGAGCATATTCATTGTCATGTATCCACCATTAGAGCAACCACCAATGTAGATACGGTTTGGATCAACATCTGGATTGATCTTGAGGTAGTTATCGATACAAGCCTTCAGAGCATCGGAATAGAGTGAAGGATATCCACCATTACCGAAACCCTTTGAGGTGTTCATCCACATTGTTGGACATTGAACAGCCAATACATAGCAACCTTTCTCGCCACCATCTGTCGTGAAATGTGACTGGATATCGTTACGGATAAGAGATACAACCTCATTACCCATCAACTCGATAGATACATCAGTTCCACCTTCACCCATGCCATGAAGCCAGATAATCATTGGATTCTTCTTGCCATCCATACGAAGAGCCTCTGGTTCGTAAGCACCATAGGTGAGTGTCTCCATTCCTGGTTTACCAGTTGAAGGACTTGTGAAGGTTCCACGATGGAAGAAGTCGGATTCTGATAGGAAATTACGGAGTGCATGACTTGTTGAGCAATCAACTGATGTGAACTTCTTTCCGCCGGCTTTGATGCTCTTTCCTGCCTTGAGAGCCACCTTTACAGGGTATGCTGTACTCCATGTCCCCATACCTTTTGCAATAAGAGGGGCAGCTTCACGCTCTTTGCTAACCTCAAGACCGAAAGCGAGGTATTCGCCTCCATCTGTCCATTCACCACGATCATCACAGGTATAGACGATCTTCACGTTTCGTGCTATGCCGTTGGTTTCTACGGTAAAGGCAGAAGGATCCAAGGCATCCAGTTTCTGCTCTGGCTTTACGACTACTAAGTTAACGGAAGTAGATGCTTCATAAGCAGTAATTCTCACTACCTGATTAGTCATCTTGAGGCTCTGGGCACTCACATTCGCTGTTACCGACATCGCAACAGCGGCAAGGATTGTTTTGATTTTGTTCATATTTAGGAATAATTTTGTACGATTATTAGTTTTATTCTTAGTAAAGAAATTGTTCGATTTTTCCGTATTCAGAAGTGCCTCCTATCTGCCTCCGTTGATCCTCCGTTATGCCTCCGTTGTGACTCCCATTTCTATAATGGGCGAAAAATGGGAGGTTTTAGGGTGTTATAGCGATTTTTCAAGGGAAGAATTGTTCTGTTTTTCCACTTTCGGATCGCAACGCTTGGAGATAGTAGTAACGATATCTTTCAAGGCACTATTGTTACAGAAAGCAAAGGTAATGAAAAAATCTGTATTGTAAGTGTTTTTCACAAATTTTATGATAATGGGTGGTGGGTGTTAGGTGATTGGTGTTGGATAATGGCTGATTGGTGTTGGGGCAAGGAGGTTTGTGAAAAAAATATAAGGAGTAATGCAGTTCTATCTACATTACTCCTTACTCTTTACACTTTACACTTTACACTTTATACTTTACACTTTCTACTTTCTACTTTCTACTTTACACTTTCTACTTCAATCCTTCACGTGTGTCCCACCACATCTTCTTGCCCCAGAAGTAGTCAACCTCAGCAGCAGACTCTGCCTTACAGTTTACTGGGTTGAGGTTACGCTCTGTGTCTGGATAGCCATAGCACAAAGGTGGGCAGTTGTGATCTGGATAGTAGCTGTTGACAGCAATCTTATTGTTCTTGAACAGATATGTGTCTGTTGGAGCCATACGATATACTGACCAAGCCTCCTGGCCGTTCTTGTAGAGAGAAATCCACCACTGTGTGAAGATGTTATCAACGGTTGCGTTCTTTACAGCTGCAGAAGCAATGTAAGTGTTGATTGCATCCTGGTCGATGTCATTCTCCTCAAGAGAAAGAGTTACAGCCTTTGTGTAAGCTTCCTGCTGGCTGATACCTACGTTCCAACCCTTGCTTGCAGCGTATGCAAGCTGGAAGTAAACCTCACATGAACGAAGCCATGGAGAGAAACCTGTTACACCTGTGCGGTTCTGGAAACGGTTACCTATCTGGCTGTAGTTCTGAACTGAAGCTGTTGCCTTGGTACCTACAGGGTAGCCGACGTATGATTTGCCGTCTGCACGTGTTGGAGTCGCATAAACTGCAAGGCGTGGATCCTTGAGTACATCCTGAAGGGTGTTGACCATGAGTTCACTTGCACCATACTCGTTCTTACGAGTGTTGTAATAATCTGCCCATGGCTCTGGATACTCTGCATTCCAGTTATAGAAGATGTTGTCGTCATTGCTTGTAGGAAGGTTGGCAATATCAGCAGCAACAGTCTCAATTGTCTTCTTTGCAAGATCTGGAGCGATGTTTGCAAGGCGGGCTGCAATACGCAAGCGAAGTGCGTTGCCATACTTTATCCAAGCGTTGATATTACCATCGAGAAGACCATCACCCATACCAATCTGGTCGTTAGCCTTACCACTCCTAAGGATAGAAACAGCCTTTTCGAGACGTGTGAGAAGGTCTGGGTAGATATCTGACTGCTTGTCGTATGCTGGGGTTGTGATGCCATTCTCAAGCTGATATGCCTCATTCTTGAGAGATGTGCCAGTAGTTGTTGTCCAGTAAGGGATGTTACCCCAACGGTCAGTCTTGATCTGCCAGATCTGACACTGGAATATTGTTGCTACAGCCCACATGTTTGACTCTGGATCTTCCTTGTCGATGATATCCTTGAGGTTGCCGTTTGCACGGTCGCAGACCAACCAACTTGTGCTGTTTACTGTTGGACGGAAGTTATAATAGCCCTCTTGGGTGTACATCCACTTTGAAATCTGACCAGAGAATCCGCAGCTCTCGTTAAGGTCAAACCATTCATCGAACATATTGTCTGTGGCATAGCGCTCACAGTATGCAAGGATGTTTGTTGAAGGAACCTCAGAAGCGAGTGGGTTATCTGGGTCTTTGTTCACTTCATCGAATGAACTTGTACAACTTACGGCAACCATTGTGCCGAAGAGCAAAGACATTGATTTTAAAATATACTTGTTCATGTTGATTAATTCAAATTATTAATTACTAACTCCTAACTTTTGACTCGTTAGAATGTAAGACTCAGTTTGAGACCATAGCTGCGTGTGGGAGGGCAAGCATTGCTCTCGAAACCTACACTTGTATTGTCTGCTCCCATAGTTGACTCTGGGTCGATCTTTGACTGGTTCTTGCTTGAGAGCCAGAGGATTGCAAGGTTGTTTGCTATGAATGAAACCTTTGCGTCAGAGATAACCTTTGTAGAGCGAAGAAGTGACTTAGGGAAGTTGTATGTGAGGTGCATTTCACGAAGCTTCAGGTATGAACCATCGCAGATGTCAAGTTCGTGGTTGCTATAATAGCTGTCGAACCAGTCATAAGCGTTGATGCGGATGTCGTTGGCTGAACCATCTTCCTTGATGCAAACCTTATCTGTGAGTACGTCCTTACCTACGATAAGGCCATTCTCACGAATGTCGCCTGCTGCTGTGAAGTCGAGAATACCTGTCTCTGCACCGAACATCTGAGTTACAGAGAAGAAGTCGCCACCCTTGCGATAGTCGAGAAGGAAACCGAAAGATAAGTTCTTGTATGTGAACTCATTGCTCCAACCTGCAATCCAGTCAGGTGTTACGTCACCGATCTTCTTACTGTTTGCAGTAACGATAGGCAGACCGTCATCACCGATAACTACACGTCCTTGATCGTCATAGTCGAAACCTACACCATAGAGAGAACCCCATGATTCACCAACCTTTACATAGTTGTAAACACTCCAGTCAGAGTGTATGGTGTATGTGTCAACACCATCAGTAAGTTCAACGATCTTACTCTTGTCCTTTGACCAGTTGATTGATGATGTCCAAGAGAAACCATTGGCATTTTTGATGATGTCGCCTGAGATGCTGAGCTCAACACCGCTGTTAGTAACCTTACCTGCATTGATCATTTTGTAGTAGTAGCCTGTTGAAGAAGGCATCTGCACAGTCATGATCTGGTCGGTTGTCTGCTTGTGGTAGTAAGCGAGGTCGAAGCGGATGCGATTCTTCCAGAATGCAGCCTCAATACCGATTTCCTTAGTGCTGATAGCCTCAGGCTTAAGGTCTGGGTTGAGGAGAGTGTTACCACGCCAGTACTGAGCAGCGTTGTTGATAGTAGTACCAACTGACTGCATGTAGTAGTTGGTGCGGTATGCAGAAGTGGCATTACCGATGCTTGCGAGGTTTGTACGAATCTTGAGATATGACATTACGTCACTCTTGAGATTCTCAAATGTCTCTGTAGGAACCCATGAAAGGCTTACAGAAGGGTAGAAGAATGAATCCTTGATAGTAGAAGACCAGTCATTGCGTGCTGATGCTTCGAGATATACCTGATTCTTCCAACCGAATGATGCATTAGCATAGACAGAGTTTGAACGAATGTGTGAATGGTCCATGTCTGTCTTTGGAGTGCCTATAACGTTACCCATTGTGTAGAGGCCTGGTACTGTAAGACCGTAAGATGCATTTGCACCCATAGAACTCTTCTGCCATGTCATATCGCTATAGTTTGCACCAGCGAGAGCGTTGATGTTGATATCGCCGATTGTCTTATCGAAGTAAGCGATGAAGTCAAGGTTGATCTCACGACGGCTGTCGTTCAACTCATTGAACCAACCATTAGGACAGTCTGTTGAATAGAGACACTTCTGGAAGGTGTTAGAGTTGTAGTAATCGTAACCAGCACGACCTTCGAATTTGAGCCAGTCTGTTGGCTTAATCCAAAGAGAACCCTTGCCAAGGAGACGGTCACGACCGAACTCGTTGGTATTGTTGTAGAGGTTGAAGTATGGGTTTACGTGGAATGCGTTAATCCAGTTGTAATAGTTGCCATCTGCATCTATCTTGTCCCAGTTATCCTTAAGATCCTTCATGTTAACCTGACGACCAAACCACTGCATGATAGACTGGAGTGGGTTGCTTGAAGAGTAACCTGTAGCCATAAGGTTATCAGAGTGAGTGCGGTTGTACTGCAGGCTTGCATCAACGCTGATATATTTGTTGAAGTTGTATGCGCCTGAGAATGCTACGTTGTAGCGTGTTTGGTCTGTATTTGGCACAACGCCTTCCTGATTACGATAGCCAAGTGCGAAACGGTAGTTACCCTTGTCATTGCTGTTAGTGATAGCAAGGTTATGACTGTGAGATATACCTGTCTCGAAGAAATCATTAATATTGTTCGGATGTGAAACCCAAGGAGTTGGGATGCGCTCTCCGTTTGCATCTAGTGGGCTATTGAACTGTGGAAGCATGAGACCGATGTCAAGGCGTGGACCCCATGATTCGTCATCACCGTCGTTTACACCAGAACCTGCACCATCAACCCAGAAGTAGCCTTCGTTCTCTGCAAATTCTGCGTATGAGCTATAGTCGTCCTTACCCCATGTCTTATAGTCGTACTCAG
The DNA here is from genome assembly GCA_002317355.1 of Prevotellaceae bacterium UBA1710. Classification (GTDB taxonomy): domain Bacteria; phylum Bacteroidota; class Bacteroidia; order Bacteroidales; family Bacteroidaceae; genus Prevotella. Next base: position 2,118 of record DCJC01000049.1, on the reverse strand, counting down.
AGCCACCATAGCCCTGACCATACTTGTTCTGGAGTTTTGGAAGGTTATATACCTGATCGAATGTAAGAGCACCGTCATAGTTGATCTTCATCTTGCCGTCTTTGTTCTTACCCTTCTTTGTTGTGATGAGGATAACACCATTACCGGCACGCATGCCATAAAGAGCTGCAGAACCACCCTTAAGGATAGAGATGTTCTCAATATCCTCTGGGTTGATATCATTGAGGCCGGAACCTGTGTCAAGAATACCGTGGTCGTCTGAGCCGTATGTTTTTGAGCTTGAAGAACCACCATCCATAGGCACACCATCAACTACGATAAGAGGCTCGTTGCTGTTGAATGAAGAGTTACCACGGATAATGATGCGCTGAGATGCACCTACTGCACCACCAGCCTGTGTGATCTGTACGCCACTCACCTTACCCTGAAGAGCGTTGGCTACATTCTGCTGACTTGTCTGGTTGAGTTTGTCTGCCTTTACGTCCTGAACAGCGTATCCAAGAGATTTCTTCTCACGTGAGATACCAAGTGCTGTTACCACAACTTCGTCAAGGACTTTGTCATCGGAAGCAAGTACTACTTGCATACCATTCTTTGCGATAGCTTCCTTTGTCTGCATTCCGACATAAGAAACTACGAGAGTCTTTCCTGCCTCTACATTGATGCTGAACTTACCATCAATATTTGTAACAACGCCCAATGAAGAGCCTTTTACCTTAATGGCAGCACCAATAACAGGTTCGCCATCTTGAGCAGAAACTACTGTGCCGCTGATTGCTGATTGTGCGAGGGCAGTCACTGCCATCATCATGCACAAAAGCATCATTGTTAGTTTTCTTTTCATAAATACTCTTGTTTTTATACTATTATTAATATACTATTATTAATATATTCTATATCAGGATTTTTTTACAATCTTTTTAAGAATAGTGTAATTTTTACTTTTTGAATGCAAAATTAATATTTTTTTTGATATTGCCGTTGATTTTGTAATAGAAATTAATCTTTTTGTCTTGAAAAATAAAAAATTATCGCATTTCTTGAGGTAAAACAATCAATTTTTTAGCATAATATGCGATTTTTATGACAAAATATACTTTTATTGGTAGAATTGGTTTACCTTTGTAGCATGAAAAAATACAAGGATATATTTATAGATTTTGACGATACCCTCTATGATACAAGAGGAAATGCTATTATTGCGCTTGCCGAGATGTTTGATTTCTTCTCTTTGAGTAAGCATTTTGACGATCCGGATTTCTTCTACGATAACTATTGGAAGACAAATCTGGAACTTTGGACACTTTATAACAAAGGGACTATAGATCGTCCTTATCTTATGGTTGAGAGATTTCGTAGGCCTTTGAGTCTTGGTAAGGGACTTGAGAATGTATCAGCCGAATTCTGCTTGGAGGTCAGCGATAAGTTCCTTGATTTTTGCTCTAATAAGCCAGGTACGGTTAAGGGGGCTCGCGAGCTTCTTGACTATCTTAAGGGTTTAGGCTGCCATCTGCATATATGCAGCAACGGATTTCACGAGATTCAGTACAAGAAACTCCGTGCCTGCGGACTCTATGACTACTTTGATACCGTTATCCTCAGCGAGGATGCCGGAGCAAACAAGCCATCGAAGCAATTCTTCGACTATGCCTTCGAGAAAACAGGTGCAAAGCCAGAAACCACTCTGATGATAGGCGACAACTACACAGCCGATATAGAGGGAGCTATGGATGCCGGCTTGGATACAATACTATTTAATCGTTGGGATCCAAATTTCGTTCCGCCAAGAAAACCGACTTATATTGTTAGGGAGTTGGAGGAGATTATGAAGAATGTATAAGGCCATCAGCCCCTCACCCGCCCTACGGGCACCCTCTCCCCAAGGGGCGAGGGAAAAGTTAGTAATGAATGTGGTGTACCAATCTCACAGCGAGAAAGTGTAACTTCCTCCTCGCCCCTTGGGGAGAGGGTGCCCGTAGGGCGGGTGAGGGGCTGCCAGTGAGGGGGCTGTTGGCTTTCTGATCCTAATATCTATGTTTAATAATAAATTTCTTGATTTCTTCTTTCCGAGAATGTGTCCGGTTTGTGGCAACCGCCTTGAACTGGATGAACGTCCGT
>DCJC01000063.1 GCA_002317355.1 Prevotellaceae bacterium UBA1710 | reverse complement strand
TTACAATCTTTATTTATAAACTTTATATCTTAGAATATTCCAATTTATTGGAAAAAGACTGGTAAGATTGGTAATTATTGTCAGTTCAAGCACCGAAGGTGCACATTCACATTTGGAAATAGAAATTCGTCGAATTGACGTTAAAGTATAATAATAACAACAGTTATTCGTTTTATATATAAAACGGTAAAGCTATGGCGAAATTAGACGATTGCAAGATATTGGAATTGCCCAAGGAAGAAGACCCACGTGGAAGTCTCACTTACATTTATGAGAATATCCAGGTGCCATTCCCAATAAAGAGGGTTTTCTACATCTACGATGTACCTGCAGGTAAGGATCGTGGAGCACATGCTCACAAGGAGTGTTGGCAATTCATTATCGCAGCATCTGGAGCGCTGGAGGTTTATTTGAGCGACGGCAAAAACGAAAAGACTGTTACACTCAACCGTCCATTCCAGGGACTGCTCGTTCCACCAGGTATATGGGCACACGAGAAGGAGTTCACAACAGGCGCACTTTGTCTTGTACTTGCAAGCCATCCATACTCAGAAGACGATTATATCCGTAACTATGATAAGTATCTGCAGATATACGCAAAATAAGCAGACCGAATGGGATGCTTTCGTGAAGGTGTCGAAGAACGGCACCTTCCTTTTTCTGCGTGCCTACATGGACTATCACAGCGATCGCTTCACCGATCACTCTCTGATGTACTACAATGAGAAAGGAAAGCTCATTGCAGTACTACCAGCCAATGGACCCTCTAAATCCCCCTTAAAGGGGGACTTAACTCGCGGCGAGGCAGTTTCTGCGACAAATAGTGACTTAACTCGCGGTGAGGCAGTTTCTGCGACAAATAGTGACTTAACTCGCAGCGAGGCAGACCGCGCGTTAACTTCCTCCCCCTTTAAGGGGGATAAGAGGGGGTCCCTCTACACCCATCAAGGTCTCACCTATGGTGGTTTCATACTCGCTCCAAGAATTCACTCTACAGAGATAGGTGAGATGTTTGACATCACCATCAAATACCTCCGTGAGAATGGTTTCTCTGAGTGGTACTACAAGCAGATGCCAAGCATCTATCATCAGCTACCTTCTGAGGATGATGAATACTGGCTCTGGCGAAATGGCGCACAACTCAATGTGTGCAATCTCGCAACGACAGTACCACTAAGTGATAGTCGTACAAAACTCATAGACAAATGTCGTATGCGCCGTCAGAGACAGGCTGCACAATATGGCTTTCACATTGACAATAACGGCTCACTCGATACTATCTGGGCAATAATTCAAGAGAGTTTGATGGCACATCACAAAGCATCTCCTATCCATACTCTCGATGAAATGAAACTGCTTTGCAGCCGACTCCCAGAATATATCCAGACACTCACCGTAAAGGATTGTGATGGTAACGACCTTGCAGGAGCTGTATTATATTGTTCAGATCAGGTAGTTCACGTACAATATGCTCACGCCACACTTAAGGGCTATGACCTTCATGTCATGGATTATCTGTATTTCGCCCTTATAGACAAGTTCCAGAAAGAAGGAAAATACAAATACTTCGACTTCGGAACAAGTAATGAAGACGCAGGACGATTCCTCAATGAAAACCTCGTAGCACAAAAGGAAGGATTTGGAGGCAGAGGTATTGCATATAAGATTTGGAAGATTGAAGTGTAGCACTCTCACTAGGTAATCTGTACAATCTAGAAATCTAGAAAACACATAAAATGTCGAATAACAGTTATAAAAGCATATTCAAGGCAACAACATTGTTTGCTGGTGTGCAGGGTATCAATATCCTGCTCAACCTTCTGCGCACAAAACTCGTTGCTATATATCTCGGGCCTGATGGCGTAGGCCTGAATGCCATCTACAACGAGACAAAGGAGCTTATCCACGAAACAACCAACTGCGGAATGGATCAGAGTGGTGTGCGCAATATCTCCATAGCACATGAGGAAATGCAAGGTACAGGTGATAATAAAAATCTGCTCGATTCAATCAAACTCACGCGCTCTCTCGTTGCACTTCTCGCACTTGCAGGCACACTGATGTGCATCATCTTCTCCTATAGCCTTTCACTAATGACATTCTCTGACACAGAGCATGTCTGGGGATATATCTGCATAGCTCCAGCAGTAGGCATGAGCACTATCATCTGTGGAGAAATGACTATCCTGAAAGGCTCACGAATGATAAAGAAGATAGCAGGATTATCCACCGTCACAATCATAGTGGGCATACTCACCAACATACCTCTCTACTACCTCTACGGCATGGAAGGTGTGATACCAGCAATCCTACTCTTCAATGTGGTGCAAATGCTTGTGGTGATGCGCTACTCATACAAGGAATTCCCACCACAACTATGCTTCAAACGCTCATTCCTAAGAGCAGGAAAGGCAATGCTCATACTCGGTGGAGCCTTTGTGCTTCAAGGCTTTATGGCACATGGTGCCCGACTCTCCATTCAGTCGTATATCAATAATCATGGACAATTAGCTGATGTCGGACTTTTCAACTCCACCACGCTAATCATCACCATGTACCTCGGCATATTCACATCATCACTCACTGCCGATTTCTTCCCACGACTCTCAGGATGCTTCAGCGACCTGAAAGAGCGTAGATTGGTAATATGCCGACAGGTTGATGTACTCCAGATATTCACAGCACCTATGCTTGTTGCCTTCCTTCTTGGCATCCACATCATAGTTCCATTGCTGCTCAGTGATAAGTTCACACCTATCATTCCTGTACTCGAGTTAGCTCTCATCACTTGTTTGGTACGTTCTATTGCCATACCTCTGCAATATCTACCACTTGCAGCTGGCGACTCCAAGACCTATCTCTTCGTGGATTTCGTGGCATATGCTTTCATGGTTACAATCTATGTAAGTTGCTACAATCTCTGGGGACTTATCGGACTTGGCTACGGCATCTGTGCCTTTAATATCATTGACCTGCTGTGGGCAATGGTGTATGCAAAATTCAAGTATGATATACTTCCTAACATGCGTAATATGGTGTTCTACGTACTTCAAACCATACTTCTCGTTGGTGCATTCTTTGTGGCTACACAACTCACCGATTGGGCTTACTGGGGCGTAGGTACAATATTATTCCTCATCAGCGCAGCAATATCGCTATACCTCTTCCAAATCACAAGAAAAGAATCCTAATGGGCAAGATACGCGAATTCATAAAGAAACTCACTCCTCACGGCATCATCATGCGTAGGAACACCAACACCTTCCTTCAGGATTATGACCGTTGGAAGGCAGCAGGTGGTAGCATAACCTTCGACAAGACTTGTCGCTTTGATTCTTATGTCACTATTGATGGCTTTGGGTCTTCAGGTAGTAGTGCCGTAATGGATCTTCTGCGTGAATATGATGGATGTACCGTATGGGCAACAAAACCATCTTTTACAGATGTAGGAGAGGATGTTGGTGGATTAGGCGAGATGGACCTTATGCGACTTCATGGTGGTCTTCTCTATCTTGAGAAGATGATGGAAGATGATGCCACCGTCAATGTCTTCTGGTCGGATGCTGCGGTCAAGGCATTCATCTCACTTGCCTTCTATTCTGATCAGTATAAGTTCCAACCAGAACTCCGCCCATTATTCTACGGTTTCTTTGAGCGTATCGTTGACCAGCGCCTCACTTCCGACCAACTCCTTATGGGCGCATACCTTAACCCATTCTCTTCACTCAAGGATATGTTCTATCTCAAGCGCATGCCTAAGAGTGAGTATCAGCAGTTGTGTCGTGAATTCCTCTACACACTCTTCAACCGACTCTTCCCTAATGCAAAGGGAGGATGTCTTGTTCTCGATCATATCTTCGATGACTGCGGACTCGATATGCAGCGTTTCCAACCATATCTACCTGGAGTCAAGCGCATCAAGGTGCGCAGAGATATCCGTGGCGTGTATATTGATGCTGTGAAGAATAATCACCGTTGGCTTGCCCACGACACTACCGAGGACTTCCTCAGATGGGAGAGATTCTCATATCGCGACCATAGCGATGATAACCCTACATACCACACCGTGAAGTTCGAGGAACTCGTATCCAACTACGATTACGAGGTATCAAGAATAGAGGCATATCTTGACTTGAAACCAGAACAGCATACAAGGAAGGGAACAATGCTAAAACCAGAGATTTCGTGCAAGAACATACGCATCTGGGAACGCTATCCACAACTTGCAAAAGAGCTTGAGGAAATACGTAATGCAGAACCAGAATTGTGTTATGTAAAATAAGGTGTTGGGTGCCAACACCCAACGACTAAGAACTATGAAAAGAGAATATTGGGCAGACACGCTGAAGCTATTGGCAAGTTTTCTTGTCATATTAGGTCATGCATTGGAGAATGACATCATTGACGGCTGTCAGTTTGTTGATTTCCAAAATCCGCTCTGCCTATATATCTACTCTTTCCACATGCCTTTGTTCATGATCCTTGCAGGCTATTTCTCTGGCTCTATCCTGCGTGGAAAGATTGACATCACAAAACGCTTCCGCCAACTCATCATCCCTTGCATCCTACTTGCAATATTCCCAATGATCTTTGGCTGGCACATGCCTATGTGGTTCCTCAAAAGCCTGTTTCTATGCTATGCCATAACAGCATTAAGCGTTAAATACCTAATGAGAAAGCACTTCCTTTGGGTGGGTATAATACTCTGCACACTATTCATTCTTTTAGCACCAGTCATTTCCATAACACCAATTATCTTTGTCGGCAAACTTGACTTTATGCTGCCTTTCTTTGTGCTTGGCGTACTGCTAAACAACAAGAAAGAATGGCTATTCAACCGATGGAGCTTGATTATATCAGGTATATTGGCTATAATCTGCCTATATCTTTGGAATACAGATTATGTGTGGTATCACTCTCAGCCAACTATTTCAGCGTTGTCAAGTCATTGAGAGATGGTAACTACACCTTTGATGCCTACAACCTTTGGTGTTGCACAATCAGATTTATCACAGGCGCATCAATATCTATATTCCTTATGAGTGCCTTAAAGATGGCAGATGGCAATCCTCCATCGCGTACTGGCTGGCACATACTCGAAGATACCCAATCTTCGACTTCCCTCTCTACTCTCGGCAAGTACTCCATGCACATCTATATTCTCCAGACATTTTTCGTGGAGCAGAATATCCTTGGTATAACCCAACTTTTACGTTTCTTTTC
>DCJC01000071.1:4686-29213 GCA_002317355.1 Prevotellaceae bacterium UBA1710 | reverse complement strand
GGGGGTAAGGGGGGAGGAGCCCTGACACCTACTCGGAGATACTCAATCTTCGACTTCCCCTCGGGAGGGACGGGGTGGGCTACTTTATCTTCTTAATATCTTTCACAAACAAGAAATTCTTCTGTTGTGCCCACGCCTTGAAATCATCAGCAGTCTTAGCTTCCTTTGCAGCTCCAAAGTGTTCCTTTGAATAATTGCGCCAAGGAAGGAAATAGCACACAGGATATTTCTCAATGATTGGCTTGAACACACGCTGCCACCAAGTAGCATCAGGAGAATTCTGATAACCGCATTCGGTCATAGCAATGAGCTTTCCATGTTCCTTTGCAATCTTGGTTATCAACTTCAAGTCAGCATCAAGACCAGCCTTGAAGTCAGCCTCACTACCCCACTGGTATGCATCTTCACCGATCAAGTCAACACGATCATCACCAGGGTATCTTACCATCCATTTCTCCTCTGTCCAGTAGCCCTGAAGATTTGGAGAATAAGACCAAACGAGATAGTCTTTCAGGGAAGTGCCATCACCAACTTCAACAGCATTGATATAATCCTGTGAAAGATTCCAGAACGCATGGAATTCCGCATCCGAACAGTTAGCCTGCCCCCACCAGAACCAGTTTCCGTTGTTCTCATGCCACGGACGGAATATCACAGGAATCTGATTACCCTTGCTATCTTTGAGAGTAACGAGAAAATCAGAAACGCGCTTAAGCCACAACTGAAATTTCTCTGACATCTTTCCACCTGGAAGAAGCGACTTGACGGTGTGCTTCGGATTATCAATCTGCTGAATAAGGTCTTCACGCTTTATCTTCTTCAAGGCAGCAACAGCCTCGTCGTAAGCTTTCAGGTCATTCTCTATCCAAGCTGTAGTTCCGAGCAGAGGATTACGAGGATGCCATGAGATAGTAATGATTCCGCCTCGCTCATACTGACGGATTATCTCCTGACGAATTCGGGTAAAAGGCACAGAATCAAGATTCTTTGCATCGCCTACCTCAAGACCACCAAGATCAAATCCCATGACTCCGGGATAATCACCTACAAGCTCATAGGTATCAGAGCGATCATTATCCCAATCCCATGTGATGCCATAGAACGGGTCATCCTGATGACCATACATATAGCCTTTCTGCTGTATCTTTGCCATACGGTCGATCAGTTTCTGACGAGGTACAGGATTAGCTGCACTTGCAACGACACTTGCAAGCACAACATGCAATAATACGACAACAGATAGTGTCAGTAGTCTTCTCATATTTTTTTTGATATCGCTTTAGTTATTGTTTTCGTTTGCAAATTTAGTATGATTCGCTCACATACACTTTGCATATTTTATCATTTCCTTTGCATCCGCACATTTTGTTCATATTTCATGCTGGTGGTAACAAGTAACAAGTAACAATAAGAAAACGAGTGTTCTTTACTGCCTATTTTATAATTTCTATATATAATAAGGTATTAAACTCCTTCCATATTTTCAGTAAAATTTTGGAGCATACACTAAAATCCTTATTGTTACTTGTTACCTGTTACCGAGCAATATTTTTAATGGTTTACAGTATAGAGTTTCACTGCATACCTATCGTATCAACACAAAGACAATCAATAAGTTACAGCAAACAATCGCTATTTTTTTCAAGACAGAAGCAGGTCACAATAGCGTAACATCAAGTGCATTTTGGAGCAGTTTCAAGGCATTCGATGACGACAAAAAACGCGAAAAAAGGTGTGGTAACAATAATTTTCGTCATTTCACCAACATTCCCCAAAGGGCTGTTTGCCTCTCAATTATCGAATAAATCAAGCATAATCCGCGACAAGAAGAATCTACAGTTTCGATGAAGTTCCGTCATAATTCCGTTATGGTTCCTATATGGTTCCCATTTTTCTCCCTTACAAGATGGGAGTAGAATAGGAGTAACAACGGAGGTTGAACGGAGGCATAGCGAAGGCAGAACGAAGGCATAGCGAGGGCATAAACCGATTTGGGGATGACGTTAAGCTATCGCTATCAAAATGGCTGCAAGCAGCTTTTAACTGACAATAATTACTCTAAGTTTACAGAGAAATTATTGTCAGTTCAGCACCAACGGTGCGTCTTCATATTGAGGATTACAAATTCGTCGAACTGACGATATTTTATGCGACAACAGAGATAATTTTTGACATCGACATTTTTTACAGCCGTAAGGTATTTTCCCACGATAGCATAATCCAAATGTCCGTCCCAAAGTTATGCATAGTAACAAGTAACAGGTAACAATAAGAAAAATAGTGTCATTGCTCCAAATTTCGGAAGAGTTCAAAAACAGATTGCCGCTTACAGCTTTCTTCATTTTGAAAACTATAAGCGGCAAATTTATCTACGATTTCAAAGAAAATCTCTTAGAACTGGAAGTAATTCTTTGCATTATTGTAGCTGATATCCTCAATCATCTGACGAACACGCTTCTCCTCATAACCAGTGAATGGGATAAGACCGTTCTCGATGTCACGACCAACGAGGTTACAGAGTGTGCGACGGAAGTACTCGTGACGTGGGTAAGAGAGGAATGAACGTGAGTCGGTGAGCATACCTACGAAGCGGCTAAGAAGACCGAGAACTGAGAGAGCATTCATCTGCTTCTCCATACCATCCTTCTGGTCAAGGAACCACCAGCCAGAACCAAACTGGATCTTACCTGGTACACTACCATCCTGGAAGTTGCCAAGCATTGTAGCGATAACCTCATTTGCACATGGGTTGAGGTTGTAGAGGATTGTCTTTGCGAGTGTCCCGTTTGAGTTGAGCTCGTCAAGGAGATGTGACATTGCCTTTGCTGTTGTGAACTCACCGATTGAGTCGAAACCAGTATCAGGACCGAGCTGTGCGAACATCTTAGAGTTGTTGTTACGGATAGCACCATAGTGGTACTGCTGTGTCCAACCAGAAGCATAGTCCATCTTGCCCTGCTCATACATATAAGCGTGCTTGAACTTGCGCTCATCTTCCTTAGTGACAGCCTCACCAGCGAGAGCCTTCTTCATGATTGCATCAATCTCTGCCTCTGTGTATGGCTCATCATAGAACTCCTCGATACCGTGGTCAGAGAGCTTACAACCCATTGTCTCGAAGAAGTCATGACGCTTCTGGAGAGCAGCATTGAGAGATGCGAAGTCTGTAATCTCTGTCTCAGCAACAGCAGAGAGCTTCTTGATATACTCTGCCCATGTAGATGCCTCGATGTTCATAGCAGCATCAGGACGCCATGTAGGAAGCATACGTGTCTTAGCTGTTGGATCTTCCTTAACGATCTTGTGCCACTCGAGTGAATCAGCTGGATCATCAGTTGTGCAGACTACCTCTACATTATAATGCTCCATCATACCACGTGGACAGAACTTAGGGTCGTTCTTGATTTGTTCGTTACAGTTGTCGAAGATCTCACGAGCGTTCTCTGGATTCAGAGTCTCATTGATGCCGAAAGCAGTCTTGAGCTCGAGGTGAGTCCAATGATAGAGAGGGTTACGGAATGTATAAGGAACTGTCTCTGCCCACTTCTCGAACTTCTCCCAATCAGAAGTGTCCTTGCCTGTACAGAACTTCTCAGCAACGCCATTAGAACGCATAGCACGCCACTTGTAGTGGTCGCCCATGAGCCAAATCTGAGCGATAGAATCGAACTTCTTATTCTCGGCTACCATCTGTGGACTGAGGTGACAGTGATAGTCGATGATAGGCATCTTCTCTGCATGATTGTGATAGAGATCTTTCGCGGTCTCATTCTCGAGCAAGAAATCAGGATCGTTAAATTGCTTCATTTTCTTGTAGTTTTAGATTTAAATGTTTATTTTATGTTAGTTCTGCTTGCAAAAGTACGATTTTTTTTCGTAAATAATAAATTATTCAATGAAAATTTGCAGAAAAACGAGTAAAATCACACTCTTTCTAATAGAATACAAAACAAATACCGCTTACGGAATCCCATTAGGAATCTCCATAAGCGGCATTAATTTACATATTACAAACCACTCCCCTCCCTTTATGGGAGGGGCTGGGGGTGGGTCTATTTTAATATTCCTGCCAAGACTTGATGTTGATATCATCAAGACTCATGCTGCAGAATGCGTGGATGAACGCAGACGCAAGACGTGAGTTGGTGAGCAATGGAACGTTGAGGTCGATTGCAGCACGACGGATCTTATAACCGTTGTCGAGCTCACGAACTGAGTGGTTCTTAGGAATGTTGACAACCATGTCAATCTCCTTGTTGCGAAGCATGTCAAGAGCCTGTGGCTGCTTGTCCTCTGATGGCCAGAATACTTCCTTACACTCAATGCCCTGCTCCATGAGATACTTGTAAGTACCACCAGTAGCAAGAAGCTCATAACCATTCTTATGCAACTCGCTTGCAGCATCAAGCATCTCTGCCTTCTGCTTAGCGTCACCTGTAGAAAGAAGGATTGTCTTCTTTGGCACACGGAGACCTACTGAGAGCATACTCTTGAGGAGTGCGCAAGATGTGTCGTCACCGATACATCCAACCTCACCAGTAGATGCCATATCGACACCAAGAACAGGGTCAGCCTTCTGAAGACGGTTGAATGAGAACTGACTTGCCTTGATACCTACATAATCGAGGTCGAAGAGGTCCTTGTTTGGCTTCTCGAATGGCACACCGAGCATAATCTTTGTAGCGAGGTCGATGAGGTTGAACTTCAGCACCTTACTTACAAATGGGAATGAACGAGATGCACGGAGGTTTGTCTCAATAACGAGGATATCGTTGTCCTTAGCCATGTACTGGCAGTTGAATGGACCTGAGATATGAAGTTCCTTTGCAATCTGCTTTGTGATACGCTTGATACGGCGAACTGTCTCTACATAGAGCTTCTGAGGTGGGAACTGAAGTGTAGCGTCACCTGAGTGCACACCTGCGAACTCAACGTGCTCAGAGATAGCGTATGCGATGATCTCACCATCCTTGGCAACACCGTCGAAGTCAATCTCCTTAGCATGCTCAATAAACTTACTTACTACAACTGGGTGCTCCTGAGAGATGTTAGCTGCAAGCTGAAGGAACTTCTCGAGCTCCTCACGGTTAGAGCAAACGTTCATTGCTGCACCAGAGAGTACGTATGATGGACGAACGAGAACTGGGAAGCCTACACGGTCGATGAATGCATTCATGTCATCCATAGATGTGAGTGCAGCCCACTCTGGCTGGTCAACGCCGATACGGTCGAGCATTGAAGAGAACTGGTCACGATCCTCACAGTTGTCGATATCCTTAGCTGTTGTACCAAGGATAGGAACATTCTGAGCATCGAGCTTCATAGCGAGGTTGTTAGGAATCTGACCACCAGTAGATACGATAACACCATGAGGTGTCTCAAGGTCGATGATATCCATTACACGCTCGAATGTCAACTCATCAAAGTAGAGACGATCACACATGTCATAGTCAGTTGATACGGTCTCTGGGTTATAGTTGATCATTACAGAGCGATATCCCTGCTTACGGATTGTGTTGAGTGCCTGAACACCACACCAGTCGAACTCTACGGAAGAACCGATACGGTAAGCACCAGAACCGAGAACCACGATAGACTTCTTGTCATTCTCAAACTTGATATCGTGAGCAACACCAGCATAGGTGAGGTACAGATAGTTAGTCTGAGCAGGATACTCTGCAGCAAGTGTATCAATCTGCTTAACGAATGGTATGATGCCGTAGCTCTTACGAAGAGCACGAACAGCGAGAGTAGCCTTGTGCATGTTACCAAGTTCCTTCTCAAGACCTACTGCACGAGCGATCTGGAAGTCTGTGTAACCATATACCTTAGCTGTACGGAGGAGTTCCTTATCGAGAACATTGACAGAAGTGCACTTGCGGAGCTCATCGTCGATATCCACGATATGACGGAGCTTGTCAAGGAACCACTTGTCAATCTTTGTGATCTCGTGAATCTCATCTACGCTATATATCTTTCTCTGCATTGCCTTTGCAATGACAAAGATACGCTTATCTGTTGGAGCATGGAGAGCTGCCTTGATATCGTCAACCTCAAGTTCCTTGTTCTCAACGAATCCGTGCATACCCTGACCGATCATACGAAGACCCTTCTGGATAGCTTCCTCGAAGTTACGACCGATAGCCATAACCTCACCAACAGACTTCATTGAAGAACCGAGTTCCTTATCTACGCCACGGAACTTAGAGAGATCCCAACGTGGAATCTTACATACTACGTAGTCAAGAGCAGGCTCGAAGAATGCACTTGTAGTCTTTGTTACAGAGTTATTCAACTCGAAGAGACCGTAACCCATACCGAGCTTAGCAGCAACGAAAGCAAGAGGATAACCAGTTGCCTTTGAAGCAAGAGCAGAAGAACGGCTAAGACGAGCATTAACCTCGATTACACGATAATCCTCTGACTGAGGGTCGAATGCGTACTGCACGTTACACTCACCAACGATACCGATGTGACGGATGATCTTGATAGCGAGAGCACGGAGCTTGTGATATTCTGAGTTTGTAAGAGTCTGTGATGGAGCAATTACGATAGACTCACCAGTATGGATGCCGAGTGGGTCGAAGTTCTCCATGTTACAAACTGTGATACAGTTATCGTAACGGTCACGAACTACCTCATACTCGATCTCCTTCCAACCCTTGAGTGACTTCTCTACGAGTACCTGTGGAGAGAAAGAGAATGCCTTCTCAGCAAGTTTGTTGAGTTCTTCCTCGTTATCGCAGAAACCAGAACCAAGACCACCGAGAGCATAAGCTGCACGGATGATGACAGGATAGCCAAGTTCTGCAGCAGCCTTGCGAGCATCTTCAATGTTCTCACAAGCCTGTGACTTGATAGTCTTAACGTTGATCTCATCGAGTTTCTCAACGAAGAGCTCACGGTCCTCAGTATCCATGATAGCCTGAACAGGAGTACCGAGTACACGTACATTGTACTTCTCAAGCACACCGCTCTGATAGAGTTCTACACCACAGTTGAGAGCTGTCTGTCCACCAAATGCAAGGAGGATACCATCTGGCTGCTCCTTCTGGATTACTCGCTCTACGAAATATGGCTGAACAGGAAGGAAGTAAACACGGTCAGCAACACCTTCAGATGTCTGTACTGTAGCGATGTTTGGGTTGATGAGGATTGTCTCAACGCCTTCCTCACGAAGAGCCTTCAAAGCCTGTGAACCAGAATAGTCGAACTCACCAGCCTCACCAATCTTAAGTGCGCCAGAACCAAGGAGAAGAACTTTCTTTATATTTTGATCTTTCATTTTTTCTTGTCTTTTTAGAGAGTTTCAACAAACTTGTCAAACATGAACTCTGTATCCACAGGACCTGAGCAAGCCTCTGGGTGGAACTGACTTGAGAACCAAGGCTTAGTCTTATGACGGATACCCTCGTTTGAACCATCATTCATATTAACGAAAAGCTCCTCCCAATCTGCGCCAAGAGTCTTGGCATCAACAGCATAACCATGGTTCTGAGAAGTTACGAAGCACTTCTCTGTACCAACCATGCGAACTGGCTGATTGTGAGAACGGTGACCATACTTAAGCTTATAGATTGTAGCGCCTGCAGCCTTTGAAAGCAACTGGTTACCCATACAGATACCACAGATAGGCTTATCACTCTTAGCCATCTGCTTCTGGATGATCTTAACTGCATCCTCACACATATCAGGGTCGCCAGGACCATTAGCAAGGAAGAGTCCATCGAACTCCATATCAGTATAGTCATAGTTCCAAGGCACACGTACTACCTCACAACCTCTATTGATAAGACAACGGATAATATTAGCCTTAACACCACAGTCAACGAGTACGACCTTCTTACCGATAGAAGTGCCCTCTGCTGGCTGATAGGTAACGATTTCCTTTACAGAAACCTGATCAACGAAGTTCACTCCCTCATAGTTAGCCTCTGGGATATTGTCTGGCTCATCATCGAAGAGAATCTTACCCATCATAACACCATGCTCGCGAAGAACCTTAGTGAGCTCACGGGTATCGATACCTGTGATTCCAGGTACCTTCTCACGCTTCAGCCAGTCAGCAAGACTCTCATTTGAATTCCAGTGAGAGTTCTTTTCTGAATAGTCAGCAACGATGATTGCAGAGGCGTAAATCTTATCGCTCTCCATGAATGTAGGAAGTCCGTTATCCTCGAATGTAAATGGTGGCACACCATAGTTACCTACGAGTGGGTATGTAAGAACCATCAGCTGACCAGCATAAGAAGGGTCAGTAAGGCTCTCTGGGTAACCCATCATAGCAGTGTTGAAGACAACCTCGCCTGCAACAGGTGCATCATAACCAAAGGACTTTCCGTGGAACTTAGTTCCATCATTAAGTACTAATGTAACGTTTCTCATTTATCTATTGTGATATAATTTCTTTCTTGTCTGAAGAGCAAGACTTTACTCTTTATACTTTACCCTTTACACTTTTGTTACAGTCCATAGACCTTCTCATAGAAGTTGACGAACGCCTGCAAACAGAGGCGTGTACCTCCAGGTGTTGGATAATTACCTGTGAAATACCAGTCACCATTATGATCAGGTATAGCCTTATGAAGGCCTTCAATAGACTGGAATACAATCTCAACTGGTGTCTGCATTCCCGAAGGACGAAGCATCTCAACCACCTTCTTGTTGATTTCCTCAACGGTAAATGGCTCATAGATACCCTGCACACAGTTCTTCATCTCTGCACGAGGTTTTAGAAGCTCTGCCTTACAAGCTCTATAGACATTTTCTATTACGCTTGTCTTGTGTCTATCCTTAAGCAGCTGAATTGCAGCCCTGAACACACAGAATTCCTCAAGTCTTGCCATATCGATTCCGTAATAGTCTGGATAACGGATCTGTGGAGCACTTGAAACCATGACAATCTTCTTTGGATGAAGACGGTCAAGGATTCGGAAGATACTCTCACGAAGCGTAGTACCTCTTACTATTGAGTCGTCTATGACAACAAGGTTATCAACTCCCGGCTCAAGAACGTTGTAAGTCACATCATAGACGTGAGATGCAAGGTCGTTTCTTGTAGAGCCTTC
Organism: Prevotellaceae bacterium UBA1710; assembly: GCA_002317355.1. Lineage (GTDB taxonomy): Bacteria > Bacteroidota > Bacteroidia > Bacteroidales > Bacteroidaceae > Prevotella. The sequence continues at coordinate 20,145 of DCJC01000071.1, read as the reverse complement.
AGAGATGAAGGTACGGAGTTTGATATCCTTCCATGCTACCTTCTCGGAACGAACGTAATCATCGAGGATCTCGATCAGTTCCTCTCGAGTTGGCGTGTGGTCCATATTCAATATGGTTTCCACCTTCTGAGCGTTGATATAGTTCTTGAAGCCCTTGAGCATTCCATAGAACGCAACCTCCGCTGTATTTGGAATGAAAGAGAAAACAGTATGACGATGATCATTATCCACAGCCTTAAGGATTGGGGCTGTCAACTGCTCACCAAGTTTCTTTCTTTCATTATAAATATCTTTGTCAGAACCACGAGAGAAATAGATTCTCTCGAATGAGCACTTGGAATCACCCTTAGGTTCGATAATCTGCTTTACACGAACCTCGCCCTTGCGGTTTACGAGAATAGCCTGACCTGGCTGAAGCTCGATAATCTGACCAGCCTCAAGGTCGAATGTGGTCTGAAGCACAGGACGCTCACTTGCAAGTGCCATAACTTCATCAGATACATAATAGAAACCAGGGCGTATTCCCCAAGGATCGCGCATGGCAAACATCTCACCACTACCTGTAATTCCACATACTACGAAACCACCGTCAAAGTACTGCATAGTGGTATCGAGTACATTGCTCATATCCACGTTATTATCAATGAACTCGGTGATCTCGCGATTCTCGAGTCCCTGTTCCTTTGCAAGAGCATAGTTACGTTCCACCTCTCTATCAAGACGATGACCCATGAGCTCAAGCATAATATAAGAGTCAGAGTAGATACGTGGATACTGTCCCTGACTTGTAAGGCGCTCAAAGATCTCGTCGATGTTGGTCATGTTGAAGTTACCACACAGACAGAGATTCTTTGCCTTCCAGTTATTTCTACGCAGAAATGGATGAACATACTGAATACCAGACTTACCAGTCGTTGAGTAGCGGAGGTGACCCATATAGAGTTCACCCGCGAAAGAGATGTTCTTTCTTGCATAGTCAGCATTATTCAACTGCTCTGAAGTCAGTCCCTTCATGCTTCCATGCACAGTACCGAATATCTCGGTAATTGCATCCTTACCCTCAGCACGCTCACGGAACATGTACTCATTACCTGGCTTAACATTCAATTTGACAGCTGCCATACCAGCACCTTCCTGTCCGCGGTTGTGCTGCTTCTCCATCATGAGATAGAGTTTGTTGAGTCCATACATCCAAGTACCGTACTTCTCCTGATAGTACTCAAGTGGTTTCAAAAGGCGTATCATTGCAACGCCGCATTCATGCTTCAGTGGTTCCATTTCTGTGTATTGTGTCTAACTTATTATCCTTACTATTCCTATATCTTTATTCCACTGTAACAGACTTAGCCAGGTTTCTTGGCTGGTCAACGTTGAGTCCCTTTGCCACTGCAACATGGTAAGAGAGCAACTGCAATGGAATAACACTGAGCAGAGGTGCAAGCCAACTAAGAGTCTCTGGTACCTCAATTACCTCATCAACCATATTCTTTACTTGCTCGTCACCTTCTGTAACAACAGCTATGATATGACCTCCGCGGGAGATAACCTCCTGCATGTTTGAGATAATCTTCTGGTACAACTGATGATGGGTAGCGATGAAGACTACAGGCATCTCCTCGTCAACGAGGGCGATAGGACCGTGCTTCATCTCTGCTGCAGGATAACCCTCTGCATGGATATAAGAGATTTCCTTCAGTTTCAAAGCTCCCTCAAGCGCAACCGGATAGTTGAATCCGCGACCGAGATAGAGGAAGTTATGTGCGAAGGTGAATCTTGCTGAGATTTCCTTGACTTTATCATTCTGCTTAAGAACCTTCTCTATCTTCTCTGGGATGAGGAGAAGTTCCTTGATTGTCTGTTCGTACTCCTGCTGTGTAATAGTTCCCTTTGCCATACCGAGAGCGAGGGCAAGCATAACAAGAACTGTAACCTGACCAGTGAATGCCTTTGTTGAAGCAACACCGATCTCTGGTCCTACGTGGATATAGATACCAGTATCTGACTCACGTGCAATACTTGAACCAACACCATTCACGATACCGAATACCATTGCTCCATTCTCCTTTGCAAGCTGGATAGCAGCAAGGGTATCAGCAGTCTCACCTGACTGAGAGATAGCCATCACAACATCATCATGCTCGATAACAGGATTACTGTAACGGAACTCAGAAGCGTATGCCACCTCAACTGGGATACGGCAGAAATGCTCAAGCAACTGCTTTCCGATAAGACCTGCATGCCAAGATGTACCACATGAAACGATGATGATACGCTTTGCACGAAGAAGTTCACGACGATGCTGGGTTACTGCGCTGAGCACAACCTGAAGTCCCATCTCCGGGCAATCCTTACCCATTGTGCAAGAAGAGTATGGTGACTCAACGATACGACCACGCATACAATCCTTTAGAACGTTTGGCTGATCGAAGATTTCCTTCAACATGAAGTGAGGATAACCTTCGTGATCAAGCATTGAAAGATCAAGGTCAACTTCCTTAACCTCGGCATCAGCCTGCTCACCGTTGAGGTTATACACCTTCATTTCCTTACCGCGCTCAATGACTGCAACCTCTTCATCCTTAAGATAAACAATCTGCTTTGTATATTCTGCAATTGGAGAAGCATCAGAAGCAAGGAAGAACTCTGAGTTATCCTCTACGATACCTACTGCCAATGGAGATGACTTACGAGCACATACAAGCTGGTTTGGGAAACGCTTGTCTATTACTGCGATAGCGTATGCGCCGATTGCAACCTGAAGTGCATTACGAACTGCATTGCCAAGACCGCAGTTGAGTTTCTGCTGAGTATATTCTATAAGCTGAACAAGGACCTCTGTGTCAGTCTCACTCTTAAAGTGGAAACCACGCTGCTTAAGCTGCTCACGGAGAGTTCCGTAGTTCTCAATGATACCATTGTGAACAAGTGTAAGGTTACCAGACTCACTAACATGTGGATGAGCATTCACCTCACTTGGAATACCGTGTGTTGCCCAACGAGTGTGAGCAATACCTATAGAGCCAGTTATATCTTTGCCAGAAGCAACATTCTCAAGATCAGAAACCTTACCCTTTGCCTTATAGACATTAAGAGTATCGTCTGAAGCTGAGAGCATAGCACAACCAGCTGAATCATATCCTCGGTACTCCAGACGCTTAAGTCCCTTAACAAGAATTGGGTAAGCATCCTTTGTTCCAATGTATCCTACTATTCCGCACATAATCTTTTTGTTTTCTGTTCGTGTTTTATCTTAGAAAAAGAGTTAATAGGACAAGGAACAAATCCGAGCCATATTAACTCTAATTATTTATTTCAAAATATTATACATCAAAGATGCTAATGAAACCATAATACTTGTTGCAGAGAACCAAAGTGAAGTACTTGAACCGATGTCAGAGTTCTTTGCCTTTGCCTTGTTAGGCTCAACATAGATGACATCATTCTGCTGCAAATAATAATAAGGTGAACTTATCACGTTAGCATCATTGAGGTTTAGTCGATGAGTTTCCTTCTGCCCCTGAGCGTTCTCTCGAATAAGAAGAACGTTATCACGATTACCGTAGATAGTCAAATCGCCAGCAGCACCGAGAGCCTGAAGAATACTGTACTTCTCAGAATTCATATTGAATGCGCCTGGACGAGCAACTTCACCGATAACAGTAATAGTAGAAGTCATGAGCTCAACAACTACAACCGGAGTAATATCGTTTGAGAGATACGGCTTTACGAGACCAGCGATCTTATCCTCACACTCACGTCGGGTAAGTCCTTGTACGTTAACCTTACCAATAATAGGGAAATTGATATTACCATCAGCAGCAACAGTATATGGCATCATAGAACCACTACCTGAATTAATGCTGCGGCTACCGCCAGCCTGCATTGTATTATAGACGAGCTGATTAAACTGAGAAGAAATTTCTCTATCTGGAGTTGTAACACTAATAGAAAGAACATCCTTTGGCATGATGCGAACATCATGAATGCCACGAGAAGCAGAAAGATTTGCACTATCTACATTCTGGAAATATGGAACTTTCTTATATGATACACAACCTGTTAATAACACAGCCATAATAGATACAGCCATTATGCTGAGACAGCTCTTAATATTCATTTTCATAATTTCGTTATAATCTTACGCAAATTTTCTGCAAAATTACTCCTATTTTTTGAGAAAAACAAATATTCAACAAACTATTTGCATTTCAAGGGCGAAAATTTTATTTTCGTCAATTATTCCTCGTCCGCGAACAGATTTTCAGGATCAAGGATGTGCAACTGGAATGCACGTGTCACAAGACGAACGGCATTCACACTCTGCTTGCCATTTCCACCAGGGAAAAGTTTCTGAGTAAGCTCCATCTGACGCTTCTCCAAACTCTTAACTCCGAATGGCATTCCTCTAAGACCAGTAATCTGATCCTTTGTATAACCAAGAGCAAGATGACGGAGGAAACGCTCATCATACTCATCAATTTCATAACCAATAGAAGCTTCCTGGCGCAACACGGTTGACATTACATTCTTACGGAATGAACCAACGATTGCATCCATGATAGGCTGATTGAAGACATACTTTCTGCCAGACATCACGCTAACGACATCAGCACGAGTCAGCATCTCACCAGTCTTCAGGATGATACCGTCAGCACCGGCATCAAGGGCATCCACCCATAACTTTTCGTTCAGGATCTCACCTGTAAAGATCAGCACCTTAATCTCCGGATGCTCATCCTTCACACTACGGCAGATCTCCACACCAATAGTTGTTGAGCCACCCAAACCGAGATCAAGGAGAATAAGGTCAGGATTACCAGAGCGCATAAGCTGGATAAACTGAGTCTCATCACTTGCTGTTCCAATCACTTCTGCTTCAGGCACTTCATTGCGAAGCAGTCCTTCTGTACCTCTGAGTTCCAGTGGCACATCCTCTACTATTATGACTTTAAAATTCTCCATATCAGTTATAAAAAAAAGACCACAATCAAACTATGTTATAGCCTGAATGCAGTCTCTTTCATATTTATAAAAAGTTAATTCAATTTACTTTGAGAAGAATGCCTTAACAGCCTCGTTAGGAACCATCTGCTCGTCGAAAATGTAAGCACCGGTCTTTGGGCTCTTAACCATCTTGATTACCTTAGTGTATGCACGACCATCAGTCTTACCAGTCTGAAGGGATGCGACGGTTTTCTTTGCCATAGTCTCTTAAATAATTCTATATAATTACTTAATCTCCTTGTGAAGAGTCATCTTCTTGAGGATAGGATTGTACTTCATCAACTCAAGACGCTCAGGAGTATTCTTACGATTCTTAGTTGTGATATAACGGCTGATACCTGGCATACCACTGTTCTTGTGCTCTGTGCACTCAAGCACTACCTGCACGCGATTTCCTTTTGCTTTCTTTGCCATGTTGATTATTCTCCTATTACTTTAACATCTTTCCAATCAAGATAGCCCTTAGCTACAGCCTGCTTAAGTGCTGCATCAAGACCTACCTTATTAATCATGCGAAGACCAGCGGCAGAAATCTTAAGGCTAATCCAGCAGTTCTCCTCTACATAGAAGAACTTCTTGCTAAACAGGTTTACATCGAAGCTACGCTTTGTGCGGTGCTTAGAGTGAGAAACGTTGTTTCCCATCTGAGCCTTCTTACCTGTAATCTGACAAATTTTAGACATTGCTATCTTTGTTTTTTACAATCGTTAATTGATACTTATTCCAAACAGGGTGCAAAATTACACATTTTTTCCCATTCTACAAAATATCTTTTCGCCTTAAGACCGATTTTAACCTTTTTTAGCACTCAAACCTGTAACTTTCTTCTTTTCGAGTGAAAAAGCAACTGTTTTTCGTTACACAGTGATGAAGTCCCACTTAGAAGTACAAGGAGCACAAGGAGTAACGCTGACACATACTCCGATATTATCCGCTCAGCCCTTTGGGATGCTTGCCAGAGCAAGAACATCGGACTTCCTATCGTCGCTCAAGGAAAGCAGACGATAGGGTTATCGCGGAAGGTTGTACGCAAACCGTTATATCCAGACATTCGTCTTGTACTACGTGGTCCTTGCTACTCCTTGAACTCCTGAAAGTAAATCACTTTGCCTCTGGTGTAGGAACCTCACTAAGGTCTGGCTGAGGAAAGTCTTCCTTCAACACCTCAAGGAGGAGCTGAAGCGCACGGAAAGTTGCACGAGCGACATTCACATCACGACCATCATCTTCTATGAGTTTAACGGTTTTCATCTCACCCTTCTTACCAGCAGCAATCCAGATTGTGCCAACAGGATTTTCAAGAGTACCACCACCAGGGCCAGCAACACCAGTTGTAGCAATAGCATAGTCAGTACCGAGTACATCACAAACACCTTCTGCCATCTGCACAGCAACTTCCTCAGACACAACAGTCTTTTCCTCAATGAGTTCTGCAGAAACGTGAAGAAGATTCTTCTTTACCTCCTCGCTATAGGCAACGATACCTCCTGTGAAGTAAGCACTTGCACCTGGCATCATAGTTATTGACTCTGCCACCTTACCAGAAGTGCAGCTCTCAGCTGTTGCGAGAGTCTTACCTGTCTCGTAGAGAGTGAACAATATCTCTTTACTTAATACTTTGTTTTCGAATTGCATAGTTTTATCTTAATCGTGGAACCTGTCCACATTATGAAAAAGTCACTTTTGAGAATGCAGGAACCTCTATTCCGCAAAACTCCTTATCCTGAAGCTTATACGATCCAACAACACCAATCATAGCTGCATTATCGGTTGTATATGAGAACTTAGGAATATAGATTGTCCAGCCGAATCTCTTGGCATGATCATGGAAGGCATTGCGGAGACCGTTATTGGCAGAAACACCACCTGCCACAGCAACATGCTTTATTCCAGTCTGCTTAACTGCCAGACGCAGTTTCTTCATCAAGATATCAACGACTGTCCATTCGAGTGAAGCCGCAATATCCTCTTTATGATGCTCAACGAAATCAGGATCTTCCTTCACCCATTTCTGAAGTGAATAGAGGAACGATGTCTTCAAACCAGAGAAAGAATAGTCGAGACCAGGGATATGCGGCTCAGCAAACTGATATGCCTTCGGATTTCCCTGACGAGCCAATCTGTCGATGATAGGACCTCCTGGATATCCCAAGCCCATCACCTTTGAGCATTTGTCTATTGCCTCACCAGCAGCATCATCTATAGTCTGACCGAGCACCTCCATATCATTATAGGCATTCACCTTGACTATCTGCGAGTTACCACCTGAAACCAGCAGACAAAGGAATGGGAATGGTGGTGCATTATCCACTATCTTATATCCACCTTCAGCAGTTTCATCCTCTACCCTTTCCTGAATGAAATGAGCAAGAACATGTCCCTGAAGGTGATTGACATCAATCATCGGAATACCGAGTGAGCGAGCAAAGCCCTTGGCAAAGCTAACACCAACGAGGAGCGAGCCCATGAGTCCGGGACCACGAGTGAAAGCTACAGCAGACAACTCTTCCTTTGTAACACCAGCCTGTTTCAAAGCCTGATCCACAACAGGAACCACATTCTGCTGATGAGCACGCGAAGCCAACTCTGGCACAACGCCACCATAAGCCTCATGCACCTTCTGCGAAGCTGTCACGTTGGAGAGAAGAATACGCCCTTCCATCACAGCTGCGCTAGTATCATCACAACTCGACTCAATCGCCAAAATATATTTCTTATCCATGATTTCTAATACTATAAAAGAATTCCCCCTTCGGGGGTTAGGGGGCTTAGTATGTTAGAATTTCCACTCCATGCTCTGTCATGAGCAAGGTATGCTCCCATTGAGCTGATGGAAGTTCATCCTCTGTGATAACCTCCCAACCATATTCATCCTCTGCATCAATGAAGACCTTAGGCGACTTCATATTGATCATCGGCTCAATGGTGAAAACCATACCAGGAACGAGAAGCATACCAGTGCCACGATAGCCTGTGTGCATCACCTCTGGCTCCTCATGGAACTTAAGTCCGACACCATGACCGCAAAGATCTGTAACGATGCCATAGCCGTACTTCTTGCAATGCTTCTTGATGGCATGACCGATATCACCCACAAAACCGTAAGGCTTTGCTGCTTCCATACCAATCTCAAGACACTCCTTCGCAACACGTACAAGCTGCTCCTTCTCTGGAGTAGTCTTACCAATGATGAACATACGGGAAGCGTCTGCATAGTAGCCATCAACGATTGTGGTGAAGTCAACATTGATGATGTCGCCTTCCTCAAGAACATCCTCTTCCTTTGGAATACCATGACAAACCACCTCATTGATACTTGTGCAAACAGACTTTGGGAAGCCCTCATAGTTAAGACATGCTGGAATAGCATTATGATCCTTGCAATACTGCATGCAGATGTCATCAATCTCTTGAGTGTTCATACCCGCATGAATGTGCTTTGCCACTTCATCGAGCACACCAGTATTCACAACACCAGCACGACGAACGCCCTCAATCTGCTCATCCGTAAGAATCAGGTCACGAGTAGGCACGAGCTTACCCTTACTCTCCCAGTACATCACCTGCTTATCCATCTCGGTGAGAGGCTGACCGGGAAGACAATGCCAACGTTTTTTCTTTGCCATTTAATTCTTGTTTTTACTTTCGGGATGCAAAATTAATGCTAAATTCTCACAATTGCAAATAAATCGCAGGAAATATTCATTTATCACCTTAACACAATCAACAATCAGCAAACAAAGACCTTTTCTACTCTAAGAAAGCAGTATCTTAGTAGGCTTTAAGTAGGGGGATACTCCATCGATACTCCATCGATACTCCATCGTTCCTCCATCGAAACGATGGACCAGCGATGGAGTAGCGATGGAGAAGCGATGGAGTAGCTTCGGAGGAACAACGGATTTTCAAGGGAGGATAATAGATGGCAATTTCGAGTTTACAGGGGGCATTTTCAAAAAACGGTTGCCATAAGCTATCTATAAAATATGTTAAGAAAATGCTGTTTGTTCGGGAAAACTATTGACAAACCTTTTCTGAAATAGTATCTTTGCACTCAGAAACTGGCTCTTACGTGAGTCTTACCTGACTCTTACGTGACTCTTACCTCATTCCTACCGTAAGTAAGAAGAAAGTAAGACACCAGTAAGTGTAGGGTAAAAAGGAGGCACATTGCATTAAGTGATGGTAAAATAATAACTTAATTGCTAAAGGATTTGCATAATAAGAAAAATAATAGTAATTTTGCACTCAGAAATTAGAAACAGGCACCACTCTACGAGTGATAAGCCTTATTTCTTTCGTGCGAAGAAGCACCACAGAAATATGACAGCAGTGTCCCGGCCTCGTCGCTGGCCCATTATCACTTGTGACTTGGGCGAGAGGAAAGTCCGGGCAGCATAGAGCACTCCGCTTCCGAAAATAGGAGTTACCGGTGACGGTAAGATCGGGCAGAAGAAAATAACTGCATCCCTTGGCTTTAGCCCTAACTCGTTTATCGCTATTGCCGTGGGGGTGTCAAGGTGAGAAGGTGAGGTAAGAGCTCACCAGGCTGGTGGTGACATCAGTGCTGTGTCCACCGGAGGCTGCAAGTTCGCGTATACCATCGTCTGAGGGTTGCTCGCCCGATGTCTTACGACTACGGTGGAGGGTAGAACGCTTGAGCCTGAGGGTAACTTCAGGACTAGATAAATGACAAGGCACACCGCATTTCGAGAGGCTTGCGGATGTACAGAACCCGGCTTATAGGGACACTGCTCTCTTTTTCTTTTTTTATTTTTCACGAATTCTCGAATTATCGAGTCATCGAAGTATCGGAAAGTAGATTTTCGGGTTATCGATTTTTTCGAATTCTCGATTTTTCGATTTCCCGAAATCCCGGCATCTCGAACGCCAAAACACCTATGAAATCATCAATGAAAAATCCTTTCGCCATAAAATCCCTAAGCATAAAAGTCATAAAGGACATTCTCATATCCCTCTACAAAGACTTTACGGCAAAGCGTGTACTGGCTTCGGCAAGCAGACTGACCTACTCTACCCTACTCGCCATAGTACCAATCCTTGCCGTGGTATTTGCCATTGCCCGTGGTTTCGGCTACAGCATCTACATCGAGAAATGGTTTCGTGATATGCTACAAGCACAACCTGATGCTTCAGAGATCATCATAGGATTTGTAAACTCATACCTCATAAACACCAAGAAAGGCGCATTCCTCGGCATAGGCCTCCTGTTCATGCTCTGGACAGTACTCATGCTGATTAGTACGATAGAAGAGACATTCAACGACATTTGGCTGGTAAGAAAACAAAGATCTGTATTCCGCACCTTCACCGACTATATGGCATTGCTATTCGCATTCCCTATCGTCATTGTGGCTTTGTCAGGTCTGAACATCTGGATGCAGGCATTCAACCGACACCTTATAAATATAGACATCATCGGACCTTTCATGCAGTTCCTTATTGAGCTGATACCATACGTTGTGATGTCGGCTCTGTTCGTTGGGCTCTATGTCTTCATGCCAAACACGAAGGTGCGACTTCGCTCTGCCTTATGGCCTGGAATAGCGGCTGGTATTTCCATGCAACTCTTCCAGCTCATCTATATCAACTCCCAGATCTGGGTGAGCAACTACAACGCCATCTACGGTTCGTTCGCCATCATACCATTCTTCATGCTCTGGATGCAAATTTCATGGACTATCATTTTGGTTGGTGCAGAATTATCATACACCATACAGAACAGAGAGGATTTTCTCCCGACACGCACACAGACTGATCTGTCATATTCCGCAAGAATAATGTTCTCAACAAAGATAATGTCACTCATCTGCAAGCGCTTTGCAGAAGGCGGTCAGGCATACACATCCATGCAGATAAAAGAACATCTCGGAATATCAATGCGCGTTCTGTCAAGTCTGCTATATGACCTCCAGCAGATTCACTTCCTTACGGAGATAACACACGATGACAAGGGCGAGGATGTACTCTACCAACCTGCGGAATCACTTGAGAAACTCACCATCGGCGAACTCGACTCCCGACTATCACGTCTCGGCTCAAACGTAAATCCCGACATCTTGTCAGCATCAAAGGAATGGGAGTCTGCCATTTTGCTATACAAAGATTACCTGAACAACGCAAGGAAGATTTCATTAAAGGATTTATAGTCTTCTTGGCACACATTTTGCCTTTCGCATACAAGAATTGCGACAGCGATTCCAAATCAATTATTTATTCAAGCTTTCACAAGCTCCACTTAGAAGTACAAGGAGTACAAGGAGTAACGCTCGTTCCTCGCTTAAGGAGTACAAGACGATACCCTTTATCACAGAAGAGCCGTTATATCCAAACATTCGTCTTGTACTACTTGTACTCCTTGCTACTCCTTGAACTCCTCAAAGTAAGCAAGTTAGAACTTGCGAACTTGTATTATTTAAATTTGTAATTAAATTATAATAAGGTTATGCAGAAAGGTAACATCGGGGTTACAACCGAGAACATCTTCCCCGTTATCAAAAAGTTCTTGTATAGTGATCATGAGATTTTCCTCCGTGAGATGATTTCCAATGCCGTTGACGCTACCCAGAAGCTCAAGACTCTGGCTGAGCGCGGCGAGTTCAAGGGCGAACTGGGCGACCTTACCGTTCGTATCTCTCTCGATAAGGAGGCTGGCACTCTCACTATCTCTGACCGTGGTATCGGTATGACAGAGGAGGAGATTGACCGCTACATCAATCAGATCGCTTTCTCTGGTGTAACAGACTTCCTCGACAAATATAAGGATAATGCAAATGCCATCATCGGTCACTTCGGTCTTGGCTTCTACTCTTCATTCATGGTTTCTGACCGTGTTGACATCATCACACGTTCTTACAAGGATGGCTCTAAGGCTCTGAAGTGGACTTGTGACGGAAGCCCTGAGTTCGAGATTTCTGACGCTGAGCGCGACAGCCGTGGTTCTGACATCGTGCTCCATATCTCAGAGGACTGCAAGGAATTCCTTGAGAAGGCAGAGATCGAGAAGCTCCTCAACAAGTACTGTAAGTTCATGGCAGTACCAGTTGCATTCGGCAAGAAGCAGGAGTGGAGCTCTGAGAAGAAGGAGATGGTTGACACAGAGGAGGACAACCTCATCAACAGCGTTGAGCCACTCTGGACAAAGACTCCATCTTCACTCAAGGACGAGGACTACAAGTCATTCTACCAGACTCTCTATCCTATGCAGGATGAGCCATTGTTCTGGATTCACCTCAACGTGGATTTCCCATTCCACCTCACAGGTATCCTCTACTTCCCTCGCGTACAGAACAACCTTGACCTCCAGCGCAACAAGATTCAGTTGTACTGCAATCAGGTGTTCGTTACCGATCAGGTTGAGGGCATCGTACCTGACTTCCTCACACTCCTTCATGGTGTCATCGATTCTCCAGACATCCCATTGAACGTGAGCCGTTCTTACCTCCAGAGCGATGCTAACGTGAAGAAGATCTCTACATACATCACAAAGAAGGTGGCAGACCGTCTCAACGGTATCTTCAAGGCTGACCGCAAGGACTATGAGGAGAAGTGGGATAACCTCAAGATCTTCATCAACTACGGAATGCTCACCGAGGAGTCATTCTACGATCGTGCAAAGGACTTCTCTCTCTTCAAGGATACCGATGGCAAGTACTTCACATTCGAGGAGTACAAGACTCTCATCAAGGACAACCAGACTGACAAGGATGGTAACCTCATCTACCTCTATGCCAACGACAAGGAAGAGCAGTACTCATACATCGAGGCTGCAAAGGCAAAGGGCTACTCTGTTCTTCTTCTCGACGGTCAGCTTGACACTCCAACAATCAACATGTTCGAGCAGAAGTTCGAGAAGTCACGCTTCACACGTGTTGACGGTGACATCATCGACCGCCTCATCGTGAAGGACGACGTGAAGAAAGTTGAGTTCTCTGAGGAAGAGACAGCTAACATCTCTGAGGTATTCAAGTCACAGATGCCTACTATCGACAAGACTGAGTTTATGGTACAGGTTCAGGCTCTCGGTGCTGAGTCAGCTCCAGTTATGTTCACCCAGAACGAGTACATGCGCCGTATGAAGGATGCAAGTCGCTATCAGAGTGGCATGAGCTTCTACGGTCAGATGCCTGACTCATACACTCTCGTCCTCAACTCTGACCACGAGGTTGTGAAGGCTATCCTTGCTGACACCACTACAAACACAGCAGATGCACTCAAGCCAATCCTCTCTGAGATCAAGGGTCTCGAGGCTCGCAAGATGGTGCTTGAGGCTGAGCAGAAGGATAAGAAGGCTGACGAGATTTCTGAGGCTCAGAAGAAGGATCTCGAGGATACACGCAACAATATCTCTGCTGAGCAGGCTAAGAAGTCTGGTGTTCTCGCTGACTACGCTTCAAAGAACGATAAGGTTCACCAGCTCATCGACATCGCCCTTCTCCAGAATGGCATGCTCAAGGGTGCTGCTCTCGATAAGTTCCTCAAGCGCACTATCAGTCTTCTGTAATGGGTGATGGGTGTTAGGTGGATTGTGGTTTGCAATATCACATACATATCGTTCTGACACCAATCACTGAACTATCCACATAAACGACAAAATTAAAGACGCAAAGGTACAAACGTATCTTTGCGTCTTTCTTATTTTTTGTTTGTATCGCTTATCCTTCGATAAAAGAAATGGCTCAGCGGAAATCCCTTTTGAGGCTTTAATACACAATCAAGAACTTAGCTGTCAGCCTATTAAGCTGCTGCTTGTTATAGTTTTGCATCGGAAGATGCTCTCCATCAAATGAGGCATTATCATAGCCCTTCAGAGGATCATAACTACCATAGCCGTAACCGAGGGCAATACGTAATTTGCGATCGTTAGTGAGATTAAAATCCTGATAAACACCAAACTCACCAAAGACACCAGGAGCACACTTGTTGAATGCCCTGTCACTCATCTTGATATGCTCACGCTCTCCAAGAACCTCATTGTACCCAGGACCAAAATATTCAAACCAAGCTTCGTCCACAACCTTTACTTTCCTATTGAATGGAATAGCCAGAATACCAGTAGCATCACAGAATACACCTGTATTCTTCAGTATCGGAAGAGTGAACATCACCGTACCAAGTGCATTCAGATTATGAACCGAAGGAGCACAATCTTTATTGTCAAGATAATAGTCATTAAAAAGGTAAAGATGACCTCCATTAAAGTCTTCATTCACACATAAGTTAGTTGACATCATACGCCCTTCCATGAAATCTGTACGGGTCTTTGTCACAGAAGCACCAAAACCAAGAGTAACATACTTACATGGACTATAGAGGCGTTGAGCGCCAAGGTATAATACATAACGGCCGTAGTCACCATCCATAGATGCAGCCACATCAAGTCCCCAGCCCCATTTTTTGTTAGATTCCCTTTTACCTTGTGCATTAGTCGCAAGGACACAGCAGCACAACATCATGGCTGCTAAAAACGCTTTTTTCTTCTTCATAAAATCAATATTGTTTTTAGAATACAGTTAACCTCAGTGTGAGACTATGATACAAACGACGCTCTGGAAGTACACGACCAAGTTTCTGACCAAATACCGTGGAATGGCGTGAGCCTCTGAACATATCGAATGTGCCTACGCCATAGGTAAGGGAGAAACGATTCTTCGTACCGTCCTCATGCAGATCATAGTAGATGCCAGCCTCAGCAAACAAACCTGGCTGAAAGGCATCAAATACATATTTACTCTTTGTCTCTTTCGGACTGAACAGATGATCAAAACTTGGAGAGACACTTTCATGAAGCTGATAGCGACTCACCTTAAAATGCTCTATCGGAATCGGACAGATATATGCCGAACCACCAAGCACGATACCACCTCGCTTGATGACAGGCAGAATGTAAGAGGCAGACGCAACCAAGTCTAATTGCCTTCTCCAATTTGACTCACCATCATCATCCGTCTCCTTCAGATATGTATAGCAATATCCACCATCCGACCAACTTCTTTCATACCCATTCCAATACATCAGCCTTATGCCAAGTCCGACGGAGAAATTGGTATTGAGACGATAGTATGCATGTAAGCCCCATGTCATTACGCTCTCCGAAGAATAGTCATTAAAGAGTACTGAGCCTTCAACACCACATCCCCATCTCAGGAATGGTGCCTTTGGCTTAGCCTCTGCAACCGAGATGCTATCTGCAGATTCCTGTGCCTTAAGAGATGCGAAACATGAGAGTAGTAGTGCAATGGCAAGAACGAACTTCCCGCTTTTCATAATCTTCATATATATATATAGAATCTTATTGTTTGTTTTCTGCTACCATCTACCATAATTTTTGGTAGGTAGATAGGTAGATGGGTATATTACCACTGCAAAGGTACAAAAAAGATTAGAGACGAAAAAGATATTTTTCCATAAAACGATAGGGATTTCCCTATTTCC
>DCJC01000071.1:0-4616 GCA_002317355.1 Prevotellaceae bacterium UBA1710 | reverse complement strand
ACAACGGAATCATATAGGAACAATATAGGAATCATATAGGAATCATATAGGAATTAATAGTGAAGAGTGAAGAGTGAAAAATCCAAGTTACCACCGCACCTACCAATCTACCTATCTACCTACCAATAATTATGGTAGGTGGGTGGGTATGGAAGTGAATAGTGAAAAGTGAAGAGTGAAAAATTTGAGTTAGTATTTACCGCACCTACCTATCTACCTACCATTTTATATGGTAGATGGGTAGAACGTATAACTAAGAAAAATGAGATGCATAAAAACAGACATTTATATTATATTCGGGGGCCATATTCCATGTAGGTAATTCTTTAATATTACACTATCACTCAACACTCTGTGCCTAAACACTTTACAAAATCTCTCGAAAACGTGAAAAATATAAATTTTGCCTGATTTTTCATTTTTATGGTACTATTTGGACCATATTTAAATTTTATTTTGTATCTTTGCAGCGAGGTTATGAACAACGGTGTTCTGAAGACCGAAAAATACTAATTTTACATAGCTGATATGGATTACATTTTCATCAAATCAAAGAAGCCTGGCATGGAAGAATTTGGCTCTGTATATGCACGAGTCAGAGTGAATGGAATGAACAAGAAATATGCTATCGGCTTTACCATAAAAATCAAGGAGTGGGAAAGGTATCGCTCGCTGCAATACACCGCTTCTGCCTTGATGACCAGTGCCGGCATCAAGTATGGACAGTTTGCATCCATACTCTCCCAGATCAAGATTAATCTGGAAGAAGACTTTGACCCGAATACTGCACAGTCGATAATCCGTTCTATCAAAGCAACCGTTGTCAATGGAGAGGGATTCAATATTCTTGAGAGTAATACAAAGAACAAGATTCTCCTCACTGACTTCATGGCAAAACTGATGGAGGATTACAATAGTGGCAAGAGGCTGAAGGCTGAGCAATCGACAAAGGTTTCGTCTGGTTACATCAAAGGAATGAACAATGTAAGGAACGATATCATAAACTTTGAGAAGACTCACAGAAGAAGAGTCTTCCTCGACAATGTCACCATGGACTTCCAGCGCGACCTCGTGAAATGGTATAAGGACAGGGGCATTCTTCCAAACACTATCAATACAAGAATGGCACGACTGAGAGTAGTGATGCGTATTGCCTACGAAGAGAAGAAAACGAAATGCAATGATTTCCGCAGCACTGAGTTTGTTCCTAAGCAGGTTGAGGTTGATGAGATTTTCCTTACCCCAAAGCAGATTCAGGAGTTTCTTGATGTTGATTTGTCATCTGTGGAGAAAGTCAAGGAACTTCAGGACAAAGTGAAGTTTACAAAGGCAAGGCAGAAGGAACTCAAGACCATCAATCCTGAAAGAGTAAGACATCTGCAGTATTCACGTGACATCTTTGTAATCGGATGCCTTACAGGTCAGCGAGTATCTGACTATTCAAGAATCTGCCAGAGCATGATTACGCAAATAGATAACATCGACTTCATCTGTCTGACTCAGACAAAGACAAAGAAGAAAGTTTACATTCCGCTAGACAAGCGTGTTAGTAAAATCCTCAACAAATATAACGGTGTCCTGCCCAAACAGGATTTCGAGTCAATGAATGCCAACCTTCGCTATATTGCAGAACTCCTTCACTGGACATGGAAACCTAACATTGACGAGACTCGTATGGGTGGCAAGAAAGGCAACAGATTCTGTGATATGCTTTCAAGTCATACTGCACGCAGAAGTTTCGCAACGAATGCTCATGCAGCAGGTGTGCCTCTCAGTTCCATCATGGCAATCACGGGACACAGTTCAGAGAAGACATTGAAACGCTATCTGAAGTTGCACGCAGAGGAGAAAGCCATCATTGCAGCAAAGGATTTCGAGGGTATCATTGAAATGTAAAGAAGAGGAATTATGGATTTTATCTTCGTAAAATCGCAAAAAGAAGGCATGGACGATTACGGATCTGTCTATGCCAGAATACGTAATGCCAATGGCGTAAAGAAGATCAACACTGGCTATACGATAAAAAGAAATGAGTGGGAGGCTTACCGCTCCAAGAAATACAAGGCAACTGCAATCATAGAGAGTTTAAATCTTCGCTATGGGGTATTTGCAAATGTTTTGGAACAGATAAAAGGATATCTTGAAGAGGAAACGGACTTATCGAAGGCTAGCAAGGATGTCAAGGCCATAAAGGAAGCCATCACCTCTTCAATGGAAAGAAAATCGAGAAAGAAGAAAGTCATAAGACGCAGCGGAGTTCTTCTTGTCGATTTTATAGAGGAAACAAGGAAGGAGTATGAGTCTGGTGAAAGAATGAAGATTCAGTCATCGGAGAAAATTGCCAATACATCCCTTAACCATTACTCACATCTGATTTCCACCCTAAAAAAATTCGAGGCTGATTGCGAGTGCCGTTTCACGCTTGACGAAATAGATTTGGAATGGCAGCAAGAGTTTATTTCATGGTGTATGGAGGTGCCACTGTCTACCAATAGTATCACGACAATAATGTACACATTACGTACTTCTATGCGTATTGCCAACGAAAGCAAGCTGACCAAGAACGAGGTGTATCTGACAAAAGGCTTCGTACCGAAGAAGGAAGTCATTGACTACATTTTCCTTAATCCACAACAGATCAGAGAGATGTATGAGCTTGACATTTCCACACCCGAGGCAATAAGGAAACTTGCGGATGCGGCAACAGGCATGAGTGACGAGATGCGTTCTGAGATGGAACGTCAGTTGAAATCACGCAATCCAAGAAGCATTGAAATTGCGCGTGATGTGTTCATGGTGGGGTGCTTTACAGGTCAACGTCTTTCTGACTATTCTCGCATCAACACTTCCATGATCAAGACCATCAAGAAAACAAAGTTTATTGATATCATACAGAAGAAGACTGGCAAGGAGGTATTCATTCCGCTGGACAAGCGTGTGAAGGCTATTCTCGACAAGTATGATGGCCAGCTTCCATATATCAATCATAATCTTCTGAACTACAACATCAAACTTGTTGGCGAGCTGTTGAACTGGACATGGGAGCCTCATTTTGAGGGCAATATCGGAAAATTCAGGAAAGGCCCACGTTTCTGTGACATGATCTACTCACATACAGCTCGTCGAAGTTTCGCCACCAATGCCTATATGGCAAAGGTTCCACTGGCATCCATCATGGCTATCACAGGTCATTCAACAGAGGAAAAGTTCCGCATATATCTCAAGCAACAGACGCAGGAGAATGCCGTTCTTGCGGCAAAGGACTTTGCAGATATTATGCAACCGACTGCATCTATCAACAATGAAAATAGTGATGGGAAAACCACAGGAAAGGCAAGGAAATCTGGCAGTAACAGCAATTATCATACAAAATAATCATAAAAAATAAGTTTATCGATAGCATTTCGCGCGATAATTCGTGAAAAAATCGTATATTTGCAGCGCAAAGCGCTGTTATCAAAAGGCACGCAAACATCTTCTACAAGACTGAATATGAGCAAAACAATGAAACTGCCAATAGGCATACAAGAGTTTGAGAAATTGCGTAACGAAGGTTACGTATATCTCGATAAGACTCCGTTAATCTGGAAGATGGTTAACGAAGGATGTTATTATTTCCTTGCCCGTCCACGCAGATTTGGAAAGTCATTGCTTATGTCCACAATTCAGACATTCTTTGAAGGCAAGAAACAGTATTTTGATGGTACTGTCGGAGCCCCTTTGTTTATCGCAACTGATGAAAGTGTAGATTGGAAATGGGAATCTTATCCTATTATACATCTTGACCTGAATACGGATAAGTACACCAACAAAGATGCTTTAGAAGATCGAATTAATGATTTTTTGCATAAACTTGAGGGGCTTTACGGGACATACACAACAGAAAAGTCCTTTGGGCAGCGTTTCGAGGGCGTCATTGAACGCGCCTACAAACAAACTGGCAAGCAAGTTGTAATACTTGTTGATGAATATGACAAGCCCCTACTTCAGGCTATAGGCAACAAGGAGCTGCAGGACGAATACCGTTCCACACTGAAAAGCTTCTATGGAGCTCTAAAATCAAAAGATGGGTGCATAAAGTTTGCATTTTTGACTGGTGTCACAAAATTTGGCAAGGTTAGTGTCTTTAGCGACATGAACAATCTTGAAGACATCTCTATGAGTCCACGATTTATTGATATTTGCGGAATAACCGAAAATGAACTTACGACTCAGCTGAAGCCATACATAGAAAGGTTGGCAGACGATAATGCCATCACATACGACCAAGCTGTAGAGAAGTTACGTTGCTTATACGATGGTTATCATTTCCGTGAGTATGCAAAGGGACTTTACAACCCATATAGCGTGCTGAACACACTAAAAAACGGCATTTTCAAGAGTTATTGGTTTGAGACAGGTACACCTACGTATCTGGCAACTTTGCTTGTCCTTCACGATTACAATCTTGAAGACATGGAACACTCTAAAGTTGATAGCGATGTACTTAACAGCGTGGATTCTGAATCATCAAATCCTATTCCTGTTATTTATCAGAGTGGATATTTAACAATTAAGGACTATGACGAACGTTTCGGTCTTTACAAACTAGGCTTTCCTAACAAGGAAGTTGAAGA
>DCJC01000034.1 GCA_002317355.1 Prevotellaceae bacterium UBA1710 | reverse complement strand
GGGGGAGGGTTTTTCAGTGCCCTCACCTAATATTAGTCCCTATCGCCTACAAAGCATCTTAGACAAACTTCATGAATTGGACTTTGTAGAAACATCAGGTAAGACTTCGGGGTTATCATACATTCTGCACATCAGCAAGCGTAAGAATACAAGCGACAAGATAGAATATGTGACAACCAAGAAACAGGACAAAGCACGCCAAAAGGAAGCCATACTTCGTTATCTTGACTCTGTAGAGACAATCAATAACGCAGAAGCTCGTGAATTGCTGAAACTTGCAGAAAAGGATCGCTCAAAAGTATCGCGTTTGTTTGCAGAATTGGTTAAAGAACAAGAAATTCTGCAAACGGATGATAGTAAGCCTAACAATGTGAAATACAAGAGAATAATCAAATCATAATTATATAATGTCGTTTGCGTTTTGTTTGCAGAATTTTTTTGCAAGCAGAATTGCAAACGAAATTGCAAACGAAACTCGAACCATGATAGGTGCTTTTATAGAGTAAAAAACATGGTGGGCAGAAAGAAGATGGGAATACCATTGACCCAACAACTGCCAGCAGATATATGAAGTACATTCCATCTCACACACCTAAGTCCAATGTAGTTGATGTAGAAGGTAAAAATAATATCGCAAAGTGATCCACACATATAAAGTACTTAGAAACTATATAAATTTATGGAAAAACAAGAACTCAAAGAACGAGAGGCAAAGATAATAGAGATGGCTGTTGCTTTTTGTAATAGGCATCTTGATGAAGAATGTGCCGAATTATGCACAAAACTGGTACAGAAACTGGGGCGTAAACGTTCCAATCCATTACAGTCAGGACGATTAGAGATATGGGCTGCCGCAGCGGTCTATACCATTTGCAGCATTAACTTCATATTCAGCAAGGGTTCGCGCCTGAGTATGCCCTCATCCCTGATTTTTGACTATTTTGGAACTAGCAACTCGACCGTTGCGCAGAAATCAAGGACGATTAAGGACTTATTGAAAATCAGTCAATGTTTTGACGCAAACTTTTCATTAAGAGAAATAGCAGAGAATAATCCATTTAACAGGCTGAAAATGATAAACGGATTTTATTTCATTGACTGATAATTGCCAGTTGACATGAGCAATGATTTCATCTTTTCATGGGCAGAGAATGCTGAAGGCAGAATGGTGCATGTTGACAGTGTGCCAAGAGGTCTTCGGTGTGGCTGTACGTGTCCAAACTGCCATGAGCCATTACTGGCAAGGCATGGTGAAAAGAATGAACATGGTTTTGCACATCATAGCGACACTCGCGGTGCAAATTTGAATATCTGCTACATGGTGATTCTGTACAAGTTGGCAGAGCAGATTATTCAGACAAAGAAAAGAATCCATGTTCCATCGTATTATGGCATCTTCCCAGAAAAAGATATTGACTTCGTTGACATTAAGGTAGATAGCTGTTATGAAAGGGACGACAAACAACCTGATGTGATAGCAACAACAGCCGATGGCACGCAGTATCTCATAGAATTCACCTTTGATTATAAGGTGCAGCACAAACAAGCCATTGACTACAAGAACCTCAACTGCCTTGAAATAAATCTCTCAAAACAGAGCCTCGAAACTGTTGAAAAGTTTCTTCTGGAGAGTAATGCAGACAGAAAGTGGCTCAATAATCAGAGTTATTTTGAGGGTATAGTGCCTCGCTACCAAAAGGCTAATAGGGTGATAGAGGTGAAAGATGAGGAGTTCTGTGCGTCATGCGAATTGAAAGATTCTTGTTCTGGAGTCAAGCCAAAAGGATCTTATGCTCCTCTTGTCATAGAAAATAGCGGTCGCAAGTATCGTATCTGTAAACCAGAGCATTACAAGGCAGACCTCGAAGCATATCACAAATGGCTAAAGGAAGAAGAGAAGCGTAAGAAGCGTGAAGAGGAATTTCGTAGGAAAGAAGCAGAACGTCAACGCCAACGAGAAGCAGAGTGGGAACGAGAAAGACTGATACGTGAACAAGAACGCGAGCAGGAAAGACTTCGCCAAGAGCAGGAAGCTGCAGAAAAACTCGAAGAACGGAGGAAACTCATTGCCGCCCAGCAAGAGGCAAGAAGACAAGCTGAACTCAATGCACCACCTTTGGATCCAAGTGAAAGAACATGTTTTATGTGTGAGTCAAATCTCAGTTGGATGAACAGACCAGGCGATAGATATGCTCACTGCGGATGCTATTCAAGCATGAGAGTTTCCAAGAATACACCACCAGAATCGGCACAAACCTGCCGAGGATTCAAACGCAAGTTTTAATCACACCTTTATAATATGCAACAGGAGCAACAGAAATTCGACTCCCTTCTTTTAGAATTGGAACAATTGAGGATGGAGAATGCTCGTTTGAAGGAGATACTTCAAGCGAATGGGATTGCGTATGAAGTTGCTACTGCCAATACAGACGAAGAGAAGGTTTACTCTGATATTACGTTCCCTGATGTTCATCTGGGAAAAGATGAGAGAGTCGAGTTGTTCCGCAGTTTGTTCCGTGGGCGAGAAGATGTATTCGCTCGTAGATGGTATAGCAAGGCAACGAATAAAGGTGGCTATCAACCTGTTTGTGTAAATGAATGGAGAAGAAGTGTCTGTGACAAAAAGGCTGTCAAGTGTGCGGATTGTCCAAACCGTAATTTTCTGCCACTTGGGTATGATGAGATTTGCAGACATCTTATTGGTAATGACGAAAACGGATGTGATGTGGTTGGACTCTATGCCATCATGCCAGATAACAATTGTGCCTTCCTGTGTACGGACTTCGATGATAAAAGCTGCAAGCATGGATACAAGGATGATGTGCTGGCATTTGTTGGCGTTTGTTGTGATTGGAACATACCTTACTCTATAGAACGTTCTCGTTCTGGTAATGGAGCGCATGTCTGGATATTCTTCGACGCTGTCATCCCTGCCTATAAGGCCCGACGACTTGGCAATGCTATTCTGACAGAGGCTATGAGCCGTGACGGAAAAATGGCATTCGACTCTTATGACAGATTCTTTCCAAACCAAGACAGAATGCCAGAAGGAGGATTTGGAAATCTCGTTGCTTTGCCATTACAAGGTAAAGCACGTAAGGACTTGAATAGCGTATTTGTTGATGATGAATTCCTTGCGTACAAAGATCAATGGGCTTATCTTGCGCAGGTTCAGAAGATTGAAGAACAAAAGGTTGATGTCATACTGCAACAACATATCCATGAAGACTTGGGAGTCTTGTCAACCTCAAGCGAGAGTAAGCCATGGGTAATACCTGCACCTCAAAATATCAATAGTGCAGATTTCACCAAAGCTATAACTATCACTGTAGCTGATAAAATCTACATTCCCCTCAATTCTGTTTCTGCCAAAGTTCTCAACCATATCAAACGCATTACAGCATTCCGCAATCCGGAATTCTACAAGAAGCAGGCAATGCGTATGTCCACATACGGAATACCTCGCGTTATATCATGCTTTGACTTTACAGATGATTATCTTGCGATGCCGAGAGG
Organism: Prevotellaceae bacterium UBA1710; assembly: GCA_002317355.1. Taxonomy (GTDB): domain Bacteria; phylum Bacteroidota; class Bacteroidia; order Bacteroidales; family Bacteroidaceae; genus Prevotella. The sequence continues at coordinate 58,915 of DCJC01000034.1, read as the reverse complement.
GTGCAAAGAGGCTATCATGAAATTGCTTGACTCAAATGGCGCAAAATACACTATCGTTGACAAAACGAATCATGGTAGGTCAATACCTGTTACTTTCCTTGGAACAGAACGAGAGGAACAGCTGGACGCAATAGAGTCACTGTTTCCTTTCAATAATGGCGTACTTCACGCCACCACAGCCTTCGGAAAGACAGTTACTGCAGCATCCTTGATTGCAAGAAGGAAGGTGAACACTCTTATTCTCGTCCACTCCAAGGCGTTGCTAACACAGTGGCATGAACGATTAAGCGAGTTTCTAGATATTGACTATAATGAGCCAGAGCCTATCAAAAAGAGAGGACGCAGGAAAGCATTCTCGCCAATAGGTTGTCTGGACTCCACAACAAACACCATCCATGGAGTTATTGACATTGCTTTGATGCAGTCATGCTTTGAGGATGGAGAGGTGAAGTCATTTGTTCAAGACTATGGTATGGTCATTGTGGACGAATGTCATCATGTTTCTTCTGTTACGTTTGAAAAAGTTCTCAAATCCGTCAAGGCTCAATATGTGTATGGTTTAACGGCAACTCCAATCCGTAAAGATGGTCAGCAACCTATCATCTTCATGCAATGTGGCCCGATACGATTCTCAGCTGACTCCAAGAGCCAAATTCAGAAACAGTCGTTCCGCAGATACCTTATTCCACGATTTACATCTTACCGTAGCATAACCGATGACAGACAGTCGTTTCCTGCTATACAAAAGAGTCTTGCGGCAGACGAGGTTCGTAATACTCTCATTGTAGATGATATACGTAAAGTTGTGGAGAGTGGTAGAACGCCAATAGTTCTTACTGGCATCAAGCAACATGTGGATCTTTTGGCAGAGAAGCTAAAACCTTATGCAAAAAATGTAATTCAATTGACGGGAGCTGGTACAACCAAGGAAAAACGTGAGACACTACAAAGGCTTCAAGAAATTCCCGCAGATGAGCCTCTGGTAATTGTTGCAACCGGACAATACGTTGGTGAAGGCTTTGATTATCCCCGTCTTGATACGTTATTTCTTGCCTTGCCAATCTCATGGAAGGGACGATTAGAGCAGTATGCAGGTCGTCTTCATCGTGAGAATAACGGGAAGAAAGACGTTCGTATCTATGATTACATTGATATTCATGAGCCAGTATGTGATAACATGTATCACAATCGCCTAAGAGCGTATGCTGCCATAGGGTATCAGACGATTCAACTGGGACAACCAACACTGTTTGGGGAGATTGGTGATTTTCCTGCAATTTCCGAGGAAAGTCAGATCTTCAATGGAATGAGCTTTTTCAGACCGTTGGTAAAAGATATTGCCAGCGCTAAACGATCAGTCGTCATATCCTCGCCAAGGTTATATCGAGTTACAAGCAACAAACTTGTTTCCTTGCTGAAAGAACAAAGTGCCAATGGCATTGAAGTCGCAATCATAACCGCGACTAATGACGAACAGTTCGATTCTCTTGCATCGTTAGCCTTCCATGTGACCACCAAACCTGACTTGAAACTTTGCACAATAATCATAGACAAGTCTGTCGTTTGGTATGGAAGTGTAAATGCTTTAGGTTTCAACACAGATAAAGACAACATAATCAAGCTAAATGATGGAAAACTAGCAGATGAGATGTTTGACATGGTGTTAAATTGAACATACTTAGTAGAGAGGTTCTATAGAACATCGTTTATGATGCTGAACGAAGTGGTCAGAAAGGTGGTCCAGAGTTTACAGATTCCTTTTGTAAATGAACCATGATTCTTCAATGGGTCGAATAGTCGGTTTTATTCGGGTGGAAATGAAATTTCATGAGCAGCTTATGTTGCATTTGGATGTATGACCAGTAGATAGGAAACTTTGTTTTACATTTATTTTCAGCAGTTTATGTGAGTTTTAACTGTAAAAACGTATTGCAACACCAATATTAGAATGTTGTGATTTTTCTTGGAACATGAAAGAAAAGTTTATACCTTTGTACTTGCAATTCTAAGGCAAAACCTTATGGGCACAAAAAAAGAGAACCGTGAAGTTCTCTTTTCCGTGGGCCAACTAGGGCTTGAACCTAGGACCTCCAGATTATGAGTCTGTTGCTCTAACCAACTGAGCTATAAGCCCGAATCTCATCGACCCTCAAATAGCCTTCTTATGGAAGCTCGAAAACTACCGTCATAGGGTGCGACTCGATTTTGTGGATGCAAAAGTAGTGAAATTTATGGAAATATCCAAATTTTTGTACGGATTTTTATGAATATGACGCCATTTTAGCGATTTTCAACGACAAAAATGTAAGTTTATGCGAAAGTATTTGTACCTTTGTCAGCTAATTATGGAGAAGTTATTACACTATACATGGAAGCACCGATTGTACCCCCTTGGTACGCTTACCACTACCGATGACAGAACGGTAGAGGTAATAGACCCTGGACTGCATAACAGAGGTGATGCTGGGCCTGATTTCTTCAATGCGAAGATTCGTGTGAACGGTACCGAATGGGTAGGTAATGTGGAGATTCATCTGAAAGCCTCAGACTGGTTCAGACATGGGCATGACAAGGATGCGGCTTACGATAATGTGATACTCCATGTGGTGGAGAATGCTGACATGGATGTGATGACTTCTTCGGGTAGGATGCCTGCACAGATGGTGCTGAAAGTGCCTGAGAAACTGAAGGCAGACTATGAGCATCTGCTGCATCAGGATAAATACCCTCCTTGCCATGAGCGAATACCTGATATCCCGAAGGTGAAGACGCATATGTTTATGTCGGCTTTGCAGACAGAGCGCCTTGAACGTAAGACGCGCGAGATAGTGAAGAGGATGAAGGATTCGTGTGGCTCTTGGGAAGATGCCTACTTCCAGACATTGGCTCGTAATTTCGGGTTTGGCGTGAATAACGATGCCCTTGAGGCTTGGGCAATGCGTATAGATCTCAACAAGGCAGCTCATCATAGGGATGACCTCTTTCAGATAGAGGCATTGTTCATTGGGCAGGCAGGATTGCTGGATAGGGTTGATGAGAAATATTCTAAGGAGTACTCTTATCTTCAGAAGAAATTCGGACTCGAACCGATGAACAGTGTGATGTGGAAGTATCTGAGGACAAGGCCGCAGAACTTTCCTCACGTAAGGGTTATGGAACTTGCGAGGATGTATCACGAGCAAAGAACAGGTCTTTCACAGATGCTTGAATGCAAGGATGTGAAGGCTGTGGGTAAGTTGCTTGGCGTGAAGGGCTCAAAGCTCAACCTGATAGTCATCAACACGGTTATTCCTATCATGTTTGCCTATGGTAGGGAGAATGGTAAGGAAGTGCTTTGTGAGCGTGCCTTCGACCTTTTTGATGAGATAAAGCCAGAGGACAATAACATCGTAAGGATGTGGCAGGAATGTGGTCTTTCAGTAAGAAATGCTGGCGACTCTCAGGCTCTCATACAGCTCAAGAAAGAGTATTGTGATAAGAAGGAGTGCCTGAGGTGCAGGATAGGCAGGGAGGTATTGACAAAGTAGACCCACCCCCTAACCCCTCCCATAGAGGGAGGGGAGTAAATAGTAAGATAAACGAATAAAAAATATAAGATAATAGACAAAATATGAGCGATAATAATAACGGGAAAAGTGTATCTACTCCCCTCCCTCCACAGGAAGGGCATGGGGGTAGGTCTTATATGTTCCAGACACGTATGGAAGTGCGTGACTATGAGTGTGATATTCAGGGAATTGTGAATAACGCTAATTACCTGCATTATCTGGAGCATACACGACATTGTTTCCTCAGAAGCAAGAACATGAGTTTTGCGGAACTCCATGAGCAGGGAGTTGATGTGGTAGTGGCTCGTATGGACTTGCAGTATAAGGTGCCATTGAAGTGTGATGATGAGTTTATCTCATGCCTCAATGTAACAAAGGAAGGCATACGCTACATCTTCAAGCAGGATATCTTCCGTGCTTCTGATGATAAGCTCTGCATCCGTGCAAAGGTTGAGTTGGTTGGCTTGCGTGATGGAAAGCTCGCAATGACACCAGAGTATGATGTGATTCTAACACCTACCACCTAACACCCAACACCAGAAAGCATGGTACTAAACTATATTTGGATAGCATTCTTCGTCATAGCCTTTGTCATCGCATTGTTCCGACTTGTGGTGATGGGTGACTTTGATGTCTTCCCTGCTATGATGAACTCCACGTTTGAGTCGTCAAAGACTGCTTTCGAGATATCCATCGGACTCACAGGTGTGCTTTCGCTCTGGCTCGGAATCATGAAGATTGGCGAGAAGGGTGGGGTAGTGAATGTGATTGCCAAGATACTTGCTCCTGTCTTCTCACGTCTCTTTCCTGATATTCCTAAGGGACATCCGGTTACAGGTAGTATCTTCATGAATATTGCTGCCAATATGCTTGGTCTTGATAATGCTGCAACACCTTTAGGACTTAAGGCGATGGAGCAGATGGATGAGATTAAGAATGAAAAATTAAAAATTAAAAATGACCTGCAACCAATGAGCAGCGAAGAATATGACAGGGCAAAGGCAACAGCCTCCAACCCTATGATCATGTTCCTTGTACTCAACACCTCTGGATTGACGCTCATACCTGTGAGCATCATGACCTATAGGGCTCAGATGGGAGCAGCACAACCGACGGATATCTTCATACCTATACTTCTTGCTACCTTCGTGGCAACCATCGCGGGTATCATCATCACTTCTATCTATCAGAAGATAAACCTCTTCAACCGCACCATGATGCTCACGCTTGGTGGTGCATGTGCTGCGGTTGGTGCTATCATCTGGGGCTTCTCGCAGATGGATCCGGATACGATGAATAAGGTGAGCACCTCTACAGCTACTATCCTTCTTATGACTATCATCACGGGCTTTATATTGGCAGGAGTAAGAAAGAAGGTGAATGTGTATGATGCCTTTATAGAAGGTGCGAAGGAAGGATTCCAGACAGCCGTTCGTATCATACCTTATCTTGTGGCTATCCTCGTGGCTATCGGAGTGTTCAGAGCATCGGGTGCTATGGAGATTGTTATTGATGGCGTGAAATGGTGCATTAGTGCTTGTGGAATAGATACCGCATTCGTAGATGCTCTCCCAACGGCAATAATGAAGCCTCTCTCAGGTTCAGGAGCTCGCGGAATGATGGTTGACACGATGCAGACCTTTGGTGCTGATAGCTTCGTAGGAAGATTGGCATGTATCTTCCAGGGAAGTACCGACACCACATTCTACATTCTTGCAGTATATTTCGGTGCTGTGAACATCAAGTACACTCGTCATGCCGTAGCTGCAGGATTATTGGCAGATCTCGCTGGCGTTATCGCAGCAATAGCGATATGCTATCTGTTCTTTGGATAGAAAAACGGCCTCTCCCCCCGCCCTCTCCCGTAGAGAGGGAGCCCCATTCGGATAGTGGGGAGATCCCGAAAAATCGAAATTCCAGAATTGTCGAATCATCGATTTCTCGAATTGTCGAATACTCGAAACCTCGAAAAAAAAGAAAAGATCTATAACAATAATGGTGTAAGGCCCACCGCCTTCCGGCTCCCTCTCTACGGGAGAGGGCGGGGGGAGAGGCCTCTATTACAAAAATGGCAAACTTAAAATCTCTCTTAAAGGATACTGCGGTATATGGTTTGAGCAGTATCGTTGGCAGATTTCTCAACTATCTGCTTGTGCCACTTTACACTCATGTAATCTCAGCAGCAAGTGGAGGCTATGGTATAGTGACTAATCTCTATGCCTATGTAGCGCTTATCCTCGTGATACTCACTTTCGGAATGGAGACAACATTCTTCCGCTTTGCCAACAAGGATGATGAGAATCCGCATTGCGTGTTCTCTACCACAGTCTTCATGGTGAGTGCGCTCACAGCTACATTCCTTGCTTTGACATTCGGCTTTATCAATCCGATAAGCGAGGCTCTTGGCTATGTGGATCATAAGGACTACATACTGATGCTTGCATGCGTGGTGGCTCTTGATGCGTTCCAGGCAATACCGTTCTCTTACCTCAGATACAAGAAGAGGCCTATCAAGTTTGCTTCGCTCAAACTGCTGTTTATCATCTTGAACATAAGCCTGAACCTCATCTATTACCTCTGGCTTGGAAAAGATGATGTGTTCTATGTCTTTGCGTTCAATCTCGTCTGCACAGGTTTTATAACCTTCTTCTTCATACCAGAGTTTGCTCACGAGCATGTGGCTGCACGAGTGTATTGTAAGGAGAAAGGGATACCATTCAAGATAGTGGATTTCACTCTTCTCCGCAGAATGTTCAAGTATTCATGGCCTATCCTTGTATTGGGTATAGCAGGAATTCTCAATCAGACAGCAGACAAGATAGTCTTCCCACTCGTTTATCCTGATGCGCATGAGGGTAAGGTGCAGCTTGGTATCTATGGAGCTTGTGTAAAGGTTGCCATGATTATGGCTATGATAACTCAGGCATTCCGTTATGCCTACGAGCCAATCGTGTTTGCAAAGTCGAAGGATGGTGATAAGAAGGAATACTATGCAGCAGCAATGAAGTACTTCCTTATCTTCACGCTCTTGGCATTCCTCTGTGTGATAGCCTATATGCCTATCCTCGAGAAGATACTTGGTGGTGACTATAGAGAAGGAATGCAGGTAGTGCCTATCGTTATGGCTGCTGAGATAATGATGGGTGTGTATTTCAACCTATCGTTCTGGTATAAGCTCATCGACAAGACTATCTATGGTGCTTGGTTCTCTGCTGCCGGATGTATCGTTCTCTTGGCAATCAACTATTTCTTCATTCCTGAATATAGCTATATGGCTTGTGCATGGGGTGGAGTAGCGGGTTACGGTACTGCCATGGTGCTCTCTTATGTTATTGGTCAGAAGAAATACCCAATCAACTACGGCTTGGGAAGACTTGCGCTCTATGTATGTGTAACAGGAGCTCTCTATGCTGTGATGCATCTCGTGACAGAGGGCATGAATGATATCCTCCGAATGGCTCTCAACACCGTGCTCATAATGCTCTATGCTGGTATGGTTTGGGCTCTCGAAATAAGAAAACGATAAAAAACTAATATAATGATGAAAAAGCTATTTTACAGTTTAATGCTTTTGTTCTCATCCCTTACAGCATCAGCTGATGAGGGTATGTGGACACTCTACAATCTCCCTGAGGGAGCATTTAAGCAGATGCAGGCAGAGGGATTTGCCTTGCCTCAGAGCAAGCTTTATTCAGATTCTGATGCAATCTGTCGTTCAGTAGTCAACTTCGGTGGCTTCTGCTCTGGTGTAGTAGTTTCTCCTAACGGTCTTGTCTTCACTAACCACCATTGCGGTTTTGAGGCTATTCGAAGTCACTCAACCGTAGAGCATGACTATATGCTGAATGGTTTCTGTGCAAAGTCATACGAGGAAGAATTGCCAAACGAGGACCTGTTCGTTAGTTTCATGGTATCACAGAAGGATATCACTCCTGTGCTTGACAGTCTCGGATTCTTCGTTCTCTCTATTGATGAGCAGGAGCAGATGATCAACGGACTTGAGGAGGTGGAGAATCTTGTAGTGAAGAAGGAGGATCCAACTCTCCGTGCAGAGATCAAGCCTTTCTTCGAGGGAAACAAGTACTTCCTCTCAGTATATCGCGACTATCAGGATGTGCGCCTTGTGTTCTCTATTCCAAAGTCAATGGGTAAGTTTGGTGGTGAGACCGACAACTGGATGTGGCCTCGCCAGACATGTGACTACTCTGTGTTCCGTATCTACGTAGATCCAGAGACTGGTGGTCCTGCTCCTTACAGCGAGAAGAACGTACCTATGCATCCTAAGACATGGGCAAAGGTATCGTTCGATGGATATAAGGAAGGCGACTTCGCCATGACAATGGGTTACCCAGGAAGCACAGAGCGCTATCGTTCAAGCTTTGGTATTCAGGAGATGCGCGACTGTGAGCATGAGCCTCGTATCAAGGTGCGTGGTATTCGTCAGGAGGTAATGCGTCGTCACATGGATGCTGATGAGGCTGTACGTATCAAGTACGACTCAAAGTATGCCCAGTCTTCTAACTACTGGAAGAATGCCATTGGTATGAACAAGTGTATCGATAGTATCGGTATTGTTCGTATGAAGGAGGCTATGGAGGAGAAGATTCAGGCTTATCAGGATTCAACGGGTTATCTCAAGGGTAAGCTCGATTTCCTCTCACTCGTTGACCTCTACACAAAGCGTGCTGCCATTGCAAAGCCTCTCACTTTCTATCTTGAGACCTTCCAGCGTGGTTCTGAGCTTACATCAAGAGCGCTGAGAATCAACCGTAAGGAGGTTAAGGGACCTAAGGATAATCCAAGTAAGCGTTATATTGAGTTTGCTGATAATAGTGAGGAATGGGATGAGGCAACAGAGAAGGAGATTCTCGTTACTTTGCTTCAGAACTACCGCACATGCGTTGATCAGGAGTGGATTCCTAACTTCTACTACACTATCGACTCTAAGTTCAAGGGCGACTATCAGGCATACGTTGACCATCTCTTCAGCAAGTCACTCATCATGAAGCCAGATACCAAGATCTTCTTCAACAAGAAGAGTGTGCAGAAGGATCTTGGCATGCAGATGGGTTACGATCTTATCCAGCTTATCAACAATATCCGCGAGCAATATACTTCTATCACAGAGAAGATAGAGCTTCAGGAGCGCTACCTCTGTGCTGCCAAGGTACGTATGGAAGAGGATATGCCTCACTATTCTGATGCCAACTTCACCATGCGTCTCTCTTATGGTCAGATTGGTGGTTACAGCATCGGTGGCTATGATTCTGGCTACTACACCACAGCTGAGAGTATGTTGGCTAAGATGAAGCAGGGCGATGAGGCTACTGCTGATCAGGGAAAGTACAATGTAGAGTACTTTGCTGAGCCTATCATGAAGGATCTTCTCTCTGTCAAGGACTTCGGTCGTTATACTGATAAGACAACTGGTAAGCTTCAGCTCTGCTTCCTTACTAATAATGATATTACTGGCGGTAACTCTGGTAGCCCTATGTTCAATGGCAAGGGTGAGCTTATCGGACTTGCTTTCGATGGCAACTGGGATTCTCTCTCTGGTGATATCTTCTTCGACACAAAGCTTGCTCGTTGCATCGGTGTTGATATCCGCTATGTTGTCTATCTGATGGATAAGTGGGGCAAGGCAGATCGATTGGTGAAGGAGATCTCAGGGAAGTAAGGGCCTCTCCCCCCGCCCTCTCCCGTAGAGAGGGAAGTCGGAGATTGAGTATCTCCGAGTATGTGCCAGCTGGTGCGCGGTGGGGGGTAAATCATGAGAACTCGAGTCCTCGAAAAACCGAATTCTCGAATATTCGAAACTTCGAATTATCGATAGGTCGAAATATCGAAAAATAAAATAACTAATAAATAATGTGGTGTACCCCCTATAGCGTACCAACTCCCTCCCCTCGGGGAGGGTTGGGGAGGGGGCCAATAATTAAAACTTAAAATGCTAAAAAGATTGTTTTCTACAGCGGTGGCTGTATTCGCAGTAGTGCTGTCATCAATGGCACAGGCTGCAGATCCTGAACTGGAATTCGTGCTTGAACTTAAGGTGAAGCTTGGTCAAGCGTTTAGTTGTGGTGAGAATGCTCACGGAACTCGCTTCGTGATTCCTATCACTGGTGGTACCTTCGAAGGACCAAAGGTTAAGGGTGAGGTGCTCCCTGGTGGTGCTGACTACCAGTTGCAGGGCAAGAACCGTACCGACCTTGAGGCTATCTACTGCATCCGTACTGAGGATGGCGTGAGCATACATGTTCGCAACAATGGTATCATCAAGGGCAACTATTTCTATTGCTCTCCAAAGTTCGAGGCTCCTCTCGACAGTAAGTATGCCTGGATCAATGATGGCATCTATGTATGTAAGCCTTCTGGTTTCATGGCTGATGGTATTGCCCTGAAGGTGTGGAAGGTGCGCGATGCCTTCAACTTCGAGAGCACCATCGGTGACATCAAGCCTATCCCTGATGAGGTTCGTAAGGCTAATGCTAAGCAGGGTAAGATTGAGGAGTTCAAATACACTGCTCACACTACTGATGGCAGAACCATCAAGAAGCATGCTCGCGTATATACTCCTTACGGCTATAATGCAAAGGATAAGAAGACAAAGTACGATGTGCTCTACCTCATGCATGGTGGTGGCGACAAGACAACATCTTTCCTCACTCCTCCACAAGACTGGCTCCCTCTCCGTAATATCCTCGACAACCTCATTGCAGAGGGTAAGATGCGCCCAATCATCGTGGTTTGCCCAACCTTCTATGATGATGACGAGAACATCGGTCAGAATGCAATGAATGATGCTATTGCACGTACCCGTGACTTCCACATCGAGCTTCAGAATGACCTCATCCCAACCGTTGAGAAGAAGTATAACACATACCTTGAGGGAACTGACAGCGTAGCTATCACCAAGTCACGCGATCACCGCACATACGGCGGTTTCTCTATGGGTGCCCTCTCTACATGGTATCAGCTTGCCTATGGTGTGAATGCCGTTAAGCGTTTCATCCCTCTCAGCGGTGACATCTGGGCATACAACGAGAAGGGTGAGAAGCAGGATGCAAAGTTTGCTGCTGAGTGGATGAACTCAATGCTCGAGAAGACTCCATTCGCTAACGACTTCGAGGTGTATGGCTATACAGGAACAAAGGACATCGCAGGAAATCCTGAGAAGGCAACTGTTGAGGCTCTCCACAACTATGCTCCTCTCTTCCGCTATGCCACTCCAGATGCTAACCTCCACTTCTCTATGAAGAAGGATGGTGAGCACTTCTATGGACACATCAACGAGTACTTGTACTACGCTTTGCCAATTCTTTATAAGAAATAAGAACAGCCCCCCTCCCCAACCCTCCCCGAGGGGAGGGGGTAGTTACACTCTTCTAATAAAAGGCCTTTTCCCCTCCGCGAGAAATACTATCTACTCCCCCTGGAGGGGGGCAGGGGGAATGTTGTGTGGGCTTCTTTTTTGTTGTTTTGTTTAATCTGTATCAAAAAACGCACGTGCTTTTTAGTCTTTTTCTTTTAAAAAGTTGCTCAATTCATAATTTATATCTACCTTTGCAGCCGAAAATCGGAATCGAAGTTATAACATTCAGGATAATAAAATCTTAAAGGTAAAATATTTAGTACTAATTTTTCTATGTACAAACCAAAATTAGTTAGCTGTCTTCGCAACTACGATAAGAAGACATTCATGGCAGACTTAATGGCTGGTATCATCGTGGGTATTGTAGCCCTTCCACTCGCCATTGCCTTTGGTATTGCTTCTGGTGTGTCTCCAGAAACAGGTATCATCACCGCTATCGTTGCAGGTCTTTTAGTTAGTGTCTTTGGTGGTTCAAAGGTGCAGATTGGTGGCCCTACTGGTGCTTTCATCGTCATCATCTACGGAATCATCGCTAAATACGGAATGGGCGGACTTACCATTGCCACTCTCATGGCTGGTGTGTTCCTCGTCCTTCTTGGTGTGCTCCGCCTCGGAACCATTATCAAGTACATTCCTTACCCTATCGTGGTCGGCTTCACCTCTGGTATCGCTATCACTATCTTCACCACTCAGATCAAGGATCTCTTCGGATTGCAGATCGACAAGGTTCCAAGCGATTTCATCGAGAAATGGGGATGCTACATAGAGAATTTCTCTACTCTCGACATATGGTCACTCGCTGTTGGCTTGCTCAGTATCCTCATCATCGTGGGTACTCCAAAGATCAACAAGAAGATACCGGGATCTCTCGTTGCCATCATCCTCACAACCGTATTGGTTGTTGCTCTCAAGCAGTATGCTGGCGTTGATAGCATTGAGACTATCGGCGACCGCTTCACTATCTCTGCTACTCTCCCTGGCATTCAGGTGCCAGACCTCTCATGGCCTGTGCTCAAGGAACTCGTTTCTCCAGCCCTCACCATCGCTATCCTCGGTGCTATCGAGTCACTCCTCTCTGCTACCGTTGCTGATGGTGTGATAGGCGACCGCCACAACTCAAACAACGAGCTTATCGGTCAAGGTATCGCAAACCTTGTGACTCCACTCTTCGGTGGTATCCCTGCAACAGGTGCTATTGCCCGTACAATGACCAACATCAACAATGGTGGTAAGACTCCAGTAGCAGGTATCATCCACGCAGCAGTACTCTTGCTCATCTTCCTCTTCCTCATGCCACTCGCACAGTACATCCCAATGGCTTGTCTTGCAGGTGTCCTGGTAGTAGTGAGCTATAACATGTGCGGTATCCCATCATTCCTCGGCATTCTCCGCAATCCGAAGTCAGATGTAACAGTATTGCTCGTTACCTTCTTCCTCACCATCATCTTCGACCTCACCATCGCTATCGAGGTAGGCATCGTTATTGCCTGCTTGCTCTTCATGCGCCGTATGGCTGAGACATCAGAGGTTAAGCTCGTCAATGATATCGACGTTGAGGCAGAGTCAGACCTTCAGTCTAATCAGGATGAGCATCTTGAGGTACCAGCAGGCATTGAGGTATATGAGATCAACGGTCCATACTTCTTCGGTGCAGGTAACAAGGCAGAGGAGCTGATGTCATCAATGCGCGACCTTCCAAAGGTACGTATCATCCGTATGCGTCGCGTACCATTCATCGATTCTACAGGTATCCACAACCTCACCAACCTCTGTATCACATCAAAGAACCAGAACATCGATGTAGTTCTCTCTGGTGTTAATCCGAAGGTACATGCCGTGCTCGAGAAGGCACACTTCTACGACATCATCGGTGAAGACCATATCTGCTCGCACATCGACCTCGCCCTTGAGAAGGCGAAGGAGTTGGCAGCAGAGTAAAGAGCCCCACCCCTAACCCCTCCCGAGGGAAGTCGAAGATTGAGTATCTTCGAGTATGTGTCAGCCGGTAGTCGGCGAGGGGCAAATCATGAGAACTCGAACAATCGAAATCTCGAAAAAACAAAACATCTACATACAAAAAATGAGCGGTGAATATTAAGTTATTCATCGCTCATGTTGTTTTTCTTGCATGATACCTCTTCAGCGTACCGGCTGGCACATACTCGGAGATACTCAATCTCCGACTTCCCTCTCTACGGGAAAGGGCGGGGGGAGAGGCTTCTTTTTCTACGCCGCCACTCTCACAAGTGAGTAGCTCACACCTCGGTATGACTTCACCTTTTTCACCTTCATTTCCTTGAGTGCCAAACCTATCTTGACGGAGCTGAAGTGGCTATCAGACACGTCAGGATATTCTTCCTTCAGTATCTTTCGGATGTCAAGTGAGGTGAGAGATACTGCCTTCTCATTGCGATTTGGCTTACGGAAGTAAGTGTCAATCATCTGTTCAAGGTCGAGTGTCTGCTCGTAAGGAGCATTGAGTTCCTGAATGCGATTTGTCTCCTCGTTAGTGTACCAATAACGCATCTTCTCATCACGAACCTCATGAAGCAGTTGGGCATAGAGCTGGCTGTACTCTATCTCACTCACATTATCTACCATCTCACCATTTGGAATCTCGATAGTGAGGTAGCGACGAGAGCCTGTCTTATCCATAAGAGGATGATGATTGTTTGTTGTGGCAATGAATGATGCATAGCGATGACGCTCATCAATGGTTCTGCCATAGATTCTGCGACCGTTGACCTTCACCTTTGAGAGTGCTTGCTTCAGTTGTGCCATCTGAGATGACTTATACTGGTCAATCTCATCGAGGCAGATGAGAAGACAGCCGCTGAGTGCCATCTCCTTATCAAACTTATTGCCAAGATTGAAGTGGTCGAGATAGTACTGACGGAGATGTGGTGGTAGGAAACGCACGCAGAAAGTACTCTTACCACAACCTTGTGCACCTATGAGTAGTGGAACTGTCTCATTGCCATGCTCAAGGTCGATAGCGAGCCAATGAGCAACGACAGAGCGAAGCCAGATTTTCATCAGCTCAATCTGCTCATCTGTTACACCAGGAATACGCTTGATGAAGCCTATAACGCGATCATTACCATCCCATTGAGGCAGACTGTCGAGCCATGACTCTATAGGATTATAGATAGGTGGAATATCTGACTCCACATACGCCTTGATGTCACCCTTAAGGCTGGTATCATCAGGCATATCACGCTTTGCCTTGATAAAGATGGTGTTTACGGCCTCAGATGTAAGACGAACGTATTTATCGTCAGTTTCCTCGATTTTCTTGTACTCAACCATGCCACTGAGTACATTGCGGCGGAAATGGTAATGTTGCTCGAGATGATACTCAATAGCGAGCTGTGTATCATCAATAGTTTCCTTGACTTCATTCTCTGTGATGTTTTCAGCAGTAAGAGTTTTAGTAGTAACCATTGCCTCATTATTATTAGAGGCGGTTGAAGACATTTCAGAGCGGATTTCGCCCTGAACAAAAGGATTTTGTTCCATCATGATAATTATAAAATTTAATTGTTTAGTGATTAAAAATAAGTCACAAAATTACAATCAAAAGCTATGCCAAAAAAGCAACCTTCCTCAGAATAATCATTAGTGTGGTATTCTTTTTCAACACACTGCCACAAATGTCAGTCACCCTCTAACTCCCATATGGTTCCCTTATGATTCCCATGTGGTTCCCATTTTTCTCCCTTCTATAGATGGGACTTACATAGGAGTAGAAACGGACTTAGAACGGAGTCACAACGGAGGCATAGCGAAGGAAGAACGAAGGATGAGTTATGCCAATTTATAACTGAAAAAGTGTCATACTAAATGTTGATGGGAATTATTCCTGAAAAAAAAGATTTTTGAACAAACCCGTCAACCCATCATGTTCAGCGCTGTAACTCATTATATTTCAGGTAAATACAGCGTTATTTTAGAGTACCCAACCCGTCATAACCCGTCATAAACCCATCATATTCACCGCTGTATTGTGTTGATATTCAGCAATTTGCGATAAATTTTATGATGGGTTTATGATGGGTTATGACGGGTTTAAGTGTCTAAAAGGTTGTTGTAATAAATTGTCCGTCAGTAAGTTATAGCGCTGAATATGATGGGTTGACGAGTTTGTGTGTTTTTTTTATTTTCTTGTGAAGACACTTTGATGGATTCTTTGGTTGCCTGATTGATGAGAGCCAGCACATCACAGCGCATTGAAATTATCGGATGTTTTATGTGAGAATTGCAAAGACGAGTTTATAATTTTGCGCACACTTACTATGTAAGTGCAAGAAATAAGGCGGGAAGTTTGTTAATGTCATAAAAATTTCGTAATTTTGTGCCCCGAAAAGTATTGTAAACAGTAAACTCAATATACTAAACAAACATTATGGCAAAGAAAGCTCTTTTGATGATTCTCGACGGATGGGGAATCGGCAAGCATGGTAAGGGTGACGTTATCTACAACACCCCAACTCCTTATCTGGATTACCTCCAGGCAGTTAGCAGTGTATCACAGCTCCAGGCTTCAGGTGAGGATGTAGGTCTTCCTGACGGTCAGATGGGTAACTCAGAGGTAGGTCACCTCAATATCGGTGCTGGTCGTGTGGTTTATCAGGACCTCGTAAAGATCAACCGCGCTTGTAAGGATGGCTCTATCGCTCAGAATCCTCAGGTAGTAGAGGCTTATACATACGCTAAGGAGAATGGCAAGAAGCTCCACCTCATGGGTCTTACATCTAACGGTGGTGTTCACTCTTCACTCGATCACCTCTTCAAGCTCATCGAGGTAGGTAAGGAGTATGGTCTCAAGGATCAGACTTTCGTTCACTGCTTCATGGATGGTCGTGACACAGACCCACGCTCTGGTAAGGGCTTCATCGAGCAGCTCTCAGAGGTTTGTAAGGCAAATGACGCAGCTATCGCAAGCATCATCGGTCGTTTCTATGCAATGGACCGTGACAAGCGTTGGGAGCGCGTGAAGGAGGCTTATGACCTTCTCGTTTGCGGTACAGGCAAGAAGGCTTCTGACATGGTTCAGGCTATGCAGGAGAGCTATGACGAGGGCGTAACTGACGAGTTCATCAAGGCTATCAGCAACGCTAACGTAAACGGTAATATCGAGGAGGGTGACGTTGTTATCTTCATCAACTTCCGTAACGACCGTGCTAAGGAGCTCACTCAGGTTCTCACACAGGAGAACATCGAGGATATGAAGACTATCCCAGGTCTCAAGTACTACTGTATGACTCCATACGATGCTAACTTCAAGGGCGTAAGCATCCTCTTCCCTAAGGAGAACGTTACTAACACTCTTGGTGAGTATCTCTCACAGCAGGGTAAGAAGCAGCTCCACACAGCTGAGACTGAGAAGTATGCACACGTTACATTCTTCTTCAATGGTGGTCGTGAGGCTCCATACGAGGGTGAGGATCGTGTACTTGTTGCTTCTCCAAAGGTTGCTACATACGACCTCAAGCCTGAGATGTCAGCTTACGAGGTTAAGGATAAGCTCGTTGCAAGCATCAAGAAGGATGAGTATGACTTCATCGTTGTTAACTTCGCTAACGGTGACATGGTGGGCCACACTGGTATCTACAACGCTATCGCTAAGGCTGTTCATGCTGTTGACAACTGCGTTCGCGAGGTTATCGAGGCTGCTAAGGAGACTGGTTATGAGGCTATCATCATCGCTGACCACGGTAATGCTGATAACGCTATCAACGAGGATGGTACTCCTAACACAGCACACTCTCTCAACCCAGTTCCATTCATCTATGTAACTGACAACAACTCAGCTACTGTTAAGGATGGTCGTCTTGCTGACGTTGCTCCTTCTATCCTCCACATCATGGGATTGGAGAAGCCAGCAGACATGACTGGTGAGAACCTTATTGTTGATTAATAAACCACATTTTTCGTTTTCAAATCTCGCTTATGGAAGTTAAAATAGCGGATTCTTGGAAAGAAATATTACAGAGTGAGTTTGACAAGGAGTACTTTGTCAAGCTCACTCAGTTTGTTAAGGCAGAGTATTCCTCTTTTACATGCTATCCTCCTGGACATGAGATTTTCAATGCCTTTCAGCTTTGTTCTCTGGAAAATGTTAAGGTGGTCATCCTCGGTCAGGATCCTTATCATGAACCAGGACAGGCAGAGGGATTGTGTTTCTCTGTCAAGGATGGTATTCCGTTGCCTCCTTCTCTTGTCAATATCTTCAAGGAGGTGAAGAGTGATGTAGGTAGTGTTCCTGAGCTTTCTGAGGTTGCTGCGCAAAGAGGACAGAGGATGTACAATGGTTCGCTTCGCAGATGGGCAGAGCAAGGTGTTCTCCTTCTCAACGCAACCCTGACGGTTCGTGAGCACATGGCGGGCTCTCATCAGAAGCATGGATGGGAAACTTTCACGGATGCTGTCATTAAGGCTATTTCCGACACTCAGGAGCACGTTGTCTTCATTCTTTGGGGTGGATATGCCCGAAGCAAGAAAGTGCTTATAGACAAGCAGAAACACCTTATTCTTGAATCTGTTCATCCATCGCCACTATCAGCAAATAGGGGAGGATGGTTCGGCAATCATCATTTCTCGCAGTGTAATGCTTATCTTGAGCAATGTGGCAAGAAGCCAATAGCTTGGTAGTCTTTAGTGAAGAGTTAAGAGTGAAAAGTGAAGAATTTAAGTTACATTGAATTCATTATTTTTCATCTTAAACGAGAATTACTAATTTAAATTCTTCACTCTTCACTTTTCACTCTTCTCTTAATAAATATTTATTATGTTACCAATGGTTCAGGTAGGCGATGTAATTGTGTCGCCTGACGTATTTACGGAATACTTTTGTTGTGACCTTGAGAAGTGCAAGGGCGAGTGCTGTATCGAAGGTGATGCAGGTGCTCCCGTTACGATTGAAGAGGTTGCAGAACTGGAGAATATCCTTGAGGTGGTGTGGCCGGATCTTAGTGCACAAGCTCAGGCAGTAATAGATAAACAAGGTGTAGCCTATACTGATGAAGAAGGAGATCTTGTGACAAGTATTGTAGGGGGTAAGGATTGTGTCTTCACCTACTATGATGATCTTGACATTGGTACTAAGGAAAAGCCTTGCGTAGTAAAGAACTGCTGTTTGTGTGCAACGGAGAAGGCATTCAGGGCAGGGAAGACGAATTGGTGTAAGCCAATCAGTTGTGCGCTTTATCCTATCCGTGTGGCAAATCTCAGCAACGGACTTGTAGGCCTTAACTACAACCAATGGAGCGTGTGCAAGTGTGCACGTGAAAAGGGTAAGGAGTTGAAGTTTCCTGTCTGGAAATTCCTCAAGGAGCCATTGATTCGTCGTTTCGGTGAGGAATGGTATGGATGGCTCTCTGATTGTGCAGAGCAGTTTGAGGAGCAGATTAAAAGGTAAGAATTAAAAAGGAATAAGTAAAAAGTATGATTACACTTGAGTATCCTAAGGCCGTGTCATGCCGATAAGGATAAAGTGTAATCATACTTTTTACTTTTTATTTCTTACTTTTTACTTTATTTTTTCTTGCGATATTCAGAAGGGCTCATGCCGACATTCTCGCGGAAGTACTTGCCGAGGAATGACTGACTTGGGAAGTGGAGATCCTCAGCTATCTCGCTAATCTTCTTATTGGTATTACTAAGCTGATTGCGGATTTCTGTTGTGACATACTTGTCAATCCAGTCGTTTGGAGTGCGCTTGCTTGTTGAACTGATAATCTCAGAGAGGTACTTAGGTGTAAGGCCCATCTGGTTAGCGTACCAGCTGACCCTTCGCTCTTTTTTATAGTGCTGCTCTACAAGTTGGATAAACTGAACAAAGCATCTCTTCGCTTTTGAATTTGTATTGCCTTCATGGCCACTATTATTCATTACGCGCATAATGGCACTGCCTATGTCGTAAATCATTGTTACGAGAAGAAGTCTTACAACCTCTTTTCTGAAGCGGTAATCCTCGTTTTTTAGGCGTTCCCTTATAATGTCAAGATACTGCTTCAGTTTGGCAATCTCTATGCTATTGAGAGGGAAAATAGGATGTTCACGAGCAAGGAGGAAAAGGCTGCTCATGTCACGAAGCTCCTTGAACACCTCATCGATATAGTTTCTTGAGATGAGCATGGCATATCCCTTGGTGTTATCACTCATCCATATCTCGTTTACAATCTGTCCTTCGGTTAGAATAAGTGCATCTCCGGGTTTAATGGAAAATCTGTTCTCATTGAGGGTGTAGCCTCCTTCTCCCTCTGTGCATATGCCTATTATGATGCAGTTCATGCGTCTTGGCTCATCCAACTGCGGAATCATCTGTATATCTTCAAAGAAGAGCAGATCGTCGCCGATGCTGGGGATCTCATGTTTTTCTCTTAGACGATCGAGGCTTACTGTTTCGATTTTGTTCATATTGGTATTATTTTTCAGTTAATTGTATTAGTTCTATATTCATGGAAGTCGGCATCTTCTGGCCGCCTTCTGGGGAAATTCTAATTTTCTTTGCTGTAACGGTAGAGAAGCGTGTAAAGAATTGTTCATCACTACCTCCACGACATTTGTACTTCATGCCATTAATTGCAAGGACTTCACCTTTTCGGGTGCCTCTAAGTGTAATTCGTAATTGTCCGCTTACGGTTTCTGGCAAGTAAAATGTTGCAATAGAATCATTTATCTCTTGTTTTACAGGTACAACCGTTTTGTATGGTTTTAATGCCTTGTTTGGTATAACGGGATAGTTGTTTGTTGCTGTTACGACAGCTGCAGGAATCCAGTCGATACCGAAGTTTGTCTTTGTTTTCCAAGTGGCATTGTATGGGTAAGTTGCATCAAAGTCCTCACCATTATATTTTGTGAATGCAGGAGCAAGATGGCACATCCACTTTGACTTGCTGTTGCAGATGACCTTCTCCCTGCCGCTATATCTGACGATTATATCTACAGAAACCATACCATTTGGTACAAATGCAGCTCCTGCTATAGGTGAGTACCAGAGTGCAATCACGTTATCACCCTTTTTCACGAATCTTGTGACGTCAATCCAATCCTCTGCTACACCTTCTCTATTCAAAGGTCTTGAAGGCCATATAGAAGCCTTTGTGGCTATTCTTCCGTTGATGTATGGAAGTACATAGCCGGTTGTTGAGAGGCGCAGATAGATCTTTCCGTTTGTGTCCGTGCTCTTGAATGGGCACTGGAACCAGACTTGCTCATTAGGGAATGCCGAAGGGTGGTAAAGGTATGTTCCTGCCCATGTCCTTGCAGATGAAATCATTACAAGCACTATAGACAGGAACAATATATACCTTTTGATATGCATTCTTTATTATGCGTCGATATTAGCGTATGTTGCGTTATCTTCGATGAACTGACGGCGAGGCTCAACGTCATCGCCCATCAGCATTGAGAATATCTCATCTGCCTCTGCTGCATTCTGGATTGTAACCTGCTTCAAGAGGCGTGTCTCAGGATTCATTGTGGTGTCCCAAAGCTGCTCTGGGTTCATCTCACCAAGACCTTTGTATCGCTGAGTGTGAAGCTTTGTGTCATCAGCATTTCCCTGACAGTATGTGTCGATGAAGCGGAGACGATCTTCTTCTGTGTAGCAATACTCCTTTGTGTTCTTGTAAGAGCACTGGTAGAGAGGTGGAGTAGCGATGTAGAGGTGTCCCTCCTGAATCACCTGTGGCATGAAGCGGAAGAAGAGTGTCATGATCAGAGTGTCGATGTGAGAGCCATCGACGTCGGCATCGGTCATGATGATGATCTTGTCGTAACGAAGCTTCTCAATGTTTGCCTCCTTGGTGTCAGAACCGTCGATGCCGAAACGTACACCGATAGCCTGAAGGATGATGTTTACTGACTCTGACTCGAATACCTTGTGCCACTGTACCTTCTCAACGTTAAGGATCTTACCGCGGAGTGGAAGGATAGCCTGAGTGTTACGGTCACGTCCCTGCTTTGCAGAACCACCAGCCGAATCACCCTCGACGAGGAATATCTCTGTCTGCTTTGGATCACGGCATGAGCAATCGGCAAGCTTACCAGGAAGACCACCACCAGTCATTGGGTTCTTACGCTGTACGTTCTCACGAGCCTTGCGGGCTGCGATACGGGCTGTAGCAGCGAGGATAACCTTCTCACAAACCTTCTTTGCCTCGTTTGGATGCTCCTCAAGGTAGTTAGCGAGAGCTTCGCCTACTGCCTGCTGAACAGCACCTGCTACCTCTGAGTTACCGAGCTTTGTCTTTGTCTGACCCTCGAACTGAGGTTCTGCAACCTTTACAGAGATAACGGCTGTGATACCTTCACGGAAGTCTTCACCTGAAATCTCGATCTTAGCCTTCTCGATCTGCTTAGAAAGAGCAGGATCGTTGTCAGCATAAGTCTTGAGAGTACGGGTAAGCGCTGTGCGGAAACCCTGGAGGTGAGTACCACCCTCTATAGTGTTGATATTGTTTACGTAAGAATGGATGTTCTCTGAGTAATCGGTGTTGTACATGATAGCAACCTCGATTGGAACACCAGCCTTTTCAGTCTTCAGATAGATGACATCATCGAAGAGGTGAGTGCGGTGACGGTCCACGTAGCGAACGAACTCCTTCAAACCGTCCTGAGCGTGGAATGTCTCAGTCTTAGGCTTCCAGTCCTCTGGGATATTGCCGTTCTCATCCTTCTCTGGGCGAAGGTCTGTGAGGATGATCTTGATGCCGGCGTTGAGGAATGCAAGCTCGCGCATACGGCTTGCGATGATCTCGTACTTGTATGTTGTTGTGGTGAAGATGCTGCCGTCTGGCCAGAACTGCTGGCGTGTACCGCGCTTGTCGGTCTCACCAACTACCTTAACGTCATACAGAGGCTTTCCCTTCTCGTATTCCTGCTGGTAGATCTTGCCATCGCGGAAAACCTGAGAGAGCATGTGAGTGGAAAGTGCGTTCACACAGCTTACACCTACACCGTGAAGACCGCCAGATACCTTGTAAGAACCCTTATCGAACTTACCACCTGCGTGAAGCACAGTCATTACAACCTCGAGGGCAGACTTGTGCATCTTTGGGTGCTCATCAACTGGGATACCACGACCGTTGTCCTGAACGGTGATAGAGTTGTCTTCGTTGATTGTAACCTCGATGTCGGTACAATAGCCTGCCATTGCCTCGTCGATAGAGTTGTCAACTGTCTCGTTTACGAGGTGGTGGAGGCCCTTCTCTGAAATATCACCGATGTACATCGCTGGGCGCTTGCGCACAGCCTCAAGTCCTTCAAGGACCTGAATGCTACTACCGGTGTAGTTACTTTCCTGATTCTGTATTTCTTCCATTTCTTGATTTTTCAGTTTTTACTTTGCAAAGGTACGAAAAAAAACGGATAGTTCCAAAAATAATCATGGAAATTTCGCGCGCGTGTACGTGTGAAATGCGAATTTGTTGTAAAAATGCCTAAAAACATAAGAGGCTGCGACCCTCAACGGGCTGCAGCCTCCAACAAAAATTATTATGGAAACAATCTTGTGTTATGTACAAAAATAAAGAAAGCCCTCTTTAAAGGGCTATCTGGAAGTGCTTTTTTAACCAAGCTTGTTAACGTGAAGAGCGAGGCTTGACTTGATGTTTGCAGCCTTGTTCTTGTGGATGATGTTACGCTTAGCGAGCTTGTCGAGCATCTTCTGGATAACTGGGAGCTGCTTTACGCACTCTTCCTTGTCAGTTGAAGCGCGGAACTTGCGAACTGCGTTACGCATTGTCTTAGCGTAGTACTTGTTGTGAAGAGTCTTAGTCTTAGTCTGACGAATTCTCTTTACAGATGACTTGTGATTTGCCATTTTTGTTTTAAATCTTTAATTTGATTGATTGAAATTGATTATAACCAGTCATGGGTCTTGCGCCTGTCAAAGCTGCCCTAACGGACTTCTTGCGAAATCCACCGCCACCATATATTATCGAAATCACACGAGATGACGGATTGGTTTGTAGTCCCTAGGAGAGTCGAACTCCTCTTTAGAGAATGAAAATCTCTCGTCCTAACCGATAGACGAAGGGACCATGTCGGCGACAATTAGCATCATGCAAACTGCATATTTGTCAATTGCGGGTGCAAAGGTAAGATTTTTTTGTGTATTATCCAAATATTTTGGCAAAAATCTTTCGTAATTTACTGAAATTTCGTACTTTTGTGCCTGATATGCTCGAGAAAACGCGTTGTATAGTGCTCCGAACGGTGAAATATGGCGATCAAAGCCTTATCATTGATTTGCTGACCAGAGAGGTCGGCAGATTGAGCGTTGTATGGCGAATGCCTAAGTCGGGAAAGGGCAAGATCAAGCGCCAGATATTCCAGTTGCTTAACATTCTCGATGTGGATTATGAGCGTCGTTCTGCCAATAATCTTCCATTAATAAAGGAGGCGCATATCGTGGATCCGTATTCCAGCATTCCTTTTGATCCAGTGAAGCTTTCTGTATCCTTCTTTCTTGCCGAGTTCCTCGGACTTTCCACCCGTGCTGAGCAATCAGACTATCTCCTTTATGATTTTGTGGAGAATAGTCTCAAGTGGTATGATATGTCCACATCTGCTCCAGCCAATTTCCACCTTATGTTTATGATAAGGGTATCGCGCTTTCTTGGCTTTTATCCTAACCTTGAGGAATTCACCGACTATTCTTACTTTGACCTTCGTGCGGGTCAGTTTGTTGGTGAAGCTCCATTGCATAAGGATTATCTCAAGCCGTCAGAAGCCCAGAATTTCATCAATCTGATGCGCATGACGCCTGAGAATATGCACATCTTCCGTCTTTCTCAGACAGAAAGAAACCGCATCATTGATGTGATGATGCAGTTCTATGGTTTTCATATCCCAGGTTTTAGGGAACTCAAGTCGCTTGAAATCTTGAGAGAGATTTTCAAGTAATCAACACCGGATTCCTTCTAAAGTTGTTTGTCACTCATTGCCAATTTATATCAATATTGTGTGAGTGGACATATTCAAGAAATGAGATGCTGTCAGGGAAGGATGTGATAAATTCTTTTGTGATAATATTCGCACGACATTCCGATGGAAAATTCTTTTCTATCAAATAGTATTTGTTTCCTGCGAGAGTGAGAATAGTATCTTTTACAAGAATCCATTTGTCATTATGCATTTCTTTTAAAACGTATTCATTCCGTTTTCCTGTGCTATCGTAGCTGCAGTCGTAAGTGGGGATTATGTAATCTCCTCCATAACATGTTTCACCATGTATGTTTGTCCCTTTGACAATAATTGGCCCTCCGTCCCTTTCAAGTAGGTATAGACCATTGCCTATATGACTTGAGCCATGCATCTCTGGCCAAAACCATTCTGTTGAAAAACAGGAATACAACGAGAAAAATGCACGATATGACGGCAACCCAAACGACATTTGTTATTCTTGTAAAGAAAGTGAAAGATTCCATTGTGGCATCCCAGAATATTTGATTGATGTGAATTTGATATCTACAAATCATCGGGTGATTTAAAGTAAATATTGATCCAGTCTGCATTCATTCTTGTATTGTTCTTCTTCCATTTGATTTTACGTTTAAACCATTCCGTGATATTGTTTTCAATCTTGTGCTTGTCTGTGGAACTTATGTCCTTGTTGTAAAGTTTAACTTTGACAGTCTTCGTATATCCTTTTTTGTTCGCTTTGCATAATATCTCGAATTTTGTAATTCCCTTTATTTTGTATTCTTTTTTAATCTTGTTGTAATATGAGGATAATAACTTATTAAGTTCTTCTTTACCTTTGCAATATTCTGCTCCGAATTTTTCTGGTTTATATGAAAATTTTTCTTTTGACGGTGGTATTTTGTTTATCAATGTGTCTATTATGTTGACAATTGATCTATCACAAGAAAACACTTTGCTATCAATCATAATATAATCTTTGTTTAAACATATTATATCACTAATTGTTCCGTTCTTGATGCATAAAAGTTTACAAGCGACACAAAAGTCTTGCTCCTGTGTCGAATGTAAATCTTTGATTTTTTCATTTATTGTATTGATTGCTGAAGTATCAGTTACTACATATTCTTTATAAGGGACTTCTGTTTCATAATTTATGCAGGTAATTAGATGTGGTACATCAACGACCTCCCATGTGAAAAAGCGAATGATTAATGTGTCTACATCTATAACTCTCGCGTGAATTGTGGTTGAGATTGTTAGTAATAAAAATAATATAAGTTTTTTCTTCATATTATTGTTGTCCTCATAATTGTGGGATTTAGTTGTATGTAAAGTCTATGAGTTCATAGTGAAATGAATGCGTTATGCAGATTAAGTAACCAGATAGACTTTCAATTAACTTCTGTTCTTTTGAAAAACATTAGTTGTTTTTCTGCCATTTGTTTGTGGAAGCAGAATTAGAAAATACGACAAATGTCAATTCCATTCCAAAGGTTCTAATGAAGGTAAAATGTATTTTGAATTATGGAATACTCCAAAAGTGTAATTTCCTTGGTCACATCCGCCTTCAAATCCCCAGAAATTTTTCCCTAAAGGAGGATAGTCAACGTCTAATCCTTCGTGATCTTTTGCTATGAATTTTATTTTATAGTTTTTTTCGGAATAGTGGGATACATGAAAATTCTGTCCTATATATATGTTTTTTAAACTGTCTGTTATGTAAAAGCATATTCCCAGATAGTTTCCATGTGCTGGTCTAAAAAAGATTGAATCGTAATTTTCGACTATAAGTACATCTTCTTGACCTTTTTCTTCTATAGAAAAATGAATATCGCAATCTTTGCAATAGTATGTATTCACTTTAGAGTATTTGCATGAAAGTAGTAATGTTACTATTACAATGAAATATAGATATTTCCCCATACTAATGCTAATGGATATTATTTTTCTAAAGTGCCATTTACTATAAGAAATTGTTCTATTTTCCCGTACTAAAGTCCTGCCTCCTATGTAGTTCCTATGTGACTCTTATGTGAGTCTTATGTAACTCTTACCTAAGAATAGGATGTTTTTTGGGGTTTTTAGGGCTTCACAAAGGCATTATTGTTCTATTTTTCGGTTTTTGGTAAGACTCAGGAAAGTCTTGCGTAACAATAACATTAGCAGGTCTTGTCCTTATAGACCACCTTGCTTGCTCCACTTGTTATCCACATCGCTTCTGGATGTTCCTTGACGAAAGACTCGATGTGGCGAACACGCTTGCTTTCGAGAATCTCATCCACGGCAATAAGAATACCGGTTTCCTCTACATCTCCGAAGCCGTAGTTGATGGCAGTTCCGAAGAGCTTCATAGTAGGGCTGAGGTTCATGTAGGCATTAACCAATGGTGGGATGTTGAAGCCGAGAGCACGAATACCGCCATTAAGAATGCGGTAGTCTTCCTTGAAGTCACGTCCGCAGAACACCTGTGAAAGCTCCTCGATCGGTGTCTCGAGCTGAAGAGGCTTGATAGGGGTGATAAGACCTTCCTTATCATCAAAATGCTTCTTGAGGAAGTAAAGGATGAGGTCACGACCAACACGAATATAGCTTGGATACATAGTCATCTTACCGAAGTAGTACTTCATGTTTGGATTGATGACGGTAAGTGCACCAAGACCATCCCAAAGGTTATCGAGCGCGAAAAGGCTCTTAGCACCCATCTTTGAACTTTGGTATTCTACGGTAACCCATGAACGACCGAGCTCTATGGTCTGATGAGCATATTCCTTGATGAATTTCTCAGAGAAATGGAACATGTGGCTTGTGGCGAGTATAGGCTGACCTTTCTCGTCATATTCCCATTCGTCACCCATAAGGTATCTGTAGCCACCGATGATTTCCTGCTCATCCGGATTCCATACGATAAGCTGCTTATAGCAGTTCTCGCAAGTGTCGAACTCGTCAATGTCAACGCTCTTGCCGGTACCACCACCAGCAGTACGGAAGGCAATCTCTCTGAGACGGCCTATCTCTTGCATAACATTAGGGGAGTCGTGAGCTGTAACGATGTAGATCTCGTTGTTGCTCTTGTTGGTCATGCGAAGCTGCTTCTCAGGAGTCAGCTCGCTGAGAAGAACCTCTTTAGGTATCGGTTGGATTATTTCTTCTTCCTTCATTGTTTGTCGTATTCTTTTTCAGTGTTTAGGTTTTAGGGCATTATGAACTTTATAGTTCATATACCTGCTTCCTTACCCATTGTGCCCACTCCCTATGCTTCATGCTTTTGTCGAAAGTCTGCCATGGAATTGGCTTGCCAATCTTTATGGTAAATGTCTTATGCTGGCTCTTGAATACTTCGTCTGGGAGGTAGAGCATTGCTATATTTAGCTTGAGTTTGAGGGCTTTGCAGATGTTTGCTATGCGATAGAATTTATTCGAGTTCTGACCTTCGAAATGGATAGGAATGATATCTCGCTGGTTTTCGACACTCTTGGATATGAATGTCTTTTTCCATTCAAGGTCTTGTATCTTGCCATCGATCTTGCGTGAACATAAACCTGCTGGGAATATCATGATGTGCTTATCGCTTGAAAATCCGTTTTCCACTACTGAGGTGAATCCTCTTTCTTTTTTTGTAGTAGTGTTTACGGGTACGCAAAGGGGAGCGAGCCCCGGTAGGTGCATGAGAATGTCATTGACGATAAGTCGGATGTTGTCATCGTATTGCTTTCCGAGTATCATTCCCAGCGCTATGCCGTCAACACCTCCTAACGGGTGGTTGCTTGCAAATGTATAGCGTTTTGGATCATCCTTTGCGGGTAGATTCTCAAGCCCTTCAATCTTTAGCTTTACATCCAGATATTCCAGACAGCCTTCCAGCCAGTGCGAACCGGTGCGGTCTCTGTAGGTCCAGATGATATCATTCAACTGATCCTGATGTATTGTTCTGCTGAGCCAATTCACAAGGAATTTTGGAATGAACTTCATTTTGTCGCCTATTTTTGAGGCAAGCACCTTTTCGATATCTAAAGTATGTTCTGTAATTACTGCCATTTGGGATGCAAATTTAGCAAATATTTTCCGAAAAACATTTTTTTACTTCAATTATTTAGCAACATTTTCCAAAAAGTCTGTTTTTTAGCAAAAAACAAGTGTGAACAGGCGTTCCTCATTGAGGATGTCGTTTGCCAATGCGTAGATTTCCTCTGTCGTGACGGCATCTATCTGCTTGAAGAGCTTATCGTTGTCCTTGAGCGTGTTTTTGTGCAGATACTGCTTTGCCATAGAAATGGCATAGTTCTCGCGGTTCTCGGATGCCAGCGCTATCTGCCCCTTGATCTGCTTCTTCGCATTAGCGAGTGCGGTAGGGGAGAGTGGGGCGCTCTTGAGCTTTGCCAACTGCCCTTTTACTAATCTCAGACAGCGGTTCACATCGTGTGGGTCACAACCGAAATATACCGTCCAGAGTACAGATTCCTTGTAGGTGGTCATCACGCTTTCTACGGTATAGACAAGGCCTCTCTTTTCACGTAGTGAAAGGTTGAGGCGTGAGTTCATGCTTGGGCCTCCCAGGATGTTGTTCGTGAGATACAATGGAATGCGCCATTTCTCAAGGTCTTTGCCAAAGGCGGTACCGATCATTACATGAGCCTGATGCGTCTGCTGCTCGTCATCATTTTCCCTCTTGCCTTTGAGAGAATCCTTTATGCCTTCAAAGCTCTTGTCGCAACGTGTTATCTCGCTTGTTTCCTTGCTGTTGGAAAGTGCCTCAAGCTTCTTTACCAACTGCTTGAAGTCAATATCGCCATTGACATAAAAAACTGCATTGTTAGGACGATAGAGTCTTTGTGTGAAGCGCTTGCAATCCTCTGATTTGAAACCCCTGACGGTATCCTTGTCGCCAAGTACGTTATGGCCGAGAGGGTGGTCGCTGAAGATACGGTTCTCGAACTCGTCATAGATGAGTTCGGCAGGAGAATCGCGATAGCTTTCTATCTCATCGCATACCACTTCCATCTCCTTGTCTATCTCATGCTGTGGATAGGTGCTGTGGAAGACGATATCCGTAAGCAACTTGATAGCCTTGTCGAAGTGCTGGCGAAGGATTGCTGAATAGTAGAAGGTGTCTTCTTTTGTCGTGAAGGCATTGAGTTCGCCACCCACACGTTCCAGCGTGTTGATGACTTGAAGGGATGAGTATTTCTCGGAACCCTTGAAGGTCATGTGCTCGCAGAAATGGGCCAAGCCTTCCTCTCCAGGAAGCTCATCACTTGTTCCTGCGCCTATGGCATAACCGCAATAAACCACCTCCCCTTGAGCGGGAAGGTGGATTATTCTGAGTCCGTTATTTAGAGTATGTGTGTTGTAATTCATTGAAAAATATGGGCTTTGCCATCCATATAATGGAATTATTGATGCAAAAGTATGCAAAAATTCCGAATTTGACAAATTTTTCCACCTATTTTTATTAACTTTGCACTCGGAAATCAGAGACGTGCGCGCTCGTGCACCCGATATTCGAAATCTCGATAATCCGAAAAATCGGAAACTCGAAGTCTCGATAATTAGATTAATCTCGAAATTTCGAATCATCATTATTATCAATCAAAAAAATCATCATTTAATTGAAGACATTCGAAGAACTTGGCGTTCGTGAGGAAATACGTCGCGCCATTGAGGAACTTGGTTTCGCACAGCCAATGCCTGTGCAGGAGAAGACAATACCGTTCCTTTTAGAGAGAGAGAACTCAGATCTCATTGCACTTGCTCAGACAGGTACTGGTAAAACCGCTGCATTCGGTATTCCACTCATCCAGAGTATTGATACATCAAGTCGTGCCACACAGGCTGTTGTTGTGGCTCCAACACGTGAGCTTTGTCTGCAGATTGCAGATGATATGAAGGATTTCGCAAAGTTCACCAAGGGATTGCACATCAGTGCTGTTTATGGTGGTACATCCATAGAGAACCAGCGTCATGAACTCAAGCATGGTGCTCAGATCATCGTGGCTACTCCTGGTCGTCTTATCGACCTGAAGAACCGTGGCTATGCCAAGTTGGAGAATGTTCGTAAGATTGTGCTTGATGAGGCTGACGAGATGCTCAACATGGGTTTCTCTGAAAGTATCAACGAGATATTTGAGTCTATACCTGAGCAGCATACCACACTTCTTTTCTCTGCAACAATGTCAAGAGAGGTGGAGCGTGTGGCAAAGCAGTATCTTCGCGACTATGAGGAGATTGTTGTGGGTTCACGTAACGAGGGTTCAGAGAATGTAAACCACATCTATTATCTCGTTAATGCCAAGGATAAGTATCTTGCCCTCAAGCGAGTTGTTGACTTCTATCCTCGCATCTATGCTATCGTGTTCTGTCGCACAAAGGCAGAGACACAGGAGGTGGCTGATCACCTTATTCACGATGGCTACAACGCAGAATCACTTCATGGTGACCTTAGTCAGCAGCAGCGTGACCTCACCATGCAGAAGTTCCGTAATCACCTCACTCAGATTCTTGTGGCTACCGATGTGGCTGCACGTGGACTTGATGTTGATGATCTCACTCACGTCATCAATTATGCTATGCCTGATGATATCGCTTCTTATACCCATCGCTCTGGTCGTACAGGTCGTGCTGGTAAGAAGGGAACTTCCATCGCTATCATCCACACTCGTGAGAAGCATAAGATTCGTGCGGTGGAGAAGCAGATTGGTAAGGAGTTCGTTGATGGTACTCTTCCTACTCCTCAGGAAATCTGCACAAAGCAGCTCTTCCGTGCTATCGACGAGATAGAGAAGGTTGATGTCATCGAGGAGCAGATTGAGCCTTTCATGGCAGAGGTACGCCGACACTTCGAGTATGTTGACAAGGAGGATATCCTTAAGAAGATGGTAAGCCGTGAGTTCGGACGTTTCCTTGAGTATTATGCTAATGCTCCTGAGATCGAGAAGCCAGTTAGCCGTAAGGAGCGCACATCTGAAAACTCAAGATCTTCAAGAGGCTCAAGAGAACCAAAGGAACCACGTACCGTTCAGAAGGGCTATACTCGTCTCTTCATCAATCTCGGTAAGGATCATGGATTCTATCCAGGTGAGGTAATGCAGTTCGTTAATCGTCACGTACAGGGTCGTCAGGAGGTAGGTCACATCGACCTCATGTCAGGTTTCTCTTTCATCGAGGTTCCTGAGCGTGATGCAAAGAAGGTGATGGCAGCTCTCGATGGCACATTCTACAAAGGTCGTCAGGTAAGATGTAATGAGGATCGTCCTGATGGAAAACCATCTGCTGGTGGCCGTGGTCGTGGTCGCAAGGGCGATTCTGAAGGCCGTGGCCGTAGGGATGATGAAGGTCGTGGTCGTTCTTCTCGTGGCCGTAAGGATGACTCACGCAAGGAAAGCGATTTCTCTCGTTATGAGAAGAAGAGCAAGCGCAATAACCCTCGTAAGGATTTCGACTCTGATGTAGCAGGAATGCCTGAGACTGGCGATTGGCGTCAGTTCTTCAAGAAGAATGATGACCAGAGTCGCAGACGAGGCAATAAGAATACTGCAGAGCCAGATTTCTCAGAAGAAGGTTGGGCACGCAGAAAACCAAGAAAGAAATAGACCCTCCCAACCTCCCTTAAAGGGAGGCTTTCCATCACGATAAAAAAAGTTCTTCTTAAAGTAGACCCTCCCAACCTCCCTTAAAGGGAGGCTTTCCACCACGAACCAAGTCCCCCTTTAAGGGGGATTTAGAGGGTCTTTTAATTTTTATGGTACTATCAACAACATTCTTTGGACCTATTTCGTGGTACGAACAACTTGCTCGTACTACGGAACCTGTGTTCATAGAGGCTCACGAGAACTTTCAGAAGCAAACTGTTCGTACTCGTTGCCGTATTGCTACTGCCAATGGTGTGCAGACGCTCTCTGTACCAGTTAATGGTTCAGGAAGCATACGCGACATCCATATCTCCGACCATAACAACTGGCGACATCTGCATTGGCAGGCACTCTCTTCTGCATACGGCTCATCGCCTTTCTTCGAGTATTATGCTGATGACATCGCGCCTTTCTTCGAAAAGAAATGGGATTCTCTCTTCGACTATAATCTTGAGATAACCCATAAGATGTGCGAATTGCTCGATCTGCGCAAGGATATTCAACTGACCGATAGCTATCAAGGCTCTACCATAGATTTGAATCAGAAAGCTGATTGTAAGCCTTACTATCAAGTTTTCCAGGCACGTCATGGTTTCTTGCCTGATCTCAGCATACTCGATTTGCTCTTCAACATGGGGCCAGAAGCCATACTTTACCTGCATGGATTAAAAAGAGGAAATGGGTCTGGAAAGTAAATTGGAAGTAAATCATATCAGTAAATTACTGATCTTAGAATTAAAAATTAATCTTGATAATTTCCAAGTGGCGGATGCCACCTCCATAATTTACTGATATAATTTACTTCCAATTTACTTTCTCCATATCAAACTTTAGTCTATAAACTAATTCATAATAATAATGAAAAGAATAATTTTATCTTTCACTCTGTGCATCTTTGCACTTATGGCAAGTGCTGGTGATGCCGACACTCTACGCTATTCCATCCTTGGCGATAGCTATTCCACATTCGATGGATGTGTTGTTCCTGATACTAATGCTATCTGGTACTTCCCAGAAGGTCATAAGTCTGCCCAGAAAGGCAATGATGTAAGGAAAGTGGAGCAGACATGGTGGTATCAGGTTATTGAGCGCCTTGGTGCTAAACTGGAGCGCAACAATGCGTATTCTGGTGCTACAATATGCTGTACCGGCTATCGTCCTGCAGAAGGCAAGCCTCATGCAGACTACTCTGATCGTGCATTCATCAACCGTAGCAACTGGCTTGGAAATCCTGATGTAATACTCGTATGTGGTGCTACAAACGATAGTTGGGCAGGTGCTCCTATCGGTGACTATGTATTCGGCAACTGGTCAGAGAAACAACTCTATTCTTTCCGTCCTGCTATGGCAAAACTGCTTTACGACCTCAAGGGCAACTATCCTAAGGCTCGCATCGTCTTCATTCTCAATAGCGAACTGAAAGACGAGATCAACGAGTCAGTACACACTATTTGTAATCATTATGATGTTCCTTGTCTTGACCTCCACGACATCGACAAGCAATGGGGACATCCATCCATCGCTGGTATGAAGGCATTCGCTGATCAGGTGGTTGAGTTCCTGAAGAAATAGACAGCTGATTTATTAAAACTGTTTTGATGCATTATATGCGAATGAAGAAAATATTCTTTCTGGGGTTGTTGTCACTACTGGCTTTTATGGCATGTGACAAGAATGAGGAAGGTGACATCAAAGACACGATTGGCGAGGTTTCTATTGAGAACTTGCCCGTAATGGATTGTTCTACATCCACCCAACCTTTGACAACAATTCTTACAAGCCATTTGCTTAAAATTCCATATACATGGTGGGAAAATCAGTTTCTGGATGGAATTATGTATGCAAGATTGGATTATTCAAAATGCAATATTTCAGAAGAACAAAAGGCTTTACTTGATAAGAAATTAAATTGTAGTACTACACATGGGTCATACACTAATCTTATTGAAGGTAATGTTGACCTGATTATTGCTTCGAGATATTCTTCAAGAGATGAAAATGAATTGGCTCAGCAGAAAAACGTGAAACTTTTGCAAAAGCCAATCGCTAAAGATGCATTTGCATTCATCGTAAACTCTCAGAATATCGTGAAAGATCTTACTGTAGAACAAATCCGAAAGATTTATACAGGAGAGATAACCAACTGGAAAGAGGTAGGAGGTAATGATGCCCCAATTAATGCATACATACGTGATGCTAATTCAGGAAGTCAGGAAAAGATGGAAACAATGGTCATGGAAGGACTTGATATGATCAAAAGCGAAGAGCTGATCACTCATGGTATGTCTGGTCCATATTTCCAACTTCGCTTTGATGTCAATGGTATTTCATATTCACCATATTATTACTATAACATCATGGCTGCAAATTATCAAAATGGCGTTTCGGCAATTAAAATAAATGGTATCTCTCCTGATAATATCAGTAATGGTTCATATCCATTCATTTCTGAGATTTATACAGCTATCAGGGCTGATGAACCAAGCAATTCCCTTGCCCATAAGATATATGATTACCTGACAACGTCGAATGCTGCTCCAATAATTACTGAAAGCGGGTATATCCCTCTGAAATAGTCACTTTCTCCATTATATCATGAAGCATTTCATCGGAAGTAATAAAAATGAATATGGATTCAAAATCATAATGTAGAGATAAGAAAAAAGTTTTTTTGCATTTTTTGAAGAATTCGGCAGAAGCGAATTTGAAAATTCGCAATTATACCTTTTATTTGTTATTCCTCCCTTTAAGGGAAGTCCAATATTCTTGCTCTAGCAAACGTCCCTAAGGGCTGAGCGGAGTATATCGGAGTATGTTTAGGTCAGCAGAGTCTTGTCTTTCCTTCGAAGCAGTTCCAATTCAAGTCCAATCGAAGTCCAATTCACCACCAATTCCGAATTGGAGATATATTGGAGGTAGATTGATGTTGGAATGCATCTGCAAGGGAAATCCTTCGTTATGCTTAGGGGGTAAACTCAGTGAGGCTTTGCTTCATGTTCGCTTATGGAACGGAGCTTCACTGAGTTTACTCCCTTGTCATAACGATGGATCAACGAGAGTTCTTCCTATGTAGTTCCTATGTGATTCCTATTTTCCTCCTATGCAAACGCTCAAATGGAATATGCTTTGTTGGGTTTATAGCGAGGGCATAGCGAAGGCACAACGAAGGATCAGCGAAGGCAGAGGAGAACCACAGTTGCTTTCGCTTTATAAAAACAAATATTGCTGTCCGGTAAACCATCATAACAGACATTGTCCTATAGGTTTACACGTGGTAAGCCCCCAAATTAACAAAATCGGTTCTTCTTCAATTTAGTTGAAACCTCTCGTCTGTAAGACGATATCTCAATAACCCCGTACATACGAAGCGCAGCGTAGGATGTGCGGGGGATACGGATTTGGTTGGGCAAGCGTTTGGAGAACGCTACCTTGTCTGCATCGAGGTACCGTCCTCCAGACGGAAACAAATAATGTATATCCGTACCCCCGCACATTTTCACTTCGTTACAATGTACGGGGTTATAGACCGCCTTTGCAAGGCTGTATCGTCTTCCAGACGAGAAGTCTCAACATAATTGAAGAAGAACCACAAAATCAAAAAAATCACGAGTTTTTCATGCAGGGGGTTGCACCAATACCAAAATATCGGGGTTAACCACTTGATTATGTGTTAGATACAACGGGTGCAACCCCCTTGAAAAGGGTTACACCTGGTGCAACCGTTTCAGAGGGGGTTGCACCAGTCTTTATTGTCTGAGTATCAATTCGTTAGAGCGCCAAAAACACCATTGGTGCAACCCCCTATGTGAAAAACTCGTTTGTTTTTTTATTTCTGCTTGTAATCTTTACTAAAGACTACTTGAGTTCTTCTATGATTTCCTCTTTGAGGAAAGGCTTCAGTTCATCCCAAGTAAGGACAAAGGATGGCATACCAGCTGCATAGCATGCAATCTCGTATTGCTGATAGACGAACGTGAGACCTTTGCCACTCTCATGAGGGTAAGGCATCCATACAGGCAATGGAATCATACCTGAATTGTCTGGAAGCATCAGTTGCTCCATGAGTTGGGCATCAGATTTGATAGGTGTTTCGCTTTCCTCGTTGAAGAATTCCTTGAGACCTTTCTTGATAAGCGGTTGCATTGCCTTTGTGACATTGTCCTTCAGGAAACCGTTCACTTTACTGCCATCAGAGAAACGGAAAGTTACACATCCAAAACCGAAGACACCACCATGTGCACCACCCGTGAAAGCATATTCGTTATCGTTGAACACAACGTATGTGGAGTCTTCACGGAGTTTGTTGACGGTCATGCTGTAGTCAAAGGGAGTGACGCTAAACTCGTAATTGTCATCCTTGACGCTTGTGGTGTCTTCCTCATAGCTTTTCTCCCTGAAGTCATTATCTTCCTTTGAACTGGCGTTGACAAGTCTTGTGACGGCTTTGCTGTAGTAATCAAATGTGCTCTTTGAATCCTGTTCATCGCCTTTGTATTTCGAAATGAGAGGCTTAGTCTCCTCGAAATTCTGGCATGTTCGCAATCTGTAACTGACAATGTCCATGAGGGTGTCTCGTATGACCTGTGAAATACTATCTTTTGCTACAGGTAATTCGATGCTGATAGTGACATTAGCATACTTACTTGAGTCGGAGAATGTGTATTTCTCCATCTCAAGTGGATAGGCGCATGTATTCTCAAGTTCTATTGCCTCTGGTGCTTTATTGTTGCAAGAGGCAAAGGCAAAAGCGATTGCCGATAGAAGTAATAATACTTTTGTTTTCATACTACATTACACTTTACTCCTTACCCTTTATACTATCAACTTTCGCTCTTTTTCCCATCATCATCTTGCAGAGCCTATCCTGGAAGATTCGTGCATCGGCTACAGGAGAGTCTTCGTGAATGATAGAGAAGATGTACCAATGTCCATCTAAGCCTTGGAGATAGCCAGAGAGTGATGAGCCCCCCTTAGTAACGAGAGTACCTGTCTTGACAAAGATTC
Organism: Prevotellaceae bacterium UBA1710; assembly: GCA_002317355.1. GTDB lineage: Bacteria > Bacteroidota > Bacteroidia > Bacteroidales > Bacteroidaceae > Prevotella. The sequence continues at coordinate 22,430 of DCJC01000034.1, read as the reverse complement.
GGTTAATGTATTCCGCCCTTGCCATTCTGGTTTTGAGTGAACCGCTTCTTTCGCATCCAGGAGAGGCGAGAGCTTCCTTGATGAAGTAATCCCTCAACTCCTTATCATCCCATGTGTAGCGAAGCATATCGACGAGAGTGTTGGCTGTAAGGAGGTTTTCTGGAGACAAGCCAGAGCCATCCTTATAGGCAAGAAAAGGCTTAGCCTTACGAGGATATTCGCATTTTGTACTATCTTCTGGAGAGAGAATACTATTCCAGAAGATCTCGGTATAGTGCTTACGATCCCATACCATTTCCTTTTCTGGTAAGATGCCTTTCTTCCAATCGAGGTGATAGAAAAGAGCATCAGCCTTGACATTACTGCTATGGATAAGCATTGGAGTTATTATTTCCTTGATATCATGCCTTGAAAGCACGACATAATGATATCTGCCTCCACCATATTTACCCTTTGCATTGGCAGAGTTCACGCTCAGATCCTTCTCAAAAGAGACACCACATGCACTCAAGGTAGCCATGAACTGCCTTGTTATTCTATCCTTACCCTTCATGAGAAGTGGAGCCTTGTGATAAGGGATATCCCATGTCTTTCCTGTTGGATGTGCCTTTAGGGTATCTTCTCTTGCAAGGTTGAGGTAGATGTTACCACGAATCTTACTAATACCTTTTTCTTTCAGCTTGCGCACAAGAGGTGTAAAGTCGGTAAAGAGAGGGTCATCATCTGCCACAAGAAGGAGATGACCGACGAGAGTGTCGTGATCCATCTCACCTCTTACCTGAAGAGATACGTTGTAGTGGTAGTTCATACCAAGAGTCTTGAGGGCTGCAACAGCAGTTGCAATCTTCATGCAAGAAGCTGGTGCCATACTCTTATCGGCATGGAATTCGTACACTTGTGACTCTGTTGTTACATCATAGACGCTGACTGCGATGAGGGAAGTGTCGAGTGTTTGAGGCAGGTTCATGAGGCTATCCAGTCGTCGAGCCATAGCTTCGTCGCATGCTCTCATCTCGGGAGTAACCTCAACCTTTGGTTTCTTGCCGTTTTCCTCAGTATCTTCGCTTGAACGAAAAATCCAGTTGAACAATGCTATGCCACCTACAATGATGTAGTATATGAGTACGACGATAGCCGCAAGCACACATAGTGCTGCGGCTATACGTCCATATCTAAGTCTTACTTTTTTCTTTTTGTTTGCCAAAGTCCTTAGTTATAGTTCTTTACAAAAGTGAAAAGTCTGTTCCATCTAATGCCACCAAATCCTTTGCGGTCAGGATCGCTTGACCACCAGATGAATATTGGCTTACCCACGATGTGGTCTTCTGGCACGAAGCCCCAATAGCGTGAGTCTGCTGAATTATGGCGGTTGTCACCCTGCATCCAGTAGTAATCCAGTTTGAAGGTATAGGATGTAGCTACCTTGCCGTTGATAAGAATCTGCCCCTTGTCATTAACCTGAAGGTCATTGCCCTCATATACCTTGATTGGGCGCTCGTAGATAGGGAGATTCTTGAGAGTTAGCTTCACGCTCTCGCCCTTCTTAGGAATCCAGATAGGACCATAGTTGTCGCGTGTCCAGCCATAGTGGCCGTTGAGAGGATATAGGAAATCCCTTTCGTCCTCCGTGTATGGAGCTATTGATGCAACAATATCCTTTCTGCTCTTAAGAACTTCGTAGGCATGTTTTGTAAGAGGCATATAGCCTGCTCGGCTGAGTTGTGCAAGGTCCTCGTTGCTTATACCGAGTTCCTTAAGCAATTCGTCTGGAATGAGACTTACATTCAGTTTTACAACATATGAGTATTGAACGTTCTCCGGCTCTTTATTGGGCTTGCCATCCAGATAGATGATATGGTTCTTTATCTGAAGAGTCTGACCAGGGAGACCGACACATCTCTTCACGTAGTTCTCACGACGATCTGTAGGGCGAGAGTCTATTCTGCCAAACTGATTTACCTTTGATGCGATAAAGCTACGTCCGTTCTGGTATATTTCAGAATACAGTTTGTAGCGTTCAAGATCTGATATAGAATCGAGTTTCGCTGATTTCTCGAAGGTGCTGTATAAATCAGGGTAGTATATCATCTGCTCTGGGTTGCTGATTTCGTAACCCTTTGATGCCAGATATGCCAATGTACCATACTTGTAGCAGAACTCGTAGTAGTTGGTCTGGTATGCCTCTTCTGTCATGATGGAGTCGCCTGCAGGATAGTTGAACACAACGATATCATTGAGTTCAACATTGCCGAGGCCTGAAGCTCTGCGATAATCCCATTGAGGCCACTCGATATACGACTTGCATCCAATCACAGGCATTGTGTGCTGTGTAAGAGGCATAGTGAGAGGTGTCTGAGGAATACGTGGACCATAGCTTGCCTTGCTCACGAAGAGGTAATCGCCAGTAAGCAATGACTTCTCAAGTGAGCTTGAAGGTATCACATAGTTCTGGAAGAAGAAGAGATTGATGAAATATACTGCTACAAGAGCGAATACAAGAGCATCAACCCATGACATGATGAAGCGGACAGGCTGTTCAGCATCTTCCCACCACTTCCAGTTGATCTTCTTAGAGATATAGGCATCATAGATGAGTGGTATAACCACCAGTCCAAGCCAGCTCTTAAGCCAGAAGAGGAATATGAGATAAAGCACCAATACAACAATGAACTTTGTCCATTGGAGCTTCATGTTTACTTGTTTCTTTTTCATTTTAGAGTCTTTTTCTAGAGATTCTAGAAAGTCTAGATTATCTAGATTGTCTATAAATACTAGTCTTTTAGGCTTCTTTTAGAACTTGAACATATCATCGATAGTCAGCAGACCCTGATTCTTCGCTGTGTATTCAGCAGCGAGAACTGCACCAAGAGCGAAGCCCTGACGAGAGTGTGCATCGTGTGTGATTGTGATGATATCTGCAGGAGAGTCATAGCTGATGCTGTGGATACCAGGAACCTCACCACGACGAACGTCATCAATGCGGAGAATGTCAGGTGCTGTCTCATGAAGAGCCCACTTGTTCTTGCGGTCAATGCGCTCTACAATCTGCTCTGCGAGTGTGATAGCTGTACCACTTGGAGCATCGAGCTTATGTACATGGTGTGTCTCCACCATATTCACATCATACTGTGGGAAATCATTCATGATCTTAGCAAGATACTTGTTTACTGCTGAGAAGATGGCAACGCCCACGCTGAAGTTTGATGCCCAGAAGAGAGTCTTACCACCCTCAGAACATGCCTTGCGAACGTCATCACCATGATCCTTGAGCCATGCTGTTGTACCACTCACAACCTTCACGCCTGCTTTCCAAGCCTTGAGGTAGTTGTCGTATGCAACAGAAGGGTTTGTAAACTCGATGGCAACCTCTGCAGAAGCGAAAGCCTCACTCTCGAAATCCTGAAGGTTGTCGATATCAATAATACATACTATCTCATGTCCACGGCTGAGGGCAATCTGCTCAATCATCTTACCCATCTTACCGTATCCTATTAATGCTAATTTCATAAATTAATTTTCGTTTTGTTCTTTATCAAGATTTTCCTCATACGCTTCAGCTTCCGCTGCAGCTATGATATCCTCACGACTCATCTCCTGTGGCTCTGCACTTACATCCGAGAGATCCATTTCCTGATCGATGGATGTTTCGAGCTGCTCAAGCTGATTAGCCTGCTCTTCCTTCTCTGTAAGTACTTCATCATTCACCTCTGGTGCTTCTATGGGTTCATTTGCAACAATGAAATCATCTTTCTTCACCTCTGTGTCAGGGACATTGAGTACTGGTTCCTCTTCCATCTTTGTGCGTTCTGTCTTTGCGGCAAAGATGCTGTCGAGATAGGCAGAGTCTTTCTTGAGTCTCTTCAGAGTTTCCTCACAGGCATGCTGCTGGCTTTCCTTCTTACTGAATCCTGTACCTGTTGAGCCATCGATAGTCTCAAGCACTACTGTGTATTTGAAGGTAGGAGAACCATTCTGATCCTTTGACTGATCTTCAAGGCGGAACGAGAGCTGAATGCGATTCTTCTGAGTCCATTCAATGAGTTTCGACTTGAAGTTAACTTCCTTGTAAGCCATTTTGTCGATGTTGATATATCGGCCGAGGATGCGTTCCTGCATAAACTTCATGCATGCATCGTAGCCACGGTCGAGATACATGGCTCCTACAAGAGCTTCGAAAGCATTGCCACCCATATAACTGTTGTGGCTGGCAGAGCGTCCGGATGAGAGGATGAGACGGCTGAGACCTACTTCCTGTGCCAGTTTGCCGAGAGTCTCGCGCTGAACAAGCTTGGATCGGGTGTTTGTGAGGAATCCTTCTGGTTTGCCTGGGAAATGGTTATAGACGATATCACCGACTACTGCATCGAGAATAGCATCACCGAGGAATTCGAGTCTTTCGTTGTTCAGTTTCTTGCCCTTTGGCTGATTGCCATTCTTACCGCCCTTGCCTTTCTTTGAGTCCTTGACAGGCTCAATAGGCCCGCGGTGACCAATGCTTTTATGCATGAGAGCGAGCTTGTAGTAGGCAATGTGATGTGGCAGGAAACCGATGATTTCTTCTAAAGCAAGATAAAGCTCCTTATCCTTGCGGAAAGGGAGCTTTATCCTGTCAATTATATTATTCAGCATATTTCTTGAATATAACGCAAGCGTTGTGACCTCCGAAACCGAAAGTATTGCTAAGTGCAGCACGTACCTCACGCTTCTGTGCCTTGTTGAAGGTGAAGTTCATGTTGTAGTCAATCTCTGGATCCTCATCACCATCCTCGTGGTTGATTGTTGGAGGAATGATGTCTTCCTGAACTGCCTTAACGCAAGCCATAGCCTCGATAGCACCAGCAGCACCAAGGAGGTGACCTGTCATAGACTTTGTAGAAGAGATGTTGAGCTTGTAAGCTGCATCACCGAAGAGATCCTTGATAGCCTTAGCCTCAGAGATATCACCTACTGGAGTAGATGTACCGTGAACGTTGATGTAGTCGATATCCTCTGGCTTCATCTCAGCATCGGCGAGAGCCTCAGACATTACGATCTTAGCACCAAGACCTTCTGGATGAGAAGCTGTGATGTGATAAGCATCAGCTGACATACCAGCACCTACCATCTCGCAGTAGATCTTTGCACCACGAGCCTTAGCGTGCTCGAGCTCCTCGAGGATAAGACATGCAGCACCCTCACCCATTACGAAACCATCACGGCTTGCAGAGAATGGACGGCTTGCCTTCTGTGGCTCATCATTACGTGTAGAGAGAGCATGCATAGATGTGAAGCCACCGAGACCTGGGTCTGTGATTACAGCCTCTGCACCACCGCTAACAATCATGTTAGCTTTGCCAAGACGGATAAGGTTGAATGCATCAGCAAGAGCATTACTTGAAGAAGCACAAGCAGATGTTGTTGCATAGTTAGGTCCGTGGAAACCGTACTTGATAGAAATGTTACCAGGAGCGATGTCACCAATCATCTTAGGGATGAAGAAAGGACCGAACTTAGGTGTATCCTTATGATCTGAATAGAACTCAAGCTCTTCCTGCATAGTGTGGAGACCACCGATACCTACACCGAATACTACACCGATGCGGTCCTTGTTGATAGTCTCAAGATTCATCTCTGAATCCTCGATAGCCATTGCTGCAGCTGCCATAGCAAACTGACAGAACTTGTCCATCTTACGTGCCTCCTTGCGGTCAATCCACTTTGTAGCGTCAAAGTCCTTAACCTCACAAGCGAATGTTGTCTTATAGCGAGAAGCATCAAACTGCTTGATGGTGTCAGCACCGCTAACACCTGCGAGCATGTTCTTCCATGTCTCCTCTGCTGAAAGTCCAAGTGGTGTAATGGCACCAAGACCAGTTACTACAACTCTTTTTAATTCCATTTTTTATTCTTTTATGTATTGTATCAAAAAAAAGAGTGATGATTGGGCGATAAGATTTTTATCGACCAACCATCACCCGTTGTTCTATCATGCAATCTTGAACAAAGATAGTAATCTATGATTGATTACTTACCAGCGTTCTCGATGTATGCGATAGCGTCGCCTACAGTCTGGATCTTCTCAGCGTCTGAATCAGGAATAGTTACACCGAACTCCTTCTCAAGCTCCATGATGAGCTCTACTGTATCGAGAGAATCTGCACCGAGGTCATTTGTGAAAGATGCCTCTTCCTTAACTTCTGCTGCGTCTACACCAAGCTTATCAACGATGATGGCAACAACCTTTTCTTTAATTTCTGACATAATTGTAAAAATGTTTGTTAATTAATATTCAATTCGAGTTTATATTTCCTATTGATTTGGAGGGCAAATTTAATTTTGCGAGTGCAAAGTAACAAACTTTTCCGCACATAAGCAAATATTTTTGGAAAAAAAGTTCATTTGATTGCTCAAATACCTATATTGTGTGCATAAATTCATGTATTTTTAGGTAAAACGCACACTTTTTTCTTCCAAAATATAAGTTTATCAGAACGTTGTGTCTGTTTTTAAAACCTCTAAAGCCTTGTTAATTATATCACTATTTTCGTTCCAAATATGGAAATACTCGTTCAAGTCCCAGAGGTCTCGCGCAATGAGAGATTTTAGCTGTGGACGCAAGTATTCCAAAGTCTTTGTTTTCTCTTTTTCATCCTTTGGTTCGATGCCTTTCTTTTTACCTTCCTCAAGGATTGTATTGATATAACTATCAGGTATTTGGTACTTCGCATTGAACTCGTCAAAAGTTTTATATAACTTTTTCAGCTGAGAGCGGTTTTTGTCCATGTACTTGAGGTTCGCCTGAAGGATAATCTGCTTTGCAGCCAACTGTTTGTGGAAGGCTGTGTAGCGAGTAGTATCAAGCGGAACGAAATGATCTGGCATAATACCACCGCCGCCGTAAACGGTTCGATGCAGTTTGAGCGTTTCGAACTTGAGCGAGTCGGCAAAATGGATGCTATCTGCATTAGTGAACTCTCCATGTTTGAAGCGGTTGTCGAGATCACGTGCGTAAGAATCATTATTGCCTTTCTCGTATGGTTTCTGGATACAGCGTCCTGATGGTGTGAAGTAATGTGCGACAGTAAGTCGGATCATACTTCCGTCAGGGAGGTCTATAGGTCTTTGAACGAGGCCTTTACCGTATGTTCTGCGACCAACGATGATTCCTCTGTCATGATCCTGAATGGCACCACTTACAATCTCGGCTGCTGATGCTGTAAATTCGTTAGTGAGGACTACAACTTTTCCTTCCTGCATAATACCATTGCCCTTAGCACGGAACTCCTGACGTGGAGTTGTTCTACCTTCAGTATAGACAATGAGGTTGTTTGCTGCAAGGAATTCGTTTGCGATTTCAACAGCTGCTTGTAAATAACCTCCACCATTATCTTCAAGGTCAACGATAAGGTCACGCATGCCATTTTTCTTTAGTTCCTTGAGCCCTTCCATGAATTCTGTGTATGTTGTGGCTCCGAAACTTCCGATACGGATATAGCCAATCCCAGGGCGAATCATATATGCCGCATCAATTGACTTCATAGGAATCTTGTCTCTTGTAACGTTGAAGGTGAGCATATCCTTGATGTCAGTTCTTATAACACCAAGTTTCACCTTTGTGCCTTTAGGGCCACGAAGACGTTTCATGATTTCCTCTTTTTGCATTTTGACACCTGCAATGGAAGTGTCATTAACCGATATGATACGGTCTCCCGCAATGATACCTACTTTCTCAGAAGGACCATTGATGATTGGCTGTATCACAACAAGTGTGTCTTCAAGGATATTGAACTGTACGCCAATACCTTCGAATGCACCTTGCAGTGGTTCGTTGAATGCCTTTACCTCTTGTGGAGTTGCATAAGTGGAATGAGGATCCAGTTTTTCAAGCATCCCCCTTAGACTTGCCTCTACCATCTTCTCTGTATCTACAGAATCCACATATAGGTTATCGATGTATGCCATTGCTGTGATATACTTCAAGATGGCATCTCTGTCATTTATACCTTGCAGATACTGAAAGAACTGAATCATATTAGCCTTCTTGCCATCATTTTTCTGCTGTGCAAAGGCGTTGGTACTCAGTACTGTGAGTAGTATGGTAATTGCAAATATTGCTAATTTCTTCATATATATTATATAATAGGTGCATTTCTTGGCAGGGAATATCCCTGATTAGTCATACACCTGTTCTTCTTCTGGTATGTCTTCTTCAATCACCAGATTGTCGATGATGAAGTTCTGGCGCTCCATGGTATTCTTGCCCATGTAATATGCAAGGAGTTTCTCCACTTCGTCCCCCTTGTGGAGTGTAACCTGCTCGAGTCTGATATCTGGACCGATGAAGCCGGCAAACTCATCAGGAGAAATCTCGCCAAGTCCCTTGAATCGTGTGATCTCTGGGTCTGGGCCTAACTCCTGTATTGCCTGAAGTCGTTCTTCATCACTATAGCAATAGCGGGTGATGTAGTCTTTTTGCTTTTCTCCTCTTTCCTTAAGCTTCTCATCCTCCGCAGCAATCACCTTTTTGTTCTTGATTTTTGTGCGTTTGTTTCGAACACGGAAAAGAGGTGTCTGAAGCACATATACGTGTCCTTTCTTGATGAGCTCCGGGAAGAACTGAAGGAAGAAGGTAATGGTGAGAAGACGTATGTGCATACCATCCACATCGGCATCAGTTGCAACAATGACCTTGTTGTATCTGAGTCCATCAAGACCATCCTCAATATCGAGAGCAGCCTGAAGGAGGTTGAACTCCTCATTCTCATACACCACTTTCTTGGTGAGACCATAGCAGTTGAGTGGCTTTCCACGAAGAGAGAATACAGCCTGAGTATTCACGTCACGGCTTTTGGTGATACTTCCGCTGGCAGAATCACCCTCGGTGATGAAGATACATGACTCTTCCTTACGGTCATTCTTGACATCAGAATAATGGATACGGCAGTCACGCAACTTACGGTTGTGGAGGTTTGCCTTCTTGGCACGCTCACGAGCAAGTTTTGTTACTCCAGCCATAGCCTTACGCTCCTTCTCGCTTTCGGTAATCTTCTGTATGATGACCTCTGCGATATCAGCATTACGATGAAGGAAGTTGTCCACCTCCTGTTTGATGAAGTCGCCTACATATTTGTTTACTGAGACACCATCAGGTGACATGTTGAGTGAACCGAGCTTGATCTTTGTCTGTGACTCGAACATTGGCTCTTCAACGTTCACGGCAATGGCAGCAACAAGACCTGTACGTATGTCTCCATACTCGAAGTTCTTGTTAGAGAACTCCTTGATAGTCTTTGCTATATGCTCTTTGAAAGCACTCTGGTGAGTACCACCTTGAGTTGTGTGCTGGCCATTTACGAACGAGTGATACTCTTCACCATACTGATTGGTATGAGTGAATGCAATCTCGATATCCTCACCCTTGATATGGATGATAGGGTAGAGGGCATCGCTGGTCATATTATCTTTCAGAAGATCCTCAAGTCCGTTGCGGGAGATGATTCTTCTGCCGTTGTACATAATTGCAAGACCAGTGTTCAGGTATGTGTAATTCCTGAGCATAGTCTCTATAGTATCGTTGTGGAAACTATAGTTGTGGAACAAAGACTCATCTGGCTCGAAGAATATGTATGTGCCAGTCTCGTCCTCTGTAGGAACAGTTGTATCTTCGATAAGGATTCCCTTCTCGAACTTGGCGGTTCTAACCATTCCATCACGGTATGAGCGAACCTCAAAGTGTGAACTGAGGAAGTTGACAGCCTTGATACCAACACCATTCATACCCACAGACTTTTTGAAAGCCTTTGAATCGTATTTACCGCCTGTGTTGAGTTGGCTTACAGCCTCAATCATCTTTCCCTGAGGAATGCCACGACCATAGTCGCGCAAGCTAACACATTTATTGTCAGTGATATCCACTTCGATGCGCTTACCTGCGTTCATGCGGAACTCGTCGATAGAGTTGTCGATAGCCTCCTTCAGTAGTACATAGATACCATCCTCTGTGTGAGAACCGTCACCAAGACGACCGATATACATACCTGGACGGGTACGGATATGGTCAACGTCACTCAAATGGGTGATGTTATCGTCATTGTACTGTACGGTTGCCTCTGTACTGTTAAGGTTCTTATCTATGATGTCTTCGCTCATTATATTTTATTTCTATTTTACTTTTATAGCTTTGCTTTATAACTTCTCAATCTCATTACCTCGCGAGAATCGAGATACTGCCACTGACCAAGTACACCTTCGTTGGTTTCCATCATTGGTAATGCGAGAGCCTGTTCGAAACCATACTTCTGATACCACTGGATAAGGTCGTTGAATATGATTGAGTTTGCACCCTTTGATCTATACTCTGGTAGTACGCCACAAAGAAGCAAGTCAACAGTCTTTGTATTATGGAACTTCAGTGCCTTAAGCAAGTGCCACCAGCCGAATGGGAACAACTTACCGTTCTTGGTCTTTTTCAGCGCTTCAGAGAATGAAGGGAAACTGATGCCGAAACCTACAAGTTCGTCATTCTTGTTACCATCAACAACCATAGTAATCAGGTTGAGGTCAGCAAGTGAGATGTAGTTTTTCAGAATGTCATCAATCTGCTCATCGTCAAGCTGAGAGTAGTTGTAGAGATGGCTGTAGCAGATATTCAAGATATCAAAGAACTTCTTTCCGTAACCATCCTCGATGAGTTCTTTACGAGTCATCTTGCGGGCACGAAGATTATAGCGTTTTTCTACCATTGCTGCAATCTTACCGAACTTTTCAGGTACTGTTTCAGGAACTTTGATTTCCAACTGAACCCAGTCGTTGTCTTTCTCCCAGCCACCCATCTTTTCCATGTGCTCTGGATAGTATGCGTAGTTGTGGTTGGAGTGCATAGATGCAAGATAGTCGAAACCGCTAACCTGCAAACCCTCACGATCCATATCTGTAAAGCCGAGAGGACCGATGATGCTGTCGAAACCACGTGCACGACCATACTCCTTAACCTTGTTGATAAGGGCAGTAGAAACCTCAATGTCGTCAATGAAGTCAAACCAACCGAAGCGAACGGAATTCAGATTCCACTGCTCATTGGCACGCTTGTTGACAATCGCAGCAATACGACCAACAAGTTTTCCTTCCTTGTAAGCCAGATAGTACTCAGACTCACAGAACTTAAATGCAGGATTCTTACCCTTAGTGAGAGTACCGATCTCATCCATTTCAAGATGAGGGATATCTGTAGGAGAATCCATATATAAATCTGAATGGAACTTGATGAACTCCTTGAGTTCCTTCTTACTTTTTACAGTCTTGATTTCAATATTCGCCATTGTTGTAGGTTGTTTATAAAATTATCGTGCAAATTTACTAAAAAACTCCCGTATTGCCAAATTTATTGGTGAAAAATGCAGTTTTTACCTAAGGTAACATGTTTTTTATTTGGTTGCGATATTACAAATAAAGCCTTCTTTTTCCTTTGGCAAGACACTATGCCATGTCTTTAAGCATGGCACGTGTCTCTTCAATTATCTTTGTCAGGTCTTCTACGGTTTCAGCTCTTAGCATTGCAATTCTTGTCTGGCGGAAGTCTGGAATGCCTTTGAACAATGGGCTTGCTGCCAGATGCCTTCTTGTATGAAGAATTCCGCGTTTCTCATCAAGCCTATCGACATTGATGTGGAGCTGTTCGAGCAGTGTGTCAATCTTCTCATCGAGGGTTAGTGGGGTAGAAGAAAACAGCCAAGGGCAACCGAATGTTGCTCTGCCTATCATAACGGCATCAACTCCGTATGTGTCGAATGCGTTATTTGCATCTTCAATGGATTTGATATCTCCGTTTCCGATGATAGGAATGTGAATCTTTGGATTCTTCTTAACCTCACCAATCAATGTCCAGTCAGCATCACCTGTGTACATCTGTGCTCTCGTTCTGCCATGAATAGTAAGTGCCTGAATACCACAATCCTGAAGTGCTTCTGCGAGGTCGATAATTTGTGCTCTTCTACTCTCTGGATTAAGTCTTGAAGAGGTCAGGTCTTCTGCATTCCAACCAAGTCGGGTTTTTACTGTTACTGGTGTTTTGACTGCATCAACAACTTGTCTTGTTATATCCAGAAGCTTAGGTAGATTCTGAAGCATACCTGCGCCAGCGCCTTTGCCTGCTACTTTCTTTACTGGGCATCCGAAGTTAAGGTCGATAACATCAGGGTGAGCCTGATCTTCAACTATCTTAGCTGCTTCAACAACAGCTTCTGCATCACGCCCGTATATCTGAATGCCCACAGGACGTTCCTCATCTGCAATATTCAGTTTGTTGACGGTACTCTTTATAGAACGTATCAAAGCCTCTGCACTTACAAATTCGGTATAAACCATCTGGGCTCCAAAACGCTTGCAAAGCATTCTGAATCCTATATCAGTTACATCCTCCATTGGAGCGAGGAAAAGAGGTCTTTCTGGGAATTGTATATTGCCTATTTTCATTTGTCTGCAAAAGTACTGCTTTTTCCTAACAAAACCAAATTATTGAATGAAAATCCGCTTGCAGGTGGTTCTACAAGCGGATTTTGTATAGAGTGGTAATTTCTTACTTAGCAACAGAAACGCAGACGCGGTTAAGGTCTGCCTCTGGGAGAATATCAGAAGTTGCACCACCTGCTGCTGTTGTGATACGGTCCTCATCGATACCATACTTTTCTACGAGCATCTTTGCGACTGACTTAGCACGCTCTTCTGAGAGTTTCTGATTAATCTCTGGGTTGCCCTCAGGTGAAGCATAACCAGTAATTGTGACCTTTGTATCCTTATTAGACTTCAAGTAGTCTGCAATAGCCTTTACATTGGCTGCCTGCTGCTTGTTGATGTTTGTCTTTGCGCAGTCGAAGAATACGTAAGGAAGGACAGCAATCCTTTCAACTTTCTCTGTAACCTTCTTTTCCACTTCGACAGTCTTGGTTACAACCTCAGGTTTGCGATTTCTGAGTTCGGCATTCTCTGAACGAAGTCTGTTGATCTGGTCATTGAGTGCAGCTATTTCTGCAGAGTTGTCTTCCTTCTGAATAATAGGCTTCGCATCAGGAAGAACGAGTGATATACCAAACAGCAAAGATGTGTACCAATCGTGTGTGCCAGACTCAAGGCGACCATTGAACTGGTCGTTCGTATTGTCAGCGCGATACTCAAGGTTGAGTGCGAAATTCTTGCTTGTACGCCACTCTAACAAACCACCAAGACGAACGTTTGGAGAGAAGTGACTTGAGTTTGTTGTCTCCATACCCGACCAGTTGAGACCTACACCTGCGATAAGGAAGAAGTTGATTGGGCGCTCTGCATAGTTGAAGCAGTTGCAGATGTTGACCATTGCATCTGCTGAAGTAGTGAAATACTTGAATGTTCTTTGCTTACCAGTGAATTCGTTATACACCTGTGAGTTCGCACCCTCAATACCGATACGTGCACTTGCGATAGGTGTGATGTTACGTCCTACATTAAGACTGATTACAGGTTTCACAAGGTCGCCCATTCCTGGAGTATTTGGCAGCTGGATGCCAACCTGTGGGTTTACAAACCAGCTTGGATTGAAGTCTTTTGGATCGGCTTTTGGCTTTACCTCTCTTTGACTTGGAGCTACATAGAACTGTGCGCTGGCAGTCGATGCTGTCATTACAGCTGCTAATGCGATTGCAAATATTTTCTTCATAATTTGAATCTTTCTGTGTTTTAGTATTGATTAGAAGATGAACTTAGCTGTGAGCTGCATTCTCCAACGGCTATATTCGTCATTGAATGAACGCATGTCATAGTTAGCATCATGGAGGAACTGGTACTTACCCTTAGAGAATGACATAGGGCTATAGTAGTTATAGCAGTTCTGGCCTAAGAGTGATGCACCCCAGCTCTTGTTAAGGAGGTTGGTGAAGTTGATGATGTCAAAACCAATCTGGAAATACTTGATATCGCTACCCCACTTGAAACCAAACTTATGGTCGATATGAAGATCGAGACGATTCTCCCATGGTTCATTAGCAGCATTGCGCTCATAGAATTCGCCACGGTGATCCTTGAGATAGTACTCGTTGGCAAGCCATTGTTTTAGGTTTGAAGCCTGAGCCTCTGCTGTATAAGCTGCAGTTGCACTGAACAAATCTGCGTTGAGCATAAGGTCGATTTCAGCATCTGTTGGGATGTATAAAAGGTCGTTGTAACCGTTGTCGCCGTTCACGTCACCATTTACATATACGTTGAATGGTGAACCTGAATTACCAGAATAGATAAGGCCGATAGTTGTCACATTATTATATGTGTCCTTGATATCCTTATTCCACTTGATGTGCTGATAAGCAGAAATCATTACCTGATGAGGTATGTTGAAATTAGAGTTTGCAAGTTCTGGCTTGTTTGGATCTCCGTGAGTGTAATTATAGTTGAAGTTTGATGCAGCAACTGATGAAGAACCGTTATTGATTGTCTTTGACTTGCCGTATGTATAGCTTGCCATTACGTCAAGACCACATGCAAATGACTTGTCAGCCTTGAGGGAGATGTTGTAGCTGTAACCCTTTGATACATTGTCGAGAACGTAGATTCCAGAATATGGAATGGTAGAATACTCGAACATTGGACGATTGTCACCTATTGACAGACCGTACTGGCTTGCGAATGTTTTGCCTGTAGCTGTGATATCATAGCTCTTTACAATCATATCATTGAGAGTCTTTGAGTAGATACCCTCAAGTGTCCAGTTGATGCCAACGAATGGGTCGATATAATCTGCTGCAACGTCAACACGAAGTTGCTGAGCGAATTTGAAGTCCTTGTTGAAAACGTTGATGGTCTGAGCGTTCTGAGCAGGAACTGTAGGATTTATTCTTGAGTCTGCGAGTACAGCATTATTTACGTCATACTGAGGCACGATACCTGTGGTATTGAATGTACTGTAAGACATCTGCTGAATACCAGTGTTAGAGAAGTTGTTAGAGAGCCATACGTATGGTACGCGACCAGTGAAGATGCCGACACCACCACGAATTGTTAATGAGTGATCGCCATTAGCATCCCAACGGAAACCAAGACGTGGAGACCACATTGGCTTAACAGCAATCTTCTGGTTTGTTACGAGATCCCAACCCTGTGATTTAGCAAATGCATTGAATTCCTTGTTCTCAGATGGGGTATCCATCATGAATGGAAGATCAGCACGAAGACCGAATGTGAGGTCTAATTTCTGGTTTACTACCCATTTGTCCTGAATGTAGAAGCCCAACTGGCCAGCACCAAAGTTTGGTGTCCAGCGTTTTGTGCCAGTTACGGATTCTACTGCCTGACCATAGCGGAAACGATCCAGTTTGCCTGCGTAGAAGTCATCCACGTTAGCATACATGTATGTGCCATAGATGTCCTGGCAGAAGAGGTTTCCGAAGTTGTAGATCTCATTGTGGGTACCAAGAGTGATTGCATGCTCACCGAGGTTCAATGTGAAATTGTCGGTGAATGTGTAGATATCCTGGTCAAGGCCATTTGCCATTGAAGAACGCTCGTTACCAATGCAGAGTGTGCCATTACCTACATTTGAAATCTGAATCATAGGGAATGGATTTCCTGGGTTTCGCTTTTCACGAACAGAAGTCCAGCTTGCGTGGAACTCGTTGCTCATGCTCTTGCTGATACGGCTGTTAAGCTCGAATATGAGAGTGTTGGTCTTTGAAACCATATCATAAGCATGGTCGTTTGTTACGAGTTGTGATGCTGTAGCAACATTGTTGTTCTGCTTTGCGTCAACAAAACTCCAGCGGAGAGCTGCATGGTTGTTGTCGTTGATGTTCCAGTCGAACTTGAGGCCAACATTGTCAGAATATGTGTACTGCTTTGGAGTTCCGAGTGTTCCAAGGTAGTTTACACCTTGCTTCGCAGCCTCTGTTCTCACATAGTCGAGAATGTTCTGTGCAACGTCGAAGTCAACCTTTGACATTCCGTTCTTTGAAGAGTATGGATTGTCGAGCTCTTTCTTTGTGCGCTCGAAGTTCGCAAAGAGGAAGAGTTTGTTCTTGATGATAGGACCGCCAAGAGTAGCACCAATTGTGTAGTTTGTCATATCACCATATTTGTTTGACATCGCACCATTGTGCTTCTCGTACTTGTCTGAGATCATGCTGTTATTCTGGAAGTATGAATATACGCTTCCGTGGAATTCGTTAGTACCAGATTTTGTGATAGCGTTGATAGAGCCACCTGTGAAACCACTCTGACGAACGTCGAATGGAGCAATGCTGACCTGAAGCTGATCGATTGTTTCCATTGAGAATGGCTGTGTGCCTGTCATACCACCATTAGCACCATTGTTTGTCAAGCCGAATACGTCATTAGACATAGCACCATCAATCTGGATGGCGTTATAGCGGTTGTTTGAACCTGCTATTGTCATGATACCGCTCTCTGTAACCTTTACGAATGGGTTGATACGAGCAATATCAGCAACACTGTGATTGACAGAAGGGAGTTGCTGAAGAAGAGCGTTATTAATTGATTGAGCTGCGCCTGTGCGAGTGTTGTTCAAACCGCGCTGACCCTTAACGATGACCTCGCCGAGAGTCTTCTCGTCGTCCTTGAGCCATACATTCAAGTGGTATGTCTCACCGAGAGAAAGAACAATGTTCTCGAAAGATTTGGTCTGCATACCAACATAAGTGATGTTGATAGTGTAGGGGCCACCAGAGCGCATACCTTGAATAGAGAATGCGCCTTTTACGTTAGTAATTGCATTGTAGCGTGTACCTGTTGGCACATGTACCGCTAAGACAGATGCACCAATGACCTCATCGCCATTGGCGTCATTCATAGTAACCTTACCGCTAATGCCAGAAGTAGTCACCTGTGCTATAGCTGATGAGACCATCATCATTACTGCAGCAATCAGGAAAAGAATTTTTTTCAGCATAACTTTAATTAGTGAAAAGAAGTATAACTTAATGTTTGTTGTTAGATTGTACCTTATTTTATATAAACCGGATGCAAATTTAGTTATTTTTTTTCTAAACTTCAACTTTTTTTGAAAGAAATTTCCGATTATTGACAAAAAATAACGAAATAAATGTAAAAGAAAAAGCCTTGCAGAAGACGAATCTTAAGCAAGGCTTTTCAAAAAGGAGGAGGTGGTACCACCAGGAATCGAACCGGGGACACACGGATTTTCAGTCCGTTGCTCTACCAACTGAGCTATGGCACCTTTTTTGTTCTGCAATGAGAGGTGTTTCTCAATTGCGAGTGCAAAGGTACAACTAATTTCTGAAACCTCCAAATTTTTTTGCAACTTTCTTTCAAAATACTGCAATTTTTCTTGAAATGGTGCCAGAATCACGTCTTTTTATCACTTTCTTTACTTGATTCTGTGGATTTGCTGCGAAACTGAGTTTTGTATCTTTCGTTTTTTTTCTGGTGTTTGTCAGGTGTAGGGTGTTGTGGCAGATACCTGGGTCTTAAGGTGAGATGCTGTAAAGTTTGTATTGGGTAATTCGTCGAACTCATGTTATTATAGGTATAAGTGAGGATGTGTTCTTCTTTGGTATAATAAGAAAAAAGCGCGAAACCAATGGGTTCCGCGCGATTCTGTGTTCATGATATTCAAGATGATTAGATTATGTGTTGTTTATACATGAAGACGAATACCTACTCACGTAGGGGTTAATAAAGACGGTATATTATATTATAACATTGTGTAAAACTGTTCATTGCAATTCTCTTCGAAATCTACGCAACCCTTAAGATCAGAATTGCTGTTGAAGTCGATAGCTGTAGGGAGGGTAAGATCTTTAAGAGATGTACAACCCTCGAAAACTGTTGCGTCAACGCTCTGGATGTCGTTAGGAAGAGTTACGCTTGTCACCTTGTCAAGGCCCTTAAAGAGATTCTTGCCGATCTTGCTCAGAGAAGCCTCGTTGTAGAAATCCTCTTCGAACACGATGCTTGTGATCTGCTTTCTATACTTGATGAAAGGAGACTCCTGAAAATCAGGTGTTGCCTCTGCGAGAGGAGTTACGTGGAGAGTTCCGTTATCGTCGATATTCCAAGTGAAATACTCGATATTGCTATATTCGTTTAAGCTAGGCTCCTTTGCCATTCCGTTTGCTGCGAATGCGATTACGAGCACTGCGATAGCGATGATTCTATTTATGAATGAAGTAGTCATAACTTAAATTTTTAAAGTTGGAAATAAATGTAATTTTATGAGAGTAACAAACTATTTTGTTTTGATCTCTGATGCAAAGGTAGATATTTTACAGAATATACACAAATTTTTTCGCGAAAAAATGATGCAAAATTGTAAAGACTTGATTTATATCAAGAAGTGTAGGTTGTACATTTTTAATGCCTTTATATTATATTAATAAGGTGTATTAGGCATTTTGTATATGTTTTAACTATTTTTCTTCGATGAAACCGCGATTTTTTGTAGTTGCATATCTGTAAAATACCAGTTGCACAGTTGTAAAATATTTGTCGAATATGTTTTCTGCATTTTTGCCCTTAAAACTTATCTGAAATTTTCATGATAATAAGGTTTTTGGTACAATATCTAATGAAAAAAGATAAAAGCTCTATTGTTGCGAAGCTGTAAAAAAGATATCATACGTGTAATTGCACCACTTTTTTCTTGGGTTTTTCTTGCACATTTCTTGCTTTTCTTGTATTTTTGCCATTGGAAATAAATGAAAAACGATTATGAAAGTTGATGCCATGAGCATCGAATTAAAGGGAAATGAAAAGGTCAAGTTTAGCAGTGTTTGCTGGACTTGACCTTTTTCATTGTATTATTCCTCCTTGACTGTACCTTCGCTCTGCCTTCGCTATGGGTTCGCTCTGCCTTCGTTAATCCTATAGTCTGATAGTGGCTCTAAAGCGAGTAAGTTCTGGAGGTATAACGGAAGAAAATGGGATTTACATAGGAATCACATAGGAACTACATGGGATTTATATGGAATGCGCTTGTATTGTTTTTAAGTAGTTATTTTTCGAAAAAAATAGATTTTTATTGTTTTCTGGATATAGAATTAGTGTAAAAATACCATTTTGACGAAATTATACAAATTTTTGACGAAATACTACACAAGGAGTTGCTTGAATCGCAGTACCTTTGCACTCAGAAATCAGAAACAAAGAATTAGTGTTTCTTTCAGGCACACTATTTCCATCGATTTGTATAAAAAACGAACTTTACATCATAACGAATTAAAACCAATACAATGAAATGAAGAAGATAAGTATTACTTCGACAATACTCAATCACAGGTTATTGGCGGTTCTTACCGCTCTTATTCCTGGTTGTAAGTTAAATGGAGTACACAATGTGAACGCTAATTCCAAAGTACTATCGGCAGAGACATCTGCTTTGATGAGCAGCGAAGATGCTGCCTCAAGTTTTGGAGTTTGGTAATCAGCCTTCTATTTATTAAGGAGGGAGATGCAAAAATTGCCCATTTCATCGCATAAAGTCGTATTTTGACGAAAATATACAATTTTTTGACGAAATATTACAAAAGACTTTAAAAGGATAGTGGTAATTTTGCACTCGATGAAAAGAAGTTTCAGATGAGTTCGATGGCAAATAGCTTGAGACTCACTAAATATAGAAGAAAATTCTGCCACAGTAATGTGGTTATATTCATAATCTTATACATTATTTCCAACGTTAATGAACGAAAACTGAATAGCATTTTTAGGACAAAATGAATAAAGATATTCTATTTCCTTTTATAGGGGGGGACAAAGACACTCTCTAAGTAACCAAAAATTGACAAACCAGAAAACACAAAAAATTTCCCACTACACCCAACTCGCGAGAGCGGAGGTTGTAGCGGGAAATTTGTTTTTTGTATATTTTTCTTTTGTGTTTACTTCCAGAGAAGCTGAGCAAACTGGTAGAGGCTCTCACGCCAAACAGGCCATGTGTGACCACCAGGAGTGTTGAAATACTTATATTTTATGCCGATTTCATCGAACTTAGCACGCATAACCTTACAGTTGTTGAAGGCGATGTCTTCCTCACCACCCATAGTGAGATAGAACTGCTTGAACTGTGAGTTGTAGTAGTCCTTGCGCTCTGCAAGCTTCTTGTACTGCTCTTCAGCACCCATGCCTGGGAAGTTTCTGTTAGCTGAAGCAAACCAGCCAGAGCTGAATACACCTACATACTGGAAGAGTTCTGGCTTTTCAACAGCAATGTTCAAAGTCTGGATACCACCCATTGAGAGTCCAGCCATAGCACGGTTTGCTGCATCCTTCTTCACGCGGTAGGTCTTCTCTACCAATGGAATACACTCTTCGGTAAGTTCCTTGATGAAGTCCTTGCAGTTGCCATCGCTCATTACTACGATCATCTCATTAGCCTTGCCTTGTGCAATCAGGTTGTCGAGAATGATGTCTGTACGACCTTGAAGTGCCCAACCACGCTCATCCTCACCACCACCATGCTGGATGTAGAGAACTGGGTATGTCTTTGTGAGGTCAGTCTGATATGAAGGTGGAAGGTAGATGAACATTCTGCGCCAAGCACCTTCGTTGTTTGAGTAGTAGCGACGCATAGTAGTCTCGCCATGAGGTACGTTAGCAAGCTCGAAACGAACATCATCCTTAGCATAAGGTACCTCGATGCAGCTTGACATACGGCTGCAACCGTAGAATGTCTCACTTGCTGGATCGCTGATCTGAACACCATCCACATACATGAAGTAGTAGTTGATACCTGACATCAGAACATCTGTAGTTGCACTCCATACACCCTTGTCATCCTTTGTCATAGGGTACTTCTTTCCGCAGATGTCCACGATTACCTCCTTTGCATCAGGAGCCTTGAGCTGGAAAACACCACGGTTGTCGGCAGTAAGCTGTGGATACTGCACATTTCTAATGTTTGTAACTGGGCGCACATTCTGCGCCATGAGGCTTGAGGCTGAGAATAGCAAGCCTAAGCCGAGAATAGATAATTTTTTCATAGGTTAATGCGGTCGGAAGACCGATTAAGAGTTTAAGTTATTATTAAATATTAATGTTTATTTGTTATAATGCAATACACATCTTATAAATATGTGTGACAAAGGTAATAAATAAATATGAGAATTCCATTCTTTTTTAGTTTTTTTGTGATTATTGTGTTCGATTGTATGCAAAACCTATACTATGATTTGTGTGAATTTATTATAAATGTGTAATAATTATAACTCTTTCCTCGGAAAACTTGCACGTATTAGAAAAATATTTTATATCTTTGCAGTCCGTGTAATAATAATCTTATAACAAATAAACAAAAACTGAGCTATGGCAAACAAGTATGCCGGTACCCAGACCGAGAAAAATCTGGAAGCAGCATTTGCTGGTGAATCACAAGCACGTAACAAGTACACATATTTTGCATCACGTGCAAAGAAGGATGGCTATGAGCAAATAGCAGCTATCTTCCAACACACAGCTGATAATGAGAAGGAACATGCTAAGATGTGGTTTAAGGAACTTCACGATGGTATGCCTTCTACAACTGAGAATCTTCTCGCAGCTGCTGAGGGTGAGAACTATGAGTGGACTGATATGTATGAGGGCTTCGCAAAGACAGCTGAGGAAGAAGGCTTTGCTGAACTTGCTTCAAAGTTCCGTCTTGTAGCTGCTATTGAGAAGCATCATGAGGAGCGCTATCGTGCTCTTCTGAAGAACATAGAGACTGCTCAGGTGTTCGAGAAGTCAGAGGTTAAGGTGTGGGAATGCCGTAACTGCGGTCATATCGTAGTAGGTACAAATGCACCAGAGGTGTGTCCTACATGTGCTCATCCACAGGCTTATTTCGAGGTAAGTTTGGAAAACTACTAAGAGAATATTCCTTAAAACAATATTTGTCAACCGCTTTCACATATCGTGAGGGCGGTTGTTTTTGTTTTAGCTATCTTGCTGAAATTGAACAAGATTGCAAATATGCAATATATTTTGCATTATTGCTCGATGTAATATTGCTCTATTGCGCAAATGTAAAAAGTGTAGCATGGTATAAATCACAAAGTTTATGGAACATAATTTTTTGTGTACCCCATAATTTCTTCATACCTTTGCACTCGGAAATAAGTGTAATTATTATGTTTAGGGGAACGAAACTTTTGATTATTGAAAAAGGGATAGATGACGAGGTATTGAGCTAAGGTAAAAGTTTAGGTTGTATAAAAATTAGGAAACAAAGTACAAGGTCGACATCAAAGCAGCAATGCTAGATGTTGACCTTGTTCTTTGTATGAATATGGATTCCCTCTTTTTTAGATGATTGTTTCGTGTTTTTCAAATAATATTAGTACTTTTGCAATAATAATAAGCTAGAGTTTCCCACACCCTCAGAAGCAGCTGTAGTGAGGATTGACTCTTTAAAATTATATGTTAAACAATTAGCCTTTAGGTATTTCGCTCTTTCTGCTTAAAAAGCGTTAATCCCTAGGTCG
>DCJC01000014.1:43086-69604 GCA_002317355.1 Prevotellaceae bacterium UBA1710 | reverse complement strand
AAAGAAACGTAAAAGTTGGGTTAAAGTTACCCAGCTCAATGCTGGTAAGTTTAGAACAGCCTCTGAACAAATAACTCATATTCGTCACATTTTCCGTATTGAAATTATTCAAGTCAATACTTTTAAGTTCTTTACAATTGTCGAACATGCCTGCAATATCATCAACTTTATGTGTCTCGAAATTTCCCAAATCAATACCGGTAAGCGAAAAACAATTAGCGAACATATAGTTTAAAGCAGTAGCATTAGCTGTATTGAAATTACCTAAATCAATACTCTCAAGACTGGAACAGAAGTGGAACATTGATCCAAAATAAGTAACATTACTTGTATTGAAACTACTTACATCAATACTTTTAAGTGCTTCACAACGATAGAACATCGCCCTCATATCAATTACATTCGTTGTATTGAAATTGGTCAGATCAAGTTCAGTAAATGATCTGCATCCGTAAAACATACCATTCATTAATTGCACCTGCAAAGTATTGAAACTACTTATATCAAGATTGGTAAGTGAATAACAACTACTAAACATGTGACTCATAGTCACCACCTTTTCAGTATTGAAATTACTTAGATTAAGCTCAGTAAGTGATTCGCAAAAACAGAACATGTCAGACATATCTGTCATCTTAGAAGTATCGAAACTACCTACTTCAAGACTGGGCAGTGACCTACAATAACCGAACATATACGTTGCAGTAGTCACATTCCGAGTGTTGAGATTGCCCAAATTAAGTTTAGTGAGGTTACCACAATCATAGAACATGTACGCCATATCATTGACGTTTTTAGTGTCTAAGTTCGCCAGATCTATTTCTGTAGCAGCAGTTTTATAAAACATGGCAAAACAAGTTTTCGCGTGTACTTTTCCCAGTACAGACACCTTCTTGATTTTTTCCTTATTACCATCTCGACTCCAATCTGGCAAAAGGTGTGCAACATAACTACTTCCGCTGTTCTCTCTGATATGTTCTCTAATTTCTTCTTTCCCGGCAGTCCAATCATCAAGAGTTCCCTCTTTACCATCTATTGGAGAGATAATCAACTTTCCGGAATCGTTAATAATCCACTTACACGTACCACAAGTGCCTTCAGCAATTATGGCAAATACACTCATAGGGCTGAGTAACATCAGACCCATGAAAATCAAAAGTAATGATTTCTTCATAATTTATTTGTTTATTTATCGATGAAAATAGAAAATATCTATTTAGGGTTAAAAAATTGATTGCAAAGATACACAAAAAAAATAACAATTTCAATATTTGTTAAGGATTATTAACCATTCATTTTCATCATGCGCGCAAACCACAATATATGGTAACTATTCAGGTATCTTTGTTTTTGCCTTGTGCTTCGCATCCCTTCTGGACTCCCTATCGGTCGCGACTGGCCTTCGGCAAGTTCGGCGAACGAAAATTTGCCGTAAATTATCCGCGAATTTATCCGTAAATTAACGTGAGTTCGATGAATTCTTTAGTCTCTTGATTGATGAGCCCCGAAGCGGGCGTCACCTAAAAGGGCAGTCCGTGAGGGCTGTCTATAAGAGATATTTTGATTGGTGAGCGCTGTAAGTGCGACACCTAATATATTAATCAGTTTTTAGATGTCGCACCGATGGCGCTCATCAATCACATCACTCTAACAACGGCGCTAACGCACCGCCCTATTAGGTGTCGCCCACTTCGGGGCTCGAACAATCCTAACCCCTTTTTTGCTGAATACCAAATATTTGATATTCGTCGAACTCACGTTATAATAGGGACTTTCCGTGACATTATTGTCATTGGAAAGTCCTTCTTTTTTTCCTGTGGGGGGGGGGAGGGTGTACACTTTGGGACACTTTTTTCTATAATAGAAGCAAAAAATAAATAATATAAGTAATAAGTATAAATGAAATAATAATTATTAATACTATAAGAAGTTGCGAAATAAGTGTCCCCCCTCCCAAAGTGTCCCCCTATGAAAGCCTTGCTGTTCCGAAGCAAAAATATGGGTCTTCAGAAATTTGGAGTAATCTATATTTATGCTATCGCCAGGAAAATGGCTTGCGCCTAAGAAAATAAGTAAAATTCTTTTAGCCGCAAGGCATTTTCCAGCGATAGCTTAAATGTCGATCACTCAAAATCCCAGATGAACCAAAAACACATGAAAATTCTTTCATTTTCACTCAAAATAACGCCCTGAAAACTTGCATATCTCCCGATTTTTTAGTATCTTTGTAGTGTGATTGAGAGAGAGCTTTCATGTAAACTACATAGTGATTCCGATGTGCCATCGTCGTGCCGAGGCCCTGAAAATGCCATTTCTCTGCTACCGGAGCAGAGGTTTAGCAGAGCTCGAGCAGAGCCGAAGCAGAGATGTAGCAGAGGATGAGCGAAGGAACAGCAGCAGATGAGCGGAGGAAGCATGTACAATGCTCAATTTCCGTATAAGACATACACGATTTCTAAAATGATGCTAAGATATTGCATCGGTTGGCTCAAAACTTTTGACAAAGGCATTTTAATATATTATCTTTGCACTTAGAAAACTTCTTACGTGAATCTTACCATGGGTAAGAAGATAGTAAGACATCGGCAAGATGTAGGAAAATGTGAGATAGGTGTTAGATGATCACCAACATCCACCACCGAAAGGATGTACATCAACCAAGCGACTGATGAATTAGTCGAACTGACGTTATATATGTTTTGAGTCAATAAATATCCGTTTTAGAATCCCAATCTGCCGAAATTCGTGCAATTACGTTCAAATAATATGTTAAAGGCAGAGGAAAGTTTCTGTATTTGAAAGATTATTGTTATTTTTGCAATAGCAAAAATTGTGGGTTTGTCCTAACGGATATGCAACAAACAAAAAAATACAATTATAGCAAAAGAACGAAATGAGCAATATGAGCGAAACATATCAGACTGAAGGACGCTACCTTAATCCGCTTACGGACTATGGTTTCAAGAAAGTGTTCGGTGAGAAGGACATCATGATTGCCTTTCTCACGGACTTACTCAATCCGAAGTCACCTATCGAAGATATTGTTTTTATCGATAAGGATATAGTGGCAGATTCGGAGGAAATCCGTGGAGTAATCTACGACCTACGCTGCAAGACTAAGGATGGCGGTGAATTTATAGTTGAGATGCAGAACAAAGGACAACTGAATTTCAGTGACCGCATTCTGTTCTATCTTTCTCGTTCTTTCTCTTCACAGGAACGCAAAGGTAACTCAACATGGGACTATGAGCTGAATCCAGTCTATGGAGTGTTCTTCATGAACTTCCACATGAAAGGTCTCAAACCTCAGGCTATCCGCACTATCCAGTTGAAGGTAGATGAAACTGGCGAGGTATTCACGGAGAAACTGAAAGCATTTACCCTCGAGTTGCCCGACTACAAGGGGAAATCAACCGAATATCCTAAGTCACCAATCGAATACTGGTTGTATAATCTCGTAAATATGGAAACTATGACAACAGCATTACCATTCCAAGCACAGCAGCCTATCTTTGGTAAGGTAGGTGGCATTTCTGAACTCGTTCACATGAGCGAGGAAGAACGCATGAAATACAATGTAAGTCTTGATACATATCGAACCAACCTCTCCGTCATGAAGAATGAACGTGCTGAAGGTCATGCTGAAGGCAAGGCAGAAGGAATTGTAGAAGGCAGAGCGGATCGTGACAAGGAAATTGTCATGCGTTTATTATCAAAAGGCATGGAATCGGCGGAAATAGCCGACATGATTGGTTTGGATATAAACAAGGTTAATCAGATAATAGCCACTTTGTAGTATTGGTCAAAAGAGATTATACCAGAGATGAAACTTTACAAAAACATACTGCTGCTTTGCACAGCAATAGCTTTCACATCAACCATCTGCGCCCAGCGTAAAAGCAGCCTCGATATTGGATGGAAATTCCATCGTGATGCCGTCATCAATGCTGAAATGGCAGATTATGACGACTCTGGATGGAGAACGCTAACCGTGCCTCACGACTTCAGCATGGAACCAGCATTCGTGCCAACCGACTATCGCCCTGAGACTGAGATATGGAATGAGATACAGGTGGGACCTTTCGTCCGCACGAATGTAGGTGACATGGATCAGGGACAGACCATTGGCGGTGAAGGATGGTATAGAAAGACTATCAAACTGCCTCTCGCACAAGGTGAGACACTCGCAGACTACCTTGCAAGAAAGGAAGTGAGCATTCAGTTTGATGGTGTCTATAATCATGCAGAAGTATGGATCAACGGCAAGAAGGTTGCCATGAACGTGTATGGCTATTCTCCTTTTCAGGTTAGTCTCAATGAGGCGTTGAAAGGCGAGAGCGAGGGCGAGAGTAAAGGGGAAAGGGTAAAGAGTAAAGATGGTGAGGTAAAGATAGCCGTCAAATCGCTTAATGTTGACCAGAACTCACGATGGTATGCTGGTAGTGGAATATACCGTCATGTGTGGCTTATCACAACCGACAAGCTTCATCTCAACGAGTGGGATGTGTTTGTTGACGGCTCTGAGGTTCTTGCCAGCAAAAGTGCCAAGGTGAAGGTTAAGGCTAAGGTGTTCAACGCAAATGCAGGAAGCACATCAGGAGACCTGAAGGTTGACATCATTGACCATACAGGCAAGGTTGTCTCATCTACCGTCAAGTCTTTCTCAAGCGCAGAGGAAGTAAATACTGATCTGACCGTAAAGTCAGCTCATCTCTGGTCTATAGAAGATCCATACCGCTATACAGCTCGCGTCAGCGTGAACAAGGACGGCAAGGAATGTGATGCCCTTACCATTCCCTTTGGAATCCGAACACTTGATTTCAGCGTAAAAGACGGTTTCAAGCTCAATGGAAAGGTTGTCAAGATGAAAGGCGGATGCGTGCATCATGATAATGGATTGCTCGGAACAGCATCTGTTGACTATGCAGAAATACGCAAAGTGGAAATGCTGAAAGCACAAGGATATAACGCTGTACGATGCAGTCATAATCTGCCATCGGAAACATTTCTTAATGCCTGTGACAGTCTCGGAATGCTCGTTATTGATGAAGTGTTCGACCAATGGGAGAAGTCAAAGCGCCCTGACGACTACAGCAATTTCTTCTCAAAGGAAAAGCAGATGATTGCAGATGGAAAGATTGTGGGCATGGGCATAACCAATTTTGAGTATGATGCCGCCCTGATGGTTCGTCGCGACCGCAATCACCCAAGTATCGTCATCTGGAGCATCGGTAATGAAATCTACCAGCGTTCAGATGAGAGGGGTAAGGAGATTGGCCTCATGATCAATAAAATCATAAAGCAGCATGACAACACCCGCCCTACTACACTCGCAAACTGCACCTACTGGGATAACCCGGGCAAGACATGGGAGAAGGACTCCCCTATCGCTTTCGAGTCAACGGATATTGGCGGCTACAACTATGCCGTTCAATACTATGAGAGTGATCATGAGAAGTTCCCTGAGCGTATCATGGTGGGTACTGAGACATATCCAAGTGCCATTGCTGAGAACTGGAACTTCATGGACAAGCATCCTTACGTCATAGGTGATTTCGTATGGACAGCCATAGACTATGTAGGCGAGGCTGGTGTAGGTCACACCTTTGAGCGTACCAACGATGCATGGATTCAGGTGTTGGGATGGCCTTGGTTTAACGCATGGTGTGGTGACATCGACCTCACTGGCAACAAGAAGCCTCAGTCATACTTCCGCGATGTGGTTTGGGGAGAGCGTAAGATTGCCATGGCTGTTCGCCCTGCCATTCCGCAAGGTGAGCATGAGGAGATTCGCGGATGGGGATGGACTGCAGAAGAGAACCATTGGAACTGGGGGAAAGGATATCTGCCTATCGAACTACGTCCAGAGAACTATAAGACATCAAGTCTGATGGGGCGTGTCGTTCATGATATCAATGCAAAGCGTAGTGACTCCCTCCGTGTCAATGTGTATTCTCGTGAGAAGCGTGTTCGTCTGAGCATCAATGGTAAGGTCGTTGGCGAGAAGGACATCAATCCAAATAACTATACAGCATCTTTCTGGGTAGCCTACGAGCCAGGAGAACTTAAGGCTGAGGTAGTGGATAGAGTAAAGGGTAAAGTGGAAAGAGTAAAGGGTAAAGTAGAAAGGGTAAAGGGTAAAGTAGAAAGGGTAAAGAGTAAAGTGGAAAGAGTAAAGGGTAAAGGGCAGGATTTCGTTATCTTCAATACTGCATCTGCACCTACAGGCATTCAGTTAGAGACAATGGAGGGCACAGTCAATTCCTCTCACAATAATCTCGTGTATGTCTATATCAATGTAGTGGATAAAGATGGTAACCTCTGCCCTACCGCAGAACTTCCTTTGAAGATTGAGACATCAGGAGCCAAGCATATCGCCATTGCAGGCACTGGTCATCCATACGATATGAAGTCTTTCCGTTCTATGACTCCTACTTCATTCCGTGGTAAGGCTCTTCTTATCATCCAGCCTCAGGATGAAAGCGGACAGGTGAAGATAAAGGTGACATCCGAAGGAATAGGCAGTGGTGAGTGTACCGTAAACTTCAAATAACATCCCAAAAGAGCTCTATGATGCGCGAGCCCCGAAGAGGGCGACACCTAAAAGGGCAGTCCGCAAGGGCTGTTATATTGAATGGTATTGGTTTGTGAGGGCTGTAAGTCCGACACCTATTGTATCATCCAGTTTTTAGGTGTCGCACTTACAGCGCTCATCAATCAAATATCGCTGATTGACAGCCCTCACGGACTGCCCTTTTAGGTGTCGCCCGCTTCGGGGCTCATCAATCAAGCGACTAACGAATTCGTCGAACTCACGTTACTTATTCTTCTTGAGAAGATTAAGCTTTACCTTTGGAGCAAGGGCATTGTTTGTCTTCTCTGTGTATTCAGTGAGCTTCAGCTGAGCGTTGCCACGGATATCTGCAACGTTGGCACCTACCATGAAGTTGTATGTACCAGCATCAGCAATCCACTGGCTGTTAGCCTCATCGAAGCTTGCGAGATCACGCTGAGCCATAGTCATGGTAAGAGTCTGAGACTCACCTGGCTGAAGAAGTCCAGTCTTGGCAAATGCCTTGAGCTCCTTAGTTGGCTTCTCTATAGAACCTTCAGGTGCTGCAACATAAACCTGTGCAACCTCCTTACCTGCAACCTTACCAGTATTCTTAACGCTAACGCTAACGGTGATCTTATCGCCTACCTTCTTAACGGTTGGCTTACCAAACTCGAATGTGGTGTAGCTCAAGCCATAACCGAATGGATATGCAACCGACTTATTCCATGTGTCGAAGTATCTGTAACCTACCCAGATATCCTCATCATGATTAGTGTAGCCACGACCAGGAACACCAGCATCGCTATAGTTGAGAATTGTCTCAAAACTGAAGAGTGGCATATCTTGTGGGAAGTTAGCTGTAGATGGATGATCAGTAGCGAATACTGGCCATGTCATAGTGAGACGACCTGATGGACAAACCTTACCAGTAAGGATATCAGCAACGCTATTACCACCCTCTTCGCCTGGCTGCCAAGCAACGAGGATAGCATCAGGAATTGCACTCCAGCTTGCTGTCTCGATAACACTACCTGAGTTGATAACAACGATAACAGGCTTACCTGCTGCATGATACTGAGAGCAAACGCTCTTGAGCATCTTCTGCTCAAGTTCTGTGAGGCAGAACTCATCCTTTATGCTTCTGTCGATACCCTCACCTGCCTGACGAGAGATAGTGAAGATAGCAGCATCAGAACTTGCAACCTGCTTTGAGATGAAGAGATCGCTTATCTCTACTTCTGGTACTTTCTGATCACCCATGTATGGAGCCTCAAACCAACGGTCACCAGGACGGTCAGCCTCAAACTTCAGCTTAGCAAAGTCGATGTACTTCTGATAGAGTTCTGTGAGGTCAGCAGTTGTCTCGATACCAGCATTCTTGAGTCCAGCAACCATATCAACGATATAAGGAGTATGCACGCAACCAGAACCTACACCACCAGAGAGGAAGTTGTAAGAACCAGTTCCGAAGAGCGCAATCTTCTTGATATCACGCATAGGAAGCGTGTTGTTAGAGTTCTTGAGAAGCACCATACCCTCAGCCGCTGTCTCGCGAGTGATAGCAGCATGAGACTTAAGATCTGGAGCATCAGAAGCCTTATAGTTAGCGAAATGTGGAGTCTTAACGATATACTCAAGCATTCTGCGAACGCACTTGTCAACATCCTCCATCTTGAGATTACCATTCTTCACGCCATCAACGATATCCTGCACCTGCTCCTGACATCCTGGCTCCATGAGGTCGTTTCCTGCCTTAACGGCATCAACGGTGAAGAGTCCCTGACTCTCGCGCTTACCGATCCAGTCGGTCATCACGATACCATTGAAGCCCCACTCATCACGAAGGATAGTGGTGAGAAGGTCGTAGTTAGCATGAGAATATGTGCCATTTACGGCATTGTATGAAGACATGACTGTCCAAGGATTACTCTCCTTAACAGCAATCTCGAAGCCACGAAGATATATCTCGCGAGCTGCACGCTGGCTGAGACGCTCGTCAACACGTGTACGGCTTGTCTCCTGAGAGTTGACAGCATAGTGCTTAACACTAACGCCTACGCCCTCGCTCTGAACGCCATTGATATATGCTGCTGCTATCTTACCAGTAAGCATAGGGTCTTCACTATAATACTCGAAGTTACGGCCACAGAGAGGATTACGATGGATATTGACACCAGGGCCAAGGATAACATCACAGTTGTATTCCTTTGTCTCGTTGCCGATAGCCTTACCCACACGACCGGCAAGGTCAACATTCCATGTGGAAGCAAGACATGTGCCTACAGGGAAGCCTGTGGCATAGAATGTCTTCTGGGTGTCAGGACGATTAGCGTCGATACGAACACCTGCAGGACCATCGGTAAGGATGGTTTCAGGAATACCGAGTCGCTCGATGGCAACAGATGTACCAGCAGCACCAGGAACAGTACGTGCAGCAGATCCAGCTACAGCCACAGGTGAGAAGAAGTCAAAGAGACCACCCACGAGCAGTTGTGCTTTCTCGTCGAGTGTCATAGCTGACAGCACCTCATCGATGTTGTCTTTTGTAAGTTTTGGAGCTTGTGCAGATGCATTTAAACTCATAACTGTCATTGCGGTTAAGATTGTTTTTTTCATAATTACATGAGGTTTTAGATTCACACTAAAGGGTTTGTTGAATTGTTTTCATTTTCCAGTTTGTCTCATTCCATTCTGACTGAACTTCAGAATCCTTGAGAATTCCACCACCAGCATAGAGCCGTAACTTGCCATTATTGAAATGTGCACAACGGAGATTCACGAACAGATTTGTCTCTGCATCCTCATCGAGCATACCAACGACACCAGAGTAATATGAACGGTCATAGCCTTCATTCTCTCTGATAAACTTTTGAGCCTCTTTTGTTGGTAATCCACAGACGGCAGGTGTTGGATGCAAGGTCTTGATAAGCTGATGGGCGATATTCGTTGAACCAGCCTTAGGTGCAAGATGAAACTCGGTCTTGAGATGCACCAGTTGACCTGCACGTGATGTATAAGGTCCTTCTTCCTCAAGGATATTGACATAAGGACTAACCGACTCACGGATATAGTCAGCCACGATTTCCTGCTCTCTACGGTTCTTATCACTCCATACGATCTCCTTTACGGGAACGGTATCAGGAACCGACATAGTGCCAGCAAGAGCCATAGTACGATAGTGATTTCCTGTACCAGAAAGCAATATCTCTGGTGTGCAACCCATCCATGCGCCTTCACCCGGAATAAATGCAAGATAGATCATCATGCGAGGATACATCGTGCAAGCACGGTAGAAGGCAGCTTTAAGTTCATCTTCATTACCCTCCCACTCTATCTCACTCATACGAGAGAGCACAAGTTTTGCAAAGCGGCCTTGCTGGAGAGCAGACATGAAGAGAGAGAAGGCCCCCTCCCAAGCTCCCCAAGGGGAGGAGTCTTTAGTCACAACTTCTTCACTGAGAGCTCCATGTGAAGAGTGCATTGATATTTTTTCCAGTTTATCACAGTGGTAGGCCTCTCCTCCACTCGGGGAGGTCGGGAGGGGGCTCAATAATATCTCATGCCCAGATTCAAGGTCATAAGGCATCATTACAAAGCCTTTACGGCCCTGTAAATCATCTATTGACTGAAGTCGGATAACCTCGTTTGATTCGATGGTTATCACTTCATCTGAATATGGAAGTCTGTATAGTATCATAAAATAAAGGCCCCCTCCCGACCTCCCCGAGGGGAGGAGTATTGTAGTTACAACTTTTCGCGATTGGGCATTCTCGTTTATCTTACTGTCTAATTACCTCCTCCCCTCGGGGAGGTCGGGAGGGGGCTACAATATCATATTCGTAACTCTCTCCGTAGAGATGAGTTTACCTTCTTCACTCATCACATCGACATTCCAGATGTGAGTAGAGCGACCAAGGTGTATTGGTGTTGCAATACCGATAACCTTTCCTTCGTGAGGCGACATTCCAACGTGATTGCCTGTGACCTGAAGACCACAGATCTTAGCATCAAGACCTACGACAGAAAGGCTTCCTGCACCCGCTAATGTCTCTGCCATAGCGAGAGCTGCACCTCCATGAAGTATGCCGAAGTACTGGCGAGTATGCTCATTGATAGGCATTTCCGCCTTAACAGTATTTCCCTCACTTGGAAGGAACACTATACCAAGTGTATGATTTAGTGTTCCATCAAGTCGGGAGTTTAGTATATCACAAAATTCTTGTGTCATTTACTTTATTACTTTTCTGCTTCTCTGATTAGATACCTCTACATAGATACCATTTGGAAGAGCCTTGAGATTTTTTCCAACAAAGACACCATTGAGAGTGAAGTAGCTTGCATTTGACTTATCGTCTGCTGCAACCTCAACAATACCAGTCTCAATAACCTCTGTAACAACATCCTTACCAACAAATGTATCTGCATTCTGGATAGAGTTAGCATACTTGATTGTTGGATGATGGAAGAGGTAATAGCTATTGCCTCCATCAGGATAACGACCTACAGTCTGGTCGTATGCCATTGGTCCATAGTGGAGAGTATCAGCAAATTCCTTCATCTCAGGATTAGCTTCAAAGTATGCAGGATTGTTTGCTACGAAATCAGCACTTGAGCTAAGGACAACGATTGAACCTTCGTCATTACCAAGCTTGAAGCTTGCATGGATATCGCTCATTGCCTCACGCTTGCTACACCATACGATAAGATGTCCGTGAGCAGGGATGATAGCAGCCTTTTCATTTGGAGCAGAAATCTGATACTTAGTTGGCTTAGCAGCATTATCGCTGAGGTAGAGTCCATTTACGTTGAGATCAACATCTGTTGTGTTGTAAAGCTCTACCCAGTCATCCTTCTTGAAAAGATCATTAACAAGCATATCATTGCTTGCACTCACCTCATTAATCTTAATAGGGCATGCAGCATAATCAGCTTGCTTCTCAGCCTCAACTTCCTCCCATACAGCAGTAAGTTTCTGAGTGCCAGATGAAGGCATTTCATACTCCATTTCATATGAAACATATTCACCAGAACTTGTCTTCCAGCCAAGGAAACGATATCCTGCAGGCGCTGAAGCCTTGAGGGTAATTGGTGAGTAGAGACCGCCGTTGAACTTACCTGTTGGCACCTCCATACCGTTGACCTGTATTGATGCAGAAGAAATATTACTTGCGAGAGTAACAGACAGTGCAGACATACTCTTAAGATTCATGTATGAACAGTTCTTCAGCATAGCCATCTGCTGTGTCTGACGATTAGCAAGTTTGTTGTTGATATCACTTGCTGTGCTTGATGGATTTACATATCCACCCTTAGAGAGATATGTAGACATCTTATTAACGATACTCTTTGAACGAGTTGGCTCGAACACAGATCCTGCCACAAGACAATATGTATCAATGAACTTCTTACGGAATGTATCGTTCTTGAGCATATTCTTAAAGATAGCAACAGGCTCAATGTACGACTTATTTAGAACTCCAGTGAGACTCTTATTTTTTGAGTAATCATACCCCATGAGCTCTCTTTCAAACGTCTCTAGATTAAAGAAATCTTGAAATGGGGAATTTGTCTCGAGAGCAAAGTCAAGATCGAAGAGAACAAAACGGAACTTACCATCATTCTGATCGCGGAAAGCCTTCATGTTATTATGAGGCCAGTCTGTCGAACCTAAATATAATTCTACTGCCATGTAGTTGATATACTCATCAATATCTACAATCTTACAGATTTCATTATATGACTCAACAGAAGAGGCTGTCTTTGCCAGTTCGAACCATTTATTGAACATATCCTTTGTACCTTCCTTCTGAACATAGCCAGAATCTGGACAAATCTCAAACTGATCCATGAGATCTGTATCAATACCATAGTTGGCAGAAGCATAATGCTTATTATTTGGCTCACGCATATTGAGAACAGCATACGACTTAGCATTGATATAGACATGAACTGGTTGCCATGCCTGATGCTCTACATAGAGTCCACTTGTAGCGACAATCTGCTGCATTGCTGCATCCTTAAGACGAGCATTAGTATCATTACCACCATTACGGATCTGGAGTGTCTTATGCTTGAGGAAGCTCTTACCATTCTCTACAGCAGGATTAGCAGACTCTGTTCCGAAGAACTGATAAGCGAATGAGTTATTAAGTTCGTATGTCTTAGCTGCCTTCAACTTGAATGAATGAGGAGACCATGCTCTACTCCATCCACCACAAGCAGAATAATCACACTCCTGAGATATCACGCATTCATTATCAGTTGTGATATACTCAAAGTTTACAGGACGATCCCAATCCATATTACCATTGAACCAAGTAGTCTGACCATTACCAGGACGACCATATTGTGAATACTGGAAGATACCGTATTCACTCTCCAAGATGTTATTCTTGTCTGTTACAATAGAGATGATAGGGAAAGGCTCATTTCCGTTATTCTTGATGTATGTGCGTGTAACAACAGGACCTGCAAGCATACCTTCCTGGAAGAGGCGGAAACGGTAGCATGCAGAACTACTTACAATGAACTTTCCTTCAGTAGAAGTCTTACCATTAGTAAGAGTTGGAGTACTGCCATCTGTGGTATATCGAAGTGTTGCACCTTCAGGAATTGTCACTTCGACATTAAGAGAACCTGTGAAAAGCTTTGCAGGAATATTTACCTCTGGAGCCACCAACTGTTTCTTAGCAAAGGCAGAAGCGGCATTACTCTTGCCCGGAGTTGGTGCATCGGTTGTGCCCCACTCTTCTCCTCCATCCTTAGTACGGGCGTACGACACACGACTGATAGCTTCTGGATATTCTGCTTGAGCAAGAATGTTTGTACCATCAGAGATTATGATTGTACCACCATCGCAACTGAGTTTGTCATTAATCTGGCGATACGCATGCTTTGTATAGTTCTCGAAATGGTCAAAGTTAAGGATTGCATAACCATGTGCAGGAAGAAGACCATAATCATCATTAAGACGATTCTTCTTGAGATTATTTGCATCATCTGTGACATAGAGTCCACCAAGAGAAACCGTTTGCTCTGATGGATTATAGAGCTCTACCCATGAACCGAAGTTTGTTGATGGATCACGATAAACATCAACATTTGCAGCCATGAGCTCATTGATGACAATATTATCAGATGCTGGAGTTGTTACAGTCTCAAGATATTCAAGTTTCCAGTCATCTAAACATGTCCAGTCTTCTGAAATCTGTTCTGACTTACGAACACCGATTTTCAATTCACCATCCTCACCTACCTCACATTCCACGGAGTTCTTATAGTAACCAGCAGCAAACCAGAAATATGCAGCTTCCATGTTGTAAGGAATGCAGTATTCATATTGTGTAAACCATCCAAAACCTATCTGATTTCCAACACCAGCAGAATTTCCACCTAACGAAGTCTTGAGCATGGCAGAACATGCAGGAACAATAGCTACAGAATATTCACCCTTAGATGATTTTCCATACAACTTGGCATATTGCTTGGATGAATAGTTTCCGCTGGAATAAAGGGAATAGTCATTTGAGGAAGTACCCATTCTATAGAAGGCATTCAGGCTAACACGATACTTACCAGCCTTAAGTCCTTTGATGGTCTGGTAGGTATCGTATTTCTTATTGTAATGCTCGGCATTCTCCCTTGGATTATTACCAGAGAAACGTGTTCCTTCCCAATTTGAGTAATTATTTCCTAAGAAAGTTGGATTCTTAACGTAAGTATCTGTTACGTCAAGCCATTGTTGCTGTTGTGCGTTGGCCAATACCGTCGAGCCAAGAACGAATGCGGAAAGTAGAATTCGCTTCATTTAATTGTTTAGGTTTTAGTTTTTTTGAATAGTCCCCTATCCTACTTACATAAGCGGGATAGGGGCTATATAATATTTTTAAGAATAGTATTCCTTCTTGCCTGCTGCAAGTGTATTCTTCATCAGAGAGCAGATGGTCATAGGACCTACACCACCTGGTACTGGAGTGATGAATGAGCACTTTGGTGCAACCTCATCAAACTTCACGTCACCATTGAGACGGAAACCGCTCTTACGGGTTGCGTCTGGTACACGTGTTGTACCAACGTCAACGATAACAGCACCATCCTTAACCATATCAGCAGTTACGAAGTCTGGCTGACCGATAGCTGCGATGATGATATCAGCCTCACGGCACTCCTTCTTGAGGTCCTTAGAGTGAGAGTGACAAACTGTTACTGTAGCGTCACCATACTGCTTCTGAACCATTAGCTGTGACATTGGCTTACCAACGATGTTAGAGCGACCAAGTACAACACACTTCTTACCAGAAGTCTCGATGCCATAACGCTTGAGAAGAGTAACGATACCGAGAGGAGTAGCTGAGATGAAACATGGGAGACCGATAGCCATACGACCTACGTTGATTGGGTGGAAACCGTCAACATCCTTGCGGTAGTCGATAGCCTCGATAATCTTCTGCTCGTTGATATGCTTTGGTAATGGGAGCTGAACGATAAATCCGTCAACATCAGGGTCATTGTTGAGATTATCAACACACTTGAGGAGTTCCTCCTCTGTGATGTCAGCCTCATAGCGAATAAGAGTTGACTTGAATCCACAAGCCTCGCATGCGAGTACCTTATTCTTTACGTAAGTCTCAGAGCCACCATCGTGACCAACGAGAACAGCAGCAAGATGTGGCTGCTTGCCACCTGCAGCCATGATCTGCTTTACTTCTTCTGCAATCTCAGCCTTAATGGCTGTAGCGGTTGCTTTTCCGTCGATTAGTTCCATAATCTTTATATACTTTAATCCTTAATCCTTAATCTCTAATCTCTAATCTCTAATCCTTAATCCTACTTAGCCTGCTGCTTCATCATGTTTGCCATCTGAGCCATCTTTGCAGGACTCATTCCGCTGACCATCTTCATCATCTTACGAGTCTGGTCGAACTGCTTGATGAGCTTGTTGACTTCCTGTACGTTAGTACCAGAACCCTTAGCAATACGATTGCGACGAGACTGGTTGAGGATCTCTGGATGCTGACGCTCCTTTGGAGTCATAGAGTAGATGATAGCCTCGATGTTCTTGAATGGATCATCACCAATCTCTACATCCTTGATAGCCTTACCAACACCAGGAATCATTGCAGCAAGATCCTTGATGTTACCCATCTTCTTGATCTGCTGAATCTGTCCGAGGAAGTCGTTGAAGTCGAACTGATTCTTACGAATCTTCTTCTCAAGTTTCTTAGCCTCCTCAAGGTCGAACTGCTCCTGAGCACGCTCTACGAGTGAAACAACGTCACCCATGCCGAGGATACGGTCAGACATACGCTCTGGGTGGAAGACATCGAGAGCCTCCATCTTCTCACCTGTACCGATGAACTTGATTGGCTTTGTTACAACGCTACGGATTGAGAGAGCTGCACCACCACGAGTATCACCATCGAGCTTTGTGAGGATAACACCATCAATCTCAAGACGATCGTTGAACTCCTTAGCTGTATTAACAGCATCCTGACCAGTCATCGCATCAACAACGAGAAGAGTCTCATCTGGATTAACAGCAGCCTTGATGTCCTGAATCTGCTGCATGAGTTCCTCGTCAATAGACTGACGACCAGCAGTATCGACGATAACTACATCAAAGCCTTCAGCCTTAGCCTGCTGAATAGCATTCTTTGCTACTGCGATTGGATCCTTAGCACCTTCCTCGAGATGAATTGGTACCTGAACCTGCTCAGCAAGAACACGCAACTGCTCCATAGCAGCAGGACGGAATGTATCACATGCTGCGAGCAAAGGCTTGCGGTTCATCTTATTCTTGAGCATGAGAGCGAGCTTACCAGACATTGTTGTCTTACCCGCACCATTGAGACCTGCCATAAGGATAACGGCAGGCTTCTGCTGCAACTTAAGTTCGGTAGCTTGACCACCCATAAGTTCTGTAAGCTCATCGTGAACGAGCTTAACCATGAGCTGACCTGGCTTGATGGCTGTGAGTACGTTCATACCCAGAGCCTTCTTCTTTACTGAGTCAGTAAAGGTCTTTGCCACCTTATAGTTTACATCGGCGTCAAGGAGCGCACGACGTACGTCCTTGAGAGTCTCCGCTACATTGATTTCGGTGATCTTACCTTCACCCTTAAGTATCTTGAACGAGCGTTCAAGTCTTTCTGATAGATTTTCAAACATATTGAACCTAACCAAGCCTTTTCTCCTTACGTCGAAGGGTCTTATCGACAAATCTCCCAAAGGGAAGGATGTATTATAGTCAAGATCCCTTATAGGGGCTTGGTGTTATTATATTATTAA
Source organism: Prevotellaceae bacterium UBA1710 (assembly GCA_002317355.1). Taxonomy (GTDB): domain Bacteria; phylum Bacteroidota; class Bacteroidia; order Bacteroidales; family Bacteroidaceae; genus Prevotella. Next base: position 52,761 of record DCJC01000014.1, on the reverse strand, counting down.
TGTGATTATTCTTAAAAGCGAACCGGAGTTAGGCCTTTACATCAACCTTGATCTGAAGTTCCTCAAGCTGCTTTGGATCGAGATATCCAGGAGCATCAAGCATTACGTCACGACCTGAGTTGTTCTTAGGGAACGCGATACAGTCGCGGATTGAGTCGAGACCTGCGAAGAGACTTACGAAACGATCAAGACCATAAGCAAGACCACCGTGAGGAGGTGCACCGAACTTGAACGCATTCATCAGGAAGCCGAACTTAGCCTGTGCCTGCTCAGGTGTAAAGCCGAGGATCTCGAAGATCTTCTGCTGAAGCTTAGCATCGTGGATACGGATAGAACCACCGCCAACCTCAACACCATTGATAACCATATCGTATGCATTAGCACGAACACTTGCTGGATCTGTATCGAGAAGAGGAATATCCTCTGGCTTTGGTGATGTGAATGGGTGGTGCATAGCCATGAGGCGCTGCTCCTCATCACTCCACTCGTACATTGGGAAGTCGATAACCCAGAGACAAGAGAAGTTGAACTTATCACGGAGTCCCATGCGTGTACCCATCTCAAGACGAAGCTCGCAAAGCTGCTTACGTACCTTCATAGCATCGTCACCAGAAAGGATAAGGATAAGATCGCCTGCCTTTGCCTGCATCTTCTCCTTGAGTGCCTGAAGGGCATCCTGATCGTAGAACTTATCCACACTTGACTTCACGCTACCATCTTCCTGAACACGAGCATAGACAAGTCCCTTAGCACCAATCTGTGGACGCTTAACGAAGTCTGTGAGCTGGTCAATCTGCTTACGTGTGAGAACAGCCTGTCCCTCACAGCAGATACCACCGATGTATGCTGCATCATCAAATACAGCAAAACCTGCAGGGAAGATGCTTGGTACGATTTCCTTTGATGCGTTATCAATCTGAGTAGTCTTCAACTCAACGAACTCCATACCGAAACGTGTATCTGGCTTATCAGAACCATAATACTTCATTGCGTCTGCCCATGTCATGCGTGGGAGTGTTGGGATGTCGATATTGAGGATAGTCTTGAAGAGATGACGGCTCATGCCCTCGAACATCTGGAGGATGTCCTCCTGCTCAACGAATGACATCTCGCAGTCGATCTGAGTGAACTCTGGCTGACGGTCAGCACGAAGGTCCTCATCACGGAAACACTTACAAATCTGGAAATAACGGTCGATACCAGCTACCATAGAGAGCTGCTTCAAAGTCTGTGGAGACTGAGGAAGAGCATAGAACTGACCTGGATTCATGCGTGAAGGCACAACGAAGTCACGAGCACCCTCTGGAGTTGAGTTCACGAGGATTGGAGTCTCGATCTCAAGGAAGCCCTGCTGATCGAGATAACGGCGAACCTCAAATGCGAACTTATGACGAAGCTCAAGGTTCTTGCGAACACATGAACGACGAAGGTCGAGATAACGATACTTCATACGGATATCGTCACCACCATCACTCTCATCCTCGATAGTGAATGGAGGTACGTCTGAAGTATTGAGAATATTGAGCTCACTAACGATAATCTCAATATCACCTGTTGGGATATTCTTATTCTTAGAATAACGCTCAGCAACAGTACCAGTTGCCTGAATAACAAACTCACGACCGAGCTTGCCAGCCTTCTGACGGAGATCCTCAGCAGCATCCTCATTGAAAGCAAGCTGTGTGATGCCGTAACGGTCACGAAGATCTACGAAGGTAAGTGCGCCAAGGTTATGAACGCTCTGTACCCATCCAGCGAGAGTAACTGTCTCGCCAACGTTGGAGATACGAAGTTCTCCACAAGTCTTTGTTCTGTACATCTTTTATTTTAAGTTTTTAATTTCCTACAATTCCACAACTCCGTATTCAGCCAACTGCTTTACGAGAGTATCTACATCCTTGCATGCTGTTTCGTAATCCACCTCATACTCTTCAGTAAGAGCTGTAGCAACAGCCTCAACTGTATCCTTACCAGCAAGCATCTGATTCCAGATGAACACAGATGTTTCGTTAAACGCGATAACGTGTGAGAAATCAATGTTCTTCTCACCCATTGCTACCATCATATATTCGCCACAAACTGAGCGAACTTCAAATCCTTCGTTTATTTTCATTATATTGTTATTTCTTTTTGATTTTCTTTTTTTTCGAGCAATCGATATCTCGAGAATCCTAATAGTCGAGGCATCAAGATTTCACTTTCTATCAACCTCCGTTGTAAGTCCGTTATTACTCCGTTGTAAGTCCTATGTAGTTCCTATGTAAGTCCCATGTAAGTCCCATTTACAATAGGCGGTTCCTAAGTCCCAATGGTAACCTTCTCCAGATTGCAAGCAGCCATCGTCTAACCGGAGTCAGTTTCATCCATATCTTTGAATACCTCTGAAACTTCTTGCCATCTACATAGTCAGGTTTCTTACTGCCTTTTCGAAGAAAAGCCTTGACAAATACCTTTACATCCTCGTGCTTAATTACAGGATCTGGAGAAAGATTTCCATCGCCAAGCATCTGCACATGAGTCTTATTAAGACGATAGATGCGATGAAGAGCGTATCTTCCAGGAGAAAGTTCTGCGAGAACAATATCACCTATCTTTAGCGGACGATCTATCTTGCAAAGAATAGCCAAATCCCTTCCATCTTCGAGAAAGGGACGCATGCTGAATCCACGCAACGGAATAGTTACGTCATGGCCTTCATTAGCCAGCGCTATGACATGCGGAAGAAACTCCGCATTATTAAGGTATTTTACGTTCTCTGACATTTTACTGTACTTGTTTCATTCCTGTGGAAGCAACCACAGCAGAATCCATATCAGGAAGACAATGCAGATTATATACTGGAGTGCTCTCAATTATCTTCGTAACGGTATCTCCATTGCAACGATAAATCCTTTCGTCCCACTTCATGGTAGAGCATGCAGGAAGCAAGGTGATGAAAGCGTCAATCGGACGAAGTCTCTCAAGACTATTTGCCTCAGCTCGCTTTATCAGCGCTATACCACCAAGAGGAGCCTTGATATTGCGGTAGCAAGGTGTCTTTCCACTCCAAGGACTTCCATAGATGTATGCCTTTCCATCGATGACACGAATGACTGGATTATCATCATTCATGAGATCTGAGCCTGGAATGAATCTCAGCCAATTACTTACCTGAGTACTCTTACCAGTTCCGCTCTTAGCTGTAAAAGCATATCCTTTGCCATCATTCCTAACGAGAGAGGCATGAATAAGGCAAGTGTCCAAAGGTGATGTAGCAAAGGCATAGCAAAGCATTATTACGGAATTAAGTCCGTATGCACGCATTCCATAGTTTCCACGAAGAGCACATTGACAGATATGGAATTCTTCATCAGCAATAAGAAGAGCCACTTCGTTTCCGTCGATATCACGGATAATAAACTGATATCCAGCCTTCTGTTTCTGACCATCAATTTCCTTTTCGATACGGAAAACCTTAGTCATTCCATTACCAGTATCAACATCACGAATAAGGTATCGCTCATCTTTCTTAACTGGACACAAAGAATCATTTACGGTAATATCCAGTAAAACGGCAGAGCCGTCATCATCAGTCACGAAAGGGACAAACGACGACAGCATCTTCGCATCCTGATAGTCATCAAGGAAACTGACACGCACCTTATGTTCTGCAATTACATACAGCATATTTATCTTCTTCAACATCATCAGTCATACCTAAAACAATTAGGATTTCCCGATGAATGAATTTGGATTATTTTTCACTATCGGTTACCTCTATCGCTTCATTATTTTCATAAGGGATGCCGGTAAAAGCGAAATCACCACCAATATATTTCACAACGAAATTCTTCTTCTGATACTTCTGACGCATCTTTGAGAATTTCTTCTCCAGTTTACTACGCTTCTGATTCCAACATACGACAGAAGAGAATGGAACTGATGATGTGGATTTAAAATATTGCTGAAGCTGTCCAGAATACTTATTGCGTGAGTAAAGGAAGCCTGTACTTCTCTCTACATAAGCGTTTGGCACCTGCTTGATTTCTGTAAAATAAACAGTTGAATCAACTGCAGAAAACGAAACACCAAACATATACATGTCCGAAGCAGGAGTATAAGGAAGGTTCTTCTGAGCACAAGCATTAACAGCAAAACCAACCAGCATTAAGATTGAAATAATTATCTTATTCATTTTTATGATTTTTCTCTTTTATTTTAATCTAAAGTTCTCAAAGGCTTTCTGAGTTTCTGCTCTGCCTTCTTTCGAATCTGTCTTACACGTTCACGCTTAAGTCCCATCTGCTCAGCAATCTCAATCATCGTGAGAGCATCAGTTCCAAGACCATAGTAAAGCGTGATAACCTTACGTTCACGTTCGTTGAGACAACCAAGACTTCCTGTGAGTTCAGAACCTGCATCTGCGAGATCTACTTCATCATGAGCATTCCTATTGGTCTTTGCCACAACCATATCAACACGTGAATTGGTGAAGCCTACAGAAGCGGGAGCATCATGAATGATATTGCCTTGCTGATCAATAGCACGCTCTATTGCCTTTCGGATATCCCATACAGCATACTGCACGAAACGTATTCCCTTCTCAGGTTTCCACTTGGCAGCAGCAAGCATCAAGGCAAGATTACCTTCACTCACAAGATCATCAAGCACAAGCCCTTTGTCCTGATACTGACGCGCTATGCTTACCACAAATCCAAGATTTGCAGTAACCAACTTATCAAGAGCTTTCTGATCTCCTTGAGCTATTCGCTCTCCGAGCAAGCGTTCTTCCTCATCAGAGAGGCGGGATTTATTATCGTGACTTGTAGCCATAATAGTATTTTTACATCATGAAAATCGCGTCTTTCAACGAAATTCGCTACAAAATTAATATATTTTCGTCAAAAAGCATAAGTCTGCGTATTAAAAATACAAAAAACGTGTTTATTTTGTTTGTTATATCCATTTTTCTTTGTATTTTTGCAAAAGATTTGTAAACCATGACACCTAACGTATTATGAAAAAAACTATCATATCACTTCTTATCCTTGCTTTGCCGTTGATGGCGTCCGCAAGTTCTATAGGGGAATTCAACATGCCGGCTGTGGCTCGTCCAGCAATTCCGGCTAACATAGTTAAACTGACAGATTTCGGAGCTAAAGGGGATGGCACGGAGCTCTGTACCGAGGCATTCGCCCAAGCAATGAAAGCATTATCCGCCAAAGGAGGTGGAATACTTGAGGTTCCTGCTGGCATCTGGTTCACAGGACCTATTCAATTTGAGAATAACATAGAACTTCGCACCTCTGCAGGTACGTTGATTCTATTTACTGATGACATAAACGCTTATCCTGAGGTTGAAGCCTTATATGAAGGCAACACAACAAAGCGTAGGATGTCTCCTCTCTATGCCTATAAGAAGGAGAACATCGCAATTACTGGCCCAGGCACATTCGATGGAAATGGTCAGGCTTGGCGTCCGGTCAAGAAGAACAAGCTCACGGAAAACCAATGGAAGAAGTTGGTTGCAAGTGGCGGTTCTGTAGAAAAGAACATCTGGTATCCAGAGATTAAAGAGCGCGTCAGCATACGTCCGGTCCTTCTGGATTTTATGTACTGCAACAAAGTGCTTCTTCAGGATGCAACCTTCAGCAACTCACCTGCATGGAACGTGCATCCTTGTGTGTGTGAGGACGTTACCATTGAGCGAGTAAACATCAAGAATCCTTGGTATGCTCAGAATGGCGATGGACTTGACCTTGAGTCTTGCACTCGCGCTCAGATACTCAACACCACCTTTGACGTTGGTGATGATGCAATCTGTATCAAGTCGGGAAAAGATGCTGAAGGTCGTAAACTTGGCAAACCTTGTCAGCAGGTTATCATAAGCGGCTGTACGGTTCTTCATGGCCATGGTGGCTTCGTCATCGGTTCAGAGATGTCTGGAGGCGCAAATGATATTCGCATCACGAATTGCGTATTTAACGGAACTGATACAGGAATCCGTTTCAAATCTACCCGTGGAAGAGGCGGACTTGTAAGGAATATTTTCCTTGACAATATCCGTATGAACAACATCGCAGAGGATGCTTTCACATTCAGTCTCTTCTATGCCAACAAACCTATTGGCGGCAAGGCAGATAAGGACACTTCCGCAGAAGACGCTATTCCTGCGGTAACAGATGAGACTCCATGCTTCAAGGACATCTATCTCGACAACATAGTATGCCAAGGTGCAAAGCGCGCTATCTACTTCAATGGACTTCCAGAGATGCCTATCCAGAATGTAGTGATGGAAAACTCACTCTTCGTAACAGAAAAGGGGGCAGACATAAACTATGCAGAAGACATCGACTTCTCAACCGTAACCATCAAAACAACAAATGGTGAACAATTGGTTGAGTCGCACACAAAAAATCTGAAATATAATAAATAACATAAATTTCGAATGAAAAAAATCCTAACAACAATCCTATTGGCATGTGCTGCTTTTTCAAGCACATTTGCTTCTAAGGCTATAACCATACCGTTCCAGGTAACTCTCCAGAACGGAAAAACTGTCACAGTACAGTTTCATGGTGACGAGGACTTCAGTTTCTACTCAACAACCGAAGGTGAACTCGTTATCTACGAAAATAAGACATGGCGTCTTGCAACAGAATCCGAGAAGGCAGCCATGAGCAAGAAGCATGCAGCTGTAGCAAAAAGACGTAATGCAAACGAGCAGATTTCTGCCACCCGTCCTTTCCCACATGCCGGAACTCCAAAGGCTTTGGTAATAATGGTGGATTTCTCTAACCAGAAGTTTACATACACAAAGGACGACATCAAGAAACTCCTTAACGGAGAGACTTATGACGACTCTAATGGTTACCACAGCTATAGTTCTGCAGCACAATACTTTAACGATTGCAGTAACGGCAAATTCCGTCCACAATTTGATGTCGTAGGTCCATATCACCTCGACAAGAGCTATCAAGTGTATGGTAGAGGAGATGACAACATGGATCTCTTCATCCCTGATGTATGTAAGGCTGCAGATGCTGATGTCAACTTTGCTGACTATGATGCAGACAATGACGGCTATGTAGATTTGGTGTATGTACTTTACGCTGGATATAGTGCAAACTATGGTGATGACAAGAATCCTGATGCTATCTGGCCAAAATCTGGAATGCAGAATTTCGGAAAGTTTGATGGAAAGACTGTCTATCGCTATGGAGTAAACAACGAGCTCGCATTCTATCCTGAGGTTTGGAAGGATATGAAAAAAGATCAGGCTACTTTCAAGCCATACCTTACAGGTATTGGTGTATTCTTGCACGAAATGAGCCATACTATGGGACTTCCAGACTTCTACCCAACCGTCACATGGGAAAACACCTCATTATATGACAATCAGAGTATGGAGGAATGGGACTTGATGGATGGCGGAGAGAATACCTACTACGGCTACTACCCTACCCCATACACAGCATGGGAACGTGAATGGATGGGATGGACCGAGAAGATGGAAACTCTTGACAAAGCCGCAAACGTAACCTTGAAATCGCTCAACAATGGCGGTAAGGGTATGCGTGTAATAAACGACAATGATGCTTCTGGCAACGAATACTACATTCTCGAAAACATTGACAGCAACAAAAAAGGTTGGTACAAGAAGATGCCAGGCACCGGTATGCTTGTAACCCACATTAACTATAACGTAAATGCATTTGCCAATTTCGGTAAGCCTAACAATACAGCTGGCAAACCAAGAATCACCATTCTTCCTGCAAATGGCGTTATATACTCTTCATATAGAAGTCAGGCAACCAATCCTCTATACCAGATGTCATATACTGATATAGATAAGAACTGGGCTGGCAACACATATCCCGGAACATCAAAAGTCACAAAGATAACCGACTGGAAACCGTTCACAGGAAAGATGTCAAAGGATATCACCAACATCACCCAGAACTCTGACGGCTCTATCTTTTTTGAATTTATGGGTGGTATAGCTCCTGTCATCTCATTCTCAAAGAGCGAGATCTCTACAGATGGTAAATCAACGGTTACAAACACCCTTAACATCAAAAACCCAAGAACAGATGGAAAGACTACTTACACAAGTAGCAATACGGCAGTTGCGACTGTTGATTCAAAGGGTAATGTCAAGGGCATTGCTGATGGTACAGCTACAATTACAGCAACCTACACCTATAATAATGGAGCAAACAAATTAACTGCTACCTATAAGGTTACCGTTAAACTTCCAGTTCCAGCCCTCGCATTCGAAAAGAGTGAGATTACAACAGATGGCAAATCAACGGTTTCCAACCCTCTTAAGATAACAAACACTTGGACTGATGGAAAGACTACTTACACAAGTAGCAACACATCAATTGCAACTGTTGATGCAAATGGTAATGTGAAAGGCATTAATGACGGAACTGTAACCATTACTGCCACCTACACATACAACAATGGCAAGGGTAAGATTACAGCTACCTATAAGGTAACCGTTGCTCTCCCTGTACCTATTATAAACATCAGCAAGACAAAGCTCACAACTGATGGAAGCAGTACAGTCAAAAATACCATTACCATTACCAATCAGCGTTCTGACGGCAAAATAACTTACAAGAGTAGCAACACTACTATTGCCACAATAGATGCCAATGGTAACATCACAGGTAAGTCAAATGGAACTGCAACCATTACCGTGACTTATACATACAATAACGGTAAAACTGTATCAAAGACATTTACAGTAGTCGTTGAGATTCCTAACGCAAATGCCATTGTTGAAGTACAGGTTGATGAGAAACCATCAGCTATCTACACTATTGATGGTAAATATGTAGGTTCTTCAAAGGAGTCTCTTCCAAAGGGAACATACATCCAGAACGGAAAGAAGTTCTCTATCACGAAATAAACTATCACCCTAACGCATAAACTTCAAAGGGATCAGCAATAATAGCTGGTCCCTTTGTCATTTCATATTCTTATAATTACGAAATAATACACCTAAAGACGTTTCTCCATTATGCCTCCATTATGAATCCCTTTATAAATCCCTTTATAAATCGCCATAATCACAAGAAATACACGCGTTTGAGGTTTATGCAACGAAGGTACAGAGAAGGTGTTTCGGACCTACGACGAAGGATTTTAGAGGCACTTTTTACCTATAAATACCTATTTTTCCTATATAAGAAATATAAAAATATAGGTGAAAAAGGAATTACTCCAAGCAACATTTAAATAACATACTACATATCAACTACTTACCTTTCACAACGACAAACACACCCAAATACAAGCACACCTATATTTCCGATTTTACACATATATATAAATATAGGCATGAGGTGTAAGTGTATAGTTTCAGAGGTATCAGTATTATATAAAGGAAAATACCGCTCATGGAAGCATCCATAAGCGGTATTTATTGTAGTAGAATCAACCTATCCTTATATATAAGGGTTAGGGGTTTATATTTTTAGTTGTTCTCTGGACGGAGCTGACGAACAGTTTCAGCTGTACGCCACATCTCAGACTCACGGAGAGCAGCAAGCTCCTTCTCGAGGCCTACACGGTAGTCAGGCTTAGAGTTTGCATCGATAGAGATCTGAGCCTCGTTACCAGTCTTAACAGAGTTGTAGAGCTTCTCAACAACAGGCTTACAAGCATCGTGGAAAGGACCCATCC
>DCJC01000014.1:0-43068 GCA_002317355.1 Prevotellaceae bacterium UBA1710 | reverse complement strand
AGTCGAGAGCACCACGCTGAGCAGTTGTAGAACAGTTAGCATACATCCAGTCCATACCCTTCTGAGCGAAGAGAGGCATGAGTGACTGAGTGAGTTCCTCAACAGTCTCGTTGAATGCCTCAGATGGAGTGTGACCGTTCTCACGGAGAACCTCATACTGAGCAAGGAGAAGACCCTGGATAGCACCCATAAGAGAACCACGCTCACCAGTGAGGTCAGAAGTAGCCTCACGCTGGAATGTTGTCTCGAATAAGTAACCAGAACCGATACCGATACCGAGAGCAAGAGTACGATCGAGAGCCTTGCCTGTAGCATCGTTGTAAACTGCGTATGAAGAGTTAAGACCACGACCCTCAAGGAACATAGTACGGAGTGATGTACCAGAACCCTTAGGAGCAACCATGATAACGTCGATATCCTTAGCAGGAACGCAACCTGTGCGATCAGACCATGTGATAGCGAAACCGTGTGAGAAGTAGAGAGCCTTACCAGGAGTGAGGTACTTCTGGAGAGTTGGCCATACAGACATTACAGCTGCATCAGAAAGAAGACACATAACGATAGTAGCCTTGTCAGCTGCCTCCTCGATAGAGAAGAGAGTCTCACCTGGTACCCAACCGTCATTTACAGCCTTCTCGAAAGTCTTACCCTGACGCTGGCCAACGATTACGTTGAAACCGTTGTCACGGAGGTTACAAGCCTGTCCAGGACCCTGAACGCCATAACCGATAACTGCGATAGTCTCGTCCTTGAGAATCTCACGAGCCTTCTCGAGTGGGAATTCCTCACGTGTCATTACCTCTTCGATAACGCCACCAAAATTCATTTTTGCCATTTTAAATACTAAATTTTATAAATGTTGTTATATAACTGTTTTCTTGTTTTTGCGCATGCATATAATAATAACACGCGTAAATCGTCTGCAAAGTTACTAAATATTTCTGAATGATGCAAGAAAATAAACATATATTATGCAATTTACAATAAATTGGCATAAACACCTTTATTTCTCCTTCAGAATGCAAGTATTTAGTGCTTTCTGAACTCTATTTTGAGTCTGCTAAGCTCAACTTCTTCCTCTCCTTCCACATTACGTGCAATACGGAAGTAGTGGTTCAGTTCATCTTCCTGAAGATGGTAGATTCTTATTACCTCATCCCAATGGCCTTCAGCAACATACGCAACCTCAATTCTCTTGAGTTCATGTTCACGAAGATATTCGAGCGGGAAGGTATCCATCACATGGTCAAGATAACGAACGGAGTTGAGATGACCGTTCACATCAAGGTCGGAATATGTCACCTTAAACTCTGTGAAGTCTGTCATTTCAGGAGTCTTGACACGAGACACATCCTTTATCGGACACACCTTTTCTGGATAAACATAATCAACTATCGTACCATCATTTACGGTAAAGATATCCTGAGGCTCACGGGTAACGGTATCAATCATAGCCCAGATACTCTTGGCATATCCATACACCTTAGTGCCATCCTCAGACAATATCTCCCAGTTACGCTTGGTGAAATACTTCATAGCATTCTCCACCCATGTCGTAATGGTGATATGATCATGTTCCTTCGGCATATCCTCAAGTTCAATGGCAAGACGCGAGAGTACCCACGTCTTGTTGAACGTATTAAGATATGACATTCCGAACTTGCGATTCGTGGAATGCACATCAGCAGCATTGAGCAAGTCATTACCGAGATGCCCAAGACACAACTGATGCTTGAAGTCGCAATGGAATGCGTCAGTCGCAATATGGAGAGTTTCTGTTTTTTCCATATTAACTTTACCCTTTACACTTTTCTCTTTACTCCTAACAAACCTTACTCCTTATTCATCACCTCGTCTTCCTTTCTCTGGGCGATGTACTGATCAAGTCTCTCGATACAAGATCTTGTGATAGCAATACGACCAGAGCGAACGAACTGAAGAACACAACCCAAATCGTTGAGCTGATTGAAGTTATCCATCACGTCAGTAGTGATACCAGTCTTCTCAACGATAGTGTATGTAGGATTTACCTCAACAATACGAGCATCATGACGGCGAACGATACGACTGATCTCCTGATCAGCAAGTACCATTGGAGTAGAGAGTTTCAGAAGTGAAGTCTCAAGAATAAAGATCTCATCATCAGCAAAGCAGTTTGCCTGAAGAACGTCAATCTTCTTCTCGATCTGCTTTGTCAGCATCTCAGCCATCTCCTGCTTACAATAGCAGGTAATAGTGTACTTATGTACACCTGGAGTAGAAGAAGAACATACGTTGAGCGACTCGATGTTTACCTGTCTGCGAGTGAACACAGCCGTAATCTGATTAAGGATACCGGCAAAGTTCTCTGAGTAGATGATGAGAGTATAGAGTGAGAGGCCATCATGATTGAGTTGCGCACCCTCACAAGCAGGTGTCACAGGACGAGCCACAGCATTCCTCTTGAAAGTCTCATGCTGAGGTGTATCGGTATAAATCTGCTTTTCAAATGCCTTACGCTCACGTGCAAGGTTCTTCTCGAAAGAGTTGCGTTCCTTTGCTGCGGCAGCACGAACTACAGCATCAAACTGTGCAGCCTCTTCCTCCTGCAGCTGCTCATCGCACTTGTTACAGGTATTGCAGTCGCCACACTCGGCAGCTCCATATTGATTTTTATTATCTTCCATTATTTTATTTCTAGTTTGTCTAGTAATTCTAGATATTCTAGTTCACAATTTTTATTCTACCTCAAACAACATCTCATCTACATTACCTCCTGGAGGTGTCATTGGGAGAACATTATCCTCCTCCTTGACAGCACACTGGAGAATGTATGGGCCCTTCGTTTCGAGCATCTCACGGATAGCAGCATCAAGACCCTTACGATCAACTACAGTCTTGCAAGGAATGTTGTATGCCTCTGCAATCTTCTCATAGTCAGGGTTTACCATTGGAGTGAATGAGTAGCGCTTATCGAAGAACATATACTGCCACTGACGAACGTTGCCAAGGAAGTTATTGTTCAGCATAATCATCTTCACAGGGCATTGCTGCTCCATGATAGTACCAAGTTCCTGAATAGTCATCTGGAAACCGCCATCACCTGCAAACATACATACAGTACGCTCAGGAGCACCGAATGTTGCACCAATGGCAGCAGGAATACCGAAGCCCATTGTACCGCAACCACCTGATGTGATAACAGAACGTTCCTTAGTGAACTTGAAGTAACGACAACCGAACATCTGGTTCTGACCAACATCAGTAACGAGTACAGCCTCATTATTTGCAGCTTCACTCACCTTACGAACAACCTCACCCATGAGCAGAGGTCCGTCCTTTGGATTAAGTGCTGCATCTATTACCTTATTAAATTCCTTCTCTGCGTATGGCTTGAAACCATCAATCCAAACCTGATGTTTTGCTGGCTTAACAAATTCAGAAACGCTTGCGAGAGTCTCTTTACAATCACCAACGAGAGCAAGGTCAACCTTCACGTTCTTATTTATCTCTGATGGGTCAATATCAAAGTGTATGATCTTTGCCTGCTTTGCATAGGTAGCAAGATTACCTGTGATACGGTCATCGAAACGCATACCTACAGCAATAAGCAAGTCACACTGGTTGGTCATGAAGTTTGGCGCATAGTTTCCATGCATACCAAGCATACCCATGTTCAGAGGATGATCTGTTGGAGCAGCAGAAAGACCAAGAAGAGTCTGGCCGAATGGAATCTGTGCCTTCTCACAGAGCTCAAGGAGTTCCTTGTGAGCACCACCGAGTTCTACGCCCTGACCTACGAGCATGAATGGCTTTACAGAATCGTTGATCATCTGTGCAGCCAACTTTATCTGATCCTGACTTGGATGATGCAGAGGCTTATATGAACGGATGAAATCAACGGTCTGAGGTTCATACTCAAACTTAGCTGTCTGTGCATTCTTGGTGAAGTCGAGCACTACAGGACCAGGGCGACCTGACTTAGCGATATAGAAAGCGCGAGCCACAGCCCATGGAATATCTTCCGCACGACGAATCTGATAGTTCCACTTTGTGATTGGCTGAGTAACACCCACAACATCAACCTCCTGGAAAGCATCAGTTCCAAGCATTGCAGCACCTACCTGACCGCAGATCACAACGATAGGTGTAGAGTCGATCATTGCATCTGCCACACCTGTAATGGTGTTCATAGCACCAGGACCAGAAGTAACGATACAGCAACCAACCTTTCCGCTCACGCGAGCATAGCCCTGAGCAGCATGAACAGCAGCCTGCTCATGACGAACGAGTATATGATTGAGAGTTTCTTTATGATCATACAGAGCATCGAAAGTCGGCATAATAGCACCACCTGGATATCCAAACAGTGTCTCTACGCCCTCATGCTCCAATGATCGCATAAGTGCCTCAGCACCAGAAACGAGAACCCCCTCCCGGCCTCCCCGAGGGGAGGAGGAGTTAGTCACATTTTTACCTTCTTGTATATTATTGTCTTTATTCATCTCAAAAAATATATCTGCAAATGACTTTTATTACATCATCTATCTCTCCTATTATCGTCTCATTATCAAAACGGATAACAGTAAAACCCATATCATTTAGTCGTTCTGTACGTTTCTCATCAAGAAGTTCCTGTACAGGTTGGCAATGATATCCACCATCAACCTCTATTACCAGCATTTCTTCAAGGCAGACAAAATCTACGATATACTGACCTATAATATGCTGTCTGTTAAACTTCTTTCCAAGCCTTTTTCTACGCAAACGCTCCCACAGAAACCTTTCCGCTTCAGTCTGGTATTTCTTGTTTTCCTTTGCCCATTCGTGCAACATGGAATATAACACCGGATCTGCTGTATTATATACATAATTCATAAGCGAAATGTCTTTAAGCGATCATTTGGCAAGAACCAGACATCAGACGTTACTGACTAAACTTCTCCCTCCCTCGGGAGGGCTGGGGAGGGGTCAATCTATCACTCTCACACCACCCTTATCAGCACTTGATACACTCTGTGCATAAGCGCGAAGAGCCTTGCTGACCACACGGTTACGCTTCAGAGGTTGCTGTGGACGTGCTGCGAGTTCCTCATCAGAGAGTTTCACGTTGATAGAGCGTGATGGGATGTCGATAACGATGATGTCACCATCAACGATCTTACCGATGTTACCACCAGAAGCTGCCTCTGGAGAGATATGACCGATAGAAAGACCTGATGTACCACCAGAGAAACGACCGTCAGTAATAAGAGCGCACTCCTTACCCATGTGCATTGACTTGATGTAAGATGTAGGATAGAGCATCTCCTGCATACCAGGACCACCCTTAGGACCTTCGTGTGTGATTACAACACAATCGCCCCTCTTCACCTTACCACCAAGGATACCCTCACAAGCATCTTCCTGAGAGTCGAATACTACAGCTGGTCCCTCGAAGTGCCAGAGCTCTGGTGCAACACCAGCAGTCTTCACTACACAACCATCCTGAGCGATGTTTCCGAAGAGAACTGCCATACCACCATCCTTAGTGTAAGCGTGCTCGATGTCACGAATACAACCATTCTCACGGTCTGTGTCAAGGCTTTCCCACTGAGCATCCTGAGAACCCATTACATTAGAGAACTTACCACCAGGTGCAGAGTGATAGATACGTGAAGCATCTGGATCAATATTCTCCTTGAGGATAGAATACTTATCGATATCCTCACCGAGAGTAGAACCATTTACGCGCTTACAAGAGAGGTCAAGGAGATCACCCTTAGCCAACTCACCCATGATACCGAGGATACCACCAGCACGGTTCTCCTCCTGAATAGAATACTTCTGCCAGTTTGGAGCGAGCTTACAGAGGAAAGGCACCTTACGTGAGAGAGCATCGATATCAGGCATTGTGAAGTTCACCTCTGCCTCCTGAGCAACAGCAAGGAGATGGAGAACGGTATTTGTTGAAGCCCCCATGGCAATGTCGAGTGTCATTGCGTTGAGGAATGCCTGACGTGTAGCGATAGAACGTGGGAGAACAGAGTCATCACCATCCTCATAGTAAGCGAATGCATTCTTCACGATCTGCTTAGCAGCATCCTTGAAGAGCTGAATACGATTCTTGTGAGTAGCAAGGATTGAGCCGTTGCCTGGGAGTGAGAGACCGAGAGCCTCTGTGAGTGAGTTCATTGAGTTAGCTGTGAACATACCAGAGCAAGCGCCACAACCAGGGCAAGCCATCTGCTCTACCTGTGCGAGTTCCTCATCGCTTACGGTTGGGTCACCGCCCTTGATCATAGCTGTGATAAGGTCAGCATTCTCACCATTGAGCTTGTGTGACTCCATAGGACCACCTGACACGAATACAGTTGGGATGTTGAGACGCATAGAAGCCATCAGCATACCAGGAGTTACCTTGTCGCAGTTTGAGATACAGATCATAGCATCTGCCTTGTGAGCATTTACCATGTACTCTACAGAGTCAGCAATAACATCACGAGAAGGCAATGAATAGAGCATACCGTCATGACCCATTGCGATACCGTCATCCACAGCGATTGTATTGAACTCTGCTGCATAGCATCCCATAGCCTCGATTTCCTTCTTCACGATCTGACCGATCTCGTGGAGGTGAGTGTGACCAGGAACGAACTGTGTGAATGAATTGACGATTGCAATGATTGGCTTACCAAACTGCTCACGCTTCATACCATTGGCAACCCAAAGAGCACGGGCGCCAGCCATACGTCTGCCTTCTGTGCAGACGCTACTTCTCAACTGATGTTTCATATTGTTGTTTTTGTTTTTATATCCATTGATCATACGGGAAAAATCCCAAATTGCCTACAAAATTACTTATTTTTTGACTAAAAACCAACAATTTACTTGTATTTTTTATAAAAACAAAGGAAATTCGTTACTTTTTGTCAACTTCAGGAAAGGAAATGCTTATAAATTCTAAGTTAATGCCTTGACAGACAGAAAGCAAATATGTTTGTGGAAAGGAAATTAGCAATAAATTATAATCAGTAAATTGATGTGGCATTCGCCACTTTAAATTCTCAAAGTTTTTTTTAGAATCAATTTACTGTCACAATTTACTTTCAGAAAACAAAGAGTCCCGGCAAGCGAACCTGCCGAGACTCCAAACAAAAAACTTATGAAATAAAAATTACTTATTCAAATCGTTGAATGTAGCAACACGATTGAACTCTACCTCATCGAAGAGCTTATCTGTTGCGCCAAGACCTTCTGTCTCAAGACGATCAGCTGAGATCTTGTACTTCTTAACGAGAATATCCTTAACAGCATTTGCGCGTGCCTCAGAAAGTTTCTGGTTGAGCTCTGGATTACCCTCTGGAGATGCATAACCAAGAATCTTAACTCGCGCATCCTTATGCTTTCTCATGTAGTTGGCAATGAGGGAGATATTAGCCTCCTGACTCTTATCTACAGCACTCTTACCCTGGCCAAACACAACTGTTGGCTGAAGGTTTGCTGTCTGCTTCACAACCTGCTCTACAACAGTTGCAGGCTTATTCTTGCATTCCTCAAGTTCCTTCTTGAGTCTGTTGATCTCAGCCTCCTGCTCTGTAAGAGCGCGATTAGCACGAGCCTCATTTTCTGTCATCTTATTGCGAAGCTCATTGATCTTTGACATGAGACCATCGATCTCTTCCTGATCACGAAGCTTCTCAATGGTGAAGTTATGCTTGCCGTTAGAGTTCTTGAACTTATAGTTCACACCTACCTTCAAAGCAATATTTGAGTACATCATGTGATAGTCCAACACATTGAGTACCTGCTCACTGCCAAGGATATTGAAGTTGATAGAAGGCTCAACATACACCTGAACAGCCTTCTCCTCACCAAGATTCCATGCGAAATCAAGAGCAACCTTTGATGTAAGGAACTCAAGCTCATAGTCACCGAATCTGTGTGCCCAACCGAAACCACCAAGACCGATTACTTCGAAATTACGTGGTTCACCCTTGTAACCACCAAACATATTTGAGAAATTGGCAGTACCGAGAAGTGAGATATTTGTATTATCTACAAAAGTCTTTGTATCGAGTGCATAATGCTTACCATCAAAATAATAGTTGTCTGGAGTGCTAGCAAAGTGCATATTAGCATCAATAGCCAAGCCGAATACAGTACCGAAATTCTTACCGATACGTACACCAAACTCTGGAGAGAGATTCTGAAGAACTGAGTATTTCTTTCCAGGTGCAGAAGCACCAAGATTTGCACCTACATAAATGTTATCCCCTACCTTATTTGGAATAACAGCTGTCCCCTGAGCGCTAACTGATGCAGAGAATGCAACAGCAGCCATAATCATTGCGATTTTCTTCATGTTATACTTTAAAATAATGTTATTTCTTTATTATCCTGTCTTTATTCTTGCATTTAATGAAATGCGCTGCAAAATAACAACAATATTTTGAATTGACCAAATATTTTCACAAAAAACATATTGTTTGCCCACACAATTTTAACATTCCACCACCTAAAAGAGGAAAAATCGACGAATTTTCCGCAAGAAACAGACAAATAGAAGGGCATTTTCCCACCAATCGTTCAAAAGACTACATCTGGGTTTCCGAAAAGATTTCTCCTCCCGATTTGTAAACCAAGAAAATAGTATAATAAAAGGCTTTAAGTAGGGGGATACTCCATCGATACTCCATCGATACTCCATCGATAGTCCATCGATTCGATGGAGCAGCGATGGACATGCGATGGAGATGCGATGGAGATGCTTCGGAGAATAAGCGGAAGATTATCGGGACACAAAAGAAGGATCATGAGTGCAAACTTCAAGGATACAACGTGTTTTTCACAAGGCAAAATGCTGCCTTATACAAACAAAAAAGAAAGTAAATTAGAACCGTATTTCTTTCTAATTTACTTTCCTCTTTTTTAGAAGCTATAAAGCTATTGATAATTGTTCGATTTTTCCGTATTCCGGAGTGCCTCCGCTATGAGTCCGTTATACCTCCGTTATGACTCCGTTGTAACTCCCATTCCAGAATTGGGCAAAAATGGGACTTTTTCAAGGGGTATAGCGACTTTTCAAGGGGAAAATTATTCGATTTTTCCGTAAAGGGTTTTACTTCTTCAAAAGATCAGGACGTAAAGCCTTGGTTCTTGCAAGAGCCTGTTCCATTTCCCAATCCTTTATCTTTGCCTCATGACCAGAGAGAAGGATTTCAGGAATACCCCATGTCTCTTCTGGATTATCAACAGGATGATACTCAGCAGGACGAGTATAGCAAGGTGGTTCGAGAAGGTTATCCTGGAAAGAATCGCTCAAGGCAGATTCCACATCGCCTATAACACCAGGGATGATGCGCACCACACTATCTGCAATAACGGCAGCAGCAAGTTCTCCACCAGTCAACACATAGTCGCCAATAGAAATCTCTCGTGTGATGAGATGCTCACGGATTCTGTAGTCGATACCCTTATAATGTCCGCAGATAATGATGATATTCTCCTTGAGAGAGAGGTCATTAGCAACCGACTGATTGAACGTTTCACCATCAGGAGCAGTAAAGATAATCTCGTCATAATGACGTTCCTTCTTCAAGGCAGAGATACATGCATCAAGAGGCTGGCATTGTATCACCATACCCGCTTTTCCACCGTATGGATAATCATCCACACGCTTCCATTTATCTGCGGTATAGTCACGCAGATTATGAATATGTACCTCAGCAAGCCCTTTCTTCTGAGCACGCCCCATTATAGACTCGTTCACGAATCCCTGCAGTATCTCTGGCAATACGGTTATAATATCTATTCGCATAAAAGTTCCTTAACTCTTAAAATAAAGTTTTTAGCTTGTTCGACATACAAAAGGATCTCATTTTCCGAAGCTTAAAAAATGACATCATAGTCTGCTTTATCTCTCAAAGAAGAAAGTTGTGCAAACAATCTTCCATGTTCTGCCGACATTTTCCCTGTGAGTACATAATGTTCTCCTATCGCAGCTTTTGTACCTCTATGAGTCCCGACTTTATGACCATCTTTTACAAACAAAGCTGTTGTCGCATGGAATAGCGAGTAATACAATCTATTGGCAGCCATATTCCATTTAGCAGCCTTAATTGACAATTCCAATTCAGTCCATGTGTCCTCATACTTTTCCCAGTACAGTTTCACAAGATCCATTCTTTGTTGCTCACTAAGACTCATATATCACCTTCTTATCATGTTCAACATTGTCAAAATAAGGAGTGAAACGCCTCTTATCCCATTCACTTTTGGTATAAAGCTGAGGGTTTACATCAGCTCCATGCTGCCATCCAAGAAGAACCAACGGATAGCAAATATTCTCAAAATCATCAGTCTCGATAGCAGACTTATTAACCAGCACAAGCAAATCCCAGTCAGAATCCGCATGCGCATCACCTCTCGCCCTTGAGCCATATAGCCACAAGGTGCTACCTGCCGGCAAAGATTTCTCTGCCACATCACGAAGTTCTTTTATAGTCAAACTATCCATAGATAATATTTTTCTGCAAAGATACTACATTTTCGTGATATTGCAGATTATTTTGATGTTTTTATTTAGTTTTCAGCAAAAATCACGCCTTATTACATTATTTTTAGTATCTTTGCAGATGGAAAGCTTAGCGACAATTCGAGAATTCGAAGACTCGGAAAGCGCCAAATAAAAGAAACACTCCCAATGAACGAACAATCACGCATACTACAGCTTCGAAAGGAGCTTCACGAGCATAATCATAGATATTACGTACTCAACCAACCAGTAATATCCGATCAGGACTTCGACTTCCTAATGCACGAGCTTCAGGAACTTGAGGCACGTCATCCTGAGATGGCTGATCCGAACTCTCCATCTGTCAGAGTGGGAAGCGACCTCAACCAGAACTTCCAACAGGTGACTCACAAATATCCAATGCTATCACTCGCCAACACCTATAATGCTGATGATGTGCGTGAGTGGTACGAACAGGTGTCACGCGGACTTGAAGGCGAGCCTTTCGAGGTATGCTGTGAAATGAAATATGATGGTCTTTCCATCTCTCTCACCTATGAGGACGGAAAACTCGTTCAGGCTGTAACACGTGGAGATGGTGTGCAAGGCGATGATGTGACTAACAATGTTCGCACTATCCGAAGTATTCCTCTTCAACTGTCTGCATCTCTCCCCTACCCTCACACCTTTGAGATAAGAGGTGAGATACTCCTACCATGGGACAACTTCAACCGCCTCAATGCTGAGCGTGAGGAGATTGGTGAGACACCATTCGCAAACCCTCGTAATGCAGCTTCTGGAACACTCAAGAGCCAGAACTCACGTGTAGTTGCAGAACGAGGACTTGATGCTTACCTCTACTATCTATTAGGAGATGAAGTGCCTGCCGATGGTCATATAGAGAACCTTGATGCAGCACGTTCATGGGGCTTCAAGATTTCAGAAGGTATGAAGAAGGTGAACTCTCTTCAGGGCATTCTCGACTACATCGACTATTGGGATAAGGAGCGTAAGAATCTACCAGTTGCAACAGATGGTATCGTGCTCAAGGTCAACTCCATTCGTCAGCAACGCCATCTTGGCTTTACGGCAAAATCCCCTCGTTGGGCAATAGCATATAAGTTCAAGGCAGAACGTGCTTGTACCCCTCTCATTGAGGTTACATATCAGGTTGGAAGAACAGGTGCCATTACTCCTGTGGCTAATATGGAAGCTGTTCAGCTTGCAGGTACAACCGTTCGTAGAGCCACACTCAATAATGAGGATTTCATTCGCTCTTTCGACCTCCACATAGGCGATTATGTCTTTGTAGAGAAAGGTGGTGAGATCATCCCAAAGATCGTTGGTGTAGATGTAGAGAAACGAAAGGCTGATGCTGAGGCGGTTAAGTTCATCACCCATTGTCCTGAGTGTGGTGCAGAACTTGTTCGCTATGAGGGTGAAGCCGCTCATTATTGTCCGAACGACAGCGGTTGCCCACCACAGATCAAAGGTCGAATAGAGCATTTCATTGCTCGTAAGGCGATGAATATCATGTCACTCGGACCTGAGACCGTGGACGAATTCTATCAGCGAGGACTCATACATAACATAGCAGACCTCTATGACCTTACCGTTCAGCAGATAGATCCGTCAGGCAATAAGGCAAAGTCAGCCCTCAACATTGTGAAGGCGATAGAAGAATCACACAACGTACCTTTCGAACGCGTTGTCTTTGCCCTCGGAATCCGCTTTGTAGGCGTCACAACGGCAAAGCTTCTCGCACGCCATTTCAAGGATATTGACACTCTCATGAACGCATCTCTTCAGGATCTCCTTGATGTGGAGATGGTGGGGAATGTGATAGCCGAGAGCATCATCTCATACTTCCATAATGAAGATAACCTTGCCATCCTTCAACGACTTCGCGACAAAGGACTTCAGATGTCACTTAGCGAGGAACAGACAGCAGGTAGAACCAATACTCTTGAGGGAAAGTCTATCGTCATAAGTGGTGTCTTCACTCACCATAGCAGAGACGAGTATAAGGCTCTCATCGAGCAACATGGAGGAAAGAATGTGGGCAGCATAAGCGGCAAGACGAGTTTCATTCTCGCTGGCGACAACATGGGGCCTTCAAAACTCCAGAAGGCAGAAAAACTCGGGGTGCCATTGATGAGTGAAGAAGAGTTCCTCAGCATGATAGAAACAGCTTCTCCTTCCACCACAAATAGCGAGGAGGCCGCTCCCCAAACGGATACAAAGCAAAACTCACCCATCCAGTTGGATCTATTCTCGTAAGCTTATGAAAATCGGCATAGACGTGGGCATCAGTACCACAAAGATAGTAGGCATAGACTCTGACAATCAAGTGGTTTCGCCTACTCGCATCAAGGCTTCAGATCCCGTGACCTCTCTCTATGGAGCATTGGGCAAATACCTTCACGACAATCACATTTCCCTCTCTGACATTGAGAAGGTGATGATTACTGGAGTTGGAGCAGAATATATCGAAGGTGACATCTATGGACTCCCAACCATTCATATTCCAGAGTTTCAGGCAGATGCGCAAGGGGCAAGATTCGGTTCTGGTCTCACACGCATGATAACCGTATCTATGGGAACTGGCACAACAATCATCTGTGTGGATGGTGAAAACATACAGCATCTTGGTGGATTAGGCATGGGAGGTGGAACGCTGGTCGGTCTGTCGAAACTCCTACTCGGAACTGACGACATCAATCGTATTACCCAACTTGCTTCCGAAGGAGACCTATCCAACATCAACCTCAACATAGGCGATATCTCTGCACATCCACTTCCTGGATTACCACTCGACACTACCGCCTCTCTCTTTGGTAAGGTTTCCAACGACACTCGCAAGGAAGACATTGCACTCGGCATTATATGGACCGTAATACAGACTATCTGTTCAGGAGCCGTTCTTGCAAGCCAAGGAACAAAGATAAAAGACTTTGTGATGATAGGAAATCTCACTCTCCTACCTCAAGCAAGAGAAATATTCAATTCCTTCGAGTCACTTTATGGAGTGCGCATCATCATCCCAAAGCATTCAGAATTCTGCACAGCAATAGGCTGTTGCGTATAAACGGAAAGATGCAAAGTCGCAGAGAATTATCTCCATGACTTTGCATCTTTTCATTTTACGTATCAAGTGCTCTTTTTATGCGAATCGTCTAATCTTTCCTACTGCCAGTTCTCCTACCTTATACACATATCTCAAGGCAAGGAAGAAGATATTGGAATACACATGGCATTCACGCAACGTGCGTTGGTGATCAGCATTAATCAGCTTATGACTGCTCGAACCACTATTACTTGCGCCACCAGAGCGCATGGTAACGAAATTCTTCTGGATATAATGCGTCTTTATTCTACCCACATAGATGGTACGAACAAGGAAGTCAAAGTCAGCAGCTATCTTGTATGATGTGTTGAAATAAGCACAAGAGGCATCACCTTTGAAACCTTCAATTTGTGTACCATCAAGTTTGAAACGCTCGTATGTTGATTTCCTGCAATAGAAAGAAGGATGAGCAGGCATATAGCCAAAACGCATCATCCAACGTCTGAACACCTTACTTGAGTAATACCTCACATGCTTGCTTGTATCTTCAGCCTCCACATAGCGCACATCTCCATAAACAGCATCAATATCTGGAGTCTCTCCAAACTGATGGGCAACAGTACTTAGGACATCATCTGAAGAATAAAAATCATCTGAATTAAGGATGCCAACAATCTCTCCTGTTGTCGCCCTTATGCCTTGGTTCATAGCATCATAGATTCCCTTGTCAGGAGAAGACATTATCTTCATTCTACCATTGAACCTTGACTCGAACTCACGGCAGATATCCAAGGTATTGTCCGTAGAGCCCCCATCCTTTATGACGAGTTCATAGTCGGAATAATCCTGCTTGAGAACGCTCTCAAGCGTATCTCTCAAGGTTGCCCCACTATTGTATGTTGCGGTTATAACAGATATCTTCATTCGAAGCCTCGTTTATTCTTCCAGAACCTATAGTACACTCTCCACATCGGCCCACATATCCAATCCCATCTGTCGAAACGCCAATAGCGAAGGTTTCTTATAAAGAAGAGCCAGAAATGACCATAGGATGCAGATTTCTTTTCTGACAGTTCCTTATTCGAACGACCGAAGTTTCCGCTTTTCACCACCTCCTCAAACAGGAACTTTCCGTTTTTCTCATTTGGCTTGCAAAGAAGGTATTCATCATCCAACAAGAATATCCTGCTCATTATCCACATCAAGGCAGAAGCGAAGCTCTCCATTCCGAGACTCTTCACAATCTTCATCATCTCTCCCCTATTCTCCTTGCTTCTGAGAAGCACGAAATAGTAGTCCATGAGCTGTCGCATACCAATTCCCTCGGTAAAGAGATGAAGACGAATATGAGCCAACTGGTGAATGATGTTAAAGCGCATCGTCACCCAGTTGACAGGAAGATTCTGCCCAAAGCATGCTTCCGCTTCTTGTTCAAAGAACCTTTGCAATCTGGCATTATAGATGAAGTTACGGATAATGAACGGGCGGTAGTGAATCTCTACGATAGTATCAGGAAAGGCATCATACTGAATCTCAAGTTCGTTCACCTCCTTTGTGGGACATGTCTTCTGTACAAAATCATTAACCTTCTCGAATCCGCCTTCCACCCAAAGGTCTATATCACCACTGCTTCTTGCAAATTCCAAATCGCCATAGAGTCGGGCATTGCCTTGTCCCTTCATTATCGCAGTACGAAATCCAGCCTTACGGAAGTATTCGGTCACCACTTCACACTGCTCATTCATGGTCTCATTGCGCATCTTGATAGCTTCTGAAGGACCATGAAACTTCATCTTCACTCTCAAGGGAGGAAACTGATCCTGCGGCAATTTCTGAATACCGGCAAAGATGATTCCCAACATGGAATGATCCATAGACATCTGCAGCAATCCATACCATTGCTTCTCTGTAGGCATACCGCTCAGTCGCTCAGTCCTTCCGAGCGCCACCTGCATCAGTTCTATGAAATATCTTGCTACCTTGGTCATTTGTTTCTATCTACTCCTCCCTATTGCCCTCACGAAAATGGGATTTACATAGGAATCACATGGGAACTTCATGGGAGTTACTTCATCTTTCGTATTTCCACCATACTGCCATAGTCTTTCCTCTGCTGTTTGCATGCTTCAATAGCAGAGGCATAGCGAAGTCATAACGGAAGCATAACGAAGGCATATCATTCTGTCTTTATCTTATCATCCTTAGGATTAGCTCCTGTAAAACCTACGGGATTGAGCCCTTTTCATCAGTTCATGGTGCAAAGGTACAAATATTCCGGCAGACATACAATAGTTGTCCGCTGAATCGTGAGCAAATGTCCGCTGAATCGTGAAATCTTACAGTTCTTACAGTCTTACAGTGTCAGACGGACGGTATCCAGAAAAAATCCGAGCCAAAAATTAAATATATAAATATATTTACTCTTATTTTTCTATCCTCCCGAATACCATCGGGAGGTATTCTTACACTGTAAGACTGTAAGAACTGTAAGATTTTTTCTTTCCTCGAATAAGGTTGACTTTACGTTTGGGAGTCTATAACCAATGCATGTAAAAACACGATATCTTACAGTCCTTACAGTCTTACAGTCGTTTGATAACGATATACCAAGAAAAATTCGAGTGTCGTTAAGGCAAATTGTAAGAACTGTAAGAATTGTAAGAGCTATAAGATTACAACTCTATCCCCCAGCTGTTTTTGATATACACCTTCAGCGCTTGTCTGCCATCTTCTGTATTAGGATTCAAATCGTTGGTTTTCAACCACTTCCTCACCTCAAGGATCTTCACATCAACAAGTGTGCGATACCACCAACCCTGTATGAAAGCAAAGACAAATCCTTCCTTTCCATCAAGGAATCCACCTCTTAGGAAATAGCGATAGCAGAAGTATGCGAATGAACGCCAGAACAGCGGAAGGCTGTTATATTTGCTTTTTGTCCGATGTTTTTCCTGCGCTTGCGCACCAAGATTCAGGTCATTTTGCGAGATGCCAGCTGTAAGACTGTAAGTTTCATTCAATATCTCTGTCGCCTCTCGCTGAGCATAATTGATATGTTTTCTGCAATAATCAGAGATATTCGTAAGCGTATGGTCACAGAAATCATTGTCAAGAACAATGGATCTGCCTTCCTTCAAAGTGATATGCTCATCCATCAATCGAGCATCATAGCGACCAAAACCCGTACGGAACATACGCATCATAATGACTGGATAGATGCCATGCTTCACCCATTTACCCATGAAAATATGCCTGCGCTTGAACTCAATTCCTGTCACTTCCTTAGGCATTTCAGGCAGTTTTTGTTCCAGTTCCGCCACTAATTCAGGCAAAAGATACTCATCAGCATCAATCCTAAGCACCCATTCCGTATCAATTTTGATATTATCAATCGCCCAGTTGAACTGTTCCGCTTGATTGCCAGGATACTTATGTTCAATCACATCTATAGTCGTACGATTGCTGAAACTCTCGGCAATCTCACGCGTACGGTCAGTCGAAGGACTATCAACAATGATCACTCTCTTAGAGAACTTACACACATTCTCCAGGCATCGCGCTATATGTATTTCCTCATTATAAGTGAGGATTATGGTCGTAATATCAAGCACCATAGATATTTACTATTTAGCTATGTACTATTTACTATTCAGCTATTTACTATTTCAGTACGTTTTTGTACGATTTTTGTACGTCTTGTTTGATTTACGATTTATCCACGGCATCAGAAAAGTGCAATTTGTATTCTTCACTTTTCATTTCCAACCTCTCTCTTCTTGATGAACTTGGCAGGATTTCCTCCAACTATTGTCCAAGGCTCCACATCCTTATAGACACTTGCAGTTGCTCCTACAACAGCTCCCTGACCAATAGTGACTCCCATACCGATATATGCTTTCGCACCTATCCACGCCTGATCTTCAATAACAATAGGAGCGGTAATCAAAGGATTAAGAGGATTGGTCACATCATGACTCGCAGTACAAAGATAAGTCCCTTGAGAAACCGTTGTGTTAGCACCAATAGTGATAGGAGCCACATTATAGCAATCTACATCACTTGCCAAACAAGCATACTCTCCCATCGTAAGGAAAGGCGGATAATACACCTTTGCAGAACTATACACATGAGCAGTCTTTGAAATCTTTGCACCAAAAAGACGCAGGAGAAGATTCTTCCAGCCTTTACCAACACTCCTTGGCAACCAACTGGCGCACAACGCCCACGTGACACTCCACAAAAGACGAACCATCTGATGCTTACGTCCTAAGTGATTCTCGTATTTTGATAGGTCTATTTTTGTATCAGTCATATATAAATTCAGGTTTTCCTCCACTATTCAGAAGCCATTCATACAAGCGTAAAGTATTACGGGTAACACTTCTATAGTCGAAGTTATCATAGATAAGTTGGCTTGCTTTCTGTCCCATCTCGTACAAGTCATTACCATCCATAGAAAGAGCCTCACGAAGAGCATGTTCAAGATTATCAATGCTGAGGTCAATACACCATCCTGTCTTTGTCTCATTAAGAATCTCCCAAGGACAGTTTGTTGTAGTAACAACAGGTGTTCCGCACGACATAGCCTCAGCAATCACCATACCAAAGTTTTCGCTGAAGGACGGCAGACAAAACAATGCCGATTCTTGATATAGAAGTGTCTTGGCATCACCAAATACGGGAGGCATAATTTTTATACAGCCATTCATTCCTAGACTTTCAACCCTAGCTTCTAAACTCTTAATATACTCCTCCTCACCATTACCAACAATAAGCAACTGCCATTCTGCATAATCTGGACGTATTCGCTTCCAAGCGTCAAAAAGAAGTTCGATACCCTTTTTAACATGGACACGACTAAGGAAAAGCACTTGTTTTTTAACATTATCAGCAGACACCTTACAAGGATAGCCATCCGTCTCTATACCATTTGGTATAACCGACACACAAGTGGTAATACCAAGTTCGCGTACATGATTTGCCTCCATCTCAGCAGTTGTAAAAACGCATGCAGACTTCTGCACATCATTACGCTGATACAACCACCAAGCTAGTTTTTTCTTCCATTTCTTTTGGGAAAGACTCCATGGCTCAAGCATTCCACGTGGAGTAACAATATAAGGAATGCCTTGCTTACGAGCCTCAACCATTACCTTATGATAAGGCAAATCCCACATACTCTGAATCTGAATAAGTTGGAACTTTTCTACTGCAAGATATTTCCCTATCTCTTTTTGAGAGAAAGAAGGCTCAAGCACCTTTAGTTTAGCAGAGGTTCCATCAAGAGCATGAGTATTCATGTTCTCAGAGCGGATGGTCATGAGAGTAATATCCACACCGAGTTCCGCCAATCCTTTGACAAGCATCGGAACACTACGTGAAGGACCACCAGAGTTAAGGTCTAAGGAGGTTAGGAATGTGAGAATCTTCATGACAAAAATGAAGTTACGGAAGATAAGAACCGTTCTTTTCCACTCGAAAAAGAGAAATATCGCCTATAATCCTCTATGATTTCATCTCTTAAGCCCTTATTGTCTTTGATGATTTCCACAACATTATTCAAAGCCTTTTTGAAAGATTCTGCATCATCATACACCTGAAACCAGTCTTTTCCCCAGAAGGCATCATATCCACGAGCAGAAACCCTATGCGTAATGACAGGCATTCCGAGTTTCAATCCATCCATCACCCTCAATTTAATACCACCTCCTACATTAGTTGGGCAAATAAAGATACCACTATCAATAATGGTTTCAGACATATTCTCAGGATTAGGAACCAAGCGTATCCGACTGTCATTCTCAGCCAACTTACATATATATTCATTAGGATTCCTACCCGTAAGCAGAAGAGTAAAATTCTCATTGAAGCATTCGTGTAATGATGGAAGACAATTTGTGGAGAAATGTTCCATCCCACGGACTGTCTGAACGCTATTGAGACTACCGCATATTACAAGATTTCGAGGAGACAATGCCTTCCGCTTAACAGAATCAAAGGAACGGTCTATATCCTCAAAGATACCTATAACCTCATTTCTTCCTTTGCTGATGTCACCATATACACGTTTGAATGTCTCAAGATCAGAGTTGGTCAGGAATAGGTTAAGGTCTGCATATCTATAGGCATTAAGCTCATTTCGCTTGACAAAATAAGGGAAACGCCCACCAAAGGTAGGCATACTCCTATTATCCATCTGAAATTCAACTTCATAGTTATGGTGAATAACGCATACCTTGATACCCCTTTTCTGGATATCTTTCACCAGATCACCAAATATTCCACAGTTGATAAAGCAATGCGAATACTCAGCCTGATGTTGGTCAATGAAATTCTGTACCCAAGGATTATACTTATGCACACGTCCCCGAAGAAGTCCATTGATTTTTCCAATACGTGAGAAATCAGGAACGAGATAGAAATTTGATGGTACTCTATCACTTACTTTCGGATGAATGACATCAACTTTCCCTGGATATTCATCCTGCAATGCCTTCAGTAAGGCACGGTTAGCTAATCCGCCTCCTGAAGGAAGGAAAATGTTGGAAGTCGCAATGAAAAGTATCTTCTTCATCTACTGAAATAATGCCCTATGGAATATCTTGTACTTCAATTGACTTGTACGTGTGGATATATGTTTTGCTGGCACCCCACCAACAACATCCATTGGTGCCACATCCTTGGTTACAAGACTACAAGTACCAACTACCGCTCCCTTGCCGATGGTCACTCCTGGAATTATCGTTGCACGTGCTGCTACCCATGAATATTCCTCAATATTCACACCTGCATTATCAAGTTTATGATAGTCGTCATTATAGTCATGCTGTGACGTCCAGATATTTACCTCCTGAGCAATATCCACATTGTCGCCAATCACAATCTTTCCTCCTCTTCCATCAAGGAGTGTCTTCTTGTTAATGATGGTGTTATTACCTATGTATATGTTTCGTGGAATTCTGATTTCAACATTTCTGCAAATAGTGGACTGCTTTCCGAGTCCTCCTAATATCAGTCTCAGGTAAGCAAGTCGGATATGATGAGAAGGTAAAGACATCATGAATGCCGTAAACATACCGAAGAATGCAGCAACAATTGATTTTAGCGACTTTATCATATTCCTATCTGTTTTTGTGAATATACCTTTCAGCCACATAGGAACGAAGGTTTATGGTTCCCTGTTGCATAAACTCCCTAAGGTTACTACCACATAGTTCGTAAATAACATGATATGGCCATTTCCATGCATTATATGCCAATGAAACCACGACTGGCGCAATTATCAATGCCCACATGCCCATCTCCATGTATTTTGCAAGAACAAAAGACAATATAACAGATGCAAAAGCGGTGACTATGAATGATGTGGTGTATGGAAGTCTGTTGAATGTAGATATATATGATGCAAACAAATGATAGACATAATAGATAAACATATGCAGCAATATCACAACAAATACCATAGGATCCATTTCGAGTTCAGGCTTTAACCAATGAATGACAGGCAAGAGAACCAATGCGCCTAATGACATTATTACATACATATATACATACGCCATCATTGAGGTGGTGAGATACCTGAATCCTGCCTGCCTGTCATTATGCAAGGCAGCTTCCTGCATTGCAGGATGAAACGATGTAAAGATGATAGAGGCTATAGTGCCTATGATCGTTGCAAGTTGGATGGAAAGTCCGAAAGAACCGGTTGCAGATAGTCCGATTACATATGAACAGATAAGGGTATTAGCCTGAGTACATAGGAAATTGGATATGGTAACAAGTCCATCCTTTGATGCATTATACCATATCACTTTGAACATATCAAATGCCTGACGATATATCCCCGTGACATTTACACTCTTCAGAGCCTTACCTATCCCTTCATACTTATAGAAACAATACCAAGAGACAAAACGTAAGGCAAAGCCACTAACAAGATAGGCAATTGAGACACCGAGCAATCCCATTCCACATAGTAGGAGAACAAGGCTCAATACAATCTGACATACTTTTGATGCTATACCAGCATAATTATTCTCAGCTATTGCACCAACTCCACGGAGGAAAGATGTGTAATAGCTATATAGCAGGTTTATACATACCGCAACTCCATAGATAATCCATGAGAGTAGGAATTCATTTCCGCTAACACGAATAATATACCATGTTCCGACCGTAGACAACAGCAGAAAGGCAACAAGTGATATCGCTACATATATATATTGGCATGTCTTAAGGACAACCTTGAATGACTGCCAATTGGTCTGCCTATTATCGATGACACGGACATCTTCCTTTGACAGACTATCGGCACCACACCAAATATATGATATATTTCTTGACAATGCGGCAGCAAAGCCGAAATCAAGCAAAACGACAATCTGACCGATACTTGCAAACACATACCATAATCCGATCTCATCAGTAGATAGGAAATTCAAGATTAATGGTAGCAACAAAATATTTGTTGCCACCCTAAAAAAATTACCGATATATGACCAGGCTATATCCTCAGTCTTTATCCTTATTGTGCTCATATACCGAATCCTCAGAAGGATTATATGCTATCGCGAGAATAAATGCCAACGCTCCAAGTCGGAAAGAAACACACCATCCCCAGAAGAATATAAACCAAAGGAGTCCAAACATTGCCCATGGATTTTGGTTCAGCCTCTTGAAAAGCATTTTGATAATAAAAAACATGAAAGCAAGTCCAAATAAACCATGTCGCAAATAGATAGTACTGGTAGTTTCATGCATAGAATAGAATATCTGATGCTTTATCTGCTCCTGAGTGAATGATGCGTCTGCATTCCAATCAAGGAGTTCGAAGTTGGTATAGTGCAATGTCGTACCACCAAATCCCTTTCCGAAGATAAGATACATCGGTTTATTCATATATTCAATCGTGATATTGAAAATCTCATCAAATCGGAACTGGGCAGAATTATCAAGACTATTGAACCAACTCTCGAAATCAGAATAACTGAAAACATTCAAAACACCAAAAGCCTGCATCACCTTCCAACTATTAAATTCATTGGACTGAAATAACAATGTTACACTTGCTCCAACAATAGGAATAAGATATAAGATACCAACCAAGAGAAGCAATCCTTGTTTCCAGGATCTGATATTCAATGCGCTATATAAAAAAGCAAATAATGAACCACTGATAATCAGATACCATTTGGAACCAATATTGCTCGGATGATAAAAGGATGCAACAAAAACGGCTATTGCTGCGAACAAATAGATATATGAATTTGGATTCTCTTTCTTGTAGAACAACAGCAAACATGGAGTATAAGCAAATATCATTGATGATAATATGATATCATCGCTCCAATTTCCATATTTTCCACGGAATCCCATCAACAAACCAATCAATGAAGATACTGCGACACTAAGCAATATATACTTTGTATATACAAACAATTTGTTGCGTACCTCTTTATCGAATGCAAATACTGCACAGATATAGAAGAACATAAACAAGAATGAGAATCGCATAGCAGTGGAAATAGCAAGTTTCGGGAACAATCCCGTATCCACGATATTATTATCATTCAAGCAGACACCTACAGCTATGGATATTGATCCTGTAAGAAGCAGGAGCTTCATCCATTGGATAAGTTTCCTGATATCTTCATTTTCAAAATCAAAATTCATCTTATATACACGGGCAAAGAACACAACCGTCGTCAAATTATAAGCCCAATCGTATATTCCAGGAAAATTAAAGAAACCATATCTAACAAATGGCGGTTCATCCAATCCGTATATAAACGCATCCATCTCCAATGATACACTCGTAAAAAGAACATAATACAAGAATGCCTTGAACGTTTTTCTGCGTATCAAGAGATAATATACAATTATATATTCTACAACACAAAGAACAACAGATAGTTCTGGACTTCTTGTGCTGAAGATATTGAGTATTCCGAATATGATTGCTTGAATCAAAAATTTCATTTACATCTTGCTTAATTGTGCTTTTACATTCTCATCAGAATGAGAATATAAAAAAGCCTTTATCATTTCTTCATTAATCTTAGGCAACTCTCTTGAGGCAATAGCGAACAAGTCAGATGCTGAGTTGATAATATGACAACAACCCTTGTATTTCTCAAAAAAATATCTGAAAACCGGGATGTCATTACCAATTATAGGTTTCCCTATGGACAGAGAGTCATCAATTATTCCACTATATCGCAAATTATAACTATTATATAATGCTATACATGCACTTGCATGCTGCATTATCCTATCAAAATCTTCCCTTGAATAGAAATCTGTAGTTATCAAGAGCCTCTCACTCGAATACTTAATATTCTTCGAGCGCATAATTATCTTGTAATTCAGTGTCCCGGAATATTGCCTGTCAGTTTCGATGAGCTGATATAGGAAATCTTCATTTGTGGATCTTCCCAAACCAACAAAATATTTCTCCTCCTTAAAGTATGGTTCAAGGTTCGAAACCTTGTCATTCACAATCTTAGGCTGATAGGCTATTGATATCTTATCATCCTTAGTATGAAGATTCCTAACCATTCCATCCTTAATAAAATCAGCCAGCACCACATGTTGTATTTTATTCTGGAGTTTCGTAAAAAGATATTTCTCAAAAGGACGCCCAAGTGTTCTGTCAATATCATTATGATGAAATACTGCAATATTGCGTCTGCTGAAGAAAGGCCATACCCAGAAAAGAGAATCGTTTCTTACAGACAATAGTATTATCTTGTCATATTTCCTTTTCCTTATCGCAAATGCGAGTATAAGGTAATTAATTATGAACAGGAGAGATATTAACG
Organism: Prevotellaceae bacterium UBA1710; assembly: GCA_002317355.1. Taxonomy (GTDB): domain Bacteria; phylum Bacteroidota; class Bacteroidia; order Bacteroidales; family Bacteroidaceae; genus Prevotella. The sequence continues at coordinate 18,707 of DCJC01000014.1, read as the reverse complement.
GTTCAAGTTTATTACTGAAGAACTGTGGAAGATTGATAAGGTTGCACATTCTGCTGCATGGAAGATCTTTGAAGAATCCTTTGCTATCAACCAAATCGACATCATTATCTTCAGCCAGAAGTTCAATCAGACGGTTATCCAAAGCCTTATGACCTTCAGGATACAAAACCTCTGCAACCAATAATTTCATATATGATGCTCTCTATTTTTTTCATCATCACTAAACAAACCTATTGACAAGTTCAGCGACATATGCAGTTTCTTCCATTGTTATTGTCGGCCCTATAGGAAGTGATAATTCCTCATCTGCAATTTGCTCGGTGATAGGTAATGAAAGCCGTGGAGTATTCCATGACGCATTGGCATAGCATTCTTGCCTATGAGGAGGAATTGGATAATGACATAGAGTACCAACTCCATTCTTCTTGAGATATTCACACAAACGGTCACGATTTTCCTTGCCTTTCACAATTACAGGGAAAAGATGATAGACATTCTGTTCATCTGGTAAAAGGTCGGGAAGAGTGATGAGAGGGTTATTTATATGCTCATAGTAATAGTGTGCTACTTGCTGACGATGAGCATTATCCTGTGTAAGGTATTTCAGCTTGACATCAAGAACTGCAGCCTGTATCTCATCAAGACGACTATTACGACCAGCATACTTGAACACATACTTCTTCTGCGAACCATAGTTGGCAAGGGCACGAATGATTTCTGCCAATTCCGAATCATTCGTTGTGACGGCACCTCCATCTCCAAGTGCCCCGAGATTCTTTCCTGGATAGAAAGAATGGGCAGCTGCATCACCTATGCTACCTGTCACCCGACCATCATAAGATTTGCACCCATGACTCTGAGCACAATCCTCAATAAGCTTGAGATTGTATTTCTTGCAGATTTCTCCAATCTTATCAGTATAGGCTATTCTACCATAAAGATGCACAATAGCTATAGCTTTTGTTCGTGGAGTTATGACAGCCTCTATCTTCGAGTCATCAATCTCAAGGGTATTAGGATTTGGTTCTACAAGAACAGGAACAAGACCGTTTTCTGTTATCGACAGAATAGTGGCTATATAGGTGTTAGCAGGCACAATGATCTCATCACCAGCCTTCAACACCCCCATTTCGATATAAGCACGGAAAATAAGCCCAAGGGCATCAAGTCCACTTGCACATCCTACTGTATGATTTGTGCCAATAAACTTTGCGTAATCACACTCAAAGTTCCTATTAGCTTCTCCCTGCAAATACCAGCCAGACACTACTACCCTTTCTATGGCTTCACGTATTTCCTGACCATGAAGGGCAGTTACATCTTTCAAAGACAGAAATGGAATTTCTTTCATATAGTCCTATTTCTTTCCGTCAAGCCAGTTCTGATAGACAAGCCACCATCCCTTACGCTCAAAATGGGTATGGAGGGCAAAGAACTTAAATGCTCTGTTATTCTTCAATCGAAGGAGTATGAAATATGTACCCCATACGAATATTACAGATGATAGAATGACGAAATACAACTGCACTTCTGCAGAGCAATCCAACAAATAGAGTATATTACTTATAAGGAATATAACCAAACTGATAAGAATCTCGCTCACAGCTGTTGAGGCATGACTGAACCCACAATTCACAAAGGCATGGTGAAGATGCGTCCTATCAGGAGAGAATGGACTTCTACCTTGCAACATTCGCATGCACATGACTCTAAGCGTATCGAAGATTGGTACACTAAGAATACCAAGAGAATTAGCTATTGGACAAAGACCTCCTGGGAGACCTCGTTCTATGCCATAGTATGATAGATAGCGAATTACGAACCATGTGAGCAATATACCCATCATCATGGTTCCAGCATCGCCAATGAACATTCGTGATTTAGAGCCGAAGACATTGTGCACAAGGAATGGCATAAGAGAGAATGCCATAGTAAAGGCTACAACAGAATTCGGAATATCATCAAGATGGAAATAATTGGCACCAAAATACAAGCTACAGGCTATACACAGGCCTGAAGATAGTCCATTAATACCATCTATCATATTAATAGAATTGATAATACCAACTCCAGCAAATACTGTAAGCGGAACTGCTATACTCCACGGAATCTGATAGATGCCCCAAAGTCCGTTGAAGTTATCAATACACATCCCACTTCCGTAAATGAGGACAAGAACAGCCAATATCTCGATGACAATACGGAATACTGGTGAAAGTCCTGTAAGATCATCAAGTGCACCAACATAAAGCATAGCCGCCATCATCATCACTATCGGGAAGATGAGCGTAAGGTCAGCCATCGAACTTGCCATTCCAAGTCCACAGATAACCCCAAAGAACACAGCAATACCTCCCAACATCGGCACAGGATGTCGCTGGTGTTTTCTTTCCCCCGGCTTATCAGTCAAATTGCGCGTTTTAGCAATCCTAAGAATCCTTGAATGCACAAGAGTTACTGCTATCAAGGCTACGATTGAAGATAATGAAATAATCAGTAAATCAAACATTGAATATTGGTTCGTGCCTTAAATGATTATCTTTTGATAAAGCTATGATTTACGAAGGTCTGCGGTTATTTCAAATATCCCGAATTAGCGAATATAGAATTCACTAATTCGGGAATCTTGCAATAATTTAGTCTCGCTTGAAGATATCGCGAGTATAAACCTTGTCGAGAACATCATCAAGGCTTGAGTCATAACGGTTGGCAATGATAGCCTTTGCCTCTGACTTGAACTTCGCCATATCATTTACCACAACAGAACCGAAGAATGTGCTGCCATCCTCAAGTGTTGGCTCATAGATGATTACATTAGCACCCTTTGCCTTGATACGCTTCATGATGCCCTGGATAGCTGACTGACGGAAGTTATCAGAATTTGACTTCATAGTCAGACGATAAACGCCAATGGTACATTCCTTCTCCTTATCTGCATCCCACTGACCATTCTCACTATAATATCCAGCCTTCTTCAATACTGCATCTGCAATATAGTCCTTACGTGTACGGTTTGACTCTACAATAGCAGTCATCATGTTCTGTGGCACATCCTGATAGTTGGCAAGAAGCTGCTTTGTGTCTTTTGGAAGACAGTAGCCACCATATCCGAATGATGGGTTATTATAGTGTGTACCAATACGTGGATCAAGACCGATACCCTGAATAATAGCCTGAGAATCAAGTCCCTTAACCTCTGCATAGGTATCAAGTTCGTTGAAGTAAGATACACGTAGAGCAAGGTATGTATTAGCAAAGAGCTTTACAGCCTCAGCCTCCTTCATTCCCATAAGGATTGTGTCGATGTCTTCCTTAATAGCACCTTCCTGAAGGAGTGATGCGAAAGTCATTGCAAACTCCTCTGCCTGAGGATTTCCGATTGCTTCGATAGCCGCATTCTCCTCATCCCAAGTCTTGTCAGCACCTGTTGGCAATGTCTTAGGGAAGCCAACAATGATACGTGATGGGTAGAGGTTATCATAGAGCGCCTTACTCTCACGAAGGAACTCTGGAGAGAAAAGCAGGTTGAAATGCTTGTTCTTGAGAGCTGGATCTGTAAGGAACTTAAGAGCGTACTTCACATAGAGTGAACGTGTGTAGCCTACAGGGATTGTTGACTTGATAACCATCACAGCATCTGGATTCACGCTAAGGACAAGGTCGATAACATCCTCGATATGATGTGTGTCGAAGAAGTTCTTTACTGGATCGTAGTTTGTTGGAGCTGCAATAACCACGAAATCAGCTTCAGCATAAGCGCTCTTACCGTCAAGTGTTGCCTTGAGGTTCAACTCCTTTTCTGCAAAATACTTCTCGATATACTCGTCCTGAATAGGTGAATTACGATTGTTAATCTTTTCTACCTTTTCTGGTACTACATCAACAGCCACTACCTCATGCTTCTGAGCAAGAAGTGTTGCAATACTAAGACCTACATAGCCTGTTCCAGCTACTGCGATTTTTAAATCTTTGTAATCTCTCATTGTTTTGTTTAATTTTTACCCTTTGGCATCAATCCTAACTCGTTCGGTACCAAAAGATGTTTTTATCATAGTTGTTATTAATTATTTTTTTAAAACATACATTAAATACACGACAAAACACACAACAATAAATCCATATTGTTGTGTTTCAACCGCTTATTAGTACCAAAATACGCAACTTGGGAATTTTTCCACTTCACGTAATTTTGTACAAAGGTAGTCTTTTTTCACGAGAAAAACAAAGAAAAGTAAAGAAAACATCAATTTTCTATATTTTTTGAAGTTTTACAACCGGATAGATGCCCTTATTTTCTTTGCAAAATAATTCCGAAGAAAAAGGCAAGATCCATCGATTTTCCTTCGCTCATCCAAGGAAGCATCTCCATCGCTTGTCCATCGCATCTCCATCGCTGCTCCATCGTTTCGATGGACTAACGATGGACTATCGATGGAGTATCGATGGAGTATCTTCGGAAGAATAGCCTTGTTACTCCTGCCCCAAAAACGTACTAACACCTCAACACTTTGTAGGATTTCACGAATTATCACTATTCATTTTTGCACATCAAATTATATCATCTTAGTAAATTTATCATCATAAAAGAAGATTTTCTTTAATTAATTAGGAAATGTCATTTTTAATTCGTACCTTTGCATGTCACTTATTCAGAAATTCAGAAAAAAATGTTTAGCAAAGAAACTTACATACAGCGCAGAACAATTCTTCGCGAACTTGTTGGCAACGGAATCATTGTCCTCTTCGGCAACAACGAGTCGCCTTGCAACTATCCTGCGAATGGCTATTACCCATTCCGACAGGATTCCTCATTCCTTTACTATTTCGGTCAGAAGGAAATAGGTTTGATTGGCGTCATCGATTGCGAGAGCGGCCAGGAATGGCTTCTTGGAAATGATGTTGATGTTGAGGATATCGTATGGTATGGTTCTGTACCTACCATTTCAGATCTCGCTTCAGAAGTGGGCGTTAGTAATTCAGCTCCTTTCAAGAAGATTGAAGACATCATTGCTGAAGCCAAGCGCAATAGTCGTAAGATCCATTTTCTCCCTCCATATCGTCATGACAATCAGATTCTGATAATGGATTTGCTCGGCATTCATCCATCAAAGCAGAAGGAAGCAGCTTCACTTGACCTTATTCATGCTGTGGTGAAGATGCGTTCAACAAAGACAGCTGAGGAAATCGAGGAACTTGAGCGTGCTGCCGTTATCGGTTATGAGATGCACACTAAGGCTATGCGTATGGTTCGTCCGGGAAGAACAGAGAAATACATTGCTGGACAGATTGATGGTGTGGCTCATTCATTGGGTTCTCATGTCAGCTTTGCTACTATCTTCTCTCAGCATGGTGAGATAATGCATGGAGGCCCTTCCATGAACAAACTGGAAGGCGGTCGTCTGGTGCTTTGCGATTGTGGTGGCGAGACGATGAACCATTATTGTTCGGACAATACTCGCACAATGCCTGTAAATGGCAAGTTCACACAGCGCCAGAAGGATATCTATGATATCGTGGATGAATGTCATGACTTGGCCCTGAGTGTTGCAAAGCCAGGTGTGAAATATTTTGATGTTCATTTGGCTGTCTGCCGATTGATGACAGAACGACTTAAAGAGGTCGGCCTTATGAAAGGCGATGTAGATGAGGCTGTTGCGAATGGAGCTCATGCCATGTTCCTGCCTCATGGTCTTGGTCACATGATGGGAATGGATGTTCACGATATGGAAGGTCTCGGACAGATTTATGTTGGCTTCGACGAAGAAACTCGTCCTAACCTCGAACAGTTCGGCACTAATTGCCTTCGTATGGGAAGACGTCTTCAGGAAGGCTTTGTAATTACTGACGAGCCAGGTATCTATTTCATCCCTGCCCTCATCGACGATTGGCATTCTAAAGGCCATTGCAAGGACTTTATCAACTACGACCTGCTTGAAACCTACAAAGACTTCGGAGGCATCCGCATAGAAGATGACCTTCTCATCACCAAGGATAGCTGTCGCTTCCTTGGAGAAAAGAGGATTCCATACCACACTAAGGATGTGGAGGAGTACATGGAAAGAAACAAAGAATAATTTAAGAAAGTAAATTGGAAGTAAATTAATTCAGTAAATTATAATCTGCCAAATCTCTCTTTATGACTAAGAATGAATACATGGAAATATATAAAGTGGTAGGAGCTGCTATGAAAGTTCACGAAATTCTAGGTCGTGGACTTGAAGAATCCATCTATCAAGAATGCTTAGACATAGAAATGAGGAATATAGAGATGATTCCTGAACGCGAAAAGGCGATTGAATGCTTTTACAGAGGTACTAAACTCAAAAAGCATTATGTTGCAGATTTTTACTACAATGGAATAATCATCGAGTTGAAAGCTGTAAGCAAAATCCTCCCTGAGCATAGATCTCAGTTGTTCAATTACATGAGACTTACCAACACTAATAGAGGATTGCTTATTAATTTCTTCGGAAAACATCTCTACACAGAGAGATACCTATACTTGGAGGATAATGATGATTTCATTCTTCTTACCGAAGACAATTATAAGGACTATATTGAAATATAAATTTCCTCAATAAATAATTTACTGATTTAATTTACTCTGAATTTACTTTCCCCAAAAGCATTAAAACAAATTAAAATTTCAGATAACTATGAAGAAAACATTCATTCTTGCCGCAATGGCAATGGCATCCCTCGCAGTTTCTGCAGAGGATGCAAAGAAGGATTCCGTGAATTCTAACAAACCAGTGTTTACCACTATCGTGGAGAACCCAATCACAAGTATCAAGAACCAGGCTCGCTCTGGCACCTGTTGGAACTACTCTACCCTATCGTATTTCGAGGCAGAGATATTGAAGAAGACCAAGAAGACCTACGACCTCTGCGAGATGTTCGTATGTAACAAGAACTATATGGATCGTGCAGTACTTAAAGTGCGTATGCATGGTGATGCTCAGTTCTCTCAAGGTGGTTCTGCTTACGATGTACTTTATGTACTTAAGAACTATGGTATCTGTCCAGAAGAGGCAATGCCAGCTCCTGGCACTATGTATGGTGACACTCTTAACAACTTCAACCAGTTCTTTGATGTAATGACACCATACGTTGACGCTGTTGCAAAGAAAGACGTTAAGAAACTTAATCCTGCTTGGAAGAATGGTCTGCAGGGTATCCTTGACGCTTATCTTGGCAAATGTCCAGAGACATTCAAGTACGAGGGCAAGCAATATACTCCTAAGTCATTTGCTGAAAGCCTCGGCCTTGACTGGAATGACTATGTTTCAATCACATCATACACTCATCATCCATTCTACACAGAGTTCCCTGTAGAGGTTCAGGACAACTGGCGTCAACCAGGTTCATGGAACCTTCCTATCGATGAGATGGCAGAGGTTATTGATAATGCTGTTCGTCAGGGCTACACAGTTGCATGGGGTGGCGATGTATCAGAAGATGGTTTCACACGCGATGGTCTCGCACTTCTCATCGATACAAAGTCCACTGATCTTGCAGGTTCTGACATGGCACGTTGGCTCAAGCTCTCTGCTTCAGAGAAGAGAAACAAGATCAAGGAGATGGGTATTAACGTGAAGGAAGAAACTCCTACACAGGAAAAGCGTCAGGAAGAGTATGACAATTGGACTCTTACAGATGACCATGGTATGCTTATCTACGGTATCGCAAAAGACCAGAACGGCCGTGAATACTACATGGTAAAGAACTCTTGGGGTGATACTGGAGAGTACAAAGGCATTTGGTACATGTCAAAGAACTTCATTGTGGCAAAGACAATGGATTTCATGGTAAACAAGAACGCAATTCCTACTAAGATTCGTAAAAAACTTGGTATTTAAGTTACAAAAAGACGACAATTCTGGCAATTACACAATAATTTGTTGGAATTGTCGTTTTTGTATTATTAAATACAACTTATATTCAACATCAAATTATGACAAAATTATTTACATTGTGTGCATCATTGATTCTTTCTGCGTCTTCTGTTTTTGCTCAGACAAAGGATCTTGATGAAAAATACGGTACAGATCTTCTCAAGCCAGGAACACCTGCTCCTGAGATTGTAATAAACAAAGACGGTGGCAAGATGAATCTCCTTGCAGAAAACAAGGGGAAATATCTCGTTATTGACTTCTGGGCTTCTTGGTGTGGTGATTGCCGCAAGGATATGGGCTATTACAGAAGCATCAACAGAACTTATGGTACAACCGACAATATTGAGGTTATAGGTTATTCTTTCGACCGCGAGAAGAGTGACTGGAAGAAGTGCGTAAAAGATAGTGCCCTCGTTTGGAAGAACTACCTTAGCGAGATTCCTATGAAGAATTCTCGAGTAAAGAGAGACTACAATATTGGTTGGTTGCCAACAACATACATTATCGATCCAGAAGGAAAGGTGGTTCTTGCAACAGTTATGGTTGAGAAGGTCATGGCAAAGCTCAAGGAAATCGCTCCAAACGTAGCTCCAGACTTCCTCCCTCTCAGTTCCCTTGTAGCTCCAGAAAAGAAAAAGAAGAAATAAATTTCTCTTTGAAAAGCAAATTAGAAGTACTTGGAAAGTAAATTAGGAGCAAATTAGTTCAGTAAATTACTATTGCGACATCTGTCGCTAAAATATTCACTAGAGACTAATTCAAAAAGAATTTACTGGTATAATTTACCCCTAATTTACTTTCCCTAAAACTCTCAACAAAACAAATGCCGCTCAAAGCATTCCATTCGGAACCTTTGAGCGGCATTAATACTTTTTATTGTCAAGGATTTATTCCTCGTCAAGTAAGATGTTCATCATTTCAACGGCTGCCTTGGCAACAGATGTACCAGGACCGAAGATAGCAGCTACACCAGCCTTGTAGAGGAAGTCATAGTCCTGAGCAGGAATAACACCACCAGCGATAACCATGATGTCCTCACGTCCCATCTTCTTGAGTTCCTCAATGAGAGCAGGAACGAGAGTCTTATGACCTGCAGCAAGTGAGCTGACACCAACTACATGTACGTCATTCTCAACAGCCTCACGAGCAGCCTCTTCTGGAGTCTGGAACAAAGGTCCCATATCAACATCGAAACCACAGTCAGCATAACCTGTTGCAACTACCTTAGCACCACGGTCATGACCATCCTGTCCCATCTTAGCGATGAAGATACGTGGACGGCGACCTTCCTTCTTAGCAAACTTCTCTGTAAGCTCACAAGCCTTGTCGAAGTCGCTGTCATTCTTTGATTCTGAACTATACACGCCTGAAATTGTTCTGATTACTGCCTTATAACGACCTACGACTGCTTCGCAAGCGTCAGATATCTCACCCAATGTACAACGAACCTTAGCTGCCTCTACTGCAAGAGCAAGGAGGTTGTTCTCTGACTTCTTACCATCAGCAAACTCCTGTACGCAAGCTGTGATAGCAGCAAGTGCCTTCTTACAAGCTTCCTCATCACGATTCTCCTTGAGCTTCTTGAGAGCTGCCTCCTGCTGAAGACGAACAGCAGTATTATCAACCTCAAGAATATCGATTGGATCCTCATGTTCAAGACGATACTTGTTAGTACCAACGATTGTCTGAACACCAGAGTCAATACGAGCCTGTGTACGAGCAGCAGCCTCCTCAATACGCATCTTAGGCACACCTGTCTCGATAGCCTTAGCCATACCGCCAAGCCTCTCGATTTCCTGAATATGAGCCCAAGCCTTCTCAACGAGTTCGTTTGTGAGAGTCTCTACATAGTAAGAACCTGCCCATGGGTCGATTTCCTTACAAACCTTTGTCTCGTTCTGGATGTAGATCTGAGTATTACGCGCAATACGAGCAGAGAAGTCTGTTGGAAGTGCGATAGCCTCATCGAGTGAGTTTGTATGGAGTGACTGAGTATGACCAAGCACAGCAGCCATAGCCTCAACACAAGTACGACCTACATTATTAAATGGATCCTGCTCTGTGAGTGACCAGCCTGATGTCTGTGAGTGAGTACGAAGAGCCATTGACTTCGGATTCTTTGCACCGAAGCTCTTAACGATCTTAGCCCAAAGCAGACGACCTGCACGCATCTTAGCAATCTCCATGAAGTGGTTCATACCAATAGCCCAGAAGAATGAAAGACGTGGAGCGAATGCGTCAATATCAATACCTGCATTGATACCAGCACGGAGATAGTCCATACCGTCAGCAAGTGTGTAAGCAAGCTCGATGTCAGCAGTAGCACCTGCCTCCTGCATGTGATAGCCAGAGATAGAGATACTGTTGAACTTAGGCATCTTCTGTGATGTGAACTCGAAGATATCAGCGATGATCTTCATTGAGAATGCTGGTGGGTAGATGTATGTGTTACGCACCATGAACTCCTTGAGGATATCATTCTGGATAGTACCAGCCATTTCCTCGAGCTTAGCACCCTGTTCAAGACCAGCTACGATGTAGAATGCCATTACAGGAAGCACGCCACCGTTCATTGTCATTGATACAGACATCTTATTCAATGGAATACCATCGAAGAGCACCTTCATGTTCTCTACAGAACAGATAGACACACCTGCCTTACCTACGTCACCAATCACACGACTGTTATCTGGGTCGTATCCACGGTGTGTTGGAAGGTCGAATGCAACTGACAGACCTTTCTGACCAGATGCAAGGTTACGACGATAGAATGCGTTACTTTCCTCAGCTGTAGAGAATCCGGCATACTGACGGATTGTCCAAGGACGGAAAGGATACATCATTGAATAAGGACCACGGAGGAATGGTGGAATACCTGCTGTATAGTCGAGATGCTCCATACCCTCAAGATCCTCCTTAGTATATACAGGCTTCACCTCAATCTGCTCAGGAGTCTTCCAGTTGAAGTTGATACCATTCTCTTTCTGCCACTCGGCACCATTCTGAGACTTAATGCCGGCAGTAATATCTATGTTATTGAAATTCTTTCTCATAATAGTAATGTACTATTTTACTATTTACTAATTACTATTTATTTACTATTCCTTTATCATTTACTATTTTTATTTGCCATCTCATCAGCCTTAAGCCTCGTTTTCAACGAAACTATCGATTTGGAAATAATATTCAGAAGTTCCTGACTTTCTGTATAGAGTTCCGACATTCTACCTGCAGGAAGCATACCAGTCCTCATTATAATATCAATCCAATGATTCGTTTCATCAAGTTCTTCTTCCACCATCTTCAACTTATTCAGGAAATCCTTATCCGACTTCGCTAAACACGCTGCACGATAATTTGCAGAAGGAGATGTACCAGACCTAACAACCTGCTTAGCAATTGCAAGGCTGGATATCGTATTTGGCATACTATCCACCATTTTTATAATCCTAACAGCAAAAACTGTCAGTCTTTCAGAAAGTTCTTTCTTATTCATGGCAAATAGTAAATTTCACAAATAGTAAATAAATAGTAAATAGTCAATCCGTAAATAGTAAATATTTATCAGATTCCCAGTTTTGCATTAAATGCCTTAAGTGTATCCAACTGATTTACCTTCACATGAATGAAGTTCTCTATGCCTGCAGCCTTAAGATCCTCAGAGCATGCTGGTGCACCTGCAACAACGAAGATAGCAGAATCGCCAGTTGCCTGATATGCAGGAATTGCATACTCTGCATACTCCTCATCAGAAGAACAGAGAACGATGATATCTGCACCTGCTTCCTTAGCAGCAGCAACACCCTCTTCTACTGTAGCGAAACCAAGGTTGTCAATTACCTTATAGCCAGCAGCAGCAAGGAAGTTGCAAGAGAACTGAGCACGAGCCTGACGCCAAACGAGGCTACCGATTGTCACCATGAATGCAACAGGCTGCTTAGGAGCCTTCTCTGTTGCAAGACGGAGATTCTCGAAGTCTGCAGCAAGGCGAGTAGCATTGATGCTCTTGATAGTGCTCTCCTCATTGCTACTGCAAGAACACTTACATGCAAGAGGCTGCTTACCTTCTGATTTCTCTGTGAAGTTAGGGAACTGGTTAGTACCGAGGATGAACTCTCTACGCTGAGCTGCATGAAGATGACGCTTATCATTTGTAGCGTTGATGTCATCCTGGATAGTACCAGCAAGAGCAGCAGCAAGGAAGCCGCCCTCTTCCTCTACCTTGAGGAAGATCTTCCAACCCTCAGCAGCAAGTGAAGTTGTGAGCTCTTCAATATAGTAAGAACCAGAAGCTGGATCTACAACCTTATCGAAGTGGCACTCCTCCTTAAGAAGAAGCTGCTGGTTGCGAGCAATACGCTCAGAGAAGTCTGTTGGAGTCTCGTATGTAGCATCAAATGGAGTTACTACTATAGAATGAACGCCTGCGATAGCTGCTGACATTGTCTCGGTCTGAGAACGCAGCAAGTTAACGTGAGCGTCAAAGATTGTCATATTATAAGATGTGGTAATAGCATTCACGCACATCTGACAAGCGCAATCGCACTTTGGCTCATACTGCTTAATGATCTGAGCCCAGAGCATACGAGCAGCACGGAACTTTGCAATCTCCATGAAGTAGTTCTCAGATACGCCCATATTGAACTTAATCTTCTTTGCAGCGAGAGTAGCGTCAACGCCAGCCTCTACCAACTGCTGCATGTACTCGTTACCCCATGCAAGAGCATAGCCAAGTTCCTGAACGATGTATGCACCAGAATTGTTGAGTGCTACAGAGTTTACAGAAATACAGCGGAAGTTTGGATAATCCTTGAGAGCATCGATGAGAGCAGGAGCAAACTGAAGGATTGGCTGTACGTCACGTCCCTTGACAACGATCTTCTCAATTGGATCCCAGTCAATAGAACCAACTATCTTCTCCTTATCATATCCCCTCTTCTCGAAGTATGCAACAAGAATCTGAGCGAGTTCAACAGAGTGACGCTTACATGTGCAGAAGTTAACTTCTACCACATCACAGTAAATGCCGTCAAGCAACTGCTCTACGAAATCAGCACTTACCTTATCACCTGGAATATTGAAAGACAGAGAGTCGATACCCTTGTTCAGTACGTCAAGAGCCTTTGCATTGGCAGCCTTAGCATCAGAAGCATCAATCTCCTGACGGACATACCATACATTATCATCTTTCTTATTACCACGAACGAATGGGAACTCGCCAGGCATAGCATTAGGTGTCTGCAATTTCTCTACGTCCTCACGGCGGTAGAAAGGCTGCACACTGAAGCCTTCATTGGTTTTCCATACCAAGCGTTTCTGGAAGTCTGCTCCCTTGAGGTCAACGGTAATCTTGTCAAGCCACTCTTGGGTAGTAGGCGCAGAAAACTCGGTAAAGAGTTTCTCTTTGTTATTAGCCATAATTTTGTTTAAGTATATTGTGTACGAATATTCAACGTGCAAATTTAGTATTTTTTTTTATTTTATGATAAGAAATGAAGTAAAAAGTTGCAGAAATATGAAAAAAAACAGAGTTTTTTGCATTGGAACAAGGTATTTTTATTAACTTTGCAGTTATATTGTTAAATTTCAAAAAAAACAATGGACTGGATTATAAATCTTTTCACTAATTCTGAGAGCGTAGCCCACATCGCATTGCTCTATGCACTCGTCATTGCCGTTGGCGTTTTGCTCGGCAAGATGAAGATTGCTGGTATCTCTTTGGGAGTAACATTCGTGCTCTTCGCCGGTATCGTAGCAGGTCACATTGGGTTTACAGCTCCAACCAACATTCTCACATTTGTTCAGGATTTCGGCCTTATTCTGTTTGTCTTCATGATTGGCTTACAGGTTGGCCCTGGTTTCTTCGAGTCTTTCCGTGAAGGAGGCGTGAAGCTCAATCTGCTCGCAGCATCTACCATTCTACTCAACGTATTGGTGATGTTTGCCTGCTATTACATTTTCTTCGACACATCAAATCCAATCAACCTCCCTATGATGGTAGGTACGATGTATGGAGCTGTTACAAACACTCCTGGTCTTGGTGCTGCCAACGAAGCTCTCAATGCTATCTTCCCAGATGGATCTGCACCAACTATCGCTAATGGATACGCATGTGCCTACCCTCTCGGCGTTGTAGGTATCATCGGTGCAACGATTGCAATTCGCTACATCTGCCGCGTAAAGCTTGAGGAAGAGGAAGAAGAACTCAACGCTAATGAGTCAAACACAGCTGCAAAGCCTTATCTCATGCACCTCATCATCCAGAATGAGTATCTTGCTGGTCACACAATCCTTGAGATGCACGACTTCCTGAAGCGCGACTTCGTTTGCTCTCGAATCCTTCGTGGAACTGAGCTTATCATACCAAAGAGTAGCACAACTGTAGAGATGGGCGATAAAGTCTATATCGTTTGTGCTGAGGCAGATGCAGAGGCTATCATCGCCTTCATGGGTGTTAAGACTATCGTTCCTGAGTTTGAGGAACAGGAGAAGACAAAGCAGATGGTGAGCAAGCGTATTGTTATCACCAAGTCTTCTATCAACGGTAAGACACCTGCCAAGCTTCACTTCTCAAGCGTATATGGCGTAAACGTAACACGCGTTACCCGTCAGGGTATGGAGATGTTCGCATCATCCGATCTCCCACTTCAGGTAGGCGACCGTATTATGGTAGTAGGTGATGAGGTGTCAGTAAACCGAGTAGCAACCCTCATGGGCAACGCTATCAAGCATCTTGATCATCCAAATATCGCAACAATCTTCATCGGCATAGTCATCGGACTCATCTTCGGTAGCATTCCATTCGCACTTCCAGGAATGCCAGTACCATTGAAGCTCGGTCTTGCTGGTGGTCCTCTGATTATCGCAATCCTTATTGGCCGTTATGGCTACAAGGTTAAGCTCATAACCTATACCACCTCATCTGCCAACCTTATCCTCCGAGAGATAGGACTTGTGCTATTCCTATCGAGTGTAGGTATCAAGGCAGGAGCAAACTTCGCTCACACTGTCTTGGAAGGTGACGGAATGCTGTATGTACTTACAGGTTTCCTCATCACCATTATCCCAATTCTGATAATAGGTACACTTGCGCGACTCCGCTATAAGTTCAACTACTTCACAATCATGGGTATGCTGGCTGGTACATACACCGATCCACCAGCATTGGCTTATGCCAACGCATCATGCTCTAAGGACGCTCCATCAATCGGATACTCTACCGTTTATCCATTGAGTATGTTCCTTCGCATCTTTGCAGCCCAGATAGTGGTGCTGTTCTTCTGCTAATAAGGCCTCTCCCCCCGCCCTACCACATAGGGAGGGGGGCAGAAGGCGGCAGAGGATTCAATCCTCGAAATCCTCGAGAATTCAAGCCATCGATATATCGAAAATTCGACAATTCGAGAACTCGGGAACTCGAAATTTCGAAAAAAACACCTTATAATCATCCAAATGACACACACCTAAATTTATAAAAAAATATACACAATATAATTTATCTACTTAAACAATACACTAAAACATCATGAAAAAAATTGCATCCATGATTGGCTTATTGCTTGTGGGATGCGCTTCGTTGATGGCACAGGGTGCTAAAAACATCAAGATCAATGAGGTCGTAACCAGCAACACAGCCAGCATCCAGGATGAGTTCGGAAACCATGATCCATGGGTGGAGCTTGTAAACACTGCCTACTCTTCGTACAACGTGAGAGGCATGTACATCACCACTGACAAATCCGTTCTCGATTCTAAGATGAGTGCTCCAGAGCGTATGAAACGTATGACTATCATCCCAAATGGTGAGCCTCGTACTGCTTTGTCTGCTCGTCAGCACGTAGTATTCTATCTCAACAGCAATCCTGCTGAGGGTCGCCTTCATCTTAACGTAAAGGCTGATAGCACCACGCAATGGATTGCACTCTATGACGGCAACGCCATAGACCTTATAGATTCCGTTTCAATACCTGTACTCAAGGAAAATTGTTCCTATGCTCGTGTAAAAGACGGTTCAGAGAAATGGATCGTCAAGACTCCCGACACAGTAACACCAGGCATCGACAACTATACAGAAGTGGCAGAGTCAAAGGTTGATATGCTCAAGCGCGATGACCCTCACGGCTTCGGTATCACCGTACTCTCCATGGGTATTGTGTTCTCTTGTCTGGCTCTCCTTTACATCTTCTTCTCAATTCTCGGTTGGGCACTTCGTGACAAGAATAATCTTAAGAAGGTGGCTACATCTACACCTCTCAAGCCTGTTCTCAAACCAGTTGTCAAGCCAGTTGTCAAGACTGGCGAAGCTCTTATCGAGGTTGGACAGAAGACCAACATCATTCTTCAGGATGGTTTCAAATCAAAGGGTATCTCCAAAGAGACTTACATCGCTGTCATCGCTATGGCTCTCAAGCAATATGCTGATGACGTTCACGATGTCGAGAGCGGTGTTATCACTATCAAGCCTCGTAACACCACATGGTCTGCTCTCGGAGCTGGAACACCAATTCCACAGAGGAAGAAATAAGAAAAATCGAAATCTCGAAGTTTCGAGGACTCGATAAATAGTAATTAGTAAATAGCTAAATAGTAAATAATCATGGCAAAATATCAATATAAAATACAAGGTGTTGACTACGATGTAGAAATCAACGAAGTAGAGGGAACACTCGCTAAGGTCAACGTAAACGGAATAGACTTCGATGTAGAACTCAAGCAGCCTATTTCTGTAGGCAAGCAGGTAAAGAAGGTAAAGGTAGAGAAACCAGTAGCAGCACCTGTAACAGGTACAGCTCCTGCACCAGAACCAGCTCCTGCACCAGTTCAGGCAGGCTCAGGTGCAAAGGTTCTTTCACCACTCCCAGGCACAATCACCGACATCCCTGTAAAGGTTGGTGATGCTGTTGCTATCGGTGATACCGTCATCGTACTTGAAGCTATGAAGATGCAGAACAATATCGAAGCTGAAGTTTCTGGTACCATCACATCTGTTCTCGTAAGCAAAGGCGACACCGTCATGGAAGGTGCTCCACTTGTTACTATCGGATAAATAGAGAAGGGAGGCCTCTCCCCCCATCTAAGTGAAAAATGAAAAGTAAAAAATTTAAGTTTCCTTTTCTCATGGTGGGTGCTAAATAGTAAATTTTACTAAATAGTAAATAAATAGTAAATAGTAAATAGCTAAATAGTAAATTAATATGAGTTTTACTGAATTCTTAGTAACGAACTTCAACGAGTTCCTTACATATACTGGCTTTGCCAATGCAACGATAGGCAACATCATCATGATTCTCGTGGGATGTGCCTTCCTTTGGCTTGCCATCAAGAAGGACTTCGAGCCGCTGCTGCTTGTTCCTATTGGTCTCGGTATCGTGCTTGGTAACATACCATTCCGTGCTGCAGGTCTTGAAATCGGACTTTACGAGGACAACTCTGTGCTCAATATCTTCTACCAGGGTGTACGTCAAGGTTGGTATCCACCACTCGTATTTCTCGGCATCGGTGCAATGACCGACTTCTCAGCCCTTATTGCCAATCCAAAGCTTATCCTCATCGGAGCAGCAGCCCAGTTTGGTATCTTCGGAGCATACATGGCAGCCCTCGCTATGGGCTTTGAGCCTAATCAGGCAGCAGGTATCGCCATCATCGGTGGAGCTGACGGTCCAACAGCCATCTTCCTATCATCAAAGGTTAGCCCTAACCTGATGGGAGCTATTGCTGTATGTGCTTATTCATACATGGCACTCGTACCAGTCATCCAGCCACTCATCATGCGTATTCTCACCACTAAGAAGGAGCGCCTCATCCGTATGAAGCCAGTACGCTCCGTATCACAGACAGAGAAAATTCTCTTCCCTATCCTTGGTCTTATCGTAACGACATTCATCGTACCTTCAGGCTTACCACTTCTCGGTATGCTCTTCTTCGGAAATCTCTTGAAGGAGTGCGGTAAGACAAACCGTCTTGTTGATACTGCAACCAATGCGCTCAACAATGCTGTTGTAATCCTTCTTGGCCTTACTGTAGGATGCTCAACACAGGCATCAGAGTTCCTCACACTCAACACCGTCTTTATCTTCGTGGTTGGTGCATGTGCATTCGTCATCGCAACTGCAAGTGGTGTCTGCTTCGTTAAGTTGATGAACCTGTTCTTGCCAAAGGATAGCAAGATCAACCCACTCATCGGCAACGCAGGTGTAAGTGCCGTTCCTATGGCAGCACGTATCTCAAACAATCTCGGTCTTGAGTACGATCGCAAGAACTTCCTCCTCATGCATGCCATGGGTCCTAACGTAGCTGGTGTCATCGGTTCTGCCGTTGCAGCAGGTACACTCTTGGGATTCTTGTCATAAAGAAACAACCTTATCATACCACTCCCAACCTAACACAGACTCCGATATCATCGGATTTCCCTGTGGTAGGTTGGGAGTTTTTTTGTTCATAGAAGCTACACAATTCTTCTTTTTTCGATTGGTGTTATAGATTGTTTTTGCCCGCACAAATTATTAATTATTATTGCTGTCCGGTAAAAAGAAAAACGCCCTCCCTTGCATATGCACAATTTGCCATCCGAGAGATATTGCCTTCCAGGCAAGTCAACACTATTTCTTCGCTAGAATATCCTTAAAGCACAAGAAATTTGGGGCTAACCATATGTAAAACTTTAAAATATTGCTAGTTATGATGGTTTACCGGACAATAAAAACTTTTGTAATCTCGACATTGCAACAGAGACTGTATCATGGCAATGTTGACAATGTTGACAATGTTGACAAACAAAAAAGAAGGGATGGCTGCAATTTTTTCTATATATAA
>DCJC01000059.1:25190-26764 GCA_002317355.1 Prevotellaceae bacterium UBA1710 | reverse complement strand
TTCTTCTAAAGTAATCGTCAACTTTTGGTCGTAGTTTTCCTTTTTTAATGTGATTGTTTTAGAAATATAGCCAATAAACGCAAAAGTGAGAGTTATTTCTTCTTTATCTGTATAGAATTCAAAAGTACCGTCTATGTTTGAGCATGTAGTAAATTTACTATCTTTGTCTAATACATCAGCTCCAATAACTGGTTCTTTTTGGTTATCAACGACAATACCTTTGATGCAATATTTGCCTTTCTTCGCTTTTTTGTATGTCTTGTAAGAATCATTGCATTCTTTCGCTTGTTGTACATCAGGAAACGTCTGAGCGAACTCTTGTGGCGTAGAAGCAGCGGCACCAAGCGAGAGGCTAAGCGAAACACCAGCTACGACTACAGCCTTACCGAGTAATCTGCGCTGATTTAGCTGATCCTCAAGATACTGCAACTCTGCTTCGCACTTAGGACAAGTGCCAAGACAATCACCTTTATGCTTGCATTCCTCAGTAACATACTTGATATCGTTCGCCTCGGCTATCTGCTTGCGAATTTCTTTCAGAATGCGACATGTTTCTTTACCTCTTGCCATATTGTTTAAATGTAGGATTAGGTTATTCAATCATTCATCTTGCCTCCCTTACTACTCCCTTTTTACTCCCTTTTTCACTCCCTTTTCACTCCTATTCATAGAAGGGAGGTAAATGGGAACCATAGCGGAACCATGAGGGAGGTAATAGGTGTTGGTGGATAGTTTTCCTGCGGCTTGGCCCTGATGCCGAAGGGGAAACTTCAAATTCCTCATTCCTCACTGAATCACGTTGCAAAGATACAAAGAATTTTTGTAATACGCAATAGTTGTCCCGAGTGTTGTGAGTTTTCTGTGGTATAAATATTTTACATTGAATAATGGTGGTGACGGTGGCGATAAGATGGTGACGCTGTATATTGTTGGTATATAGTAAGTTACGATAAAAGCGTCACCTGTCACTCATAATTTGAGATATATAGTTATTATTTCTTGCTTTAGAGAAATTGATAAATCAATTATTAATTATATATTTATTATTCGCGCACGAATATTATATTAGAGATTAAAGTATAAAGAATTATTACTGTCTGGTAAACATATGTAAATTGTATCCCATCAAATATTTGATGTTGGTTAAGCCCTTACTTGAGACAAAAACAATAAAAATCCCTTAATGCCTTAGAGTCTGACACATAATCCGATGTTATCCGCTCAGCCCTTTGGGATGCTTCTTTTAGTCGCTACGCTTTATAAAAGCATCGCAAGCGCTGAGCGGCCAGAGCAAGAGATTGGTCGAAGACCTTCTAAACGTAGAGAAAAACATCGAACTTCACACTTGACTTCCAGATAAAATTAATGGTTCATCCGATATTTGGAGTGATGATGTTTAGGGGCCATTTCTATCTGCAGAGTCCTGCCTGGATGGCAAATTGTACATATACCAAGGAAGGATGTTCTTTCTTTTTACCGGACAATAAATGAGAAACTATCATACTATCAGATAGTAAACACACACACCTATATATTACACTTTCTTACCTCAAAATATAATAATATAATATATA
>DCJC01000059.1:0-25123 GCA_002317355.1 Prevotellaceae bacterium UBA1710 | reverse complement strand
GATAGTATGATAGTTTTGTTGGTTCAAAAGTCCTCTCCCGATTTTTATTCACTGTGTATCAGACAGTTACATCGTCAATCATAACTTTTTTTCAAAACTATCATAATATTTTTGTGAATTTGTTTAGTTTTCTCGGATTTTTTTCGTACCTTTGCAGTATCAAAAGTGAATAGTGAAAAGTGAAAAATTCCATTCGGCAACCGGGCCCACTGCAGAAGGAACTCCTCACTCCTAACTCCTCACTCCTAACTAAACTATATCTTCTCCCGCAGGAATCGTGCTGTATGTGATGCGTCACACTTGATGATTTCCTCTGGAGTGCCAGTGCAGACGATGCGACCACCTTCTTCTCCGCCTTCAGGACCAATGTCAATGATATGGTCAGCACACTTGATGACGTCCATGTTGTGCTCAACAATCAAAACACTATGTCCACGCTCAATGAGGGCATCGAAAGCATGGAGCAAACGCTTGATGTCATGGAAATGCAATCCTGTTGTTGGCTCGTCGAAGATAAAGAGGGTGGCATCCTGCTTCTCCTGAGAGATGTAATAGGCGAGCTTCACGCGCTGGTTCTCACCGCCAGAGAGCGTTGACGATGCCTGACCGAGCTGAACATATCCAAGTCCTACCTCCTGCAGAGGCTTGAGCTTCGCTATTATCTGCTTGAGGTTGTTGCGGTTAGAATCCTTCCATGCATACTTCTCTTCAAAGAACGAGATTGCCTCGTCAACGGTCATGGCAAGGATGTCATTGATGTTCTTACCCTCATAGCGAACATCAAGAACCTCACGCTTAAAACGCTCTCCATGACATGAATCGCAAGTAAGGATAAGGTCGGCCATGAACTGCATCTCAACGGTTACGACACCAGCGCCCTTACACTCCTCACATCGTCCGCCATCGGTATTGAAAGAGAAATGCTGTGCCGTGATACCCATCTGCTTGGCGAGTGGCTGGTCGGCAAAGAGCTGTCGGATATAGTCGTATGCCTTGATATAGGTAGCAGGATTGCTTCGTGTTGACTTACCGATAGGATTCTGATCCACCATCTCCACATGATGAATGTCTTTCCAATCGCCAGCCAATGCCTTGAACTCTCCAGGAGCATCGCATACCTCATCAAGATGGCGCTTGAGGGTAGGGTAGAGAATGCCCTTCACGAGCGATGACTTACCCGAGCCGCTGACACCAGTGACAACCGTCATACAATTGAGTGGGAAATCCACATCGATGCCTTTGAGATTGTTCATTCGCGCTCCAATGATGCTTATCTTGCGATTCCAGGAACGGCGCGATGCTGGCACATCAATCTTTCGTGCTCCAGTGAGATAGTCGAGTGTATAGCATGATCCTTCGTCCTTGCCTACACGACCATGATATACCACCTTACCACCATTAGATCCCGCATCAGGACCTATATCGATGAGGTAGTCGGCTGCACGGAGTATGTCCTCGTCATGCTCAACGACAACAACGGTATTGCCGATGTCACGCAGTTTCTTGAGTACGGAGATGAGTCGCTCGGTATCTCTTGAGTGCATACCGATAGAAGGCTCGTCAAGGATGTAGAGAGAGCCTACGAGAGAAGAGCCGAGAGAGGTAGTGAGGTTGATTCGCTGACTCTCACCGCCCGACAGCGAGTTGCTTGGACGGTTGAGTGTAAGATATCCCAATCCCACGTCAAGAAGGAAGCCGAGGCGTGAGTTTATCTCTGCCAGCAAGCGTTTGGAAACCTCTGTGT
The DNA here is from genome assembly GCA_002317355.1 of Prevotellaceae bacterium UBA1710. Taxonomy (GTDB): domain Bacteria; phylum Bacteroidota; class Bacteroidia; order Bacteroidales; family Bacteroidaceae; genus Prevotella. The sequence continues at coordinate 23,379 of DCJC01000059.1, read as the reverse complement.
CATGGGCATTTAGCTCAATATTGTCAAACCATTCCTTTAACCTCACAATAGGCATGGAAACGAGTTCGGTGATGGTCATTCCACCCACACGGACATAGTTGGCTTCCTTGCGAAGACGAGCTCCGTGACACTCAGGACATACCGTTTTTCCACGATAGCGTGAGAGCATGACACGATACTGAATCTTGTACTGGTTTTCCTTCACCATCTGGAAGAAAGAGTCGATGCAAGGGCGCCATTGACCGCGATCAGAAGGAAGTCCGTGCCAAAGCCAGTCCTTGTGTTTCTGGGATAGTTCGCAGTATGGAGTGAAGATAGGGAAGTTATCGCGCTCGGCATGACGGACAAACTCAGTCAGCCATTCGCCCATCTTATCGCCATGCCAGCATTTCACGCAACCCTCATATACGCTGAGTGATGAATCGGGAATGACGAGATGCTCATCGATACCGATAACGCTTCCGAAGCCCTGACATGAAGGGCATACTCCAACGGGAGAGTTGAAGGCGAAGAGTTGGTCGGATTTCTCCTCGAAGGTCATACCGTCAGCCTCAAGGCGTGTGGAGAACTCGTAGATGAGTCCGGCAGGAAGGAAATAGAGACTGCAAGAACCACCGCCCTCATAGAAGGCAGTCTCGGCAGAGTCGGTAAGGCGAGAGATGGTGTCCTGCGAGTTATCACACGACATACGGTCAATGACGATATACACACCATCTCCCTTGCGGGCATCGATATCCACGTTCTCGAGGTAATCGTCGATGCTGATCACCTCATTGTTTACGAATAGTCGTGAATAGCCTTGCTGCTGCTCCATCTCAAGCTGGCGCTTAAGTGTGCGGCCATCAGGCACTTGCAGAGGAGCAAGAACCATGAAACGAGTGCCTTGCGAGAACTCCAGCATCTTTGCTACGACATCCTCAGGAGTGTGTTTCTTCACCTCTTCATTGCTGATAGGAGAGAAGATATGTCCTGCACGGGCAAAGAGGAGTCGCATGTACTCGTAAATCTCTGTAGATGTGCCAACGGTAGAGCGTGGATTACGGCTCACCACTTTCTGCTCAATGGCAATGGCAGGAGGAAGTCCCTTGATAAAGTCGCACTCTGGCTTGCTCATACGTCCGAGGAACTGACGTGCGTATGATGAAAGGCTCTCTACATAGCGACGCTGGCCTTCGGCATATAGTGTGTCGAAAGCCAGAGAAGACTTACCCGAACCACTCACGCCTGACACGGCTACTAAGCAGTTGCGAGGTATGCTGATGTCGATATTCTTGAGGTTATTGACGCGTGCGCCCTTTATTTCAATGAATTTCTCTTTTTCCTTTGCCATATTTATTAGTTAGGAGTTAGAAAGGAGGAGTTAGGAGCTAGGAGTCAGGAATAATGAGTGAAAAACGAAAAGTGAAGAGTGAAGAATTCAAGTTACATTTTCAGATAAAGGCATTACGTTTATCCTACTAACTTAAATTTTTCACTCTTCACTCTTCACTTTTCACTTAACCCTCTATACCAAATACTGATTGCTGATGCTCTCGTTGCAAATAACACGACGGATGGTCTCGGCAAACATATCAGCAACGCTGAGCTGCTTAACCTTTGCGCAACGGTTAGCGTATGGGATAGAGTCGGTGAAGACAATCTCCTCAAGGGCAGACTCCTGTACGCGCTGGCTTGCAGGACCTGACATTACACAGTGGCTTGCACAAGCACGAACCGTACGAGCACCAGCCTCCTTCATGATGTCGGCAGCCTTTGTGATAGTACCAGCTGTATCTACCATATCATCAACGATGACAACATCCTTATCCTTTACGTCACCGATGATCTGCATGCTCTCGATAACGTTGGCACGAGCACGAGTCTTGTTGCAGAGTACGAGTGGACAGTCGAGATACTTAGCGAATGACTTGGCACGCTTAGCACCACCAACGTCAGGACTTGCAATGACGAGGTTCTCAAGGTTGAGACTTGCGAGATAAGGGAGGATGACACCTGAACCATAGAGGTGGTCAACAGGTACATCGAAGAAACCCTGAATCTGGTCAGCATGGAGATCCATAGTGATAAGGCGGTCGATGCCGGCAACACCAAGAAGGTCTGCTACGAGCTTAGCACCGATACTTACACGTGGCTTGTCCTTACGATCCTGACGAGCCCAACCGAAGTAAGGCATTACAGCGATGATCTGACGGGCAGATGCACGCTTTGCAGCATCAATCATAAGAAGGAGCTCCATAAGGTTGTCTGAGTTAGGGAATGTGCTCTGTACGAGGAACACATCGCGACCACGGATGCTCTCCTCATAAGAAACAGCAAACTCACCGTCAGAGAACGTTGTTATCTGCAGATTGCCAAGTTTGCAACCAAGACTAGCACAAATCTTCTCAGCGAGATAGCGAGTAGCTGTGCCTGAAAATACCATAAAGGAATCTTTGTCTGTCATTGAGATCTAAGATTTATATTCTTAATAATTGTTCTTGCTTTGTTTTAGTTCACCGCCTTGCGAAGCTTGCGGAAGTATTCTATAAGGTCCTTGAAGTTAAGTTCGTGCTGTATGCTGAAGCGATTCCATAGATCACCGCAGATGCAGACACCGCCAAAACCAAGTTCCTTGGCAATATGAATATTCTCGATACTCATTCCGCCCATTGCATAGACGTGCTTGTCGATTAATCCCTTATTTCGTGCCTCTTCCATCTCCTGAATGGTGAGCGATGCTTTCTCATCTTCGTTGTGAAGGCTATCGAAGAGCGAATGCAGACATACATAGTCGCTTTTCTTCTTCATCTCCTTCAGGTCACTTATGCGATAGGTACTGCGAGTAACGTTTCGCTTGAAGTCATCAGGCACTGGCGCATCAGGATTGTTGATATGGATACCCTTTAGGTCAAACTCCTGCTTGAGATAGTAGTGCTCATGCACACGAATCTTGTTGTAGCAGTCATTCGGTAACAAGGAAAGCAATCTCTCGCAATAAACCGGCTCAGAATCCGGTTTCTGCAAGTGAAGCATATCCAATCCCTCATCAAAGAGAGCGCTTATTATCTTATCCTCTTCAACGAAGAATTTTGGTTGGGTTAATATGACCAGTTTCATCCTTTTTTGTCTAATTTCAGAGTGCAATTATGGCAAAACCAATACACTTATCATTTTATCCGACTGCAAAGGTATGAATAATTATTGAGAAAAGAAAGTTTAGAAATGAAAAATATTAATTTTTCTGCGAAATATCCGACAATAATCAATAATTTCCTCGTTTATCGGGGGGTGTTCTGCTACTGGAGTAGCGTTATGGCAGAACCATAACGAACAGGAGCAGAACAAAACCACAGATTATTTTCGCTTTTACTAAGCCTTCTTGAGTATCTCAAGCAGATGGCGCCAAACCATATCCACGGTTGGGATAAGCAAGCGTTCGTCTGGTGAATGAACTCCACGAAGGGTAGGGCCCATACTTACCATATCGAGGTTCGGATAGCGCTCTGCGAAAAGACCGCACTCAAGACCTGCATGGATTCCGATTACCTTTGGCTCCTTACCGAAGAGATCCTTGTAAGTATCAACCACGATCTTTGTGAGACGGCTGTTTGGATTCATCTTCCAAGCAGGATAGCCCTCACCTGTATCAACTTCGGCTCCAGCCAACTGGAATACGGAACGGACGGTAGCACACATATTGTCAAGAGCAGACATCACATTTGAACGCTGTGAAGTGGTCACAATGACAGAGCCATCTTCCTGAGTCTTCACGCTTGCAAGATTGCTTGAAGTCTCTACCAACCACTCTATTGCCTCGTCCTGACACATTGACATAATTCCGTTATCTACACCCTGCAATGCAAGGATGATTCTGCGGCTGTCTTCTTCAGTCATAATAGGCTCAGCCTCTGTTGATTCCATGTACATATTAATATTTTTCTCCGTAACATGAAACTCCTCTTCGATATCAGAAACGAAGATGTTGAAATCTGCACGAACCTGCTCTTTCTGAGCGAAAGGAACAGCGATGATCATCTCACCATCACGAGGTATTGCGTTGTGCAAACCACCTGCCTTGAGAGTGCCGAGTCGAACCATGCCTTTCTCCATCTCAGCATAGACGAAACGAACGAGCAACTTAACGGCATTGGCACGCTTCTTATTGATATCATCACCCGAATGACCGCCGGTAAGAGAGTTCACGCCAATCTTCATGTAGAAGACGCCATTCACGTTCTCTTCGTACTTTGGTCGGAAGATAGCCTGAGTGCGCTTGCCACCGGCACATGAAACGAATATCTGACCTTCGTCCTCAGAGTCGAGGTTGATGAGCATGGATCCTGTCATGAAACCTGCCTTCATCCCCTCGGCACCGGTAAGACCAGTTTCCTCATCACGGGTAAACACGCACTCGATAGGACCATGCTCTATGTCGTCAGAGTCGAGTAGGGCAAGTTCCATGGCAATGCCGATGCCATCATCAGCACCAAGAGTTGTGCCCTTGGCGCGAAGCCATTCGCCATCTACGTATGTCTCGATAGGATCCTTGTCGAAATCTATAGTGCATTCTGGAATTTTCTCACAAACCATATCCATGTGGCTCTGCAGGATCATCGTCTCACGATTCTCATATCCAGGGGTTGCAGCCTTGCGGATAAGGACATTGCCAGTCTCATCGACGATAGTCTCAAGCCCACGGCTTTCGCCAAACTCCTTGAGGAAGGCAATCATCTTCTCTTCGCGCTTTGAAGGACGTGGAATTGCATTGATTTGGGCAAATTGCTCAAACACACATGAAGGATTTAATTTATTTTTATTCATTATTAATATTATTTATAGATAGATTTACGAATATTTTTCTTATCTTTGCACCCGAAAAAGGTGTAAAACGGTATTTTCTGCTTGCAAAAGTAATGAATTTATTCCGAAACTCCATGTTTTTCACGTTAAATTAATGCAATTAGAATAAAAAAAACAGATACAAAAGAAATGAATAAGAAATTTTTTACATCGGCTATGGCTGTAGCAGCTCTCGCCGTATCATTTACATCTTGCGACAATTCTAACAAGCAGCCTGAGGCAGCAGCTCCTGCACAGAGCAACCCAACAGAACTTAAGATCGGTTATGTAGAGGTTGACTCTATCATGAGCCAGTATCAGTTCTGCAAAGACTATACTCTCATTCTCGAGAAGAAGAGCCAGAACATCCAGTCAACTCTCCAGCAGAAGGGCGCAGCTCTTCAGAATGCAGCTGCTAACTTCCAGCAGAAGCTTCAGCAGAACGCTTACACAGAGCAGCAGGCTCGTCAGATTCAGGCAGGCCTTCAGAAGCAGCAGGCTGACCTCGAGGGACTTCAGCAGCGTCTTGGCACTGAGTTCCAGAGCGAGACAGAGAAGTTCAACAAGGCTCTCCGCGATTCTATCCAGCACTTCCTCGCTGTTTACAACAAGGATAAGCAGTACTCTCTCATCCTCACAAAGCAGGGCGACAACATCCTCTATGGTGACAAGGCTCTTGACATCACAACTCAGGTAGTTGCTGGTCTTAACAAGGCTTACAAGAAGACAGACCTCACAAAGGCTGCTTCAAAAGACGAGAAGAAGAAGTAATGAAACAGATAAACTGGGGCTTCATCGGTTGCGGTGAGGTGACAGAGATAAAAAGTGGCCCGGCATTTAATGAAGTGCCGGGCTCACGTGTAGTAGCTGTTATGAGTCGTAATGCCCAGAAAGCACGCTCATACGCAGAGAGACACAACATTGCAAAATGGTACACAGATGCTCAGGCATTGGTTGATGACCCTAATGTAAATGCTGTGTATATCGCTACACCTCCTTCATCGCACGCCACCTATGCCATCATGGCTATGCACGCTGGCAAACCTGTCTATGTAGAGAAACCTCTTGCGGCTTCTTACGATGATTGTGCCCGCGTGAACCATGTTAGTCAGGTGACTGGAGTTCCATGTTTTGTGGCATATTATCGCCGTTATCTGCCTTATTTCCTTGAGGTTAAGAATATCGTGAATTCGGGTGAGATAGGTAAGGTTATCAACATTCAGATACGTTTCTCCGTACCTCCTCGTGAGCTCGACTACAATTCAACAGACAGCCGTCCATGGCGCTTGCAGCCAGATATTGCTGGTGGTGGTTATTTCTACGATTTGGCTCCACACCAGCTGGATATGCTCCAGTATATGTTTGGCGTGATTACCCATGCTGAGGGTTATTCTGCCAATAAAGGACATCTCTACACAGCAGAAGATACCGTAAGCGCGTGCTTCCGCTTTGAGAGTGGACTTCCAGGTAGTGGCTCTTGGTGTTTTGTAGGTCATGAATCAGCTCGTGAGGATCGTATTGAGGTTATCGGAGACAAGGGAATGGTATCATTCTCGGTATTCGACTATCAACCTATCGAACTTATCACATCTCAGGGAGTGCAGAAAATAACCGTACCAAACCCAAAATGCGTTCAGTTGCCGCTCATCAAAAACGTGGTAGAGACACTTCAAGGCACAGCCACATGCAAGTGCACGAGTATCTCGGCAACACCAACCAACTGGGTTATGGATCGTATCTTAGGAAAATTCTAAATACAATATTTGCATACTTCGCAGAAACTAAAAAGGATTGTTATTACAGGAAAAACTTAGAATGAAGAAACGCTTACTTGCTATATATATAATAATGTGTACGGCACTTAGTGTCGGTGCGCAGAATGATAGCGTTTTAGTTCAGAGTGATTCTAATCCTGAAAATGTATCTGCAGAGCCTGTAAAATTGTATGATTCACTCACCCAGCCAGATCCTAACGACAAGGGATGCTGGTTTGGTAATGCTTGTAAGTCGGTGTTTGGTTTCTTCACGGCAGAGCCTGACACAATGTTTATTGAACCTCAGCGCTATAACTTCACGGTAATGGCGCAGACGACAATAACAGACGACTATTTCTCTCTTCAGGGAGACGACGGTCACGTAGTATCGTTTGCTCCATCTAGAAAACTCAAGCTCGGACCATTCTTCGGATGGAGATGGCTGTTCTTTGGCTATGTATTTAATATTAATACTATTAATCTTAGTTCAAACAACTTCGATATCAACACCACTATCTATACACCAGCCATTGGTATCGACTTGATATACAGGAAACTTGGTGACGGATATTCTCTCCGATCTATGCAACTGGGAGACTTTGATGCTACGGAAGCTGTGAAGGGAATGGATGCTGACGGACTCGAGATTGATGTCATGTCGGTAAATGCCTATTACGTTCTCAACAAGCGTAAATATTCGCATCAGGCAGCATTCAATCAGACCAACCGCCAGCTTATCAATGCAGGCTCTTGGATTATCGGAACCGGCTACAACCAGTGTAGTGTGGAGATGGATTGGAAAGCTTTCAAGAACAAGCTGAAGAAAAGAACTAATGGTGATGAGCGATACATCATCAACGATTCAGCCCTCGTATTCAATAAGATAGGGTATAGAAGCATACCTTTGACCGTGGGATATGGCTACAACTGGGTATTTGCCAAGAACTGGCTTTTCGGTGCTCAGATGCTTGGCTCTTTGTCGTATATGTGGTCACAAGGAGATGCCTATGACCGAACATTGAGCATTCGTGACATGATTAAAGATTTCAAGTTCGATAACTTCACCTTCGACGGTACCATTCGTCTTGGTCTCGTATGGAACAATGCCAAGTGGTTTGCTGGTGCAAGTGCCATCTACCACACATATCATTATCATCAGAATAAACTTCAAGCAGACAATATCTTCGGACAGGTCAATGTATATATTGGCTACAACTTCTGGAGAAAGAAATAACTAAACTAAACAACATACACGATTATGAAATTTAGAACTATTACACTATTAATCTTGTGTTTGATTTTCTCTATGGGGGCTTCTGCCTATCATAATGTAAAAGACATGGAGCGCATCGAGCAATTGCTTGCTGATGCCCAGAAACTGCCAAAGGATTCTAATCTGATACTTCATTTCGGCAAGGAGTTCCTTGATGTGCCATACGTTGCCCATACTCTCGACCGTAATACAGAAGAGGAGAAAATGGTTATCAACACACGTGGACTTGACTGCACCACATACGTTGAGAATGTACTTGCACTCACACTCTGCGCTATGCGTGGAGAGCGTAAGTTCGGTGATTTCATAACACAACTCCAGAAGATTCGCTATCGCAACGGTAAGGTGGAATACACTCGTCGCCTTCACTATTTCACATATTGGATTGAGGATAATGTGCGCATGGGCTTTGTCACCAAGGTTGAAAATGAATTTATGCCATTCACTGCCGTTCAGAAGCTCAATCTAAACTACATGTCAACCCATGTGAAGGACTATGCCATGCTTGCAGCACATCCTGAATGGCTCGACGGTATCAAGGATATGGAATACACCCTCTCAGGCAACTCCTACCGCTATATTCCAAAGAAGAATATAAACAACAGTCAGATTCTTCGTCAGACCATCAAAGATGGCGATATCATCGCAATCATCACAAATAAGAAGGGACTTGACACATCACATATAGGTATTGCCGTATGGAAAAAAGACGGTCTTCACCTCATGAATGCATCGTCAATCCATAAAAAAGTGGTCATCGAGCCTATGGTTTTGCAAAAATATATGCAGAAACACCCTTCTCAGATAGGAATTCGTGTCTGTAGAGTTGCACAAGTCGAAAAAAATTAGTAACTTTGCAGCCGAAAATTAGAAACGGGTACCGCTTTTCAAGCGACTAACCATATTTACGGCTGCGAGGATGCTTCGCACGTTGCACCCGAAAAAATTTTATTAGGATAATGATTACAGTTACCAATCTCGCCATTCAGTTTGGCAAGCGCGTCCTCTACAAGGACGTAAATCTTAAGTTTACAGCAGGAAACATCTATGGTGTTATCGGTGCTAACGGCGCTGGTAAGTCAACTCTCCTTCGTGCCATCAGCGGCGAACTGGAGGCTAACAAGGGTACTATCGAACTCGGTCCTGGTGAGCGTCTTTCAGTTCTTGAGCAGGACCACTTCAAGTACGATAACTACACAGTCATCAACACCGTCCTTATGGGACACCAGCCTCTCTGGGAGAATATGCAGGAGCGTGACGCCCTCTATTCTAAGCCTGAGATGACAGAGGAAGATGGTAATCGCGCTGCAGAACTTGAGGAGGCTTTCGCTGAAATGGACGGTTGGAATGCAGAGAGCGATGCTGCACAGCTTCTCTCTGGTCTTGGCATCAAGGAGGATTCTCACTACAAGATGATGTCTGAGCTCTCTAACAATGAGAAGGTGCGCGTTATGATGGCTAAGGCTCTCTTCGGAAATCCTGATAACCTCCTCCTCGACGAGCCTACCAACGACCTTGACCTCGACACAGTACAGTGGCTTGAGGAATACCTCTCTAACGTTGAGCAGACAGTTCTCGTAGTCAGCCACGACCGTCACTTCCTCGACTCTGTATCTACTCAGACCGTGGATATCGACTTCGGTAAGGTTACCGTCTTCGCTGGTAACTATTCATTCTGGTATCAGTCTTCACAGCTTGCTCTCAAGCAGGCTCAGAACCAGAAGGCTAAGGCTGAGGAAAAGCGTAAGGAACTTGAGGAGTTCATCCGTCGTTTCTCTGCTAACGTTGCAAAGTCTAAGCAGACAACATCTCGTAAGAAGATGCTCGAGAAGCTTAATGTTGACGAGATTACTCCATCTACACGTAAGTACCCAGGTATCATCTTCTCTATGGAGCGTGAGCCTGGTAACCAGATTCTTGAGGTAGAAAACCTCAAGGCTGTTGATGCTGATGGTACAGTTCTTTTCGATAACGTATCATTCAACATTGAGAAGGGTCAGAAGACCGTATTCCTCTCTCACAACCCTAAGGCTATGACTGCACTCTTCGAGATTATCAACGGTAATCGTGAGGCTGACGGCGGTACATATAAGTGGGGCGTTACTATCACAACAGCTTACCTTCCTCTCGACAATACAGCATTCTTCGAGACAGACAAGAACCTCGTAGAGTGGCTCTCACAGTATGGTCCAGGTAATGAGGTCGCAATGAAGGGATTCCTCGGTCGTATGCTCTTCAAGCAGGAAGAGGTAGAGAAGAAGGTAAACGTACTCTCTGGTGGTGAGAAAATGCGTTGTATGATTGCTCGTATGCAGCTTCAGAACGCTAACTGCCTCATTCTCGACACACCAACCAACCACCTCGACCTTGAGTCAATCCAGGCATTCAACAACAACCTCGTAGGCTTCAAGGGTAACATTCTCTTCAGCTCACACGACCATGAGTTCATCAATACCGTTGCTGACCGTATCATCGAACTCACACCAAAGGGAACCATCGACAAGCTCATGACCTACGATGACTACATCTACGATGAAGCTATCAAGGAGCAAAAGGTTTCAATGTACGAGTAAATTTCACATCTGCGATACACCAACATGGAGTTTATACGCGCTCCATGTTGGTGATAAATTGATAGACACACCAGCGTATTAGGATAACACGAAAGGGAAAATGAAGTATTTATTTTTAAGCACACTAATGTGCTTCATGACGAGCACAACTGTTTTTGCACAACAAAAAGAACAGAAGAAAGCACAAAGCGAACAGACAGATGCCAATGATTCTATCGTTTACATCAGTAACGGTTGCACACACAAATATTACCATAACACCATGCGCTGTTCAAAGCTTATGAAATGCCGTCACGAGCATCAGGGCGCTGCCATGAAGGATTGTCAAAATTCATGTTCACATACCGGTCACGTCGTTGCAACAACCCTTAAGGAAGCCCTTGAGCAGGAAAAGACCGAGTGCTATGTATGTTGCAAGAAGATTAAGATTTGATTAGTAAGCCCCTCTCTTATCCCTCTTAAGAGGATGAGGAAGCTAACGCAAATGATGGCTCGCCACAAGTATAGTCTCCCTTTAAGGGAAGTCGGATATTGAGTATCTCCGAGTATGTATCAGATTTTGAGCATCCAGGTGATAGGTGATGGTGTATTCGTTTGTCTTAGTTTCTTATCAGCTCCCATCATAGGAGGGGGCTAGAATTGGAGTAGATAGGGAATTACTTAGGAGTTACTTAGGAATTAGTTGGGAGTTACGAGGGAGTAGTTAGGAGTTTCCTCAGCGTGGGCCCAGATGCTGTAAGTACTAACTCTAATTCTTCACTTTTTCGCTCTTCACTTTCACACTTCACTCTTCAGTTTTCACTTTCGATGGTGCAAAGGTACGAAGATTTTTCACTCTTGCAATAGTTGTCCGACTTACAGAATGTTGTTGTCCGACCTAACAAAAAATGTCTTGAGAGATTGAGGGGTGACATAGGATGGGGAAGGCTGAGCGTTAAGTGTTAAGCGTTAACTTAGATAGTTTAATTTATCTCCAACTCTACATATGTTACTTCGTATTCGGAATGTTTACGACAGAATAGAAGGCTTTCTTCTTGTTGAGATTGCGGTCAAAGAGGAGAGGGTAGTTGGTGCGGTTTGGGATAGGGTAGTTGTTCTTCCATGAGAGACCGTCATGAAGTCCCCAGAAAGTGACTCTCGCTATCTTGTCACGCTTCTTATAGATGGTTCGTACGATTTCCTCGTATCGGTCGGCTATCTGCTGACCTACATCCTCAGGGAGCCCGTCTGCGTATGGATTGAGCCAGCGCATGAACTCTTCACGCTGAAGAGCAGGGTCGAACATTGCCTTGCCAGTCATCTGACCTTCCTTAGAGAATGGGAGCATGTCGATGTCAAGTTCGGTAATCATCACCTTCACTCCGAGTTCGTGGAGGCGGTCGATGGTTGTCTCTATGTCCTTGGTATCAGGATAGTTGAGTCCCCAGTGTGCCTGAATGCCTACGCCATCGATGCGTATGCCTTTCTCCTTGAGCATTTTTACGATATGAACGGCTCCATCTACCTTTGTCTGGCGCCACATATTATAGTCGTTGTAGTATAGTTCGGCATTAGAATCACAGCGTTGTGCAGTCTGGAACGCTAATGCCACGAGGTCGTCGAGGTTGCCAGGGTAGTATTTCTCCCAGCCCTTATCGCTACGATAGCCGCCTTCCTCGCTAACGATTTCGTTGACTACATCCCATGCATATACCTTTCCTGCGAAGTGTGTAACGGTCTTCTCGATATACTCTACGAGGTTCTTCTTCATCTCCTCCTCTGAACGTACGGTTCCATCTTCCTTGAGCCAGAAGAAATCAGGAGTCTGATTATGCCACATAAGGGTGTGGCCGAGAGGCTTAAGACCATGATTTGCCGCAAACTTGCAGTAAGCATCGCCTGGCTCGAAGTTCCATACATCAGGTGCAGGGTGTATGTTCTCAGGTTTCAACACATCCTCAGGAGAAACGGCATTGAATTGCTCGCAGATGAGGTTGATGGCAGCGGTATCATTCTTTGTGATGATATCCTGTGCGACAGCCACACCAACGAGGAAGTCGTCCTTGAATGCTTCCTTTAGGGTGATATCCTTCTGGTTTTTCTGTTCACTCTGATTCCCGCAACCAACTAACATAGTGGCTGCAAGACATAGAAAAAGGCATGTTTTCTTCATAATAATTATGATATAATTGTTCAGATTATGTTGTGCAAATGTACGAAAATGTTTTGAAATATCAAAAGAAAACAACCAAAAAGGGCCTTTCCTGTCCTACAGATATCAGGGAAGGAGGCTGTTGAAAAACATTTCTTTTATTCGATTAAACCTTTTTGTTCGTGTTTCGTCTATAAAATTGTAATAACTATATAATTATTATTAACCCGAATGAATAAAACCTTTCTATTAGCATGTGCCCTATCATGTATTGGCATGGCTGCCTTTGGACAGCAACAACTAAAACTAAATGATAGTGAATACTTTGAACGTCAAGGAATTAACCTTCTTGTTTTCAATAATGATTTCAACGGAGTATTCAATGACGAGAAGAATTCTGGTATCGAGATAATACAGCATGGTGTTCGTGTGGCACAAGGTGGTGCCATAAGATTAAGTAATACTCCAGAGCAGTGGGACTTGGTACCTAAGATGATTAGTCGTAAGGTCAACAAGGAACTTAACGAGGTGGAAATCGTGCTTCGATATGATGATTATGACTTTGAGAGCCGCATTGTTGTGACTGGTGAGGGTGAAGGTGCGAGAATTGATGTTTATCTTGATAAGCCAGTTCCTGCATTCCTTGAGGGTAAGGCTGGATTCAATATGGAGTTCCTTCCTTCTCAGTATTGGCTCAAGACATTTGTGATGGACGGAAGACTAAGCAGATTGCCACGATATGCTGTGGGCGAGACATTTACTCGTCCAAACTCAGAAAAGCCAAAGCAGTTTAAGGGCTTTAAGACATACGATGACCGCGGAACAGACGCTTTCATCGAACTGAAACCATTTGAGAAGGGTAAGGAGATTATCCTTGCAAGTGATTCACCAGAGCGTATGGTAAAGGTGACATCTGACACAGAAATGGGCCTCTTTGACGGTCGTCTTCTGGCTCAGAATGGCTGGTATGTTCTTCGTAGCGATTTACCTGCAGGAAAGACAGGTAAGGTGATTAGCTGGACCGTTAATCCACACGCAATTCCAAACTGGGTGAGAGAGCCAAATATCGGCTTCAGTCAGGTGGGATATATCCCATCTCAGCCTAAGGTTGCAGTTATAGAATTGGATAAGAACTATCCTTCTACACCACAGGCAACTCTCTACCGTATTGGTAATGATGGAAAGGAAAGTGTTGCATTAATCGGTGATGTAAAGACATGGGGTAACTACTTCAAATACAACTATGTAAAGTTCGACTTCTCAAGTGTTACTGAGACTGGTGTTTACTATATCAAGTATGGTGATACCAAGTCGGGTAACTTCATCATAAACGAGAATGTCTATGATAAGATAACAGATGCAACGACTGATGTATGGGTGCCAATCCACATGAATCACATGACCGTGAATGAGGGTTATCGTATCTGGCACGGAGAACCATTTAAGGAAGGTTATCTGCAGGCTCCAGAAAGCGACCACTTCGACCTTCATAGTCAGGGAGCTACAACAGACACAAAGTACAAGCCTTACGAGCTTATCCCAGGACTGAATATTGGCGGTTTCTTCGACGCAGGTGACTTCGACATCGAGACTGGCTCAAATATCAATGTGGTGCAGAACTTTGTTCGTACATGGGAATTATTCCGTTCTGAGCGTGACGAGACATTCGTAAGCCAGAAGCAGAGATACGTTGATTTGCACCGTCCTGATGGTGTGCCAGATTTGCTTCAGTTCATTGAGCATGGCACATTGAATCTCGTTGCTCAGGCAGAGCAGATTGGACACATGGCTCAAACACTCTCTAACTCAGTACTCGACAACTACCACCACCTTGGTGATGCTGCTTCAATAACAGATGGTTTGCACTACGACCCCTCACTCAAGCCTTATGAGGTTTCTGCAGATGGCAAGAGTAGTGGTACTCCTGATGATATGTGGGCATTCACAACACGCAATCCATCGCTCGACTTCCGTGCAGCAACAATGTTCGCAGCAGCAAGTCATGCTCTTAAGGGCTATAATGATGACCTTGCAAACAGAGCTCTCACCCAGTCAAAGCGACTGATGTCAGAAGCAGAGGAGCTCATGAAGAAGCGTCAGGCAGAGCGTAAGAACAAGAATAACAACGGCAACCAGTGGGGTGGATATGGCGACATGGATGCTGCATTGATGCTTTATGGCGCAACTGGCGAGAAACAGTATCTCAATAAGTTCGAGAGCATGATTTGGAAGGCTCTTGACCGCAATGTGAGCTTCACAATGCAGACAGCCCTTGATGCTATTCCATACATGGATGAAGCATACAAGAAGAAACTTACTCCATACGTAAAGAAATACAAGGAGTATATTGACAGCCTTGAAATAGAGAATCCATACGGCATCCCAATGGGAACAAGAAACTGGGCAGGCAACTCGCAAGTAGCATCTTTCGGAACTACGGTTTGTTTCGCTCACAAGTATTATCCAGAGATTATCGGTAAGAACTACATCTTCAGTTCTGCCAACTATCTCTTCGGTTGTCATCCATACCACAACTATTCATTTGTTGCAGCACTTGGCGCTGCTCGTCCAAAGAATGTGTTCTACGGCAATAACAGAGCCGATTTCTCATTCATCCCAGGTAATATGGCTCCTGGCGTACTCTTCCGTAAGCCAGACCATTTCGAGAACTATGACGATTGGCCATTCCTCTGGGGGCAGAACGAGGGTACCATTGCAGGCAATACACAGTATATCATCTTTGGTTCTGCTTTGAAGAGCATGCTAAAGTAATGGTTGGTTTTATGATTTCGTTAAAGTCCTCTCCCTTTCGGGAGTGGGCTTTTTTGTTTGGTTTCCTGTTTTTAATATGAATAGGCGGATTTTTAACACAATTTCTCGTTGAAATGGCACATTTTTTACGAAAATATTCACATTTATAAATAAATTTTTGTACCTTTGCAAACAAGATGGGTAGTTGGCTTTATTGCCACTCTGTCAAAATATAAAAAATGCAAACAATGAGAAAGATAGGATATATTCTCTGTTTTGTTTTGACTCTCGCTCTAGCAAATATAACTCTTACCTCCTGTCACGAAGAGGAGAAGAATGCTCCTGCTTTTGATGATAGACTGGTAGGTACATGGGTGTCTCAGGATAACAACAAGGATTTTCATGAAGAGATAGCGTTTACGGCTGATGGCAACGTATCGTCAACCTTATATGCAAAGGAAAAAGCACTCAACGCCAAATTCATTGACGCTAACGGTGTGTGCCATAAGGTGAAGGGTAACTTCTGCACTGAGGATGAGTATGTCAAGCTCTCAAAGATTCAGGTTTATGACTACGAGGAGTATGACGACTGGGAGTGGCATGGACTTGAGATACTTGAGAATGCCTCAAACATGAGTTATCTGATGCAGGCTCATTATTCAATCTCTACTGATAGCGATACTTTAATCCTGCACTCGAAAAACATTGATGGTGTGGAAGATAACATATACGTTCGAAAGAAATAGTGCATGTATCTAATTCATGAAAACCAGTCTTGAAAGATAATCGCGATAACATAGACTTCGGTAAGGAACCTGTAGGGAAATTATTCCGAAAGATGTTTCTTCCAACCCTTGTAGCAATGGTGTCAATGGTGGTGCTGAATATCACTGATGGCGCTTTTGTTGGTCATGGCGTTGGTAGTGATGCCCTTGCTGCGGTGAATATCATAGCACCTTTATTCATGGTTATGGGTGGTATCGGACTCATGTTCGGTATCGGTGGTTCGGTAGTAGCCAGCATCCATCTGTCAAAGGGAAAGACAAAGGCAGCGAACACAAACATCACGCAATCCATGATAGCAGGCTTTGTGATAGGAGCCTTGCTAACCGTGCTTATGCTGACGCATCAGAGGGAGACTTGCAGGCTGTTTGGGTCAAGTGAGGCTCTGATGCCTTTGGCAAACAGTTATCTGGTATGGATTGTAGGATTGATGCCGTTCTGTATTCTTGCAAATGTAGGTATGTTCATGGTAAGGCTTGACGGGGCTCCCCGTCTGGCTATGTGGCTCAACCTTATAGCTGCGGGAATGAATATGGTTGGCGACTGGTTTCTCATCTTCCCGATGAATATGGGACTTGAAGGGGCTGCAATAGCCACGAGTTGCAGTTTCGGACTTGAAGGCGTCGTAGTACTAATATATCTGCTGTTCTTCAGCAAGACAATTAGAATGTACCGTCTGAAAGTGTCAGTGAAGAGTCTGATGCTATCTTTAAGAAACATCGGCTACCAGATTCGTGTAGGAGGAAGTGCTTTTCTTGGTGAGATAGCGATTTCGGCAATCATCATCATAGGCAATTATCAGTTTATGAGATACTTGGGAGAGGATGGGGTAGCAGCATTCAGCGTTGGTTGCTACATGACTCCAATCTGCTTTATGTTTGGAAATGCCATAGTACAGAGTTCTCAACCTATAATAAGTTTTGCCCATGGTCAGGGAAATCATCATCGTATTGTATCTGCGATGAGGATAGACATCATTACTGCCGTTCTTTGTGGTATCGGTGGAATGGTGTTTGTATGGCTGGCTTCTGAATGGGTAAGCTCAACATTCCTGCCAAACGGATGCAAGGCATGGGAACTCTGCAATCATGGTTTGCCGATATTCGGAATCAGTTTCCTTTTCGTCATTATCAATCTTACGCTTATAGGTTACTATCAAAGTACGGAGAAATCCACACTTGCCACCGCCTTCACGTTCCTGAGAGGCGTATTCTTCATGTTACCTTCGTTCATACTGATGCCTATCTGGCTCGGAACAGACGGACTATGGCTCTCGCAATGCGTTAGCGAAATAGCGACATTGGTGTGTATATCAGCCTTTTTACTGATTAGAAAATCGTAGAAACCATTAAACTTTTAATTGCGAATATCGTATAAATCAATGTGAATCATAACGAAATAACAACTAAATAAAACCAAATCAATGAAGAAATCATTAGTAATAGGTGCTATCGCATCACTATTAGCCTTCAGTGCGAATACATCACAGGCAGGAAATAAATCACTCGTAGTATATTATTCACAGTCAAGCACAACTGAGAAGGTTGCCAAAATAATCCAGAAGAAGACAGGTGCAGATATCGAGAGAATAAAACTCATAGAAGACTATTCTGGTGATATGGGAGCCGTAGCAGGTGCTTTCATGAAAGAGCGTCAGGAGAATAAGTTCCGTGACATGCAGAAGATGAAGGCAAATGTAGCCGACTATGACACATTGTATGTAGGATATCCTGTATGGGCAGGCACAATATCTGGTGGTATGCAGAGTTTCCTGAAATCAACCGAGATAAAGGGTAAGGTAATCATTCCTTTCTGCACATTCGGTAGTGGTGGTAACACAAGTATTACTGATTTGAGGGAAGCATTACCAGGAAACGAAATCCTGTCATGGTATGGTGTTCGTCAGGCTCGTGTTGATAAGGCAGAAGCAGAGGTAGAGTCATTCCTCGTTGATTTAGGCGTGCTCAAAGGCAATAAGAAGGTTCTTCCTTCATTCTCAGCTCAGCGTGCACTTACAAGCGATGACAAGGCGGTTTTCGACAAGGCTTGTGGTAGCTATCCAATGCCATTAGGTACTCCTGAAAGCGTTTCTACACGCTCTATAGATAACGGCACAGAGTATCTCTTCATTACGAGCAGCAAGGATATGCAAGGCAATGAGAGCCAGCAGAAGATTTACGTAACTAACGCAGGCGGCGTTCCTGAGTTCACACAAGTTGAGAGATAATGAATAAGACTATTGAAGACATCATTTCACGCAGAAGCGTGAAGAAATACCTCGACAAGGATGTTCCTATGGAACTTGTTGAGCAAGTGGTGAAAGCTGGTACTTATGCTCCTTCGGGAATGAATAAGCAGTCGGCTATCATCATTGCCGTAACCAATAAGGAGATGCGTGACCGATTGAGTCGTATAAATCTCGAGATTGTCATCGGTAAGAATCTCACCACTACATCTGGTCATAATGACCCATTCTACGGAGCACCTGTCGTACTTGTCGTTCTTGCAAAGAAAGAGATAGGTACACGTGTGTATGACGGCTCATTAGTGATGGAGAATCTGATGGTTGCAGCCAATAGTCTCGGACTCGGTTCTTGCTGGATTCATCGAGCAAAGGAGACCTTTGAGACAGAGGAGGGTAGGGAGATACTTCGTAATCTTGGTATTACCGATGAATACGAGGGAATTGGCAACTGCATCCTCGGTTATGCTGCTCCTGATGCGTTGAAACCGCAGGCTCCACGAAAGGATGATTTCGTGGTGTGGGTGAAGTGAAAAGTGTAAAGTATAAAGTGTAAAGTATAAAGTGTAAAGTATAAAGTGTAAAGTATAAAGTGTAAAGTGTAAAGTAGAAAGTAGAAAGTGTAAAGTACCTATTTACAATTGAATAATGATAAAGGTAACCAAGTAATTCGTAATTAGTAATTTGTAATTATAAAAAATGCGCAAGGTTTCAAGAGAAATGGATAGTGAGTGGGCACTCGAAATAATGAGGAAAGCCCCATATATTACTGTCAGCTTTACACGTGCTGACGGCTCGGCTTATGGTGTGCCATTGTCATTAGCCTCAACTGATGACAATACATGGTATTTCCATTGTGCCTTGGAAGGTGATAAGCTTGATGCAATTCGTTGTAATCCTAATGTGTGTCTTTCTGCGGTTACTAAGTGCGCGCCAACCGTAGGACCAAAGGATGGCTCATTTACCTTGCAGTTTCGTTCTGCAATAGCCTTTGGCAAGGCGGAGATAGTTGAGGAGGAAGCAGAGAAGATATCTGCCATGAGGGCTATCTGTGAGAGGTTTCTGCCTAAGCACATGGATGCTTTTGAGACATCAATAGCACGTAGTCTTGCACGCACGGCAGTTGTACGCATAAGACTATCTGCACCTCCTACAGGCAAGCGTAAGGAATACGATGCCAATGGAGATGAAATGAAATATGGAAGAATGGAGTGATGATAAGTCACTCCATTTTTTATTTGAATAGCTTACTGCAAACCCAGAGAACAATAACGGCTCCGATGACAGCACAAACCACCTCGCCAATCATTGATGATGTCTGAATGCCAAGAAGTCTGAAAGCAAAGCCTCCAACGGAAGCACCAACGATACCAAGGAAGAGGTCAACGAGACAACCCTTGCCTTCCTTACCTGTTAACTTGCAAGCGATGAAGCCTGCGATAATACCAGCGATAATACTACCAATCATAATTTTATCAGTTTAAAAAGTGAATTTGTTTGCAAAGATAATAATTATTTCCTTAACACAAAGTATTATCGATAAAATTTCATTAATTACATCCATTCTTTTCTGATATTTTATTGCTAATTTGCTACAATTATGGGCAAAATACTTTTATATTTATATAAAATACAAAGAAAAACAATCGTTTTGTTGTTTTTTTGAAGAAAAAGCATTACCTTTGCATTTTGATTTTTAGAATGTAAACAACATTATTAAGAAGTGGCACAGAATATCAACGGAAAATTGCCTTTGGAGTGTACTGATATCTCAGAGGTAAGAAACGAAATAGATAACATCGACAAGGAGATTATACGCCTTCTTGCTACTCGTTTCGAGTACGTAAAAGAGGTGGTGAAATACAAGGATGGTACAGCCAAGGGTATCGAGGCTGCCGACCGAAAGGCTGCTGTTTTCCGCACACGCCGTGAATGGGCAGAGCAGAATGGTCTTAATCCAGATGTTATCGAGGATATCTATACCAAGCTTGTTCAATACTTCATTGATGAAGAGAAGAAGCTAATTAAGTAATGGAAGAAATAACAAAACAAAATAACCAAAACAAAATGTTCAGAAAAGAAATCAAGGTACTTGACTGCACAGTTCGCGACGGTGGTCTGATGAACAAGTGGCAGTTCAGCAAAAAATTTGTAAAAGGTGTTTATGACTCATGCGTAGCTGCAGGAGTTGATTATATGGAGATTGGCTACATCAGTAGTGCTGACCAGTTCCCACGTCCAGAGTATGGACCATGGAAGTTCTGTGCTGAGGATGAGCTTCGCGAAATCGTTGGTGAAAACAACACCAACACCAAGCTTTCTGTAATGGCTGATATCGGTCGTATCGCTTTCGATGACATCCGTCCAAAGGATGAGAGCGTTGTTGACCTTTTCCGTGTGGCTTGCTATGACTACCAGATTGATAAGGCTATCGAGCTTGCTCACCACGTGATGGATAAGGGTTATGAAGCAACCATCAACCTCATGGCTGTATCAAAGGTAGGTGAGCGTGTTCTTGACCAGGTACTTGAGGATGTTGCTAAGTCACGTGTAGGTACTTTCTACCTCGTTGATAGCTTCGGTAGCCTCTATTCAGAGGATATCCATGGTCTCGTAAACAAGTATATCGAGGCTCTCCCAGGTAAGACAATCGGCTTCCACGGCCACAACAACACTCAGCTTGCTTTCGCCAATACTATCGAGTGTATCCGTACTGGTGCTAACATGCTCGACGCTACAATGCTCGGTATCGGTCGTGGTGCAGGTAACTGTCCAATGGAGCTTCTTATCTCTTTCCTCAAGAATCCTAAGTACAAGCTCGAGCCAATCCTCAAGTGTATCCAGGAGCATGTTAAGCCTCTCCAGAAGGATATCGACTGGGGTTACTTCATCCCTTACATGATTACTGGTTCACAGAACGACCACCCACGTTCAGCAATGGCTTGGATGGCAAGCGACCAGAAGGATGACTACGTTGCTTACTACGAGTCAGTAGTAAAGAACAAGGAGGTTTAATCACATCCCAAGATAAAAAGAACAGAGGGCCCAGTTCAACACTGAGTCCTCTTTTTTTTTCCTTAGTCTCAGGAATAATCTCAGGAACATGAATGTTCCTGGACTATGGCCTTTGGAATTGAAATTACTGAAATATTGAAATTATGAAATGGGGGAAGGGAAAGGGGAAAGTAAATTGCCAGAAAATTCATTCAATAAATTATGTTCAGGAAATTATTTTGAACATATTCAGTTTGAGTTTATATTTCCAAGGCGGTGAATACCGCCCAAGTAATTTACTGGTATAATTTACTCATAATTTACTTTCCAATTCATTTAAAGACTGTCACCACCACCTGCTGAGCTGTTTCCATTTCCACCTACGACAGTAGTGTTTTCCGTGTTTCCGTCAGGTGTGAGGAATGCACCATCACCAACACCGTAGCTGGTAGAAGCAAGGAGGAAGGCAGCATCGCCCTGATAGTTGCTGAGCTTGCTGTTAGCATCAATGAGGTTCTGTGAGCTTACGAGAGTCTTGCCGTTGCTCTTGCGAGAGTGGACCCAAGCAAATGCACAATCACCGTCGTTGCCACTGTGACCTATGCAACCATCTACAGAAGAGAAGCCATTCTTTGGAACTATCTCCCAGAGTTTCTCGGTATTAGCTGCATCAAGGATGACAGAGTTTGCCTTGAACTGACAGTAAGGTATTCCTGTTGCCTCATTCACCTTCTGCTTGATGATGAAGTAAGAAATCTGGTCGCCATAGCGATAGTCAGGATTATTGTCGATGACAGTCTTTGAGAACTCAGCTACGGTGGTAGAAGCACCGAGAGTGAGGTCTGCTACGAAGATGTTTGTAGCTGCGTTTCTGCCTTCGCCAGTGATTACGATAGAAGGGAGAGAGCCTTGGGTAATCTGATAAGGAGCTGCCACACAAGCACCACCTGCCACTTGAGACTTGGTGAGATAGACTGGAGTCTGTTGCATGTTGACCTTCACGAACATATTGAAATCACTGTTTGCGATTGGCTTGTTCTCGAATCCATTCTTGAGCAATGGCCTGATGCCCTTATACATCGCTGTTATGTTAGTTATCTTAGTACGTACAGCCATCTGTGCTGGAGTACGAGGGTTCTTTACTGCTGTCACTTTCTCAGATACAACAGTCTGGCCGTTAACGGCCTTGAAGGTGAGCTGACCAGCCGAGCCCTTCATTCTAGATACGATACCATTTAGTATTGCCATGTTAGTTAGTTTTTTTTATTATTATATATAAGGTATAAGGAGTGCTTTTTGGGGTAGGGGTAGGCTGTCCCAAGGCCTACGGGGCGGACTTACACCAGACTTACAGCGGAGTTACAGCGAAGGCGCGCGCGGGGTAAATAGCAACACCGCAACAGCGCAACAGTCGGTTGAAGCATCCCTCCCACTTGAGTACCTCTTATATATATAAATATCTATATATTCTGAAAAACAATAAAAATCATAATATTTTTTTTAATATTTTTTTTATATAAAATACTATATTTTGTTTTTCCCCTTTTTAAGCCACTGTTGCACTGTTGCAGTGTAGCACTTTATGCAAGATGGAAGCGCAATGGACCCACTTTGGAACCATGCATGGTTCCAAGGCTCAAAAGAACGGATGAAAGGGGATGAGAGAGATACCTGTAAGTGCTTTAGTTCCTGAAAATTACATGAATTTTACATTACTTTCAAAACGTGCGCAAAATTTATTTTTTTATTTTTTATAGCCTCAGGAAAAAGTAGTATTTTTGCACTTGTAAAAAAAAAGAAATATTAATATGACCCAAAAAAAGAACATATAAAAAAAAAAGAAGAACACACACATGTGTGAGAAACGAATATCATTTGTTTTTAAAAAAACGAAGATATTTATAATATATAAGGAAATATTAAATTTTAAATAAAATAAAAAATGATTTTAAAAAAAATTTCTTTAAACGCCAATTTTGGCGCCAAGCGTAACCGCGGAAAAGCGTTTACAAGTAGTGTCGAAGACTTCGACAAGGTTATCAACAGCCAGGAACTCGTTG
>DCJC01000051.1 GCA_002317355.1 Prevotellaceae bacterium UBA1710 | reverse complement strand
GGAGTCTGCTGCATGTTCACCTTCACGAACATGTTGTAGTCAGACACACCCGCAGGCTTGGTCTCGAATCCGCTAAGGAGAAGCGGACGGATGCCACGATACATCGATACGATGTTAGTGAACCTTGTACGTGTAGCCATCTGAGATGGAGTACGTGGGTTTGACATTGAAGTCATCTTTTCAGAAACGACAGTAAATCCGTTTCTCTGCTTGAAGGTGAGGTTTCCTGCTGAACCCTTCATCTTTGATACAATACCGTTAAGAATTGCCATTTGTTAGTTAGTTTTTAATTGTTAGTAATAATGTTAGTTAGTTTGTTATTCCTCCGTCTATGTCCGTTCTATAATTGGGAGTAGATACGGAGTAGAGGTGGAGTCAGTTAGGAGTGATATTCAGTTAGAAGTTTCTTGCGGCGGTGGGCCCGGTTGCCGAATGGTATTTTTCACTTTTCACTATCACTTTTGATACTGCAAAGGTACGAAAAAAATCCGAGAAATCCAAACAAATTCACAAAAATATTATGATAGTTTTGAAAAAAATTATGATTGATTATGTAACTGTCTGATACACAGTGAATAAAAATCGGGAGAGGACTTTTGAGCCAACAAACTATCATACTATCAGATAGTTTATAGACACACCCCCCTGCACCTGTCTCCTAATGCCAAAATATAATAATATAATATATGTATATATTATATTATTATATTTTGAGGTAAGAAAGTGTAATATATAGGTGTGTGTGTTTACTATCTGATAGTATGATAGTTTCTCATTATGGAAGAAGAAAAAGGGGGAAATGTTTGGAGGTGTGGAAATAATTGTGTAATTTTGCAAAACAATAGAAACCACGCTAAACACTATGGAAAATCAACCTGAAATTATTACTGTCCGCTTAACAATTGTAACCGACAGCATTTCATAAATTTGCGCATGATAAGCCCTGATTTCTTGCATTAAGAACTATAGGGAGGCGGATTTGCCTGGAAGTCAACACTATTTCTTCGCTAGAATATCCTTAAAGCACAAGAAATTTGGGGCTTACCATATGTAAAACTTTATAATATTGCTAGTTATGATGGTTTACCGGACAATAATTGTAAGTCTAAAAATATAAATGCCGCTTAAGATTCCTATTGTTGGGATTTCTTAAGCGGCATTTACTGCATCTTATAAGTTTTTGAGGTAGGTGGTGGCTTTTTACCTTCTTCCGAACAAATCCTTCAATCCATCCATATCGAATGTGAGGGAGAAGCGGAGCGTCTGGTCGAGAGGGTTTGACTTTGCTAATGAGACAACGTAACCTGCATCGAGAGAGAATACGTTCATTTTGAAGCCAGCACCTACGGTGAAGTATTTTCGGTTACCCTTGTTCTCTGCCTCGTGGTGATAACCTGCACGAAGAGAGAACTGGTCGTTATAGACATATTCTGCACCGAGACTCCATTGTATCTCCTGAAGCTCTTCCTGGAATCCGTTTGGAGCGTCGCCGAAACTCTTGAAGATACCAGAGATGCTTGATACATCGTAGTATTCCTTCTGTATTCGTTCATCATATACTCCTGGATCTTCATCATCTCCACGCTTTGGATAAGTAGGGACAAGGAGTTTGTTGGCATCAGCTGCGATTGTGAAGCGATTGAACTCGTTGACAGGAATCATCAGCGAAGCACCTAAGCGAAGATTTGTTGGGATGAACTCACTGCGGTCAGTTCCTCCGAATGTAATCTTTGAACCGATGTTTGTGACATTGGCTCCGAGTCCTATCTGACACTCTCTCTGACCAAGGTTGATATAATCCTGATAATAGCATGAGAGATCGGCAGCAAATGCACTTCCTGGTGTGGTGTCATCTACATAGCTATATGTAAGGTCTGAGTATATCCAGCGAACACCTGCGGCAATAGAGAATTTCTCCGAGAGCATCATTGAGTATGACATATCAAGAGACATCTCGTATGGGTTGATAATCATTGCACCATCATCCCCTGAGACCTGAACCGCACCAAGTGAGAAATATCTCAAAGAACCGCTGACGGCAGAATAGTCACCAATACGATAGTAGCCTGCAAGATATGCGAGGTCCATATCGGTGACCAACTGACGAAGCCAAGGGGTATAGTTGAGTGCCACACCTGCACGGGAGATGCAGAATGGATATTTTGCAGGGTTCCAGTATTGGGATACCGCATCCGGGTCAGTAGCAGCGCCCACGTCACCCATACCAGCTGCACGTGCATCTGGAGCAATGGTCTGTGATGTAACTGCTGAGTTCACAGGGTTGAAAAAGTCTTTCTTGTCCTGAGCCATTGCAGCAATGCCACAAGCAAGAAAAAGAGTCATAGCGATTAATTTCTTCATACCTTATAATAACGAAAGATATTCGCGTTTTATTGTATTATTAGCAGCTTTCGTGCCTTGGTTGAACTATAGCTACCATTGTTGCCGAGCTTCACCCTGTACAGATAGATTCCCGTCTGGAGCTTTGCACCGCTATCTGTGCTTAAATCCCATTTGTGAGTAATCATATTGCTTGCAGAAGGGTAATTCTCACTATGAGACCAGAGTTGCCTTCCTGATGCATCCATAACCTCTATTACGAGGTCGATGTTTGATCCATAGAAGTTGTGATTGACTACAAAAGTGGTATTCTCACGTGCAGGATTGTTGGTTACATAAACATCTGTGATGTTTGGCTGGATATCATTCTTGACTACGAAATCGAGTGTTACAGCAGATGAATTATTAAGAATATCCCAAGCACGGAATTTCAGTGTATGCTTGCCTGCTGCAAGAACTGGCAGGGCGAAGTATGTCTGACCAGAGGTGTATGACTCATAATCGAATGTGAAGTTTTCATTGAGATTATATGCCATGCTTGCATCTCCATCGATGACAAGCTCCATGTCGTGTCCGATACCAGCTCCAGAAGCGTTTATGCCGTCTTTGTCGCTGATCTGTGCAACGAACAGAGGAGTATTGTTTACATTTCCTCCAAATGTGAAGTCCTCTGAGTTGAGATAGCAATAAATGGCAGGTCCGATAGAATCGTTTTCCGCAATGTTTGAACCGTTCACCGTGAATTTGTCATAAGCACCATGTGCTGATGCCTTGAGGTTGTTATCGAAGGCATATAGGTTCATAAGACCTGTACCATCAGAATAGTTGATATCTTTTGGTACAGCGAAGTTGAAAGAGAATTCTCCGTTCTCTACCTTACCTGTTCCGTGGTAGAGGGTATTTTTTCTGTCTGTAAAGATGAAAGCGGTATCAGCACCCTCTGCGGTTGTGTTATTCAACTTACACTTGATGGTTTCCTCAGTATCGCGTACCATAGCATCTAAGATGCCAGAGAATGTGTCGGCTTTCTTGCCTCCCAATTCCATGTGGCCCTTGATGTTTACCTTATCTCCTGCTCTAAGTTGCGGAATACTATCACCATTGGCTGCAATGCCATTGATGCTGTCAATAACGGCATTGTAGGTTGGTAATGCAAGACTAAGTGCAGGGTCACCCAAGAGGGCATATTGTATCTTGTTCACAGATGTGTCCAAGCCTTTGGATACAAGAACATTCTTTGCCAGACGCTGAGCCTCGCCTAATGTTCTTGGCTTGCCGTTTTCATCGTAGCTGAGCACATATTCCATGAAAGCGGAATTAATCATTTTATTGGTAGGCACGACTACTGTTCGTGCGGTTCCATAGAAAGCAACGGCACCACCATTCGGATTGAGCACAGCAGTCTCACCAATTGTGGCAAGAGTTCCATCAAATGGCATGATGTCACATGATGCTGTTATCCAAAGAGGAAGATTGTTACCTCTGAAGTTGGCAAAATCCTGAAGCTGCAGAACTGTTTCATGAGATATGGTACCAGGTGCTCCGTGACCAGCATAGTCGATAATCAGAGCTCCATTGCTTTGCTGCTGTCTGATGATGTTCTCTACATCAGGATAGCGGTTGCCTGTAGCTGTAGCTATTCTGTTGTAGGCATCCCAATATATCTTGCGGATGTAGTAGCCTGGGTGGGCATCTTTTGTCTTCTCTGCTACATCATTAACGTCATTCATGTGTTTGTTCTGGTTTCCATCGTCACCTAAGAACATGATGGTATTCTGCCATGAACCAGCATCAGTATTGAGGGCATAGTTTATGGTCTTGTCAACCAGAATCTTTGCCTCTGCCTCTGTTGTGCAAGGGAATCTGCCTACACCAATATCAGGATAGCCAGTGAATGAATAGCCATTGTAAAGTTTCTCTTCATCGTCAAGAAGCGTGAAGAAGTCATCGCTTACATAACAGTTCAACTCGCTGAAGGAATTCTCGCTCTCATGGCAGAGGAGGTAATCGTAAGGAGAATATGATGAGAATTCCGATGACAGCATACGGTTATCGTAAGCACAATCACCGAAGAGAAGAAGGCTCTTTGGTGCATTCTCACTACTATCTGATCTGTCATACAACATCTTCATATAACGCTTATAGGCGCTTGCATCAGGTGTGCCGCTTGAGAATTCATTGTATAGCTCGTCTGCAGGCACGATACGAACTCGCAGACCGTCATGATCTTCGTGATGCTTGGCAAGTCTTTGTGCCTGCTTTAGAAGCGTTTGAGAGGTTGGTATGATAATCACCATGTCATAGTCCTTGTCTGCATCATGAAGGTCTTGATTGGTGATGTTATGTACATATTCTGCAACGGGGAAATTGTCTGATGCCAATACGGGTTTTGCCATTGCAGAATCGTAGCATAGGGAAATATAGTCCAGGCGAACCGGACCACCACTTACCGTGGTGATCTTAATAGTGTCGTTTCCGTGCAATCCGTCAACATTCCATGTGTTATCAGCCAGATTAGCTACATCGTACGTATTAAGATAGATGTTTTGCTGACCGATATATTTCCCGTTAAGGTATATTTGAACCTTAGTGGCGTTCTCTTTTGCTGTTGTGCGGACTGTAAGTCTTGCTGTTGTGCTGTGTTTCGGGTTGCCTAAAGGATAGTTTCTTGACTGCCCTTTTTCTATAGTTTCTTTGTAGAAAAGATTTCTGCCTCCATGATACCACGCATACTCATCTTTCTCTTTCAGAACATGGTAGCTGTCGGCTGTTGGCCATGCCTGATTGAGCAAGTCTTCCTCAGAACAAGTGAGAGGCTCTTTGTCGTCCTGAGTGATAAAGTAATAACCGTAATCGGAATATGGATTACGAACATGTGTTGTTGCATCCTTCGATGGCCAATACACACTCCCTTTCGCATAAAAAAGTTTCTTGCCTTCAACCGTGCATGTAGGTATCTCTTTCAGGTCATCATATTCACGAAGATAGCTATCGGTCAGAGTCTCTGGAATAAGATTGCCACCATATCCGTAAATTCTAACCTTTGAAAGGTCGGTGAAACCAGCTTTTTGTAAGGTTTTGGCAATTAATTGATGAATGCCTGTACTTGCTACTCTGATCTTCGCCCATTTACCATTTGCAAGAACTGAATGTTCTGCATATCTGTCAGCAGAATTCTGGGCAAGACGTTTGGCATTTGCCTTTGCCTTAGCCGTCGCCTTTAATTCAGGAAGATAAGATACAAGATATTGGTATTTACCTTTCCTATAGACTACAGGAGAGATCGTAGCGGTGAATATGGCTTTCTTTTGATCGATGCCTATGAACGACTTGATATCAGGAGTTGCAGAAGGGAGAGTATTATTGCTTATTTCCTTGAACTTCTTGACATCAGCAGCTGGCATGTCAATATACTCTGGGTATTTGATCGTCAGAGTATAGGTGGAATCCTGATAGTTGTCTGGGAGGGGAATGCTATACGCCACTGTTGGGAGAACCGAGTCTATACGTAGCTCATCTGCCGTGAGATTATAGAATCGTTTCTGTGCCTGAACCGAGATGATACAGGTAAGTAGTAATATTATGGTGTATAGCTTTTTCATTTAAGATAGGAACTGTTATTTGCAGTTGAATTCGAGTACTTTCTTGCCTTCAAGGTAGCCTTCAAGATGGTCGTCGATATTTACAGGTCCAACGCCTACTGGAGTTCCTGTGTAGAGAATGTCACCTGTCTTTAGGGTGAAGAACTGGCTGATGTAGCTGATAAGCCTATCGATAGAGAATATCATCTCTGAAGTACATCCTTCCTGAACCCGGTTGCCGTTGATGTCGAGGCCGAAGCGCAGGTTCTGAACATTCAGGAAATTATCCTTTGAAATCCATTCACCGATTACGGCAGAACCATCAAAACCTTTGCAGATCTCCCAAGGTTGTCCTTCCTCGCGGAGTTGTTTCTGCATATCACGTGCGGTGAAGTCGATGCCCACTGTTACGGCATCATAGTAGCGATGAGCGAATCTTTCAGGGATAGATTTGCCCAACTTGCAGATACGAACCACGATTTCTGTCTCGTAATCGATTCTTCCCATAAAATCAGGGATAAAGAATGGCTTACCGTCTTTTAGGAGGGCAGAATCCGCCTTGGTGAAGATGACAGGATTTCTGTCATTTGAGTCAGAAGCACTCTGTTGTAATAACGTGTTTTTTATCTCTTTATTGTGTAGTGGGTAGTTCATGCCCACAGCGAAGATTTTCATAGTTGAACGGTTAAAGTAGGGTGAAAAAGAATTAGCGCCAGCGCCTTTTGGGCACTGACGCTATTATTGTAATCTTCTCCCTATGATAGAGAGTAGAGATGTGCTTAGTCAGCTACGAGAGTGAAGCGCTTGAAGTCAACAACTGTGAGCTCCTTGTCAGCAGCCTGAAGGTACTGAGCAACAGTCATCTTAGAATCCTGGATGAACTCCTGGTTGAGAAGACAAGACTCCTTGTAGAACTTGTTTACACGACCCTTAGCGATGTTCTCGATCATGTTCATGTTGAGAGAAGCAGCCTTCTCTACAGAAACAGTAGCGATGATCTCCTTAGCTCTTGCTACGTCCTCAGCTGTGATCCAGCCCTTGCTCATGTTAGACTCCATGTGATCCTCAGAGTCAACGTGTGCTGGGTTGATTCCTGCCTTCTTGAGTGCAGCCTCTACAGCCTTCTGTACCTGCTCCTGCTTTGACTTCTCAACAGCAACATTGTACTCCTCTTCAACGATCTTTGGATCAACAGACTTCTCGTCGAGAGCAACTGGCTTCATAGCAGCAACCTGCATACAAATAGCGTGAGCCTGCTCAGCAGCTGGCTTGTTTGTCTGAACGAGTGTGCAGAGACCGTTACGGTTCATGTGATTGTAAGCCTCAACGTTTCCACCAACGATTGTGTTGTAGCCGTCGAGCTCCATCTTCTCACCTGTAACACCAGAACGCTCAGTAACTGAAGCCTCTACTGTGAGACCGTTAGCGAGTGTAAGAGCCTTTACAGCCTCAATGTCAGCAGCCTTAGCTGCAACTGCTGCGTCAAGAATCTCCTGCGTAAGCTTGATAGTGTCAGCGTTGTTAGCAACGAAGTCTGTCTCACACTTGAGTGCAATGATTGCAGCGAAGCCATCACCAACCTTAGCAAGTACACAACCGTTAGATGTCTCACGGTCAGCACGCTTAGCTGCGATAGCCTGACCTCTCTGACGGAGGATGTCCTTAGCCTTATCCATATCGCCCTCAGCCTCTTCGAGAGCCTTCTTTACGTCACTAAGACCAGCGCCAGTCATAGCGCGGAGCTTCTTGATATCTTCAATTGAAATAGCCATTTTGTTTCTTTGGTTTTATAATTTAAAGAATTCTGTTTTTAATGTATTTGTCGTTATCACGTGATTACGAGATGAGGTACACAAAATACGAACACCATCGTGATTCATTACGTGATAACGACAAGTCATTATCAAGTAGCACGTGGCGCTACCTGATAATGTTATAATATGCTTTACTCAGCAGACTCAGCTGGAGTCTCCTCCTTGCGAGCACGAGAGTTGCGCTTCTTGCCCTCAGCAGCCTCATCAGCCTGCTCAGCAGATGCCTTCTCGTCAGCCTTCTCTACCTTGCGCTCCTGCAAGCCCTCAGCGATAGCTGCGCAGCAAGCAGAAAGGATTGTATCGATAGAATCCTTAGCGTCGTCGTTTGCAGGGATAACGAAATCTACATCGTTTGGATTAGCGTTAGTGTCAACGATACCGAATACAGGAATACCGAGACGCTGAGCCTCCTTGATAGCGATGTGCTCCTTGCAAAGGTCAACAACGAACAAAGCAGAAGGAAGACGTGTCAAATCGCTGATAGAACCGAGGTTCTTCTCGAGCTTAGCGCGCTGACGTGTAATCTGCAGGAGCTCACGCTTTGAGAGGTTGCTGAATGTACCGTCATTCATCAGCTTGTCGATGTTCGCCATTTTCTTGATAGCCTTACGGATTGTCTGGAAGTTGGTGAGCATACCACCAGCCCAGCGCTCGTTGATGTAAGGCATGTTTACGCTAGTTGCCTTCTCAGCAATAACGTCCTTAGCCTGTTTTTTAGTAGCGACGAACAGGATCTTCTTACCTGACTTTGCGATATTCTTCAGTGCCTCTGCAGCCTCGTCAACCTTAGCTACGGTCTTGTGGAGATCGATGATGTGGATGCCGTTACGCTCCATGAAGATGTAAGGAGCCATTGCTGGGTTCCACTTGCGACGAAGGTGGCCGAAATGACAGCCTGCCTGCAGTAACTGGTCAAAACTTGTTCTTGACATTTCTTTCTTTTGTTTTTGGTGTGCCTTATCGTGCGACTTACCGCACAAGACACGAGTTGTTTACTTTCTTTTTAATTCTATTGTTTGTTAGAATCAGCCAGTGAGTAGCCAAATGGATCTCGCTGGTTTAGATACTAAACTGCTTCTGGATATTCTAGTAATTCTAGAGATTCTAGATTTGCTAGACTTTCTAGTCTTTCTAGATTTTCCAGGTTCTCTATATTAACGCTTAGAGAACTGGAAGCGACGACGTGCCTTTGGACGACCTGGCTTCTTACGCTCAACCTCACGAGAGTCGCGAGTGAGGAAGCCGTGATCCTTAAGGTTCTTCTTGTCCTCAGCGTCGATCTTAACGAGTGCACGAGCGATAGCGAGGCGAAGTGCCTGGCTCTGGCCTGTGAAACCGCCACCGTCGAGGTTAGCCTTGATGTCATACTTCTCAGCTACTTCAAGAAGCTGCAGTGGCTGCTTAACAACATACTGCAGAATTGCTGATGGGAAGAACTCTGTGATATCTTTCTTGTTTATAGTGATCTTACCGGTGCCCTCTGTAACATAAACGCGAGCTACAGCGCTCTTACGGCGACCGATTGCATTAATTACTTCTGCCATTTTTCCTTAATAATTTTATTTGTACAGATTAATATCGATTGCCTTAGGCTGCTGAGCCTCCTGCTTGTGCTCTGTGCCCTCGTAAATGTAAAGGTTGTTCATGAGGCTACGGCCGAGAGGACCCTTTGGCAGCATACCCTTAACAGCGTGACGGAGCATCTTGTCGATACCGTTGCTCTTTGTGCGAAGCTGTGCAGGTGTGTTGAAGCGCTGACCGCCTGGGTAACCAGTGTAGCGTGTGTAAACCTTGTCAGTTTCCTTCTTACCAGTGAAAACCACCTTAGCTGCGTTGATGAGGATTACGTTATCACCGCAATCAGCGTTAGGTGTGAATGTTGGCTTGTACTTACCACGAAGTATCTTAGCCACCTTAGAGCAGAGACGACCTACTACCTGATCTGTGCAGTCGATAACAACCCACTCCTTCTTAGCAGACTCCTTGTTAATAGAGACTGTCTTGTAACTTAAAGTGTTCATTTAACTTTAAAAAATCTTTTAAAAATACTACTAAAAAACATTTGTTTCGAACGCGGATTCACTAACCGTCTGCGCGGCCAAACGCATGACTATTAACACCATCGCTCGCGGGGCTCTAAGTGTGCCCACATAATAATCGGACTGCAAAGGTACTCATAAATTCACACAACTGTGCAATGAGAACCTCTGCAGTCCGAATATTTAAGAAAATTTAACTTTATTTCTTCTCAAGTGCGTTCTTCCAACGCTCGTAAGCTGCCTTATACTCTGCAGTTTCAGCAACTGGAGCCTCAGTAGAAATATGCTTCAAAGTCTTGAATGCATCATCGCTATCCTTATAGATACCAGCACCGATACCAGCACCGTAAGCTGCACCTACGCTACCGTCAGTCTCGTAGAGCTCGATAGTTGCGCCTGTAACGGCAGCAAGAGTTCTGCGGAACAATGGAGAGAGGAAGAGGTTTGCATGACCAGCCTTGATTGTGCTGATCTCCATACCCATCTTCTGCATGATCTCGATACCGTAAGCGAATGAGAATGCGATACCCTCCTGAGCAGCACGGATGATGTGCGCCTTCTTGTGGATGTTGAAGTTGATGCCGTGCATTGAAGCACCTGGGTTCTCGTTCTGGAGAACACGCTCTGCACCGTTACCGAATGGGATGATAGAGAGACCCTCTGCACCAACTGGAACAGACTCTGCGAGGTCGTTCATCTCACCGTAAGAAATGCCTTCTGGAGCAACAGTACGCTTAACCCAAGCGTTCAGGATTCCGGTACCGTTGATACAGAGAAGTACGCCAAGACGTGTGTCTGGCTGGTTGTGGTTAACGTGTGCGAATGTGTTAACGCGAGAAAGCTTATCATAGTTTACTTCACCGAGTACACCGTAAACAACACCTGAAGTACCACCAGTAGCAGCGATCTCACCTGGCTTCATTACGTTGAGTGAGAGAGCGTTGTTTGGCTGGTCACCACCTCTATATGAAATAGGTGTACCCTCTGGGATACCGAGTTCGTCAGCGATAGCCTTGCATACGCGTGACTGAACAGAGAATGTAGGAACGATCTCAGAGATAATCTTCTCATCGAAACCGAAATAGTTCATTACGTCCTTGCTTACGCAGTTGTTCTTGAAGTCCCAGAACATACCCTCTGAGAGACCAGAGATAGTAGTCTTCTTGTCACCACCAGAGAGACGGAGTGCGATATAGTCACCAGGAAGCATGATCTTGTCGATCTTTGCGAATACCTCTGGCTCGTTCTCCTTAACCCAAGCGAGCTTAGCTGCTGTGAAGTTACCTGGAGAGTTGAGGAGGTGCTCAAGACACTTGTCGCCACCGATTGCCTCGAAAGCTGCGTTGCCGTAAGGAACGGCACGACCGTCGCACCAGATGATAGATGGACGAAGTGGCTGACCTTCCTTGTCAACACATACGAGACCGTGCATCTGATAAGAGATACCGATAGCAGAAACCTTAGCGAGTGAACCTGCAGCCTTAGCCTCTACGCGAGCTGTAGCCTGCTTGAGTTCGTCCCACCACATTTCTGGATCCTGCTCAGCCCAACCAGCCTGCTTTGCCATGATTGGAGCCTCTGCGTCAGGATACTGAGCTGAAGCAACTGTCTTTCCTGTTTCTGCATCAACGAGTGAAGCCTTCACTGATGATGTACCGATGTCATAACCGAGTAAATACATTTGTTTAGTTTAATTTATTTTTAGTTGTTATCTGTTGTTTTCTCTTTTCTGTTTTGTCGTATTCTTCTTTAGAAGACACTATTTCTGCAAAGGTAGTGTAAATTTGTAGAATATCCAAAATGTGGGTCTTGAATTTTAGAAAAATTAATAAATCTCCAATGATTCTACCTTTTCAGAATGGCTCGCACCACGAACCAGAGGTGCATGCCGATAGTTGCAATTTTCCCGTAATGGTCGCTCATTACGTCGAATCTTTCCTTGAGCGAAGCACGATGGCTTTGTACTGACATTCCGCCTTCAAGATACGAGCTGAGAGTCATGTGTGTATTCCAAAGCGCAAGCCCTTGCTGTTCAGCCTCTTTCATTATGCGAATACACCAATCCACGTCTGCTGATAGCTTGTAGTTGAGGTTGTATGGCACTTTCTGGGCGATGTCTGTCTTTGCATAGAAAGATTGATGACATACTAACATTCCATGCTTGAAGCTTTTCCACGATAGTTTCTCTGGAGGAGCAAGTCTTCGTTTCCTTAGGAAATTTCCATTCTCATCAACGATGTCTGTATTGCCATAGATAACTCCAGGAAGTTGTTTGCCTTTGAGTTGTTCGGCAACACTTGTCAATG
>DCJC01000042.1:47372-103799 GCA_002317355.1 Prevotellaceae bacterium UBA1710 | reverse complement strand
GCTTGGGACTTTTTCAGTGCCCTCACAATGGGATGCTCATCTCTTTTGCCATTCATCTCTAAGCTGCTATCTGCACCACATTGTAGAGATTACCCTTCTTTGTGCGATGACTGGCGATGCCCATAGTCGAGAGATTCGCACCCAGATGTGACTGACTCTTACGGTCAATCTTAACCTGAGGATACTTCTGCTGAAGAATCGTAAGCATCTCCATACTCGACATCTCATAGGTCTGCTCACCTGCCTCTGGCTTACGGAAACAAGTGGAAATCATTGCTGAGAAATCATCTATCTCACAGAATTCACGGTTGAGAATCTGCAGACGATTGTTCTCTTCCTGACTAAGCCAATATACCTCATGCTGTTCGCATACCTCATGAACAAGCTGGGCATAGAGTTGGTCGTAGTCGATGGAAAGATCTGGCATGAGAGTACCAGAAGGTATCTTCACCACAACGAAGCGACGAGTGCCTGTCTTATCCTTCAGCGGACGAGGTTCATTGGTTGTGGCTACAAATGATGCCATACGTGGGCGATATGTGATGTTACCACCATATATCTTACGCGCATTGACATCAGCCTTGGTGATGATGTACTTCAGAGTGGCCTGCTGACGGGTGGTGTAACGGTCGAACTCATCAAGGTTCACCAGACCACAGTTGGCAAGTGCCATATCAGTATCATGCTTGTTAACGAGATTGACATGATCAAGATAGTACATCTGAAGATGCTCTGGAAGGAGTTTTTTGATGAATGAACCCTTTCGGCAACCCTGATCACCGATAAACATCACCACAAGCTGGTTGCCATAGATGCTATCCATGCCAAGCCAATGGGCCACAACTGATCTGAACCAGATGCGGATGAAATGCGCCTTCTCATCATCAACGGAAGGTATCTGACGAATAAGGTCACCAACACGATCACTGCCATCCCACTCAGGAAGACTCTTGAGATAAGACTGTAGCGGATTGAATGCAACTGTAGCAGTAGAATTGATGATACGCTTCACGAGGTCAGTCACCTTACCCTCGATACCAGCTTTCATAGCCTCAAGAATGATAGAGTTGAGAGCCTCATCATTAAGAGGTACAAACTCAGTGTTGGCAAGGTTGCCACCCATTTCCGGATTGAGCACCTTGAACTCAACAGTGTCACGCACTTCATTATTTCTGAAGGCGAAGTTTTCACTAAGGAAACTCTCAACGAGAGCTACCTGTTCAGCAAGACAAATTTTTGCCATGTTACGTTTTTTTTAGATTAAAAGAATTTAAGGTGGGTTCTATAAATTACCACCGTAAGAAAAAAAATAAAAGTTACTCTCTTTCCCCAACCGATTAGAATTAGAAAGGATTCAGTCGATATTGAGGTTTGTGTATGTGCGTGTCAGCCATAAGGCTATTTCACGGTTTTTTAGTTAATCGAGCATGCAAAGGTAATAAAAAATTTTGAAACCACCAAGCCAAACAAACCAAACAAATTATTTTCGGTGCATATTAATTTTTTCACGAGTTTTTCACGAGGGGGGTTGCACCAATGGCATTTTTAGCATCCTAACACACTGGTACTCAAATAGTAACGATGGGTGCAACCCCCTCTGAAACGGTTGCACCAGGTGTAACCCTTTTCAAGGGGGTTACACCCGTTGTATCTCGCACATTATCAAGTCTTTAAACCCGATATTTTGGCATTGGTGCAACCCCCTACGTGAAAAACTCATGATTTTTTTCTAATTTTGCTTTCGCGGTTAGAAGACAAAAGAAAATGTTGATTGATGTTCGTGTATGTTCATATATGTTGAGCCGATAGGCGACTATTACTTACGTCGTCGCTTTGCTTCTCAACATCTATAAACATTCACAAACATAGAGGGCACAATTGTTTTATTTGGTTTTACTTGGTTTTCTTTTGTTTTTTAAAGCGAAAGCAACCGTGCTTCTTCTCTGCCTTCGCTGATCCTTCGTTATGCCTTCGCTATGCCCTCGCTATAAACCCAACAAAGCATATTCCATTTGAGCGTTTGCATAGGAGGAAAATGGGACTTACATAGGAATCACATAGGAACTACATGGGAGGAACATAGGAAGTTGAGTTTACCCCCCTGCCAATAACTTATCCAAAGCAATCAAATCTGAAGACTCATATCTATTATGTCCTTTGAGCGATTTCTTGTATTTCCAACAGGTGATGGCGTCTTCCAAACGCTTGTCTTTGTTGGCTTCAAAGAAATCCCTGATATAAGTGTTGTATTCGAATTGCTTGTCGATTGTCGTTTTTGAATTTTTCTTTTCCTCAAGAATTTGGCGATAAGCTTCAATAGCATCCTTGTATGTCTTGCCA
The DNA here is from genome assembly GCA_002317355.1 of Prevotellaceae bacterium UBA1710. Lineage (GTDB taxonomy): Bacteria > Bacteroidota > Bacteroidia > Bacteroidales > Bacteroidaceae > Prevotella. Next base: position 101,459 of record DCJC01000042.1, on the reverse strand, counting down.
GCATTTGCCTTTAGCCACCTCTGAAACAAGACATTAAACGAGAAACTCTTGCCAATCATTTCCAGGAAAAAGGCTCTATGCTTCTCAGAACAAACTATGTTGTTCTCGATAATGGTTTCTTCTGTAATCTCACCAACAAGAACAGATGACTTTCTCTTTGCGGTAGCTTGACTTATAGTTCCTGTATCAAGGAAGCATGCAATTCTATCTGTCAGCTCAATCTTACCGCCAGAGACAGGCAGGTTATTTTGTCTGCAAAAGGCAACTAATTCCTCTTTCAGATAATAATAGCTTCTAAAACTGCGGCTATCAAGTTCACGACTTAATTCAGGTCTTTCGCTCATAACTTTACTTCACAAAGCCCTTGTTTGCCCACTTGAAGCTATTCCAACGAGAAACGAATATCACACCACGGATATTCTCATCGAGAACAAAAGCAAACCACATACCGATAAGTCCGAAGCCGAACACGATGCCGAAGAGATAGCCGAAACCAACGCCTACAAGCCACTGTACGATGATTCCAAGATAGAATGGGAAGAAGATATCACCCGTAGCACGAAGCGTGTTTGTTGCCCATATATTGATACATTTTCCTACCTCAAGCAACACATCTACCCAGAAACACCAGCACACAAGAGAAATGATCTCCTCATTACTTGTAAGCGAACCAGCAATAAACGGTCCACAGAGAGCGCAAAGAATAGAGAATGTAATAGTAATAGCCGCACCTCTATGCCAAGCAAACTTACCAATCACGTATGAAGCCTGAGTCTTCTCTACACCTGTAAGATGTCCAACAAGAATAGAACTTCCCTGAGCGATACAGATAGCATAGAGGTACACGAACATCACCACATTACCCACATAGATACGTGCTGTAAGAGCCTCATTACCTATCATATTGATAAAGTAGATGATAGTGAGCTGCTGAAGGTTGTAGGAGATATTCTCACCAGCTGAAGGCAAACCGATCTTGAGGAGCTTTCGCATCTCGGATGTTGGGAATGGACGGAACAAACGAAATGGAAAACTTGGGATGAGTTTACGATTGAGCATCACGATAAGCATAATCATAGACACCGTACGTGAGATGCTTGTAGAGATAGCAGCACCTTCTACACCGAGAGCAGGCATACCAAACTTACCGAAGATAAGTGTATAGTTTCCTATGATGTTAAGGATATTGACAACCACAATAACTATCATAGGATAGATAGGTTTGTTGGCAGCACGAAGAATAGCACTTATGGTGGTAGTGATAGCCTGAGCAAATGCTAACGAACCAACTATCTGGAGGTAAGGCTTTCCGTAGATCATCAACTCAGGACGCAAGCCCATAAGCTGCAGCACCTGTTCTGCAAAGACAAAGAGAAGAGCACTCGATACCAATCCGATAGAAAGATTGAGCATGAGAGCCACACCACTTACCTTTACAAAACGCTCCTGAAGTTTTGCACCGAAATATTGTGAGCACAAAACCGATGTGCCCGCATTAATGATAGTAAAGAGAAGGAATACAAGCTGTAGAATCTGGTTATCCATACCTACTGCAGCCACAGCCTCATCACTATGATGCGAAAGCATGAAAGTATCTACAGCACCAAGAAGCATGGTGAGAAGAGTTTCAAGAAGGATTGGCAACACAAGCTTATTCAACTGTCGCTGAAGCCTAATACCTGTTCTTTTCTTTCTATTCTTAATATTCATTAGTTATTACTCTATTTACTACTATAAATAGTACTAATCGTTCGTTAAACACTACCTGTTTTCAATCTTTTTAGGTGCAACGTGCAAAGCATCCTCGCAGAGGAAAATAGGGCTCGTCGCTCACACAGCGGTGCCCGTCTTAAATTTTCCGATGCAAAATTACAAAAAAATAATTTCACTACCGAAAATTATTAAACTTTTCGACAATGAAATTATTATAGGTCAATTACTTATAGCAGAAATCTATAAATATTATCTCTTCATCAATCTGTTAAGTTGCCAAAGACAAGGAATCGCAATCATTACCGAAATTCCCACTGCCATTAACATTGCAGACTTATCTCCATCAAAATATTCTATAAGTTTTGCGTTTGTAGAAACATTAGGGAATATCCAAACAAGCAAGAATGCTGATGTATTATTGATGAAATGATAAATAAGCCCAGGAATGATGCTGCCAGTACGATAATACATCCAACCAAGAAGCAATCCAACAAGAAAAGCATGAGGAATCTGAGCAGGATTGAAATGCACAGTAGCAAAAAATACCGATGATATCACAATAGCAATCCAACGATTGGCAAGGGTAAGTTCACCGAAATTATCTTTCATCCATTCAAGCAACTTACGAAGAATAGCTCCACGAAATACTACTTCCTCAACTGCTGGTGCAAAGATTCCAACAAGCAGATAGCCATCAGGACGAGTAAGAAGCTTCTCCATGACATCTGCAAGAACATCTTGGGTATAATCTTCTGGTAATAATTCCTGAACCCATACAGCAGGAAGGATTAATGCAATGGAGAGGATTATCGTCCAGAAAAGCGTCTTGTATGGCTTAGTCTTGATATAATCACACGACATTGGGCACCACTTTGCAAAATAGAAAGTGGCAAGAGTAGCCAATGATGATATACCCGAGATAACAACGAGCTTGGTAACTGCCATATCAGCTGTCACCTCTGGAAAGATGAACTTCATCACTACAGTAACAAGTGCAGCAATGAGAGTTTGATACAGCAAAAATACACCAACATAAATGAGTGAGTGTTTCATAGAATGATATGTGTAAAGTTAATCTTGCAATCTTAAGAAGTGCTTTCTTGTTAATGGTAAGGCTTCTGGATGCAAAAGATATTCATTTGCCTGTAGAGCATCTTCGGAAAGCTGTCGTGCAAGGTCGGAAACGGAATCAAAGCGACACTCATTTCTCAGCTTCTTGAAGAACTCCACCTTGATTCTCTTACCATAGATATCCTCGCGAAAACGGAAGATATTCGTTTCGAGAGTAATGCCATTTACTCCGTATGTTGGACGACGGCCGATATTCATCATACCTGGATGCAATACCATATCGCCCTCTACATGTACCTTGACAGCATAAACACCACCAACAGGCACTATCTTCAATGGGTCAATATCAAGATTGGCAGTCGGGAATCCTATCTTACGTCCCTCGCGATAGCCTCCAACTACCTTTCCTTCAACAGAATACCTATGGCCAAGACAATCTGCTGCCTCATCTACCCTACCCTCAGCAAGAAGCTCACGAACCAAGGTTGAAGATACTCGCTTGCCATCTTTCAACTCCAGAGGATCACATTCTATCACCTCTATGCCAATCTCCTTGCCATAGCGCACATAGTCATCAAATCCCTCATCTGAGTTCTTACGACCAAAGCGGTTGTCATAGCCAAGAAGAAGAAGCCTGACTCCCAACTGATTCCTAAGAACCTCCCTCATGAAGTCCTTGGCTGACATAGATGCCATCTGCCTATCAAACTGCAGTACGGCACATACATCCACACCAATCTGCGACATGATAAGACGGCGCTCATCCACGGTAGTAAGCATGTTAGGCACAAAATCCTTATCAAAAACGGTACGAGGATGACGGTCAAAGGAAATAGCCATCACGCTATCCAAGCCTCTTTCAGTAGCCAACAAACGAAGGCGACGGAGCACATGCTGGTGACCCAGATGTACCCCATCGAAATGACCTATCGTTGCAGCACATGGTGCTGGCATGTAGGTTCCCTCAGTATATGGAACTGTGATACTTGTCAAATTCTACTTTGCAAGAAGACTCTTAATCTCAGCATCCAAGTCCTTGATCTGTGCATCACGCTTGAAAAGAGAGTTTGCACGACTGATAAGGAAGAATGTTGGGATGCTCTGCACATTATAGCGAGCAAGATATTCAGACTGCAAGTTGTCTGGATCATGAACGCAAATCCAAGGGAGAGCTGCTGTCTGAGTCTTCCAGAAGTGCTCGTCTGGATCTACAGAAACCTGATAGATCTCAAGTCCCTGAGCATGATACTTGTTGTAAACCTCACGAAGTTTCATGATACGCTGTGTGCTACCATCAGCAGAGAATGCATGGAAGTCGAGAAGCACAACCTTACCCTTTAGCTCTGTGAGCGAGCGGCGGTTACCATGATTGTCAACGAGTGGAACATCAATAATTTCGGAAACTACCACCTTTGACATATCGATGCTTGGGCCCTGCTCCTTAGCCTGAAGAATACGCTGAGTCTTCATGCCTTCGATAGCAATGTTATGAAGGTTCTTTCCACGTTCAGCCTCTGGATAGTATGTATCCCATGATGTAGCAACAGCACCAAACACGCGCATATCCTCTACATTCTCATGAGGATTGAAGATAAGACGGTTGCCAAGAGCCTGAAAGAGAGCAAAATAAGCATAAGCCTTGTATGGCTCCTTATAAATATAATTGAGTCTTACGTTCTCTTTGTAAGCCACAATCATCTTTTCTATGCTATCATTCGTTTGAGCAACACTAAGACTATAGTTCTTGTTGAGTGCCAAAACCTGATTAAGCATGTTGATCTGCATGAGAGAGAGTTCCTTGATCTTCGAACAGTTATCAGAACCAGTAACCTCATATTTCACAGGCATTGTTGGATACGCAGCCTTGAACTCAACTGTCTCAGTAGAGTCGATACTAACGTTGATGATATGGTTTCTGATACGGAGACGATAGAACTCTGGAGCTTCAGGCTTCTCTCCTGAGAAATCAAACTTACCGTCAGCAGAGAGCTTTACAGAGTCAATGATAACTGGTCCATCAAGACTCATATTCTCGAAATAAAGTACAGAATCCTCAGCTTCGGTAATATTACCGGTCACATGGAACTTGTTCTGCTGGCAAGAGGCAAATGCCACTACCAATGCTGCTACAGCTGTGCATCGTGCGATGCGAGAAAATATTTTATTCATCAGTTTTAATTATTATCGAATGGCAATGTACGAGAATATCTCGCACGTTTTTAATTTTCGAGTGCAAAGTTACACCAAATCGGCTAAAATACAAAATATTATCATGCTTTTCTTTTCATTCTGCGTGCTAATAATAATTAAATAATAAGTAAAAATGCAGAGAATTAGGGAAAATATCCGTACTTTTGTCATTCGAAATGAGATTTTCGCACTTCATCATAACATTCACATTGTGCGCCCTCCCCTTCTCAGCCATGGCTCAGAAGAATAAGATAAACCCAGAGGATCGCATTGTTGACATGGACAGTCCTACGTTCGTGCCAATGGTTCGTGTATCCAAGGTTTTCGACAATGGAGACAGCATCCAGTATGTTGAAATGAACAATGTGTATGTCTATGGACCTATAGACTTCAAAAATGATAAGCAGCGAAAATCATACAATCGTCTTGTGTATAATGTAAAGAAGGTGCTTCCGATAGCAAAGGAAGTGAATCGTGCCGTACTTGAAACCTACGAGTATCTCCAGACCTTACCTGATGATCAGGCACGTAAGGAACACATGAAGTTAGTGGAAAAAGGGCTTATGGCAGAATATAAGCCACGAATGAAGAAACTCACCTTCTCACAAGGCAAGCTTCTCATCAAACTCATCTACCGCGAAACCAATTCTTCAAGCTACGAACTTGTTCAGGCATTCCTCGGCCCTGCTCGTGCCAGTTTCTATCAGGCCTTTGCTTGGATGTTTGGTGCAAGCCTTAAGAAAGCCTATGACCCAGAAGGTGTTGACCGACTTACCGAAAGAGTGGTTCGACAGGTGGAGTCGGGACAGTTGTAAAAGCCCCCTCCCTAACCCTCCCCGAGGGGAGGGAATCCGCTACACGGTAGCCAATCAAACATAATAGTAAATAAATGACTGAAGATGCAAATACATCTCCAGTTTTTTTCATTTATTTTTTTACTAACCACGTCACCTTTTCCTACTTTCACTTGTTGTTATAGTGAATCGGTTCGGTAAATAACAAGAAGTTTAACAAATAAAAACAGCTAAAATTATGAATAATATTACAGGCATTGTCATTGTCTTGGGAACAGCAGTGGTCCTCCCTATTACCATTGTTTTCCTTTCATTAAGAAGAAAAATGCAATCAGAAAAGAACAGGAAGGAAATCATCCTTGCCGCACTCGAAAAGAATGCAGACATTGACATCGAGGAACTGGTGAAGAAGATGAATAAACCGGAAAAGCTGCTGAAGGAGAAGCTGCTGAAGAAACTGCAGTGGGGAATGCTCACCATGTTTCTTGGCATAGGCCTGATAGGCTTTGGATTATATCTTGATTTTGCTAATAAGGGACTATACAGCGATGAGTTGGAGTTGATATGCGGAGGCGTGGCATCGTTTGCCGTCGGCATAGCCTTCCTTGCCAACTATCACATCGGCAGGAAGATGCTCGCCAAGGAAATGGAAGCAGAGGAACAAAACTTGCGTCAGGCATAAAGAGCAGATGACAAGAGAGCAGTTCATACAACTCGTCAGCGACGAGCAGGAGGCACTTCGTGGTTTTCTGCTCGCTCTTTGCTGTGGCAATAAAGACGAGGCTGATGACATTGCTCAAGATGCGTTGCTCAAAGCATACCTTGCTTCTACAGGCTACCAACACAAAGGACGATTCCGTTCATGGCTCTTCAAGATAGCACATAATACTTTCCTCAACCACAAGGCATCTAAAAAATACTATTCGGACATAGAGGAAGCAAGACTTGTCATAGGAGACAGTAAAACTGATGCTAAATTCGCACATCAGGATTTGTATCTCGCTCTCTCAACCCTTCCACCCAAAGAACGTTCAGCCATCGTGTTATTCTATCTTGATGAACATTCTATCAAAGAGATTTCACAAATAACCGATACCTCTGAAGATGCCGTAAAGAAACAACTTTCGCGAGGTCGCGACAAACTAAAATCAAGATTGAAGTTATGATGAAAGATAAAGAACTTGAACAGTTATTCCTTGCCCAACGTCCATCATTTGATGACAAGGATGAGTTTATGATGCGACTTGAACGGAAACTTGATGCCATAGAATACCTTCGTCAATATGAAGAGACAAATCTTCGTCACTATAAATATGCTATAGTGGCTGCTTTCGCAATGGGTATCATTGTCGGTGGTGGCTTACTCGCCTTCATATTGCAGATACCTCAGGATGTTCCTTTGTTTGTTTTCAACGAAACTTCTGGTATCTTGTTTTTCTTGGAACAGAATTCACGAATGTTAGCGACAGCAACTCTATCATTACTCCTTTGCTTCGGAATCATCAGCATCATCAGCAATGCATTAGATATTGTGAAGATGAAGGCTTTAATAAAGCCTTCACCACAACCCTAAAATATCATTATCAAACCATCGCTATAAATAAAGAGTAAACTCAGTGAAGCTCCCTTCTATGACTTATAGAAAATGGGACTTTCACTGAGTTTACCCCTTTTTTACTTAGGAAGATAAACGAGTCTATTTCCTTAAATGAAACCTCCACCGTGCACCAATTCCCTCCCCTCGGGGAGGATTAGGGAGGGGTCCTTACTTCTCAAAGCACTTCTCCCAAGTAAACTTCAGCAGGAAGAAAACACCGATGGCAGTAAAGAAACCTGCGATTGCATCGACTGCATAGTGAGGGAGGAGATAAACAGTACCCATGCAAAGGAACATCCAAGGTATTGCCCAGATAAGCACGAACTTATATTCCTTCAGCCAGAGAGCGATAATCATGGTAAGTGTTGAAACGCCTACATGAGAACTTGGGAATGCTGCTGTTGGACGCTCACCTGTGTTATGACTCATCTGTACAAGATTACGGAAGATACCATCTGGCTTTCCTGGAATCGGCAAACACTCTAAATGCTTGGCAAAATACGTGCCTACCTCTGGGAAATTTCCCTTAGCAATCTCATCTACTCCAACTGCAAGATAGTAATATTGAGGTCCTGCAACAGGAATCAGCACAAACACCACATAATAAACGAAGAACGATGTAATCAGTATGAAAGACACCTTCTGAAAGTCCTCATAGCGTTTGAAGAAGACATAGAACGTGAGCGATACGAACATCAGAAAATAGAAGAAATATCCCATTGCCATCAACTCCGATACTATATAACTTGGGTATGCCTTACTCCAGAGAAGTGCCGGTTGGAAACCAAACAACTTCTGATCCCACGAAGCAAAGATGTGATCCATGTTCTGAAAATGGCAGTTCAGCACGTATGTGTCAGGATACCACCAACTTAGTGTTACCAATAGCAACGCTATTCTTGCCATAGCCATAGCTCTGCAAGGCCACATACGATACACAAGCCATAGAGCTACGGTAAGCAGAACAACTCTTACACGCCACCAGACAAGTGCCTCTGGATTAGAAAGAGATGTAGAGGTAAAGAGAACGATGAAAAGTGAGAATATAGCATAGATAACCATGCCTATCTCCACAGGAAACAGCCATTTCATCGGCTTCTTCTCACCACTTTTCAGAAAAAGGTCTGATAATATCTTATTATTCTTTGCCATAATCCTACAACCAACCGTTAGCCTTATACCATGCGATAGCCTCTTTCACACCACGCTCAAGATTATACTCTGGCTCATAGCCCATATCACGCTTTGCAGGTGTGATATCACACATCCAGTTGCGCTGCTTCAAGATGTTGAACTTATCATTGTTCAATGCACTCATCTTACCAGTCATCTTCATCCAGCGGTCGCCAACAGCAGTAACAATCCTAAGCACCCATATTGGTGCCTTGATGCGGATAAGGAACTTGATGCCAAGCTCTTTCTGGATAAGGTCAGAGAAAGTAACCGACTCATACACATCGCCATCGCTAAGGAAATATGCCTTTCCAACGCACTCATCATGCTCAGTTGACTTGAACACTGCCTGTACAAGATCCTTAACATAGATGAAAGTGATATCCTGACGGTCATAACCTACAGCGAAGTCACTATGTCCCTTGATGCTCTTTGCCATGAGGAAATAGTCGGTTTCACGAGGACCATAAACACCCGTTGGGCGAAGGATTACAAACGGAATATCCTTCTGCTCAAAGAGCCACTTCTCTGCCTCATACTTACTCTTACCATAGGCAGTATTTGGCTGTGGAGTATCTGTATCAAGAATCTCTGTGTGAGGCATCTGCTCACGGATAGCTCCGAAGACACTCAAAGAAGAAAGATACACGAATCTCTTCATTGGCTGTTTGGTAGCTCTCAAGGCATTCACGAAATTCTTTGTGCCTTCGGTATTTACCTTGAAGAAATCCTCTGCCTTGATACACTTGGTAGCGCCAGCAGCATGCACCACATAGTCGAATGCATGCTGAGCAAGAACAGACTTCATCTGCCCTTCATCACCAAGGTTAAGGTCGAGGAAATTAATACGCTCATCCTTAAGGTATTTCCTGTTAGTACTCTTACGTACAGCTACCCAGACATCAAGTCCGCGACTCAATGCCTCTTCTACTATAAAACTGCCTATGAAGCCAGAAGCTCCTGTGATTAATATTTTCATATTTTTAATAAAATAGTGGCCCCTTGGGGAAGTCGGAGATTGAGTATCTCCGAGTATGTGTCAGAGAGGGTGCCCATAGGGCGGGTGAGGGGCGATTTTCGTGCAAAGATACTAAAAAACTTCTTTATTTTATGATGTAAGCACCATAAAAATCGCAGTATTGACAAATTAACTAAAAATTAACACGTAAAATTTGTATAATCTCGATTTTATTTCGTATGTTTGCAACATAAACCACTGTTCCGTAAGATTTTTCTTACGGCAAAAACAAAGAAAAGCTATGGGAAAAGGAAAGAAAGCCGGAAAAAGGCTAAACAAGAAACAGATGGGTGCTCTGCTGGAGGAATTCTTCCGCGAGAACCCAAGTAAGGCATATTCTTTTAAAGAGATATTCCATAAGTGCCATCTCGACACTCACCCACTCAAGATGCTTGCCATCGACGTGCTTGAGGAGATGACATGGGATGATTTCCTGTCTCGTGCAAGCGAGAACTCATACAAGCTCAACCAGAGCGGTTCGGTACTTGAAGGCACATTCATCACCAAGTTCAATGGCAAGTGCTCATTCATGCCTGATGGTTCCGATAAACCAATCTTCGTGGCTGAGCGTAACTCCATGTGGGCACTCAATGGCGACCGTGTGCGTGTATCGATGATGGCTCGTCGTGCAAAACATATCCGTGAGGCTCAGGTCATCGAGATCATTCGTCGTGCCAAGGATCAGTTTGTTGGTAGAATCAAGGCAGATCGCGACATGACATATCTCGTTCCTACCGATCCAATGACCGTCAGCATCTTCATTCCTAAGCGAAAGCTCAAGGATGCCAAGGATGGTGATAGAGCAGTTGTAAAGGTAATAGAATGGCCAGATGCAGAGCATAGAAGCATCGTGGCTGGTGTTGTTGATGTCCTCGGACAGCAGGGCGACAACGATGCCGAGATGAACACCATCCTTGCGCAGTACGGACTTCCTTACAAGTATCCGCAGGCTGTGGAAGATGCAGCTGACAAGATAAGTGCTGACATCCCTGCCGACGAAATTGCCCGTCGTGAAGACTTCCGTGATGTCTTTACCTGTACCATCGATCCACACGATGCCAAGGACTTCGATGATGCTCTTAGTATTCAGCGTCTCAGCAATGGACAATGGGAAGTAGGTGTTCACATCGCTGATGTGAGCCATTATGTTACTGAGGGTTCTGTTATAGATAAGGAGGCAAAGGAGCGTGCCACAAGTATCTACCTCGTTGACCGCACAATACCTATGCTCCCTGAGCGACTCTGTAACTTCATCTGTTCACTCCGTCCTGATGAAGACAAACTCGCATACTCCGTTATCTTCAACCTCGACAACGAGGCAAAGATTAAGTCATACCGCATAGTGCATACCGTAATCAGAAGCAACCGCCGCTATGCATACGAAGAGGTACAGGAGGTTCTCAACGCCAACCTCAACCCGAACCCAGCCGTTGAACTTTCGGAACTCCCTATGGCTGATGCTGATGAAATCGCCAAGAAAGAGGAAAAAGGCGAACTCAAGGGCGAGAACGCATACCTCCTTCTCACACTCGACCGCCTTGCCAAGCTTCTTCGTGCACAGCGCTTCAAGGATGGTGCCGTGAAGTTCGACCGTGAGGAGATGCGCTTCGACATTGATGAGACTGGTAAGCCTACACGATGCTACTTCAAGCGTTCAAAGGATGCCAACAAACTCATTGAGGAGTTCATGCTTCTTGCCAACCGCACGGTGGCTGAGAGCGTAGGAAGAGTGGCTAAGGGTAAGGTTGCGAAGACACTACCTTACCGTGTTCATGATGATCCAGACCCACAGAAGCTCGAGACTCTCAAGTCGTTCGTTACCAAGTTCGGCTATAAGATGAAGAGTACTGGTACAAAGGGTGCTACCGCTCGTGCGCTCAACCAGCTCATGGATAGTGTGGAAGGCAAGAAGGAGTCTAACGTTATACAGCTCGTTGCACTCCGTGCCATGATGAAGGCGAAGTACTCTGTGCATAACATAGGTCACTTTGGTCTTGCTTTCGACTATTACACACACTTCACATCGCCTATCCGTCGTTATCCAGATACAATGGTTCACCGACTCCTCACACGCTATGAGCAGGGAGGTAAATCAGCCAACAAGGATAAGTACGAGGAACTCTGCGAGCACTCAAGTGAGATGGAGCAGATAGCAGCCAACGCAGAGCGCGACTCTATCAAGTATAAGATGGTGGAGTTCATGAGCCAGTACATCGGACAGGAGTTTGATGCTCATATCTCTGGTCTCACCAGCTACGGTGTATATTGCGAGATCGACGAGAACCATTGTGAAGGCATGGTACGCATCGAGGATCTTGACGATGACTACTACGAGTTCGATGAGAAGAACTATTGCCTCATCGGTCGTCGCCGCCATCACAGCTACCAGCTCGGAGATCCAATCCGCATCCAGGTAGCCAAGGCAAACCTCGAGAAGAAACAACTCGACTTCATTCTTGCAGAGAAGTAGTTAAACGAAAGATTGAGAAATCGAAATCTCCGAAAAAGAATATGCAAATCATAATATGGGTAAGTACGAAATACAATTCATCAACGCTTGCATAAAAGCTTTTGGTCAACGCTTTTCGCTCACACGCGAAAAAGCGTATGACTATTTGCAACGATATGCGGGATTGTCGTTTCTCATCGAGTTCTATGATGTGGAGCACCTACAATCCATCGATGATACGGTGGACGATCTTATCATGATGTGCGCAAAGAATGGAGGAACGTTGGCATGATACTATATCACGGCACAAATCAGGATATTAAGGATATAGACCTCACAAAGGGATTATCACACAAGGATTTCGGAATGGGATTCTACCTGACTCCAGATAAGGCAACTGCTGAACGTATGGCAAATAAAAGAGCTAAACTATTTGGTGGTGAACCTACCCTGATTGAGTATAGCTTCGATGAAACCTCTCTGTCTTCAAATACCCTAAAGGTTCTGCAATTCCCAGAGAAAGCAACTGTAGAATGGGCACGTTTTATTGATAGAAACCGCGATCGTAGAAAAGAGTCTTTGACTATTGAATACGATATTATAAGCGGTCCTATCGCAGATGATGGAGTGGCTTATTCTCTTAGCCGATACCACGAAGGAACTATGACTATTGAAGAACTTGCCAATAACCTTCAAGACAAATATCTTGACCAACAGTACTATTTCGGTACAGAACGTTCTCTTAAGTACTTAACCAAAGTAAAAGCATCTCGCTTATGAAATCTCAGCCAACAAAAGAGCAAATAAGAGAATATCTCATCTCTAACACTATCGATAAGATGGTACAATATCTTATTGAGGATGATTCTTTCACCTTAGAACAAGCAATGGATAGAGTATATCGCTCACAAACAATAAAACTTCTTCAAATACCCGAAGGTGAACTTTATGTCCAAAGCCCTGCCTATGTTTACGAGATGATGAAGAATGAAAATTAACGAAGAATGAATAGTTAAGAGTGAAGAATTTGAGTTTGTAATTTTCGCTGATGGCCAATAAATGGTTAAGCGTAACTCAAATTCTTCACTCTTCGTTTTTCACTCTTCACTCAATAGGGAGAGGTCTCCCTTTATCTATCTCCACTGCTATCGAATCCGCTTCAATGCTTCCGTCACTTTTGAAGGTGAGGCGGGCTATCATTGATTCCCTTGCCTCTTTTGCTTTCTGATCAAACACAAAGTTACCGATGCTATAGAAGACAGGCATCTGACCTATCATTTCCATAGGCTGCAGCACATGCGGATGATGCCCTATGATAGCATCTACACCTGCTTGTGAAAGCTTATGGGCAAGTGCTCGCTGACGGATGTTAGGGCGAAACTTAAACTCCGATCCCCAATGAAGCACAACTACAATTCGTGTATTAGGATGCTTACGACGATAGCGTGTAACCGCCTCTACAAGTTCTTCTTCCGTAGGCTGTGCGATACCAGGCTTATCATCAATTCTTACCCAGTTCTCAATGATGAGCGTGGTAGCATTAAAGACCGCCACACTAATACCATATTTCTCAATCAGTACTGGAGTTATCTGCTCCTTGAAATTACGACCATAGCCTACAGGCCTAATGCCCGCTTCCTGCAGATGCTGAGCCGTTGCCTGCAGTCCTCTCCTTCCCTGATCATTGGTATGGTTATTTGCCATGGCTGCATGCGTAATGCCAGCCGACTTCAAGTCATTTGCCCAACGTGCATCCGCCCTGAAAATGAACTTCTTGCTGACAGGCGAAACAGTATCGGTAAGCGGGCATTCAAGATTTATCATCACAGCATCAGCCTCCCTGAATATCGGCGATACCTCTTCAAAGATATACCCTATGCCCTTATGCTCTGCCACAGGACGCACACCACGATCAAGCAGTACATCGCCCGTGAAGAGAATAGTGAGGGAAGATGTGTCAGATACAGAAGGCGAACAACCTATCAGCAAACAGCAAACACCCATCACCCAACACCTAACACCTATCACCCAACTCCTAACACCCAGAGCTATAGAATGTCTTTTCATCTGTCTTTGGCGCCTTATCGATAATCAGAGGTTCCATCCACTCAATTCGTGCAGGAGCCTTACCAGTATCCAATAGTTTCTGCCACTCCTCATCCGTATAGCGGGTGTCAAGAGGATTCACAAACTCATAATAGCTGAACACCGCACCTCTCATGATGTAAATCTTTCCATCAATCAAGACATTGACATAGATTGCATCTGCATTACCTGTTGCCTCAGAAAGCACACCGCATTTCTTGCAACCAAGCACATTGCGTGTGAACACATCCGACACAAGGGCAATGGAACGGTCTGAACCTTTCAGATCTGACCAGTCTGACAATTCCATATCTGGATCTATAACGCCCAAAGTGTACCATTCCACCGAACTGCCCATACGCTCGATATGTGCATATTCCTCCTCTGAGAGCGACTTGCCTTCCAACTCCTTCTTCGACACCTTGATGCAGAAATCCATATATTCCTCAAGCGAAGTAGTCTTGCCATCCAGGTCTTCTGTCATAAAACCGTTCAGAGTCAGCAGCGTACGCGTCAACTTAAGCATCTCCTTCATCTTCTGCCAGAAACTAAGGTTTGGCTCTACATAGCCCACTACGATAGGTTCAGGGAATTCCTCGCCTCCACCACACTCTGCACAGATAGGCTGCTCAGCATACAATATAGCATCGTGCTTCAACTCAGCCCAAGAAGCAAGCGCCGTATTCATATTCTTTCGTTCCCACGACGAGGTCTTCATATAGTCAGGATAGTCCTTGTTTGGTTTCTGAAGCTGAACAAGACACTCCATCCACTTATTATACATTGACTTATCCCAGTCAGCAAACTTGCTCATCTTTGCCTTTACCTTCTTCATCTCGTCAGCATAGCCTTTCCAGTTGTCGGCATCCTGATAGTAGCCTTCATTGATTCTGTCAGCAGCATCCACACCGAACGCCGAGAATACATGAAGCCCGCGAGGGAAAGGCACCTCTGAGTTGGCTTTCTCATCAAACATACGACTCAACACATACGCATCAGGCGTATATCTCTGAGGCATGAAGTTCACCTTGTTCTCACAATCCTTGCCTGAGCTGCTCTTCTCCGCAATCTTTGAAGTAATACGGTTGTGTGTCTTGAACAACGAACCAAGCTTTGCATTGATACCATTCAAGGTAGAAGATTCCATCAGTTTGGTAATACCATCCACCTTGTTTGATGCGAGATAGTCAGCCACATCAATCACGGCAACATTATCTGGTTCACCCATCAGGAAGTCAAGAGTCTTATATACGCCCACTCCTTCCTTTGCCACATTCTTGTCAATGCTGTTCAGCAGATACGCCATCATGGCTGTCTGCTTTACAGGCACTTTCTGCTCACCGCAGAAGGTGAATGTCTGAAGCCACATCATCGCCCTGAAATAGCGCTCTGCCTCCTCACTACGTGTATAATGCCCGCGAGGTTTGAAGAGGTCATAGTTAAATGTTATCGCCTTACTCATCATAGGAGACATGGTTGCCTTATAGCCGAATATATTCGAAATTTCCATAGCTGCCTTATCACGATATGACTCCGGCACCTCAAGATGAACGCCAGTGAGCAGCTCGTTGGCTACAGAGAAATATGCGGCATTAAACTCTGCAAGATCTTTTACCTCCGCATCGGAAGCGCTTGCAGCTATCTCCATCGCCTTCTTGTACATAGCCACGTTCATGGCACTGATACGAGGCACGAAACTATGTTTCTCAAGCGATTTCAGCACATAGGAGAAATACATGTGGTATGCCTGAAGAAACAAGTCTGTGGTGATGTAGTTCGGAAGCTTTTTATATTCATTTTCCTCATATACATTAAATAGCTGTTCATATTTCGTAGGGAAGATGGCAAAGTTATGATGAGCCAGATGTCCCAGCAGTTTCTTGTCATATTCCTCCAGTTGGAACATATTCACTGTCATGGCAGGATTGGAAAGCTTAAGGCCATCCACATCGCTTATCTGCAGTTTCTTCAGGTCTGCAATACGCGCATCAATACGCATAATGAATCCCCTCTCTTCCTTGGAGATGTTAGCCTTATTGAAATCGAGGAGTGGATCAAAATCATGCTTTTCCAGATAGTCACAGCAACGACTATAATACCAGTTGGTCTTCGAAAGGAAAAACTGATTGATATCGCTCTCCATAAACCACACACCCTTAAGGGCATAAGGATAGTGACGAAGCAGTCGAAGCTCCATCATCGTCATGTCACTTATGTCCATTTTGAGGTCAATCTCTCTTGGCAAGAGACTGTCAGTCACCAAAAATGAATGTGGATTAAACTCCACATTAATCAGTTCCACTGCCTCTTCAGGCGATCCCTTGCGATCAGCACAAGAAACCATAAGCAAAGCAGCAAAAGCTGCAAGTATAATAGATTTTTTCATAATGCTACAATAACTTATGTTTACTACCCTTAACCCTGAAAGGGTGACATAGTTTAGGATAGGGTGGAAACCCTATCTTTCAGGCAGTTACATCTACATAAAGTCCTGTAAGGACGACATATTTTCATATATAATCGTTTAAGACATGGAATTATGTCACTGACACATACTCCGATATTATCAATATCGGACTTCATACCGGGTTCTTACAACGGATAGCATTGGTAAATAGGGTTTCCACCCTATCCTAAGCTATTTCCCCCACCGTCGGCAGAGGAGGTCTGCCTCCCCTCACTTCGGTCGGATGTTGTCAACATCCTATGAATGCCTCGTTCGCCTTAGAGGACTTGGTGTATCAAGGGCGGGTGAGGGACTACCTTAAGGGCCGTTATTATAATACTTCAACCCAAACCCTTTATATCTGTATAGAATCTCTATCGTGTCACCATCCTTTTTCCGCTCCCACGTGTGAACCAGATTAGGCACGGTGTCGGTCATCACCTCAAAGTCGATCAGTGGACTACCCACTCTAGAGCCAAGCCAAAGTGGTCTGATGAAGCGACCTTTGTATAGATGGAAGATAAACAATCGCCTATCCTTGCTATGCCTGTATTTTGTAGTTTTGATAGTGCCCACAAGCACCTCAGGAATAGAATCACCCGTCATATCTCCACAAGTGAAGCGATAAACCGGATAATTCAGCGCCCACATATCCACTATGCTATCTCCTTTGACATGCTCAATACGATTAGTCGAGTCAGTCAGCGAGACAAGTCGCAGCACTCCCTCGCCTATAGCACATCGGTACTGGCACGTCACGGAGTCCACCTGCACCACGCTATACTCACGTACTGCCTCCTCCTGTCTTTGCCCACAACTAATAAAGCTAATGAACAAACATACCGTTACTATCATCTTTGTTATGGAGCGCATCATATCTGATTGCAAAATTAATAAAATTCCAGAATTACACAAATTATTTCACAATTAATTTCTAATCCCTATTATATTTTATTTCAAATATACTCAATTATATTTTATTTCAAATATACTCAGTTCCAACACAAGTGGCATGATTCTTACCTTCATTATTCATACTACAATTAATAATTCAAGTTAGATATTTCTCTTATATCATCTTGCTTTATTTGTTTTTTAAACACAAAAGAACTGACAGGAAAACAAAGAACAAGGTCAACATCGTAGCATTGCTGCGCTGATGTCGACCTTGTTCTTTGTTAATCCCTTTTAATACAATCTGTAATTACCTTCTTAGCTAATTCCGTCGAGATATTCCCCTAAATCAAATTTCAGTTTTCACAATGTTGAGTGACCGTCTTTGTTCGTCACTTCACATAAATCTTACACTTATTTCCGAGTGCAAAGGTATAAAGAAAATATTAACCTCGCAAGAAATCGTGTTTCATAAAGTTTGCGATTTATACCATGCTACACTTTTTGCATTTGCGCAATAGTGCAACAAGACATAAAAATATATCGCAAACCATGTTGCATATTTGTAAACAGTATTCAATATCAATAAATTACAAAAGCAACAACTTTGACGTTTCGTCATAAAATCAGGAAAGCGTTATCGCACACATAAATAATATTTTTATATAATCACATAGAGTTTGTATGCTCAACATTAGACAGGGATAAGTAAAAAATTATTCAACTTTTTACGGGTAAGACAGTTTCCTATTGTAGAAAATGTTGATTGATGTTCGTATATGTTTATATATGTTGAGCCGTCAGGCGACTATTAGTAACGTCGTCGCTTTGCTCCTCAACATCTACGAACATCAAAAAACATAGAGGTTAACGCGAGTTCAATGAATTCAAATCTGTTGGCAGCAAGCTGCTTTTAACTGACAATAATTCTTCGCTTGGGCTCAGGCACTTCGTGGAGAATTATTGTCAGTTCAGGCACCAAAGGTGCACATTCACATTGAGGAATAGAAATTCGTCGAACTGACGTTAGGATACAATTGTTTTATTTGGTTTTCGCCTGTTTTCTTTTGTTTCTTTTAATGGCGAAAGCAACCGTGCTTCTTCTCTGCCTTCGCTGATCCTTCGTTATGCCTTCGCTCTGCCCTCGCTATAAACCCAACAAAGCATATCCATTTGAGCGTTTGCATAGGAGGAAAATGGGACTTACATAGGAATCACATAGGAACTACATGGGAACCAAATGGGAACTACATAGGAACCATAACAAAGAACAAGGTCAACATCGTGGCATTACTGCGCTGATGTCGTCTTTTATTCGTCACTTCACATAAAAAGTTTTTTTCTGAGGAAATTTAGTATTGGCAGTTTACCGTTCTCTTTCGATATAATTTTTTAGAATTTTGTCGCAAACACGTACATGGTGGCATTTTTAGGGGCGTAACGAATTGACTAACAAGTATTTTAGTACCATGTACGTGTTGCTCAAACACATACATGAGTCGTACATGACACGTACATAAAGCATGTACGACCATGTATGACTCATGTACGACTTCGATAAACACGTACATGCTCTTAACTCATTGATTATTAGTATGGTTAAAGCCCATTTACCCCACCATGTATGTGTTTGCGACAAAATTCTAAAAAAAGAAACACTTGTAATAGATCATTTTACTGGTGTCAGTAAAACGATACCCATGCCTAAAGGTGTATCAAAGATTATTCGCGAGATTTCATGTTCACTCGCCAATTTTAAATAATTTCTGTAGTGTATCTTCGAATTCTTCTTTTTGTTTACGTTTAAAGTTGCAAAAGAACACATGAAGTGAACCGCTTTGAATAGCGCCAATATAACGATTTTCATCATAATTTCCTGTATATTCGTTTATCCATTGATATTTAGAAAAATCAAACGGATAAGTATATAATACGCTGTGGGAATATTTAGCAAGAGAATCCTGTTCAATAGCAGGAGCTGTCACTATTATTCTTCTGGACTTGTTTTTAAATGTATAACGAATACTATTAGGATTTACAAAACAATCTGTCTCTTTGAATTTCTTTGGAATCTTAACTTGGACTGTTCTCAACTTTGGGGTAGATGTAGAATCCAAATACACTATATGTATATTGTAAATTCTATATTTCCCCTCTACACGGACCAAGTCGAAAACTCTTGATGGATAGTACGAATCTCTATAATGTTGAATTTTTAATGGGGGAAGTGGGCTATTGCTATTTGCTATCTTGCCAATATGAAATTGTGCATATGACAGTTGAATTGACAATGAACACAGAAAGATAAAAAAGAGTCTCATGTTTGTTGATTTTATGTTACTCTTGCAAAAGTACATATTATTTCTTAATTCTCCAATAAATCAAGTGATTTTATACGGTTCTCAATTGTTTTTACATGGGAGGCATATAGGAACTATATGGGAGGAGAAAGAGAAACCTCTATATAGCAGAAAGTTGAAAGAAGAGGTCTGAGCCTGCATCTTTCAACTTATCTGGTATCAGTTGGATAGTTTTCGCAAGGTATCGCAACTGAGTTTTAGTAAACAAGAAAATTATTTGATAAAAGCTTAGAAATTATCTGACTAATGAGGACGCCTTGATGGAGTCAATCTTTGCCGAGTCGGTCATCGCTACGCTGTTGGCTGTGTTGATGGTGATTGAATCTTTCTTGTGGGCAGCAGCAAACTGCTGTGCGTCCTGAAGTGCCTCACGCTGATATGGCATCTGTGCAGCAAGTCCGAGAGAGAGGATGATACCTACTACTGCGGCTGCCTTGTAGAGTGGACGGAGACGACTCTGCATGGAAATTGTGCGTGCCTTTACATGCTGTGGCTCTTCCTCGATGAGAGCAAGCATACGCTCGTCGAAATCAGAGCTGAGATGCGCTTCTTCCATGCCGGACTGCTCGTACACGAACAAGTCACGATAAGGCAGCAGAGCTACAGGCACGTCCTTCTGCGAGAAGAATGTGCGCAGTATGCGTTCCTCTTCAAGAGAGGTCTCGCAATTGAAGTAGCGCTCCAGGAGTTGTTCGATGTATTTATAGTCCATTGTTTTTTATCGTTTTTACGGCCGTGAGCCGTTTTAGTTGTCTTGTAATGAATCGTAGCTCTTCTTGATGAATTGTCGGGCTCTGAAGATGTTTATCTTCACTTGGTCTTCGCTTATCTGCATGATTTCGGCGATTTCCTTGTATGACTTGTCTTCGAAGTCGCGTAACTGCATTGCCGTACGCTGTTTCTCGGGCAGAGAGTTCATCAAGTTTCGAACCATTGCGATGCGTTCCTTTTCCATCATTTGCTCGTATGGGGTTGTTGGGGATGGGTGTTGGGGGATGGGTGTTGGTTGTTGGTTGTTGGGTGATGGTTCATCCAATGAAACAGTACGATGTGAGTCTTGTTTCCTGATGACATCCAGCGCCATATTTCGCGCTATCGTCATTGCCCATCCTTCAAGAGATTCTATCTCATCCCAATGATCGCGTCGGTTCCAGATTTTTATCAGCGTTTCTTGCACAACATCCTCTGCATCCTGCTGGTTGAGCGTGATGCGGAAGGCAAGCCTGAAGAGCTTGTCCTTCATTGGGAGTACGTCGGTCTTGAAACTGATATTCTTCATCTGTGCTCTAATTGGAAGACTATAATAAAAGGGCAAAAGTTACATTTGCCCTTTTATTTTTAACTTATTTTTGCATTTGAGGGAGGGTAAGCCTTGCCAAAAATGGCAAGGAACGGGGGCAAGCCCACTGCAACCCTTTTCTACGAACCCCTTCCGCAAACCGGCTCCCTCCCTACGGGGGAAGTCCGATGTTGATAACATCGGAGTATGTGTCAGGGCGGGGGGAGAGGCTCCTTACTTGCTAATGATTGTGCCGTGATTGCCGTCGATGGCAGTAGCGAGAGTGATGATAACCCTTGATACACCAGCATCAACTGCGGCGAGAGCATTCTCTATCTTTGGAAGCATACCGCCAGAGATAGTGCCATCTGCCTTGTAGCGCTCGAAATCAGCGTGGTTGATGGTAGGTATTACGCTATCATCATCATCAGGGTTGCTGAGCACGCCCTTCTTCTCGAAAGAATAGATAAGGGTTGTCTCATAGCCTTCTGCAGCAAGTGCCTTGGCTGTCTCAGAAGCCATTGTGTCGGCATTGGTGTTAAGGATATTACCCTGACCATCGTGAGTGAGAGGTGCGATGACAGGTACTACACCCTGCTGAATGAGATTAGCAAGTGCGCTGCCATTGGCACGATCCACATCGCCTACGAAACCGAAGTCAACCATCTTGACCTCACCATCAACCTCCATCTTCTTCAAAGGACGCTTATGTGAACGGATGACATCCATATCAGCACCTGTGAGACCAATGGCATTGACACCATTAGCCTGAAGCTTGGCAACGAGGTTCTTGTTGACGAGACCACCATAGACCATTGTCACAACCTCAAGCATCTGTGCATCTGTTACGCGACGACCGCCTACCATGACGCTCTCAATGCCGAGAGAGGCAGCAACCTTTGTTGCACGACGACCACCGCCGTGAACAAGAATCTTTGGACCTTCAATATTACTGAAGTTATCGAGAAGTGCATCGAGCTGAGCTGCATCCTCAACGACTGCACCACCTACTTTTACTATTGTTATCTTTTTCATTTCTTTCTTTTTTAGGCTCAGCAATGAATTGCTGAGGACGGGGACTTTTGTTATTCGAGGTATGTGTAGCCATAAAGGCCTGCACGATAGTTAGAGATAAACTCCTTACCCTCTTCGAGAGTGATCTTGCCTTCCTTAACAGACTTGGCAACCCAGATCTCCAAGCGACGAACGAGATTCTTCGGTGAGTACTGAACATATTCGAGTACATCAGCAACGGTCTCACCATCGATTGTCTTGTCGATGTGGTAACCCTTCTCGTCAACGGAGATATGCACGGCATTGGTGTCGCCGAAGAGATTGTGCATATTACCGAGAATCTCCTGATAAGCACCAACAAGGAACACACCAATATAATAATGTTCACCCGGCTTTACAGGATGCAATGGGAGATAACTTGTCTGCTGACCGCCATTGACGTATGTTGCCACCTTACCGTCAGAGTCACATGTGATGTCCTGAAGCTGAGCAGAGCGTGTTGGCTGCTCGTCAAGGCGCTGGATAGGCATGATTGGGAAGAGCTGGTCGATACCCCAAGAGTCAGGCATGCTCTGGAAGAGAGAGAAATTGCAGAAATACTTATCTGCCATCTGCTTATCGAGGCTGCGGAGCTCGTCTGGAACATGCTTCTGATGATGTGCAAGTTCTGAAACCTCATGAGTGATAGCCCAATAGAGAGACTCAATCTGGGCACGCGTCTTAAGGTCGATGATACCGTGACGGAAGAGGTCGAGAGCCTCTTCACGGATATCCTCAGCATCATGCCAGTCCTCGAGCATAGAGCGTGTAGAGAGCTTATCCCATATCTCTGTAAGGTCATGAACGAGCTGATGATCATTCTCACTTGGCTGGAAGTCCTCAGGCATCTGAGGCGCACTAACGCTCTCCAGAACATCGAGGATGAGAACAGAGTGATGTGCTGCAAGAGAACGTCCACCCTCAGAGATAAGGGTAGGGTGTGGAATCTCATTCTTATCAGCAGCATCAACAAAGGTATAGACGCAGTCGTTGACATACTCCTGGATAGAGTAGTTGACAGAAGACTCCGAATTGCTTGAACGTGTGCCGTCGTAATCAACACCCAGTCCACCACCACAATCCACGAACTCAATTCCGAAGCCCATCTGATGCAACTGCACATAGTACTGGGCAGCTTCACGAAGAGCTGTAGAGATACGACGAATCTTGGTTATCTGTGAACCGATATGGAAATGGATGAGTTTCAGGCAGTCACGAAGTCCCATCTGGTCAAGCATCTCAAGAGCGATAAGAAGCTCTGAAGAGTTAAGACCGAACTTAGAAGCATCACCACCACTCTCCTGCCACTTACCAGCGCCAGAAGAAGCAAGCTTGATACGTATACCAAGATTTGGACGCACATTGAGCTTTGCCGCTGTCTCTGCGATGATACGAAGCTCAGGCAGTTTCTCAACGACAAGGAACAGGCGCTTACCCATCTTCTGGGCAAGCAAAGCCATCTCGATGAAGTTCTGATCCTTGTGACCGTTACAGATTACGATAGAATCAGAATCCATGTGCTGTGCAAGAACGGCATGAAGTTCAGGCTTAGAACCAGCTTCGAGTCCGATATTGTACTTAGCACCATGAGAGATAATCTCCTCAACGACAGGTCGCATCTGATTCACCTTGATAGGGAACACTATGTAGTGATCGCCCTTGAAGTTATACTCCTTGGTAGCCTTCTCGAAGCAAGCTGCTGTTGACTGAATGCGCGTATCGAGGATATCAGGGAAACGCAACAGCAGAGGTGCAGAAACATGGGCGGCAGCGAGTTCATCGACTACCTCCTTCAAATCCACCTGAATGTTATTCTTCTTAGGTGTGACATAGACGTGACCTTTGTCGTTTACACCGAAGAAGTTAACACCCCAACCTTTGATGTTGTAGATCTCCTTAGAGTCTTCAATCGTCCATTTCTTCATTTCTGTATTAATTCTTTTGCTTTTTCAACAGATATAGATATCTTCTCTGGACTCTCCATAAGAGTTACGTCCAGGATATGGTTTGCCTTGAGATAGAACTGCTCACGATATTCCAATTGCTCCTTGATGAAGTCGAGAAGTTCTTCCTTTGACTTATTGGCAATGAGAGGTCGAACTGACTTACCCATCTGCAGATGGTTGTAGAGTACCTCAGGAGTTGCCTTGAGGTAGATGACGTCAGAGTTCTCGTTCATATACTCCATATTATCAAAGAAACATGGAGTTCCGCCACCACAACTGATGACTACATCTTCAAACTCAGCCACCTCATGAAGCATGTTTCGTTCAATGACACGAAAGCCTTCCTCTCCACGTTCTGCGAAGATCTCAGAGATTTTCTTGCGCATACGACTCTCAATATACCAATCGAGGTCGTAGAATGGAAGCCCAAGGTCCTTGGCAAGCTCCTTACCGATGGTGGTCTTTCCGGCTCCCATATAGCCAATGAGAATTATTCGCTTCATTTCTTGGTCTTTACAGGAGTGTTTACAACTTCCATGCACTCTGCAAATGTAAGTTCTGCAGCACGCTCGTGCATATTCTTTGGCATACGGTAGTTCTTGCCCTTATAGCAGATGTATGGACCATAACGACCATTCATTACCTCGAGTTCAGGATCTTCATCGAAGGTCTTCACGTGGCGTTGCTTCTCCTGATCACGACTCTTCTCAATGAGTTCGATAGCCTCTTCGCGAGTGATAGTGAGAGGATCCATCTCCTTAGGGATAGAAACGTACTTGCGGTTATGCTGAACGTAAGGTCCGAAACGACCTGCGCCAATTGTGATTGCTGCACCTTCAAACTCCTCGAGAGTACGAGGCAGACGGAAGAGCTCAAGTGCCTCTTCGAGAGTGATTGTCTCAAGACTCTTATCCTTTGGCAACTGTGCGAAACGAGGCTTCTCCTCATCCTCTGCGCTACCAATCTGAACAACAGGTCCGAAGCGACCAATCTTTACAGATACTGGCTTGTGGCTCTTTGGATCTTCACCAAGAACACGCTCACCAGCCTTGTGCTCAGAACGTGAGTTGATAGTCTTCTCTACTTCAGGAGCAAAGCCTTTGTAGAAGTCCTTGAGCATAGCTGACCAGTTCTCCTTGCCTTCTGCGATATCATCGAACTTCTCCTCGACATTAGCTGTGAAGTTATAATCCATGATGCCTGGGAAGAACTCCATGAGGAAGTCGTTTACAACGATTCCGATATCTGTTGGGAGAAGTTTACCCTTCTCAGAACCTACCATCTCTGTCTTGGTAGATGACTTGATGTTTGCACCTTTGAGGGTATCAATAGTGTATGAACGCTCTTCACCCTTCTTATCACCCTTCTGAACGTACTCACGCTGCTGGATAGTAGAGATTGTTGGAGCGTAGGTTGATGGACGACCGATACCGAGTTCCTCGAGCTTGTGTACGAGAGATGCCTCAGTATAGCGGATAGGGCCCATAGACGCGCGCTCGAGTGATGTAATCTGTACGCGCTCGAGAGAATCACCTTCCTTCATAGAAGCTGGCATAGAACCTGACTCCTCATTCTTCTCGTTGTCATCATCGCCATCAGATTCGCGATAAACCTTCAAGAAACCATCGAAAACAACAACCTCACCAGTTGCAATAAACTGCTCTTCTGCACCTGATACGCTGATATTTACGGTTGTCTTCTCAATCTGAGCATCTGCCATCTGAGTAGCTGCTGTACGCTTCCAGATAAGTTCGTAGAGACGACGCTCCTGAAGTGTACCTTCGATAGAAGTCTCAGCCATGTAGGTTGGACGGATTGCCTCGTGGGCTTCCTGAGCTCCCTTGGTGTGGGTGCTATAGTTACGTGGCTTGCTGTATTCCTCACCATACATATTGATGACAGCCTCCTTGGAAGTGCCGATACAAAGCTGAGAGAGGTTTACAGAGTCGGTACGCATGTATGTGATATGACCGTTCTCGTAGAGGTGCTGGGCAACCATCATTGTCTGTGAAACGGTGAAACCAAGCTTACGTGCTGCCTCCTGCTGAAGAGTAGAAGTTGTGAAAGGAGGTGCTGGCGTACGCTTAAGAGGTTTCTTGCTGATAGAATCGATAGTGAACTTTGCCTTACGACACTTCTCAAGGAATGCTACGGCATCCTCATGGGTAGTGAAACGCTTGTCGAGCTCTGCACGTATCTCGTTCTTGTTGCCAGCTTCGTCTGTGATAGCAAAGATAGCGTTGATACGGAAGTATGGTTCTGCTGAGAATGCCTGTATCTCACGCTCGCGCTCAACAATAAGACGAACAGCCACACTCTGCACACGACCTGCAGAAAGTGATGGCTTTACCTTACGCCAAAGCACAGGTGAGAGATTGAAACCTACAAGACGGTCAAGCACACGACGTGCCTGCTGAGCGTTTGTAAGATTCATGTCAAGTTGACGAGGATTCTGAATAGCCTCCAAGATAGCATTCTTTGTGATCTCATGGAATACGATTCGACTTGTCTTCTGTTCGTCGAGACCGAGTACTTCGCAAAGGTGCCATGAGATAGCCTCTCCTTCGCGGTCCTCATCGGATGCCAGCCATACCTTCTTTGCGTTCTTTGCGCTAGCTTTGAGTTCGTTCACTACGCGCTTCTTCTCATCAGGTATCTCATACACTGGCATGAGGGTATCGAGATCAATGCTTATTTCCTTCTTCTTAAGATCGCGGATATGTCCGTAACTGGACATTACTTTAAAGTCCTTGCCAAGGAATTTTTCAATAGTTTTAGCCTTAGCCGGGCTCTCCACAATTACCAAGTTTTCTTGCATAATATTTCTTTGTTTGTTCTTTTGAGGCGCAAAAGTAAATAAAAAAATGCGTACACCTTATTATATAGTAATATTTTTAGATATTTTAACAAAAATAAGGCTGTATGGCAGAAAACGGAGTAGTTTTTCTTGAGTTTCTTGGTGATTAGGTGGTAAATAAGAACCAAACTCGATGCAACTCCCTTATGTGTCATATTTGTTATCGGTTCTTCATCGAGTTTGGTTGGGAGTTACATAGGAGTCACATAGGACTTACAACGGAACTACATCGGAGGATAAGGGGAGGTTGTTATTGGTATTCCTCCGGAAGTTCGTGTTTCCAGTTTGGGTATGGATCGGAGAGAAGATGAGAGTTGTAGAAGTGTCGGTTTCCCGTAACCTCAGGTCCGAGGAAAGCAGGACGCTCGTATGCTTCATTCTCATCCTTAAGTTCTACTTCTGCAAAAAGAAGTCCGTCGTTAGCTCCGTGAAACTCATCTACTTCAAATGTGTGACCACCGAAAGGAACAAGCCAGCGTGTCTTGTCAACTACACCTCCACGGCATAGCTGAAGCATCTCAAGGGCATCCTCCTTCGGAATCTCACGTTCAAACTCATATCTGGACATACCACCGTTGCGTGAAGGTCCCTTGATGGTGAGATATGCCTTCTCATCACGTAGTCTTATGCGAACAGTGGCTCCCTGGCAAGCCATATATCCTTGCTGGATATGTGAATGCGAGGAAGCCATTGTCTTGAAAGACTCGTCCTTTGATACAAGGAATTTTCTTTCTATTTCAAGCATGGGTTATTAAATTGTACAACTGATACCTGCGAATACAGCTCCGAGAGCTATGAGGACACCAATGATCCATGCAATAACCTTATTGCCTTCCTGTTCTTTCTTTGTTGCATAGGCTTTACGCTTTGCGTTGCCTGCGATTTTCTT
Source organism: Prevotellaceae bacterium UBA1710 (assembly GCA_002317355.1). Lineage (GTDB taxonomy): Bacteria > Bacteroidota > Bacteroidia > Bacteroidales > Bacteroidaceae > Prevotella. Next base: position 73,645 of record DCJC01000042.1, on the reverse strand, counting down.
TTCTTTGCTCATAGTAAAAATAATTATTGTTTAGTTATTAGTTTATTGTTTCTATTCATCCACGACAGGGAACTCCATCAGGTATGCCTTGATGAAACCGTCGATTTTACCATCCATAACGCCATCAACGTCGGTTGTCTGGTAGTTGGTGCGATGATCCTTTACTCGGCGGTCATCGAAGACATAGGAGCGAATCTGAGAACCCCATTCAATCTTCTTCTTGCCTGCCTCAATCTTTGCCTGAGCTTCGAGGCGCTTCTTCATAGCACGATCGTAGAGCTGTGACTTAAGTAGTCGCATAGCATTCTCGCGGTTCTGCTGCTGCTTACGGCTCTCCGTATTTGCGATGAGGATTTCTTCTTCCTCGCCTGTGTCAGGATCCTGATACATGTATCGGATACGAACACCAGTCTCAACCTTGTTGACATTCTGACCACCAGCACCACTTGAGCGGAAAGTATCCCAGCTGACGCGTGCAGGGTCAACATATACCTCGATGGTATCGTCAATAAGAGGAGATACGAAGACAGAGGCAAAACTTGTCATACGCTTGCCTTGCGCGTTGAAAGGACTTACGCGAACGAGACGATGCACGCCTGACTCACTCTTGAGATATCCGTATGCGTATTCGCCACCTTCAATCTCCATAGTGACAGATTTGATTCCGGCTTCGTCAGCTTCTTCAAGATCGCTTATAGTAACCTTGTAGCCATTGGTCTCTGCCCAGCGCATGTACATACGCCAAAGCATTGAAGCCCAATCTTGTGCTTCTGTACCACCAGCACCAGAATTGATTTTAAGCACGCAAGCCATCGGATCCTCTTTCTGGCGAAGCATATTGCGAAGCTCAAGGTTCTCGATAGCTGTGAGAGCACGCTTGTAATCGGCGTCAACCTCCTCTTCCGTAACCATCTCATCGCGATAGAACTCCATAGCGAGAGTCAGTTCATCGGTAGCAGTACGTACTTCCTCGTAGCCGTCAAGCCACTTCTTGATGTCCTTAACGAGCTTCATCTGCTCTTGTGCACGTTCCGGGTCTTCCCAGAAGTCAGGAGCCTGAGTGCGGAGGTCTTCCTCCTCGAATTCTACTTTCTTCTTTTCGATGTCGAGATAGCGATAGAGTGCGTCTGCTCGATCCTGGATATCCTTTAATTGGTCTGTAGTTATCATAAAGCCTAACCAAGCCTTCCCAAAGGGAAGGATGTATTATAGTATTATTGTTGTCAAATTTATATCTTGCCTATTCCTTTATGTTCAGTTACATTTGAACATCCTTCCCTTTGGGAAGGCTTGGTTAGGCTTATTCCTTATACATCTCCTCAATAACCTTTGCGTAGTTCTTGCAGATTACGCTGCGACGTGTCTTGAGAGTATTAGTGAGTTCACCTGACTCCATAGTGAATGGCTTGGTGAGGAGTGTGAAGCGCTTAACCTGCTCGTATCCTGCAAGGCCCTGCTGAAGAGTGGCAATACGTTCGGTAAGCATCTTTATTATCATCACGTTTGAGCAAAGATCCTCGCGCCCTTTATAAGCAATGCCGTTTTCGCGTGCGTATTCCTCGAGAAGAGAATATGCTGGTACGATGAGGGCAGAAACAAACTTGCGCTGATCGGCTATGATGACAATTTGCTCAACAAACTTATCAACGAGGAGTTTTGCCTCAATAGCCTGAGGGGCGATGTATTTGCCGTTAGAAGTCTTGAAGAGATCCTTGATACGCTCTGTGATGTACAGTTCGCCATTCTTTATGTAGCCGGCATCTCCTGTGCGGAAATATCCATCTTCGGTAAATGCCTCCTTGTTGAGATGGTCGCGCTTGTAGTAACCTTTTGTGATGGTAGGGCCTTTGAGCAGAATCTCATTATTCTCGCCAATCTTTATGTCGATGCCTTCGATAGGTCGCCCGATAGAACCGATGCTGAAAGGCTCGTCGCGATGGTCGCATGAGACGGTGGCAAGGCTCTCTGTGAGTCCGTAGCCAACTATCATCTTCACTCCGATGGAATGGACGAATATCTCTACTTCTGGAGAAACCGTTGCACCTGCGGTAGGGAAGATGTTATGCTTGTCAATTCCGAGTTCCTTGCGGACAAGGGAGAGGATAGTCTTATTTGCAATCTTGTACTTCAGAGCAAGACTGAGAGGCGGGCGCTTGCCTTTAGCGAGATAATCTATGTTGTGACGACGTCCTATCTCCAAGGCTCCACGGAAGATCTTCTGCTTGAAAGGCGAAACATTGTCAATCTTCTCTTGAACGCCGGTATATACCTTCTCCCAAAAACGTGGAACAGCAGACATACAGGTAGGGTGTGTCTCGCACATCGACTTCTGAATCTCACGTGGGTTAGTGTTGATGATAAGCGTTGCACCTTCGCTAAGCGATAGGAAATCCCATCCACGCTCAAAGATATGAGTGATAGGGAGGAAAGTGATGACGCGGTCGGTCTCGCAGACGGGAACGCATTTGTCGTTAGCTTCTATCGCAGCGTGATACTGGTAATATGTGAGCATTACGCCCTTGCTATCGCCGGAAGTTCCTGAGGTATAGAGAATATTGGCAAGATCTTCCTCGTTGGCTTGCTTCCAGAGAGTCTCAACCTCAATCTGGTTAGGGTATCCGTCAGCCATCTTCAGCAAATCCTTGAAGAAGATGGATGTGGCGTCATGATCTGCCATGATAACCGAATCATCAAAGATGACAATACGTTCGAGGGACGGACACAGAGCCTGCACCCGGCGTGCTTTGTCGTATTGTTCCTGCTCGCCTACGAAGAGAATGCGTATTGAGGCATCGTTGATGATATACTGAATCTGTTCCTCGCTACTTGTTGCGTAGAAAGGTATTGTGACAGCACGGATACCGAAAGCTCCGAAGTCTGTGTAGATGTACTGAACCGAGTTTTGGGAGAATACACCAATGTTCTCTTGAATGCGTACACCAAGACTTAAGAGCGCATTGGAAACGCGCTTCACTTTCTCGGCAAAACCCTTCCAGGATATCTCCTTCCAGGTCTCGCTGCCGAATTCACGGTAAACAAATACGGTTCTGTCGCCGTATTTTTTAGCCTGTGCATAAGGAAGTTGAGAAAGATGACATTTTGTCTGCATAATTCAGTTTGGTATTTTATATTCTAATGCAAAAATAATAAATAATGTCGAAATAAGGAAATGATAAACGTGTTTTTTTGAGTTTCTGGTGGAAAAATGCGGAATTTAGTAGTTTATCTGCGATTTTTTATGTAAGTTTGCAGTCTCAAAACAAGAAATCATGACAACAGAAGAACTTACCCAGGAAGCAGTTCTGCTTCTTCAGAAACTCATAGCAACTCCGAGTGTCAGCCGTGATGAAAGCAAGGCTGCTGACATCATGCAGGAGGCGATGGAATCCTATGGATTCAAGCCTGTGCGTGTTGGAAATAATCTTTGGATTCAGTCGCCTGATTGGTTGGAAGATCGTCCTACGCTTCTGCTCAATGCGCATATTGATACCGTGAAGCCTGTTGCTTCATGGACACGTGATCCTTTCGCCCCAACTATCGAGGACGATACTCTCTATGGTCTTGGCAGTAACGACTGCGGTGGTGGCCTGGTTTCACTTCTTCAGGTGTTCAGGGAACTTGTAAATAGCAAGAAGAAGTTGCCTTATAACCTCATCTATCTTGCTTCTTGTGAGGAAGAAGTAAGCGGAATCAACGGCATCAGAAGCGTGATTGACAAGTTGCCTAAGATAGATGTTGCCATTGTTGGAGAGCCTACAGGAATGCAACCTGCTGTTGCTGAGAAAGGACTTATGGTGATAGATATGACGGCTCACGGAAAGTCTGGTCATGCAGCTCGCGGAGAGGGCATTAACGCCATCTATGAGGCACTTGACGATATGTGCTGGATAAGAAACTATAAGTATCAGAAGGTGAGTGATTTCCTTGGTCCTACGGTTATGAACCTCACGGTTGTGAATAGTGGTACTCAGCATAATGTCATTCCTGATGAGTGCAAGATGATTGTTGATATCCGCACCAATGAGAACTATGATAATGAGGAAGTCTTCAAGTTTATTGATGAGCATACCAAGAGCGATTGTAAGGCTCGCTCCTATCATCTTCGTTCTTCAAAGATAAGTCTTGATCACCCGCTCGTGAAGCGTTGTGTAGCAATGGGAAAGACACCATTCGGTTCTCCTACTCTAAGTGATCAAGCTCTCATGCCTTGGGAGTCATTCAAACTTGGCCCTGGAGAGTCTTCCCGCTCTCATAGTGCTAATGAGTTCATCAAGATCTCGGAGATAAAAGATGCTATAGAGACTTATATTAAGCTTATCTCAGATTAGTTGACGTCTGTATAATCCTCTGATGATTCATCGAAGCAGCTCCAATCCAGCTCCAATTGAAGTCCAATCCAACTCCAATTCGCAGTTGGAGTTCTATTGGTTTTTGATTGTAGTTGGATACAAGTTGTGGAGGTTGTAAATCTCCGATTAGCTCAGCAAATGATAACTTCCGCCCGCCATAGAGAGAACAACACCGTTCATCTCGAGCATGAAAAGGGCAGATTTTAGTATTCCTATAGGGAGATTTGTATGTATAGCGATTTCGTTGACGTGCAAATCTCCTTTTTTCAATGCCTCTACGATCAAGGTCTCTTCTGGTGAGAGTTCCGGGAATAGTTGTCGTTCTATTCCCTTGCTCTTGGCTCTCTCCAGGGTGAGCTCATTCTCCCATCCCATCTCCTTGATGAAGTCTTCAGCAGAAGTGATGAGTTGGGCGCTATGGCTACGGATGAGGTTATTGCAACCAGCGCTATAAGGTGCGCTAACAAGGCCAGGAAAGGCGAATACATCGCGTGAGTAGCTGTTTGCTATGTCGCAAGTGATGAGGCCTCCACCTTTTGCTGCACTCTCCACAAGAATGGTTGCATCACTCATTCCTGCTACGATTCTATTACGTTGTACGAAATTGCGTTTCTCTGGTCGTGTTCCTCTTGGATATTCAGAAAGTAATCCACCATGGGTAACCATCTGCTTTGCTGTTTCGCGATGCAATGATGGATAGATGGTATCAAGGCCATGGGCAAGTACTCCTACGGTATCCATTTCCATCCTAAGAGCATTCCTATGAGCTTGGATGTCAACTCCGTAAGCCAATCCGCTTACAACGAGTATTTCGGGATGTGTTTTCTTCAAATCCTCGATGAAATGGCGGATAATATCCTGTCCATAGACACTACATTGCCTTGTGCCTATGATGTTTATGACCTTTGCCGGATTGAGGTTGCCGTTTCCGCAGAAGTAAAGTACGATAGGTGCGTCTTCACAGTTCATAAGGCGCTGCGGGTAGTCTTTGCTACCGTAATGAAGCACCTTGATGGAATGAGCCTCGCAGAATTTAATTTCCTGTTCTGCGAGGATCAGAGCGTTATCTAATCCGGAGAGAATCTGCTTCAGATGAGGCGTTGCCTCCGGGATCACATCTTCAATATTATGCCTATTTTCCACGATGGCAGTAGCTGAACCAGCTTCTTGATAAAGAGTCATCAATTGAAGAGGCGACATCTGCGGCTTCAGCATCGTGAGAGCTATAGCGTTGAGTATTTCCATGAGATTATCGAGGTTAGGGTTATTATTCAGAATAGATGACTTGGATAAGGGTTTGTCCTACTGCCTTGAGCGTATTGATGTCAAGGTGCTCCATATCATCATTCACAGTATGCCAAGTAGGGCCAAATGAGCTCTGCTCACAATCTGGATAATATGGGATGATGTCGATAGTAGGAATGCCAGCCTTGTTCACAGGATCATGATCATCTGTAATATAGCCACCACCCTGAGTTACGAACAAACTTCCGTATCCAGCACGGCGTGCAGCTGACCAAACCTTATCTACAATGCGAGGAGCATATCTGAGAGAGTTGCCCTCCTGATAGAATGTAGCACCTTGTCCACCAACCATGTCGAGAAGAATACCATACTGAGGTCGTTTTTCTGCAGGAAGGTTTTGTGCCCAGTATTGAGCTCCAAGTGCCCATGTATCTTCGCTATTTTCTCCTTTTTCTGCCCACTGAGGTGTACCGTAATCCTCTGCATCGAAGCATACGAAGTCAACGCCAATAGCAAGTGTTGTATCGTTCTGAAGAAGACGTGCTACCTCAAGCATAACACCAATGCCAGAAGCTCCATCATTTGCTGCAAGAACAGGTTTCTGCCAGTTTGTTGAGTCTGGGTCGTTGTCTGCCCATGGGCGGCAATCCCAATGAGCGCAAAGAAGGATTCTTCGCTCTGCCTGTGGGTTGAAACGAGCTATGATATTGGTAGAATGAAGCTTTGTGCCATCCCAGCCAGTGAGATCTGCCTTCTGGGTCTCCACTTCCATTCCGAAGCCCTTGAACTTATTGATGATCCATTCCTCGCAGAGGTCATGAGCCTTGCTGTTCATGGTTCTTGGACCGAAGTCGCATTGTACCTGACAATATGCCAAGGCAGAATCTGCTACGAAAGTAGGTCCTACGAGCTGTATTACATCTTCTTCTACCTGTTGCTTGTTGCTTTTGCAAGAATAGAAAAGAGATGAGATTAAGAGTAAACCAAAGAGAATGTATTTACTTTTCATTATTTATATTTCTTGTTGATTAATATCTGTTTTTCTGAACTTCAGTCATAACGCGAAGCCAGTTACCTCCCCATATCTTGGCGATGTCTTCTTCTGAATAGCGGCGAAGAAGAAGCTGGCGGGTGAACTGCTGGATGTCTGAAGCATCACGCATACCACGAACTCCACCGTCACCATCAAAGTCTGTGCCTATACCTACATGGTCTATACCCATAATGTCGATGGCATGCTCCAAATGCCTGATTCCATCGAGGATATCGGCTTCTCCTACCTGCTGGAGGAAACCGTGATAGAATGTCGTGTGAACCACGCCACCTTTCTTGGCGATAGCACGCAGCTGGTCATTGGTAAGGTTACGAGGATGGTCGCAGAGGATGCGTGAGTTGGAGTGAGAGCAGACAATAGGTTGTTCGCTTATCTCAAGAGCGTCATAGAAACTCTTCTCGCCAGCATGACTCATGTCCACCATTATGCCTAAACGGTTCATCTCTTTGATCACCTTCTCACCAAACTCGGATACACCATTGTGTGTGTTACAACCGCGAGCAGAGTCGCAGATGTCGTTGTCTCCGTTGTGGCAAAGAGTGATATAGACGATGCCTCTATCAGCAAAATGTTTGATTTTATCGATGCTATGCTCTATGGCAAGGCCATTCTCAATGCCAAGCATGATGCTCTTCTTGCCCATCTGCTTGTTGGCATAGAGATCTGCTGGAGTTCGTGCGATGCCGATATATTGAGGTGCTTTCGCAACTGTTGATTCTATCGTGTCAAAGATGCAGTCTGCATAAGCCGAAGGAGTGCTTTGCCCGAGGTCGTTGACATCAGAGAATGTCTGTCCTTCCTTTGGCTGTGGAAGATACGCCACCATGATAGTTGCATCCTGACGACCTTCAGTCATCTTGTGGAGGTCAACGAGTATTCTGCTATCACGCTTGGTGAAGTCAACACCCTCATGGAAGAACATTGGAGTATCGCAATGTGTGTCGAGAGTGAGAATGCGTGAATGCAGATCACCTACTTTCTTATATTCCCTGGCTGAGTCAACAAGCCATTTGAATAGAGGCAAACCATCATTGCCGAGCCATTCAGGATGCCATTGCACACCCATAATGTTCTTATACTCAGTACTCTCTATTGCCTCGATGACACCATCCTTTGAATGAGCCGTTGCACGGAACAAGGAACCTGGATTATCTACTGCCTGATGATGGAAGGAGTTCACATAAATTACTTTATCCTGGTAGATAGTGAAAAGCATACTGCCTTCCTCAACGATTACCGAATGTGTAGCTTCTTCTCTATCTGCATCCTGTGAATGCTTAATAAGTGGTAAGGCCGTGGTACTACCGGCTCCCTCCCTACGGGGGAGGGCGGGGGGAGAGGCTGTTATATCCTGCTCCACATGTCCACCAAGTGCCATTGCGAGTGTCTGAATACCTCTGCAGATGCCGAGCATAGGAATCTGGCGGTTGTAGGCGAGGCGAGTGAGCATAAGCTCTGCGGCATCGCGCTCACGATTGATGTTGTGAAGCTTTGGCGAAGGTTCTTCTCCGCACCAGAGAGGGTTATAGTCACCTCCGCCGGTAAGCAGAATACCATCCACCTTATCGAGTGTGTCGGTGATGATAGCTGCGTCGGCAACGGGAGGTATAATAACAGGAACGCCACCGGCGCTGATAATCTGCTTGTAATAGCGATCACGCACCGTGGCGTCTATATCTGAATAGTTTGCCGTTATACCAATGATGGGACGGCGTTCTACCTCTGGAAATTTTCCGTAGGTTGAAACTAAAAGTTCGTTTAGTGAGAAGTTCATACTTCGTAATTAATAAGCAATAAATTTAGGTGACGGGAGTTCCCGATGTAGCAGAAGCTATGTCTAATTATAAATTATGACTTATTAATTAACTGGACGAAACGCCCAGGTTACTCTTCTGCGTGAACTGGAATCTCGCGCTTGATGCTCTGCTCAAGTGAAATGAGTGTCTCGGTAGAGACAACGCCGTGAATGCATTGCAGCTGGTTGTTGAGCAAATGCATGAGCTGTTCGTTGTCGCGGACATAGAGCTTAACGAGCATTGTGTAAGGGCCTGTAGTGAAGTGGCACTCCACAATCTCAGGAATGTTCTGAAGCTGCTTTACCACATCCTTGTACATAGAGCCGCGCTCAAGTCGGATACCAACGTATGTGCATGTGCTGTAGCCAAGTGATTTTGGGTTTACATCGAAACCACTACCAGTAATCACACCATCCTCGATGAGGTGCTGTACGCGCTGGTGGATAGCCGCACGTGATACTCCGCATTCTGCTGCTACGTCCTTGAAAGGAATACGCGCATTGAGAGCGAGGATGCTCAGAATCTTTTTGTCCAGTCTGTCAATTTTTTCCATCTTTATTTAAAGAGTAATAATAGGTTCTTCTTACTTGTTGTCTTGTATTTGACTCAAATTGTAAGCAAAAGTACTCAATAAACCTGAATTATGCAACGTTTTGATAGAAAAATTTGCAGAAAAGTACTTATTTTGCTAACAAATTAACACTTTTTGCCAATTCGAGAGCCTTATTTTCGGCAGCTTCCATGATTTCTCGCTCACCAGGGCCTTTGTCGTTGATGCCGCAGAGGTGCAGAATTCCGTGGATGATAACTCGGAAAAGCTCTTCCTCATAGGTCTTTCCGAAGAGCTCTGCATTACTCTTCACCGTATCGAGACTAATCACGAGGTCACCATTTATCTGGTCACCCTCGTCATAGTCGAATGTGATGATATCGGTATAGTAGTCGTGACCGAGATATTCGTTGTTGACTTCAAGAATCTTCTCGTCGTCAACAAACAGATAACCTACCTCGCCAATCTTACGGCCGTAGGATTTTGCTACCTCCTTGATCCATGCAGAAGTGTCGCGCTTGCGAATCTTCGGCATCTTTACGTTTTCTGAAGAATATGTAATCATCTTAGTGGGATTTACTATTTGACGATTTACTATTTAAAGTGAGTTCGACCAGTTGCTGTCGCGTTTTAAAAAAACAAAAGAAAACCTTGGAAAACAAAAGAAAACAATTGTTTTATTTGGTTTTGATCTGTTTTATTCTGTTTTTTTAGATGGCGAAAGCAACTCTTAATTCATCGAACTTACGTTATTTGCTGTTTTTATTTGAAGGCGAAGCAACGAACTTGCTCACATCCTTTCCGAACATCTCCAGCGTTCTCACAACACTTGAGGAAAGTGCCGACAACTCCGGGCGAGAGTAGAAGAGGATAGTATCCAGACCATCGCTGAGCAGTTTGTTGAAGTCTGCCTGATCACGTTCGTATTCATAGTCCTTGACAGAGCGCACTCCCTTGACGATTGCAACGGCATTATGTCGTGCTGCGAGATCTACGGTAAGGTCGGAATATGCCTCTACGATCACTCGTGGGTCATTCTCATACACCTTCCTGATTGTCTCTACGCGTGCTTCAATCTCTGGGCTCAGGAATCCTTCCTTTGAACCCTTGTCAGGATTATAGCCTATGCCGATTACAACCTTGTCGAATAGCTTGAGGGCACGTTCTACTATGTCAGCATGACCGATAGTGAATGGGTTGAACGTGCCAGTGAATAGTGCTGTCTTCATACGCCTAATCGAAGAATGATGGACTTATGATATTGCTGTTTGTGCGATACATATCCCTTCCGAGGTGGGTGTAGGCAAGTTCGGTTGCCATACGTCCTCTTGATGTTCTCTTGAGGAAACCTTCCATGATGAGGTAAGGTTCATAGACATCCTCCACGGTACCTGCATCTTCACCGATGGCTGTGGCGATAGTGCCGATGCCCACAGGACCTCCCTGGAACTTGTCGATGATGGTGGTGAGAATCTTGTTGTCGATGTCGTCAAGGCCGTATTCATCGATGTTGAGGGCTGTGAGTGCCACCTGTGCTATCTTTGTGTCTATCTTGCCGTTACCCTTTACCTGGGCAAAGTCACGAACACGACGGAGGAGTCCGTTGGCGATACGTGGCGTGCCTCGTGAACGGCGTGATATCTCGTCTGCTGCCTCGTCGCTGATAGGCATTCCGAGCAGTCGGGCAGAGCGCTTTATGATGCGTGAGAGAGTCTCCGGATCATAATACTCAAGGTGCATGTTGATGCCGAAACGGGCACGCAGAGGAGCTGTGAGAAGTCCGCTGCGGGTAGTTGCACCAATGAGTGTGAAAGGGTTGAGGTCTATCTGTATAGAGCGGGCTGACGGACCCTTATCTATCATAATGTCAATGCGATAGTCTTCCATTGCAGAGTAGAGATACTCCTCCACGACTGGCGACAAGCGATGTATCTCGTCGATGAACAGTACATCGTTGGTTTCGAGTGAAGTGAGAATGCCAGCAAGGTCACCAGGCTTATCGAGCACAGGACCTGAAGTGAGCTTGAAGCCCACGCCAAGCTCGTTTGCTATGATGTTGCTGAGAGTTGTCTTACCAAGACCTGGAGGGCCGTGGAGTAGGGTATGGTCAAGAGGTTCTCCGCGGAACTTTGCTGCTTCAACAAAGACCTGCAGATTCTCAACCACGCTCTTCTGTCCGCTGAAATCCTCGAATTGCAGCGGGCGTAATGCTTTCTCAAACTCCTTCTCGGAATTAGATACGCGTTCTTCGTGTATGTTGAAGTCTTCTGTCATGAGGGCAAAGTTACTCATTTTTCTTGAATGGGCAAAAAATATCAGCATATAATTCTCGTTTTTCGTCTATTTATATTAAATTTGTGGCGGAAAAGAAATTAGTCACTCGAAAACAATAGTGAAATGAAGATATCAGAAGCCACTCTCGAATTTGTCTCAAGACATGCAAATGATGATGTGAGGAAACTCGCGCTCTCTGCAAAGAGAACCGAGGATCTTGACCTCACCTTTGCCCTTGACCAGATTGCCGGAAGGCAGATGGCTCGCACCAAGCTTCCTTCATGGTTCGGGATGGCTGATAAAGTTCTTTCCGAGGGTGCTGATGAAACGCATTTCCTCGTCTTCCCTCCCCATATCTCGATGGAGCAATGCTCTTCTGAGCAAACCGCGAAATACAAGCAGCAAGTGCTCGCCACCGTTCTTGCCATCGTTCCTGGGCATTCATGCCCTGGCATCTCCGCGAATTCCGCCCATTTCATCGATGTCACCGGCGGCTTCGGTGTAGATTTCTCATATCTTGCGCAAGGCTTTGCTGAGGCCACCTACGTTGAGCGGCAGGAGCACCTCTGCGAGATAGCTAAGCATAACTTTCCCCTGCTCGGTTTGCCTCATGCTAATGTTCTCTGCAAGGAACTCGAAAGCCCTCTCGAATTGCCTTTCCTGAAAGATAAGGAAACGGTAATCTTCATCGACCCTGCTCGTCGTGACAACAACGGCAACAGAACCTATGCAATAGGCGATTGTACCCCTAATATCCTCGATTTCATCGGGGAATTATTGCAGACGGTAGCCGTTGTGATGGTGAAGCTGTCGCCTATGCTCGATTGGCACCAAACAGTAGAAGACATCAATCGTGCTTCTGCTTCGGGAAATGCTGTTAAGCAAGTGCATATTGTCTCTACTCAGAATGAATGCAAGGAACTTCTGCTCGTGCTTTCTGAGAGATACGAAACCCCTCTTGAGGTGTATTGTGTCAATGATGATGAGGTGTTTGTCTATAACCCAAACCATCAACACCCATCACCTACCACCTATTACCCAACACCCATCACCCAACACCTATTCGTCCCGAACGCCTCTATAATGAAGGCAGGATGCTTTACTGAGATAGAGAACACATTCGGCTTGAGGCAGATAGGAAAAAACTCCCATCTCTTTGTTGGAGGTGATGATGTTGAGGCTTTCCCCGGTCGCGTATTTATTATTGAACGTGTGACAAGCATGAACAAGAAAGAACTCAAATCAGCTCTCTCGGGCATAGAAAGTGCAAATATCGCAACCCGTAATTTCCCGCTATCTCCCGAGCAATTGCGTAAGAGATTAAAGGTTAAGGATGGAGGTGATGTCTATCTCTTTGCAACAACGAATGATGCTGGAGAGCATTTGATTTACGTCTGTAGAAGGCGGTAGGATATTCCATAGTAAACTCAGTGAAGGTCCTATCTAAGTATGGTAGAAAAATGGGAGGTTCACTGAGTTTACTACGGTAGATCAACGGAAGATGAACTTGAGTTCTTGGGAATTGGAAATCAATGGGAAAAATGCAATAATTGTACGCTTTTTTGTAAATTGTGGGAAAAACACAAAATTATTGCTGGAAAATTTGGTAATGTAACAATTTATATTTAAATTTGCACGGATTTTAGTTTTTGGCATGGAAAAGGTCCATGCTTTGATGTATAATAAGACAATAAAAATTTTTCTATTACGATGAACGTAATTTCAAAAACAGTCTCTCTTCCTGATGGTCGTCAGATCACCATTGAGACCGGTAAGCTCGCAAAGCAGGCAGACGGCTCATGTACCCTCAAGATGGGTAACACAGTTCTCCTTGCTACTGTTTGTGCAGCTAAAGATGCAGTTCCTGGAACAGATTTCATGCCACTGCAGGTAGAGTATCGTGAGCAGTATGCTGCTGCAGGTCGTTTCCCTGGTGGCTTCACAAAGCGTGAGGGTAAGGCAAGTGATGAGGAAATCCTTACATGTCGTCTTGTTGACCGTGCGCTCCGTCCACTGTTCCCAAGCGACTTCCACGCAGAAGTCTATGTTAACGTGATCCTTTTCTCTGCCGACGGCGTAGATCAGCCTGATGCACTTGCAGGATTCGCTGCTTCTTGTGCATTGGCATGTTCAGATATCCCATTCGAGTGCCCAATCTCTGAGGTACGTGTTGCTCGTATCAATGGCGAGTATGTTATCAACCCAACCTTCGAGCAGATGAAGGAAGCTGATATGGACCTCATGGTAGGTGCTACAGCTGAGAACATCATGATGGTTGAGGGTGAGATGAAGGAAGTTCAGGAGGTTGACCTCCTCAACGCTCTCAAGGCCGCTCATGCTGCTATCAAACCAATGTGTGAGCTCCAGAATGAATTGATGAAGGAACTTGGTACTGACGTTAAGCGTGAGTACTGCCACGAGGTTAACGACGACGAGCTCAAGGAGCAGATCAAGGCTGAGTGCTACCAGAAGGCTTACGACGTAGTTAAGCAGGCTCTCGAGAAGCACGCTCGCGCAGAGGCTTTCGAGGCTATCATCACAGAGTTCAAGGAGAAGTATGCTGCTGCTCACGCTGACCTCACAGAGGACGAGCTCGAGGAGAAGAATACTCTCGCAGACAAGTACTATCATGATGTAGAGAAGGACGCTATGCGTCGTTGTATCCTCGATGAGGGTATCCGTCTCGATGGTCGTAAGACTGATGAGATCCGCCCTATCTGGTGCGAGGTTTCTCCACTTCCAATGCCTCACGGTTCTTCTATCTTCACACGTGGTGAGACACAGTCTCTCACAACTTGTACTCTCGGTACAAAGCTCGACGAGAAGATGGTTGACGGTGCGCTCGAGAAGTACTACATGAAGTTCCTCCTTCACTATAACTTCCCTCCATTCTGTACAGGTGAGGCTAAGGCTCAGCGCGGCGTAGGTCGTCGTGAGATTGGTCACGGTCACCTTGCATGGCGTGGTCTTAAGGGCCAGATTCCTGAGGATTTCCCTTACACAGTACGTGTAGTTTCTCAGATCCTTGAGTCAAACGGTTCTTCTTCAATGGCTACAGTATGTGCTGGTACACTCGCCCTCATGGACGCAGGTGTTCCTATGAAGAAGCCAGTTTCTGGTATCGCAATGGGTCTTATCAAGAACCCAGGTGAGGATAAGTACGCAGTTCTTTCTGATATCCTCGGTGATGAGGATCACCTTGGTGATATGGACTTCAAGACTACTGGTACAAAGGACGGTCTTACAGCTACTCAGATGGATATCAAGTGTGACGGTCTTTCATACGAGATTCTTGAGAAGGCACTCGCACAGGCTAAGGCTGGTCGTGAGCACATCCTCGGATGCATCACCGACACAATCGCTGAGCCACGTGAGGAGATGAAGCCACAGGTTCCACGTATCGTTCAGATCGAGATTCCTAAGGAGTTCATCGGTGCTGTTATCGGCCCTGGTGGTAAGATCATCCAGCAGATGCAGGAAGAGACAGGTGCTACAATCACTATCGACGAGGTCGACGGTGTAGGCAAGGTACAGGTTTCTGCTCCAAACAAGGATTCTATCGATGCAGCTCTCGCTAAGATTAAGGGTATTGTTGCAATCCCTGAGGTTGGTGAGGTTTACGAGGGAACAGTTCGTTCTATCATGCCTTACGGTTGCTTCGTTGAGATTCTCCCAGGTAAGGATGGTTTGCTCCACATCTCTGAGATCGACTGGAAGCGTCTTGAGACAGTTGAAGAGGCTGGTATCAAGGAGGGTGACAAGATTTCTGTCAAGCTCCTCGAGATCGACCCTAAGACTGGTAAGTACAAGCTCTCTCATCGTGTACTTGTTGAGAAGCCAGAGGGTTATGTTGAGCGTGAGCGTCGTCCACGTCCAGAGCGCGGTGAGCGTCGTGGTCCACGTCCAGAGCGTGGTGAGCGTCGTCCTCGTCCAGAGCGTGGTGAGCGTCGCAACGAGAACAGCGAGTCAGAGCCAAAGGACTTCAACGACTCACTCGATCACGAAATGTAATCATCGGTTCTTCTGAACTGATTTTTCAGACAATAAAAAGGGTACACCGTTTGCGTGTACCCTTTTCGCTGCTTAATAAAGTGGTTGAAAATAGTAGAACCACGTGAAATATTTGGCGGTTTCAGGATTATTGAGTAACTTTGCACTCTAAATTTGATGTATAGGGCGCAACGCCTTTGAAGGAAAGAAAATGGCAAACTACGATATAAATAAGGTAAGGGAAGATTTTCCTATTCTCTCACGAGAGGTGTATGGTAAGCCTCTTGTGTATCTTGATAATGGTGCTACAACGCAGAAACCACTCTGTGTGCTCGATGCTATGCGTGAGGAATACCTCAACGTGAATGCTAACGTGCATCGTGGTGTGCATTACCTCTCACAGCAGGCAACCGACCTCCATGAGGCAGCACGAGAGAAGGTGCGTCAGTTTATCAATGCAGAGAAGACATCGGAGATTATCTTCACACGTGGAACCACAGAGTCAATGAACCTTGTGGCAAGTTCCTTCTGCGACGGTTTCCTGAAGGAAGGTGATGAGGTCGTGGTTTCTACCATGGAGCATCACTCCAATATCGTGCCTTGGCAGTTGCAGGCGTTGAAGAAGGGCATCGTGCTTCGCGTCATCCCTATGAGCGATGAAGGCGTACTCGACATGGTGGCTTTCGAGGCACTGCTTTCTGAGAAGACAAAGCTTGTCAGCGTGGCTCATGTGAGCAACGTCCTCGGTACCGTGAATCCCGTTAAGGACATCATCAGAAAGGCTCATGAGCGTGATATCCCTGTGCTCGTAGATGGTGCCCAGAGCGCTCCTCATATTGCTATTGATGTGCAGGATATGGATTGTGACTTCTTCGCTTTCTCAGGACATAAGATGTACGGCCCTACTGGTATCGGCGTTCTCTATGGCAAGGAGAAATGGCTTGAGAAGATGCCTCCTTACCAGGGTGGAGGTGAGATGATTGGTACTGTCTCTTTCGAGAAGACCACCTACGCAGAACTTCCGTTTAAGTTTGAAGCAGGTACTCCAGATTATGTTGCTACCCACGGACTTGCCCGTGCCATCGACTATATGCTTGACCTCGGTATCGCCAATATCACGGCTCACGAGCAGGAGCTCACCAAGTATGCCATGGAGAAGATGCAGGCAATCGAGGGCATGCGAATCTTTGGTACAGCACCAGATAAGGATGCGGTGATCAGTTTCCTTGTTGGCGACATCCATCATCTCGATATGGGCACTCTCCTTGACCGTCTCGGCATTGCCGTGAGAACAGGTCACCATTGTGCGGAGCCTTTGATGCACAGATTAGGAATACAGGGCACGGTGCGTGCTTCCTTTGCTCTCTATAACACAAAGGAGGAGATTGACGTTCTTGTTGCTGGTATTGATAGAGTGAGGAAGATGTTCTAAGCCCACCCAGATAAACGATAATGCTTTATGAGCGACAATACAATAAAACATTCTTCCCAGGAGGAAGGCATAGTCAAGCTTTCCATCCTTGAGATGAACCGTATGTCGGTGGAGGAATTCCACGAAGCGGATAAGATGCCATTGGTGGTTGTGCTGGATGATGTGCGCTCGCTGTATAACGTGGGTAGCGTCTTCAGAACCGCGGATGCCTTCCGTGTGGAGTCGATACACCTTTGTGGCATTACTGCTACGCCTGATGGCACGTTAAAGGCTCAGCAGGAGATTCACAAGACAGCTCTTGGTGCAGAGGATAGTGTTGAGTGGAAGTACTTCGCCAATGCTCTTGATTCTGTTAGGGAACTGAAGGAGAAAGGCTATAGGGTACTTGCCGTTGAACAGTGTCATGGTTCGATAATGCTTCAGAACTTCACACCAGATAACCAGCCAACTGCCGTTGTCCTCGGTAATGAGGTGAAGGGTGTGCATCAGGAGGTTATAGACGAATGTGATGGCTGCCTTGAGATACCTCAGTTCGGTACTAAGCACTCGCTTAATGTTTCAACGACGGCGGGGATTATAATATGGAAATTTGCAGAAGCAAATTTCTGATAAGTGAAGAGTGAAAAGTGTAGAGTGAAGAATTTAAGTTACTTATGACTGCAATAAGTCATTAACGGATAGGACAAACTTAAATTCTTCACTCTACACTTTTCACTCTTCACTAAACCAAAGGGTGCCCGCAGGGGCGGGAAAGGGGCTTTATTTAAAATGAAATATCGTGGTGCTTCTGAATGTCTCTCCCGGGCGTAGGAGAGTTGAAGGCCATTGAGGATTGTTAGGAGAGTTAGGGAAATGCATAGTCTCGAAGCAGATAGCATTTCTGCGGTTATGAGGCTTTCCGCCCTTGCCAATCATGTTGCCTTTATGTCCATTAGCGGTGTAGATCTGGAGTGCAGGCTCGGTGGTATAGACCTCGAGAGTGATGTTTGTATGATTATCCACCAGACGAGCTGCAGGTTTTGAGAGGTCACCATTAGTGTTAAGTTTGTAGCAGTGGTCATAACCCTTTGTGACATACAGCTGTCGGTTTGGATCTTCGATTCTCTCACCAATCAAATGAGGTGTGCGGAAGTCGAATGGAGTACCATGAACAGAAGCAAGCTTGCCAGTCACACGTTTCTCCATATCGTAAATAGCGAAACTATCGGCTGCCAACCAAAGTTCTTCCCCAAGAACGTCAGAAGCATGATCACCAGTCATATTGAAGAAACTGTGATTGGCGATATTCAGTACGGTAGGCTTGGTTGTTGTTGCCTTATAGTCAATACGAAGATCTTGCTTCTGAGTAAGCGTATAGGTTACATCGAGTGTGAGTTCACCCGGAAAACCGTTTTCTCCATCAGGGGAGATATA
This sequence comes from Prevotellaceae bacterium UBA1710, assembly GCA_002317355.1. Classification (GTDB taxonomy): domain Bacteria; phylum Bacteroidota; class Bacteroidia; order Bacteroidales; family Bacteroidaceae; genus Prevotella. The sequence continues at coordinate 55,542 of DCJC01000042.1, read as the reverse complement.
TCTTAGAGTAGCGGTAGTGTCGTTGTGTGAGAGAATCTTCCAATAACGTTCGCCGAAGTTAGGAGAGCCACCATGAGAGCAGTCGCCGTTATGACGAATCTGAAGCATGAATTCATGGCCGTCAATATTAAGGTATCCTCCAAGTATTCTGCCGATATATCTTCCAACCACAGATCCGAAGTTCTGCCTGTTTCTTGTGTATTCTTCAAGACTGTCAAAGCCGAGAACAAGGTCGGTATCACGGAATTTAAGTTGATGAATACGAGCTCCATAGTTCATTATCTTCACTTCCATATTTGATGCGCGAAGAGTAACGAGCTTCATCTCTTCCTTCTGGGCAAAGGAGAGTAATGATATGGTTAGAAGAACGAAAATGACCAGGTATTTCTTCATTGTTATAACAGGATTTCTTTATTTACCCACAAAGGTAGTGATTTTTCTGAATTTTTTGTTATCTTTGCCGAAAATTTTTACTTCTTATGCTAAAGAATAACTTTTATGAGGGTAAGATTGAGGCTGGATGTGATGAAGCAGGGCGTGGATGTCTTGCCGGCTCGGTCTTTGCCGCAGCCGTGATATTGCCTGACGGGTATCAGAATGAGATGCTCAATGACTCCAAGCAACTCACAGAGAAGAAGCGCTACATACTGCGTGAGCAGATAGAGCGTGATGCTGTGGCATGGGCTGTCGGCATAGTGACAGCAGCCGAGATTGATAAGATCAACATTCTCAATTCTTCGATTCTTGCAATGCATCGTGCCCTCGACCAGCTAAAGGTGCGTCCTGAGGCAATCATTGTTGATGGAAATAAGTTCAAGCCTTATTATGAGCCTACCGATGGCATGGCGCCTTTCGAGAGAGCAAAGGCTGGTGCAGAGGCTCTTCCACACACTACTATCGTCAAAGGCGATGGCAAATACCTTGCTATAGCTGCAGCATCGATACTCGCAAAGACATACAGGGATGACTACATGAACGATATTGATAAGGAATATCCTGCATATCAGTGGAAGAAGAATAAGGGCTACCCAACCAAGGCGCACTATGCTGCTATCCGCGAAGTAGGACCTTCGCCTTATCACCGACTAACGTTCAAGGGTGTTGTCGATACTCAGTTGGAACTCGATTTCGGAGAAGATACATCAGAGACGCCAAATTCCTGATGAACTTTTTTATGGTTCTTCTCGACCTCCACTCATCCGTTGTGATTCTTATGTAAGTCCCATTTTCCTCCTATGCAAATGCTCAAATGGATATGCTTTGTTGGGTTTATAGCGAGGGCAGAGCGAAGGCATAACGAAGGATCTGCGAAGGCAGAGAAGAAGCACGGTTGCTTTCGCCATTAAAAGAAACAAAAGAAAACAGGCGAAAACTACACCAACCTACACTATTTTGATTATCATTTTGAATTAGCCTCGTAACTTACTGCTCCTCAGTACAATACACAGTTTCGGGTGTAGGGAGAGGTGTAGGGTGGGTGTAGGGTAAACGATTTGAATTAGCCATGTAATATATTGAATACCTGTACGTTACACGATTTCGGGTGTAGGGTGTTGGATAAAGTATGAAAAAGTTTTTTCTGAGAACATTTTTGTGTTGGTTATTTACCGTCTTCTTTCGATATAGATAAGTTCCACAAAACGTTTTCTTGGAGGTTTCATAATGATTTATAGGGTGTCCTTGTTGTGCTGCAAGGATGCCCTTTTTCGTAGAAGGAGGTACAAAGGGAAATAGGTGATTCATCCCATACTCTTTCCACTCATCCCTACTGTTTTTTCAGTCTTTTCCATTTATACCATAATGCAGCCGTCTATACCATTTGCTTGGAAAAATGACGGTTTTATCGTAGTTTTGCAAGCGGAAAACTCCAATGTCGAGTGTCTTCCACATGAATGGAATGTTACAAAACTGATAGATATAAAAGAAAGAATGAAAAGATTAATTATCTCGCTATTTGGAATAATAGCAATGTCATGTCCACTAAGCGCACAAAGCATAAGTGGCAATGTAATTGACGAAAAAGGTCAACCAATGCAGTTCACAACTGTCTCTCTCCGCTCGCTCCCCGACTCGGCTGTTGTAGCCGGCGTGATAACGGATGCTGATGGACGCTTTGAGGTTGAGGGCATGGATGCTCAGAATGCTTTCATACAGATATCTACTATCGGCTATGCCACGAGGGATATTCCTGTGTCTGCATTCTCTGCGCCCCAGACCATCACCATGCAACCTGATGCGAGGATGCTCGATGAGGTTGTAGTCAGCAAGGTGCGACCAAAGACAAGGATAAACGGGGATGCCGTTGTGACAACGATAGAAGGCTCGGTACTTGAGCATTCTGGCAATGCCCTTGATGTTCTCGCAAAGATTCCCGGTATGTTGTCAAGAAACGGTTCTCTCGAGGTGATTGGTCGTGGAGAACCTCTCTACTACATCAACGGCCGTAAGGTGACCGATAACTCTGATCTCCGCAACCTTATGTCAGAAGAGATAAAATCAGTAGAGGTGGTAAGTAATACAGGTGCTGAATATGGCGGCAACGTGAGGTGCGTAGTACGGATACACACCGTCAAGCGTCAGGGCGAAGGTTTCAGCTATGCCCTGACAAGTCAGGCACAACAGCATATCTACGAAAATCATGACACCGAACCTTCATGGTCGGTTCTCGACCTTAACTATCGTAAGAAAAACATCGAATTCATCGGGAAAATCGTGTATTTCAATCAGCGCACCTACCAGATAAGCGACATATATGGAGGCACTCTCGTCAAGGCAAATGACGGGCATGTAAAGAGAAACCTTCAGAAGGGCACGCTCGACTTCCGCAACCATAGTGGCGGTTGGAGCTATGAAGGTGGCGTGAACTGGCAGATAAGCGACAAGCATTCGATGGGTGTCCAGTTGAACTATGGTTCAAACAGTTTCTCAGACACAGATATGATGCTTGAGGCTGATATTTTCAGCGATGACGAGAAGACGGATCATCTGTATTCTGTCAACAAGGGCAAGATGCTTGCAAGTCATTCTTTCAATGGAAACATATACTATGACGGCAATATCGGTAAACTGAACATAAACTTCAATGCCGACTTCCATGATGAAGGAGGCAAGAAGGAGACCGGCATCAAGGAGACGAGCGTTAACGAACCTGCCGCCATCAGTAATATGACTGACGGCATATCGAGGATGGGTGCCGGTAAACTGGTGCTTTCCTATCCGGTCTGGCGTGGCACGGTCAAGTTGGGAACGGAGGAAACCTATGTCCGTGGCAACGAGGAATATAGCATCTCCCTTGACGAGATACCATCGTCAAAGGCAAGGCTTACTGAGAATAACATATCGGGATTTGCAGAGTATGCCGCTGCGTTGCCTTTCGGGCATCTCGTGGCAGGAATGAGATATGAGCATGTATGCTTCGACTACCTCAACGAATACGACAAGGAGAAGAATGTGAGCAGGGTGCAGGATAACTGGTTTCCGTCATTCAGTTTCTCCACAAGACTGGGAGGCGTGGGCATGAACATCGGCTACACCACGAAGATAAGGCGTCCACGCTACGACCAGATGTCAACTGAGATAATGTATGATAACCGTTTCACCTATCAGACGGGTGACCCTACGCTGAGGAATGAGATTCAGAAGACGCTATCGCTCAATGCCAACTGGAAATGGCTCACCTTCTCGGGAACATACGAGGTCGTTGATAACACTATCCAGCAGAAAGGCTATCCATACAATGATGATGGCGTGGCGATGATACAGTATGCCAATGCTGCTGATGCCCTGCACAGGCTCAATCTCTATCTCGTGGCATCACCAGCCGTAGGCATCTGGAATCCGCGCTATACCATCGGTATGCAGAAGCAGTTCTTCTCAACTACCGTCATAGACCCTTATGCTGACAGCGGTAAGCGCCATGTATCACTCAATACTCCGATGTATCTGCTTCAGGCGAACAATGCCTTCCGTTTAAGGCACAACTGGCAGGTTGACTTCGACTATCAATATACGAGTCCGTTCGATATGCTGATGGTGAAGATCACCAAACCGATGCATACTATGTCGTTGGCGGTCAGCAAGGCGTTTCTCAAGCATGATGCGCTCAATGTCCGTCTCTCGTGGAATGACATGCTCAACAAGAGTGTGAACTATATATCCTCCGACTACGGCAACTGCTTCGTTCAGCAGAGCAACAACCGCTGTGCACCTTCTGTTCAGTTACGTGTGTCATACAGATTCAATTCTGCCAACGGTAAGTACAAGGGAACAGGTGCGGGTCAAGATGCAAAAAACAGAATGTGATTGTTGGAGGATTTGATATTTTTTAGTACCTTTGCAAATAAAACTGTACTAAAAAATGAAATTAATCCCATCACAGCTTATAAAGGACAGTTGCCTGTCAATGGTGGCATACATGATGCTGATACTTGCGCTCCACCCCGTGTATTTCGGGGAATACCGCATCACAGAGACCATCATCCGACTGACAACCATACAGGCAGCTGTCTCGTGTGTCATCATAATAATATGTACGGCGATAGTATCAAAAATAACGCATAAGCCTTTCTCCTATGCTGATTCGCTATCTGTACGGTGCAGACAGTTTTTGTATATCTCGCTGCTTTGCGTTCCAATAATGACTATCTTCCTACTTTTCAGCAATCCGATAGTCCTTTATGGCTTCGATTATCTCGACTACGCATTCCTGGATCATGATGGTACATTTACCTTGAAATGGTTGTACGCTTGTCTGGCAGCATGTATCACGGGAGATCTGGTGGTTTGTATCGTGCTCATCACCATAAGTGAGATACGCCATAAGAACCTGATGATGAAGGAACTTGAGGACATCAACAATGCATTAGCTCTCGGGCATGAAGCAAAGGTTAAGGAAGAATCAGACCATGAGGAAATGATAACGCTTAAGGGCGATAGCCGTGAGAGTCTCACCGTGAATCCCAATGACATAGTATATATCGAGTCGGTAGCCAACTATCTGAACATCATATACTACAACGACTCGGACATCTGCCAGAAACGCCTGCGTAGTTCGCTCAGGGATATCGAGGAAATGCTGAGTCAGCATCCTTTCTTCGTTCATATCCACCGTGCGTTTCTCGTCAACATAAACTTCATCACGCAGGTCACGGGCAATGCTGCCGGCTATAAGCTTCAAATCTTCGGCACGGAAAAGATTCTCCCTGTCTCAAAATCTAATGTTGCGCTATTCAAGAGCAAGATTGGAAGTGAAGAGTGATGGAAAAAAGATGGGCATCCTACATGGAATGCCCATCTTTTTGTGTCTATTCCGCCATTTTGACGAAAAAATACAAAAAATTGACGAAAATTTACATAAGGAAGTGTATGGATTGCAGTAATTTTGCACCCGGAAATCATAAACGTGACTTAGCTTCATGGTGATCATAAAAGATTTTCATTGATTTTAAAACTTAATTACTTATACTTAATTATTAAAAAATTCTTATGAAAAAAAATGCATTAATCGTATGCGCCTTCATGGCTGGATTGTTCTCTTCTTGTAGCAATGATGTAAATGAGGACTTCCAGGAACAGGGTGTCACTGCAAATCAAGAGGTGACAACAAGGTATTTCAATGTCATTGATGAGAATGAGGTATCTGACAACCAGTTGTTTGATGATGCTGTAATGGGTATCTCTGGTAAGGCAGACGCAAAGCAGATTGAACAGTTGAATGCTTCGTTCAAGGAGTCTTATGACAAACTTGAGAATAGCAAGACAACCCGCGACATCGTGCCTGCTATATATAAAACGGTGCATGTTACATACCAAACTCTCGATGAGGCAAACAAGCCTGTTATGGCTTCTGCACTCATCGTGTATCCACTCTTCAAGAAGATCAAGAATGTAATGCTTATCAATCATGGCACACAGATTGGTGCTATGATGATTCCATCCAACTATACATCTGTTGAGGCAGTGATGGCTGCAACTGGTTCACTTTGTATCCTTCCTGACTATATCGGTCTTGGCTCAACAGCTTCTCACCCTGATCTCTATCTCAACTCTGAGGTTCATGGCCGTACAAGCGTGGATGCTCTTCTCACTCTCCTTGACTATGCCAAGCAGAAGAATCTCTCACTCGACAGCAACTATAAGACTTATATTCTGGGCTATTCTCAGGGTGGTGCCGTTTCATTGGCTTCGCTGAGAAGAGTACAGCAGTTGGATGCCTATACCCAGAGAAGTCTGCATCTGCAGAAGGTGTATTGTGGTGATGGTCCATATGACCTCCGTCTTACCTTTGAGACATATCTCAGCGACCTTGAGAAGGGTAAGGATCTTGCTCTTGCATCAGTTATCCCTACCGTTATCAACAGTATGTTCAATAGCTATCCAGAGGAGTTGAAAGGCATTAAGTATGAGGATTTCTTCACACCTTGGGCTCTTAAGACAGGTGTTCCTCAGGCTATTCGTCAGAACAAGGAGAATATCGCTGATATGATGCTGAAGTGGAGTGGTGCTTCTCTCGACAAAATTCTCAACTTCGATTATCTCAATGCTAATCCAGAGCATCTTGATCGTCTGCTTAAGATGATGGATCGCCAGAATCTCTGCAAAGGCTGGAAGCCTCAGTATCGTTTGAAGCTTCTCCACTCAAATCCTGATGGTGTTGTGCCATTTGCCAACTTTGAGGAGGCTTATGCTAATCTCAGAAACGGTTATATGGATCAGCCAACTGTCATTACTCCTATTACAAGCAATGCTCTTCTTCAGCATATCGGCGGTATGCTGGTAATGATTAACGAGGTGTTTAAGGAAATCTAAAATATAAGGATTACAAGACATTATAAATGGTAAATGAAAATCTCTTCATTTACCATTTATTTTTTTGCTCTCAAACAGAATATGAGAGACATGATTCCACAACCAACAAAGGCGAAACCTGATGAATGAGTGATAGTGCCAAGACCTACAAGTGGAGTAACGATACAGCCGAAGGCGAACATCACAGCACCAACAAGGGCAGAAGCTGCACCAGCATTATCGTGTTCCTCGTTGAGTGCTATTACCGTCGAACTGGTAAAGCATAAACCTATGCAAGTGAGAAGTGATGCTGCAAATATTTCGTATGCCCAAAACGGTCCATCTGCCAGCATGACAAAACATTCACAGAGAGCAGAGATGAGGATGCCTATGGCGCCTGATAGAGTGCTGTGCATAGGTGTCCTGAACTTCACCGAAACAGCAGACCCCAAACCGATGAGTATAGCGTTGAAACCGAAGATTATGCTATATGCAAAGGCAGAATAACCGTAATATTGCTGAATAACGAATGGCGAGGATGAGATATAGGCGAAGAATGTTCCTCCACAGAAACCATATTGCAGCCAGATGTTTACAAATCGAGGATTGGAGAGAATCTTACGAAAGGAAGCAAAGGTTCGTATCAATCCTTCATCTGAACGTTTCTCTGCTGCAAGAGATTCTTTCATGAAACACGAGGCAATGAGCAATAGAACTCCAATAGCAAGTAATGCCGTAAAGATACCACGCCAGCCGATGCTATCAGTCATCATTCCACCTGCTACGGGTGCTACAACAGGTGCAATACCATTGATAGCACCTATTATCGCCATCATCTTTGCAAGTTTCTCACCCCAATAGCGATCGGTTGCCACGCTTCGGCTCAGCACTATACCTCCTGCACCACCAATGCCCTGTATGAAGCGTAGTGCCACGAAGACATGTATCGAAGGTGCCCAAAGACATGCAAGGGTAGAAAGGATGAATATCAGAAGAGAAATGATGACGAGAGGCTTACGTCCATACTTATCGCTTACCGGACCAATAAATATCTGTCCGAGTGCAAGACCGAGCATACTTGCTGACAAGCTAAGCTGCACGGTTGATGCATCAGTTGCATAGAATGTTTGCAACTGAGGCAATGCCGGGAGATACATATCGGTTACAAATGGGCCGAAAGCACTGAGCACTCCCAACAAAACAAGGATGAAAGAACCGTAACCTATGATGGATTTCTTCTGCATTTTTCTTGAAATATGGTGCAAAATTACTCAAAAAATCCCATTTTATCGCATTTTGACGAAAAAATACAAAAAGTTGACGAAAAATTACACAAGGAAGTGTGTGAATTACACTAATTTTGCACTCAGAAATCGGAGACGTC
>DCJC01000042.1:0-47266 GCA_002317355.1 Prevotellaceae bacterium UBA1710 | reverse complement strand
GAGCCTAAGTTTGCACTCAGAAATCAGATACGTGCATCGGTCAAAAGACGGACACAAACCTTGCACAAATAATTTGCCATCGAAAATATAAGAATATACAAGAAATTTTCATCGAAGATTGTTTTGAACAACTAAGCAAATCGAAAAACAAGAGACAAAAGAAATGCAGCCACTATATCACTTTGATATGGTGGCTGCATTCTTTGTGTTGCTAAGATATTATGCGAGAAATGCCTTGGCAGAACCAAACTTGAGGAACATATCAAGACGAACAGGGATATGCTTTACATCGTCAGTAACGAAGAAACGGACTATTTCCTTGTCTTTCTTGCCATCTTTTTCTACATAGGAGAGGACGAGGCAGTCATACTTGGTGCCATTATCCGCTTTGACCTTATCTTTACCACGATAGATGAGCTTTGCCTTAGTGAGCTCAGAGCCACCAGTGATATCGATGTTCACTACATGTCCTTCCTTCCAGTTGGTTGCATCGAAATTACGTGCACGAAGGAAGATATTAAGCATGTCGTAAACGCAATGATCATAGGTCTTTTTCTCCGATGAAACCGCACCATTTGAATGCAAATGATGCATTGAGACTGCACATTTACCATTTGGATAGGTATAGGTTGCCTCATCAACATAGTAGCGTTTTCCTTCATGTGCCACCTTCTTGTAATACAATGGTGCCATCTCGCGTGATGAATGTACGAGCAGGGTATCACGCATGCGGAAGAACTTATCTACCTTGGATGAAGTAGTGGTTGTCAAACTGCACTTGAATGATGGAGTACCATTGTAGGTGCTATAAACCGTTGACATATTTGCCGTACCTGCCTTCACCCAAATGAACTTCCAGTTGAAGTACAGATTGTAGTTTATCTTCTCATTACCATTTAATGCCTTGTTTGGTATGTTGCATTGCGCATTTGCCTGACCGCAGATGAGCATGGAGAAGAATATAAGTAGGGTTGCTATTTTCTTATTCATAACTTCATTTACTATTTACCATGTACCGCTCAGTTCGCAGAGATGCTTGCCAGAGCAAGAATGTACTATTATCATTTAACTATTCTTACATTAAGCCTCCAATCAGCCATTATGGGGATATAAGGAAGCATTTTCTGAGTGCAAAGATAGTGATTCAAGAGATTGTACTCTACTTTATTTCCCTATTCATATGGGGGAAAATCCCTATACCTTATGAGTTAAGAGTTAAGAGTTAAGAGTGAAAAGTGAAGAGTGAAGAATTTAAGTTACAAGCCCCCACCCCAACCTTCCCGATGAAGGGAGTACTAACCGCAGTGGACTATCAATACAAACTCAAATTCTTCACTCTTCGTTCTTAACTCTTCACTTAAAACCTCTCTGGCGCTCTGACACCTAACTCTCGAGCACGATCAGCATTACGTTGTTTGATTGTCTTTTGCTTATCTGCTTTCTGCTTGGTTATAGCACCAGGTTTCTGTTTGTCGAGTGGACGATCCTGAAGATTCCATTCACGTGTCACATCCCATTTCTCTCGGCAAGAAACCTTCTCAAAATAGTAATAAACCTCTTCTGGCTGAAGATTCTCATCGAAGTTGCCAGTATCCCACTTGCCATTATTATTAGTATCTATGATGGCACGGAGATAATAATCTCCAGGAACAACATAGTAGAATTCAGCGGTTCCATCGATGACAAGCGACTGCTTTATTACTTTCTCGCTATTATCTATCATCTGGATGATGACGGAGAGAGAATCCATGTCTGGATAGTGTGGCTTGACGAAGAGTGAACTGAATTCATCTTCTGTCTTTACCTTGATACCAGATTTATAAGGATTGGAGGTGTTACCATAGATGTCGGTAAACGCAAGTGTGTCAACCTCAAAGCTGTATTCTGCACCTGCACGCCATTCAGCTATAATCTCAAGATTTCGTGGAGTGGCATTCTCCGTCTGTCTTTGGCGCAAGGCAAAGCGATCATTATACCATTTGTCATCCTGCTTGATATAGAGATGGATGGCAGATGTATCTATCTTTGCAATAGGAGTTGGTATGTTGATATAGATGCTCTGATCTGGAGCTATCTGCTGATTGAATTCATATTTAGGTTCAAGAGGCTTGCTACGATATATGGTATCTGTTACTTCTTCAGCACGTTTACGCTTTTTCTCCAGATTCTTCTTCCATTCCTCTATTTCCTTCTTCAACTGCTTCTGGCGCTTCTCGTAAGGTTGCTTTGAGAGAATCTCGGATGTGTCGTTCACTACTGCAAGATTACCAAGACTATCAGTTGCATCGTAATTGACAATGACTCTTAAAGTATCCATATTGATAAGGGCAGAATCCTTGATCCAATATGTTATAGTGTCCAATTTTGGAGTGTGTTCAACTACAAAAGCGTCGGTTTCATCGAAGTTTAGTCCCTTAATCTGCGGTAGCATGTGGCTTGAACCACTAAAGAACAGCTGGAACATATTTGCCTCCTTGCGCTCAGTCTTGAGGAAGAAACGATCAACCTGTTCTTTAACGAACTGACGGAGAACGATATTGTCTGGACGGAAGTGTGTGTATGGTACCTGCTTGATGTCACGGATATGAATAGTATCAGACCAAATTGTGTCCTGACGCATATCTGGTGCACATGTAGGAACAACGATGTCATAGTTGTATCCAATCGCCTCTGCTGCCTGAGAATACATAAAGTTACCATCCATATCAGTCAAGGCAACTACGCGATATGAGCCAGGAGCAATGCCACGGATTACGAAATGACCTCGCGAATCAGTACGGAAAACACGAAGTAGAGGTTCTTGGGAGAACATCCAGTCGAATTCAGATACAGGAGTTCCATTCTTGATGCTATCAACCTGATTGTCAGAGAGTTTATAAAGTCCTACAAGCGTACCCTTTACTGGCTCAAGATTCTCTGCTGCAAGTACAGTACCAGACACCTCGAGTGTATCTATCTGATTACCAGTTGAGAAACTATATGTATAGTTGCCAAGTGGGTTGCCCTCGTTATTATCAACGATGGCATCTGAGAAATCGATAGTATAAGTTGTGTTATCCTTGAGTTGGTCTTTGAGTTCCACTATGATGCGACGACCAGCAGCATTAATCTCTGGCATTTCTGCCTGGGGTGGAGATATTACAACTTTCTCGCTGGCATTCTCAAGCTTGATATACTCATCAAAATTGATGATCACCTTGTTGCTCTTGCTGTTGATGCCTCTATCAGAAGGATAAGTACTGACAACACGTGGTGGTGTCTCGTCATACCAACCTCCATCAGGTGCTCCCATGCGAGCGCAAGAAGCAACTGAGGTTATTGTCAGCAAGAATATAAGGTATTTTACGAGTTTCATTCTTCTTATTTATTGTTCATCTCTATTAATGACTCTACGTAATCTCTTGAATTAGAGAGTCTTGGCACTTTATTCTGACCACCGAGTTTTCCGCGACTCTTCATCCACTCTTCAAAGAGTCCCTGACGTGCCTTAACAATCTTCAGGCAAACCATATTGATATCTTTATAACGCTTTGCCTCATAATCTGAGTTGAGTTCCTGAAGCTTAGAATCGAGTGCATCAGCAAACTCATCCATATCAGCAGGTTCCTTTGAGAACTCGATAACCCACTGATGGTGAGGCACTACGCCCTCACTTCTAAAGACAGGAGCTGCTGTATATTCACGTACTTCAGCATTACATTTCTGACAAGCAAACTGAAGTCCTTTCTCGGCATTGTCAACGATGAGCTCTTCACCGAATGCGTTGATGAAATGCTTAGTACGACCAGAGATATAGAATTTGTATGGATTGGTTGATGTGAATACAACGGTATCGCCAATCATATAGCGCCAAAGTCCGCATGAAGTGCTGATAAGCATAGCATAGTTTTTGCCGATTTCAACGCCTTCAAGTGGCACGATATTCGGATTATCCTTGCCAAACTCATCCATTGGAAGGAACTCATAGAAGACATCATAATCGAGCATCAGGAGCATTGACTTATCGTTAGGATCATTCTGCAATCCAAAGAAACCTTCTGATGCATTGTATGTCTCCATGTAATGCATCTTTGGAGAAGTGATAAGTTGCTCATACTGACTGCGATAAGGAGAGAAGGCAATACCTCCATGGAAGAACACCTCAAGATTTGGCCATACCTCCTCCAGGTGTTTCTTACCAGATAGTTCCATGACTCTCATCAGCACAGACATCATCCATGATGGAACACCCGAGATATTTGTTATGTCCTTATCAAGACATTGGCGAGCAATACGGTCACGCTTCACCTCAAAATCAGATATCAATGCCGTCTTCTTATCTGGCACGCGAACAAGGTTTACGATTGGATTGATATTCTCGATAAGAATAGCACTAAGGTCGCCTACAAGTGAGCCCGCAACATTATAGTTTGGTGAGTGTGAACCACCAAGAATGAGCGAACGACCATCGAACAAACGACTCTTCGGATTATTTTGAAGATACATAGCCACAGCATCGTTACCTCCCTGATAATGAATGTGTTTGAGTCCGTCGGCACTAACAGGAATGAACTTTGATTTATCGTTAGTCGTACCAGATGACTTGGCATACCACTTCACGGTTCCTGGCCAAAGGACATCCCTCTCACCATGACGCATACGATCAATGTCACCCTTCAGTTCCTCGTAGGTATTGACAGGTACGTTATGGGCAAAGTCTTCGTATGACCTTGTCATGTTGAAGATATGATCTCTTCCGTATTCTGTGTCGCTTGCACGGCGAAGCAGATTCATAAGGACATCATGCTGCATCTGGGCGCCTTCATTCATGTGGCGCTCAAGTTCCTTCTGCCTTTTGAGGAAGTATAGTCTTGCTATGGATGTTATGCTCATTTTACCTTGATTTCGAATTATAGCTAATACGCGAATAATCGTGCAAAATTACGAAATAACTTGCAGAACACAAAATATCCTAACATTTTTTGACATTATAAGGGGGCATTACCTCCGCCTTGACTCCGTTCTGACTCCGTACCTACTCCATCGCTTGTCCATCGCTACTCCATCGCTGGTCCATCGTTTCGATGGAGGAACGATGGAGTATCGATGGAGTATCGATGGAGTATCTTCGGAGGATTATGGGAAGAAAAGCTACGGATAAACGCTCAAAAACACATCTGGTTTTCTGTCTATTTCTTTCCCGAAAACAAAAAAAAATTAAAAATCAGAAAAAAAGTGGGGAAATGTGGTGGAAAGTGGGGAAAAATGTGTAATTTTGAACGCAAATTTAATATAAAATTAACGTGCGTGTTATTATATAGCTATAAATGAGATTCTTAGGCAACATAGAGGCAAAGGCAGACAGTAAGGGACGTGTGTTCCTTCCTGCTGGTTTTCGTAAGGTGCTACAAGCATCGGGCGAAGACCAGATTGTCATGCGCAAGGATGTGTTCCAGGATTGTCTCGTGCTATATCCGGAAAGCGTGTGGAATGAGCAAGTAGATAGTCTTCGCTCACGACTCAACCGCTGGAACAAGCAGCACCAGCAGATTTACCGTCAGTTTGTGTCAGATGTGGAACTTGTAAATCTTGATGCAAGTGGTAGAATGCTGATACCTCGTCGCTATCAGGAGATGGTAGGCATTACCCAAGTGGTTCGTTTCCTCGGTGTAGGTGATACAATCGAGATCTGGGCTGGTGGTAAAGATAGCAAGCCGTTTATGGATGCTGAGGACTTCGGTAAGGCTCTGGAGGAGTTAATGAGCCCTCAACCTCCAGAAGGAGAAGCCTTTTGATAACAAGATAAGCAACCCCAAAAGTTAAAGGCAACTAAGTAATTCGTAACAAGTAATTTGTAATTAACGCAATGTATCATATTCCAGTTTTGCTAAATGAGAGTATCGACGGTCTGGATATCCGTCCGGGAGGCATCTATGTAGATGTTACTTTCGGAGGAGGTGGCCATAGCCGAGAGATTCTTCGAAGACTGAATGGTACAGGACGACTCTTCAGTTTCGATCAGGATGCTGATGCCGAGCAGAACATCGGGGAAGCACCCGAGAACTTCACCTTTGTGAGGAGCAACTTCAGATACCTGAGTAACTGGATGAGATATTATGGCGTGGATCATATTGACGGACTTCTGGCTGACCTCGGTGTCTCGTCACATCACTTTGATGATGAGACTCGTGGTTTCTCTTTCCGCTTTGATGCCCCGCTCGACATGCGAATGAACAAGCGTGCTGGTATGACGGCCGCTGATATCGTGAACAATTACGAAGAAGAACGTCTGGCGGATATCTTCTATCTCTATGGTGAGATGAAGAACTCACGTAAGATTGCCTCGGCACTCGTGAAGTATCGCCAGCAAGAGAAGATACAGACGACTCAGGACTTCCTAAAGGCTGTAGAACCATTCTTCAAGCGTGAACGTGAGAAGAAGGATATGGCAAAGCTCTTTCAGGCTCTGCGCATAGAGGTAAACCATGAAATGGATGCCTTGCGTGAGATGCTCTACGCAGCAACAGAGTGGTTGGGTGAAGACGGCAGACTATCGGTGATTACGTATCACAGTTTGGAGGATAGAATCGTAAAGAACATCATAAAGACTGGCAACGTGGAAGGAAAGCGAAACGAAGACTTCTACGGAAGGGTCAGCACTCCTTATAAGGCAGTCAACAACAAGGTCATCGTACCTAATGATGACGAGCAAAGGGATAACCCTCGCTCAAGAAGTGCTAAGTTGAGAATTGCGGCTAAAATTGACAATCAAAACGAATAAGAGATGCAAGACGATAAGGATATAGAACTCACTATTACTCCTACACCAGCTGAAGAGGCTGCGGTGCAGGAAGAGATTGCATCTGTCAAGGAAGAGTCAATCAAGGCAGCAACAGCTGAAATAGATGATAAGATAGATAAGGATCTCAAGGAAAACAGCCAGGAGCCTGAAGAAGGTATAGATCTCGGTGCAAAGACTCTCGAGGAAATCGTTGAGCAGGAAGCGCAAGAGTCAGAGACACAGCCACCGTCTAACTTCTCACTAAGTAAGACGCTTGGTGGTGCTATCTTGGCGCATGTCATCCAGAGGCAGATCAAACTGGTTCTGCTCATCACTCTCTTCCTTATTATATATATAACATGCCGTTATCAATGTCAACAGAAGATGGTGGAGATTGACCGTATGGAACAACAACTTACATCGATAAGATATAAGGCCACCGTTGTGACAAGCTTCTTGACGGAGAAAAGTAGGGAAAGTAACATTATGGAGATGTTGGAACAGAAAGGTGACAGTACCTTGCAGATTCCAAAGGATCCACCATATAAAATTAACATACCTGAGTAAATGAAACAGCAGTTTGACAATAGAAAGTCAATGACAAGATACTCCCTTGTTGCAGTAGTGATGACATTCGTCGCTATTGCAGTATTGGGTCGTGCCTTCTATGTCATGACGGCAGAAAGATCCTACTGGATGGCTGTTGCTGCTCAGGTAAAGAAAGATAGTGTTATCATTGAGCCTACAAGAGGTAATATCCTGAGTGCTGGTGGACAGCAGTTGGCTTGTAACCTCCCAGAATATCGTATCTACATGGACTTCGAGGCTATTCGTGAGTCTAAATGTGATACACTCTGGCATGATGCAAAAGGACAGCCAACCAAGGAGTTAAAGGCTCTTTGCCAGGGATTGCATAAGATATTCCCTAGCCGTTCGGCTGCTGATTTCCTTCAGAATCTTGAAGACGGCTATGCATGGAAATCTGCTACTACAGGCAAGCACCACAGAGCATGGCCTGTGTGGAAGCAGCGTATTCCTTACATGCAGTACACAGAGGTTAAGAAACTGCCTATCTTCAAGTTACGTCAGGGACTTAGTGGCTTCTATGCCCAGAAGTTCATGGTTAGAAACAGGCCTTATGGTCCGATGGCTGCATCTATAGTTGGTTCTGCTTACAAAGAGACAGGAAAAGCGTATGCAGGTCTTGAACTTGCCTACGATACCGTACTTGCTGGTACTCCAGGTATCAAGCATAGACGTAAGGTGCTGAATAAGTTCATTAATATTAGTGATACTGCAGCCGTTGACGGTGAGGACATCGTTACAACTATCGATGTCAGCATTCAGGACCTTGCAGAGCGTGCCCTTAAGAAAGAGCTTATCAAGGATAATGCATATACGGGTGTGGCTATCGTTATGGAAGTTGAGACAGGTGATATCAAAGCAATGGTAAACCTTGACCGAGACTCACTTGGAAACTATTACGAAGGCCGTAACCATGCTATTGCCGACTTGCTTGAGCCAGGTTCTGTGTTCAAGACCGCAAGTATCATTACTGCTCTTGAGGATGGTTTCATTCCAGATACAGCCAACTGCTTTGTTGATACAGGTGGTGGTATTCTGGAGATGCATGGAGCAAAGATGCGTGACCATAACTGGCATAATGGTGGCTATGGAAAGATTAACGTGTCACGTATTCTTCAGGTGAGTTCGAATATTGGTGTCAGCGTACTCATTGATAAGTTCTATGGCAAGAACCCTGAGAAGTTCGTTGAGGGCATACACCGACTCGGTTTGGCAACAGACCTGAAACTGCCTTTCCCTGAATATAGCGCACCTCGTATCCGTTTCCCAAAGAAGGATAAGACTGGTCGCTATTGGCAGAACTGGAGTAAGACAGCTCTTCCATGGATGAGTATCGGCTATGAGACTCAGGTTCCACCTATCTCAACTCTCACCCTCTACAATGCCATTGCCAATGGTGGTAAGATGGTGAAGCCTCGCTTCGTCACTCGTGTAGAGAGAGACGGTGAGGTTGTAAGGGAATATCCCGTAGAGGTTATCAAGGAGCAGATTTGTCATAAGTATGCTCTGGAGACTATTCAGGACATCCTTTTCAAGGTTGTTCACGTAGGTCTTGGTAAGACTGCCGGTTCAAGAGCATTCTCTGTTTCAGGTAAGACTGGTACTGCCCAGAAGGCTCATAATGGTAGCTACAAGAGTGGTATAGTAGATTATCTTCTGAGTTTCTGCGGTTACTTCCCTTCTGAAAAGCCAAAATACAGCTGTATTGTATGTATTCAGAAGTCTGGTCTTCCAGCTTCTGGTGGTTTGATGAGTGGTAAGGTATTCCACGATATTGCCGAGGGTATCATGGCAAAGAACATCAGATATCCAAGTAAGGCAGCAAAGGATGAGCTTTCACGCTTCGTTCCAGATGTAAAGAGAGGAAACATCCTCGCAGCTGATTATGTTCTCTCAAAACTGGGCATGAAGACAGCAGGTGGCTGGAACGGCAGTTATGCAAACGGCAATCCAATATGGGGCTCAGCTAAAAGTGATGATAAGGAGGTTAAGCTCGAAAAGGCTACAACTACTCCAAGAAACCAGATGCCTGACGTAATAGGTATGGGTGCACGTGATGCCGTATTCATTCTTGAAAGCCGCGGAATGAAGGTCGCTATCAAAGGCAGAGGCCGTGTGATGCAGCAGAGCATCGCTCAAGGCAAGCCTGTGAAGAAAGGTCAGAAAATTGAACTGATTTTAAACTAAACATATTAATAGTAAATTCATAAAACTATGAAACTGAATGAATTACTAAAGAACATAGCCACTATCAGTATTACAGGTAATGCTGAATGTGACATCAAGGGAGTCAATATCGACTCACGTAAAGTGACTGACGGTCATCTGTTTATCGCTATGCGTGGTACTCAGGTGGATGGACATAAATTTATCCCTAAGGCTGAGGAACTTGGTGCTACTGCCATTCTCTGCATGGAACTTCCAGAGCAGTTAAAGGAGGGCGTAACTTATGTTCAAGTAGCTGACACAGAGGATATCGTGGGTCAGGTAGCTACAACATTCTACGGCAACCCAACCTCAAAACTGAAGCTTGTCGGCGTGACTGGTACTAATGGCAAAACCACTATCGCCACCTTATTATATAATATGTTCCGTAAGATGGGACATAAATGCGGTTTGCTCTCAACTGTCTGCAACTATGTAGAAGGTGAGGCTTATCCAACAGATCACACCACTCCTGATCCTATTGAGCTCAATGAGTTGCTCGGTAAGATGGTAGCTGCAGGTTGTGAGTATGCTTTCATGGAGTGTTCAAGTCATGCTATCGCTCAGAAGCGTATCGGTGGATTGACCTTCGCTGGTGGTATGTTCACTAACCTTACTCGCGATCACTTGGACTACCACAAAACTGTGGAGAACTATCGTGATGCAAAGAAGAAGTTCTTCGACGATATGCCTAAGGGTGCTTTTGCTATTACCAATGCTGATGACAAGAACGGCATGGTGATGGTTCAGAACACCAAGGCTACAGTTAAGACATACTCTATACGCACACTTGCAGACTTCCACGCAAAGATTATCGAGTGCCACTTCGAGGGTATGTATCTCGATGTAAACGGTAAGGAAGTAGGTGTGCAGTTTATTGGTAAGTTCAATGTCAGCAACCTCCTTGCAGTCTATGGAGCCGCAGTAATGCTTGGTAAGGATCCTGAGGAAGTTCTCGTTACTTTGAGTACATTGAAGAGTGTTGCCGGCAGACTTGAGCCAATCCATTCAGAGGAAGGCGTAACCGCTCTCGTTGACTATGCTCACACTCCAGACGCACTTGAGAACGTACTCAACGCTATCCATGAGGTAATGGAAGGCAAGACAGGTAAGATAATCACCGTGTGTGGTGCAGGTGGCAACCGTGACAAGGGCAAGCGTCCACTTATGGCGCAAGAGGCCGTTAAGCAGAGTGATCGTGTTATCATCACTTCTGATAACCCACGCTTTGAGGAACCACAGGATATTATCAATGATATGCTGGCTGGTCTCAACGCACAGCAGATGAAGTCTGTTATCAGCATCGTTGACCGTCGTGAAGCTATCAAGACTGCTGTTATGATGGCAGAAAAGGGTGATGTAATCCTTATTGCTGGTAAGGGACACGAGGATTATCAGGATGTCAAGGGAACTAAGCACCACTTCGACGATAGAGAAGAGGTGAGAAAGGCATTTGGATAAAAAGTGTAAAGTGTTGTAAAGTGTAAAGTATAAAGTATAAAGTGTAAAGTATAAAGATTAAAGATTAAAGTATAAAGTAACTGGCAAAATGTTATATTACTTCTTTCGCTTCTTAGAGCAGTGGGATATTCCAGGTTCTGGCATGTGGGGTTACATCTCTTTCCGTGCCCTGCTGGCATTAATCCTATCACTTATAATCTCCATCTGGTTTGGTGAGTATTTCATCAAATGGATGAAGCGTCACAATGCTACTGAGGCTCAGCGTGATAAGAGCATCGATCCATACGGTGTGGAGAAGAAGGGCGTACCTACAATGGGAGGCGTCATCATCCTCATTGCCACTATCGTACCTTGTCTTCTCTTCGGCAGACTACGTAACATCTATATGATTCTGATGCTCATCACCACTGTATGGCTCGGAGCCATCGGCTTTGCTGACGACTATATCAAGATGAAGATCACTAAGGATGGTCTTAAGCCAATCTACAAACTGATTGGACAGGCCTCTCTCGGTCTTATCGTTGGTTTGACTCTCTGGGCAAGTCCAGATGCTGTCATCCGTGAAAATGTTGCTCAGAAGCGTCAGGGCACAGAGATTGTAGTGCATAAGAGTAAGCCTGTGAAGTCAACAGTTACTACTATTCCATTCGTGAAGAATAACAATCTGAACTACTCAGAGATGTTCTCATGGTTGGGCGAATATAAGAGTGCTGCAACATGGATTTTCTTCGTGCTCTTCACTACCTTTGTAATAATGGCAGTAAGTAACGGTAGTAACCTGAATGATGGTATGGATGGTATGTGTGCAGGTAACTCTGCTATAATATGTGTGGCGTTGGGCATTCTTGCCTACGTGTCATCGCACATAGGTTATGCATCATACTTCAACATAATGTATATCCCGGAGTCGCAGGAGTTGGTTATCTTCCTTTGTGCATTCATGGGTGCATTGATCGGCTTCCTTTGGTATAATGCCTACCCTGCTCAGGTATTCATGGGCGATACAGGTTCATTGGCTATCGGTGGTATCATTGCCGTTACAGCTATCATCATCCACAAGGAACTTCTCATTCCAGTCCTCTGCTTCGTATTCTTCATGGAGAGTATAAGTGTGATGGCACAGGTTCAGGTGGCAAAGTATGGCAACAAACGCGGTAAGAAACTTCGTATGTTCAAGCGTGCTCCTATCCATGATGCATTCCGTATCAAGCCAGGACAGCTTGCTCCAGATGTGAAGGTTATGCTCAACTGGCCTAAGGGCTGTTGGTTGGAGTCAAAGATCACCACACGTTTCTGGATTATCACAATTCTTCTTGCTACATTGGCTATCATAACATTGAAGATAAGATAAGAGATAGTGTATAGTTCATAGTGCATAGTTCATAATTAGAAATTCATAATACAATATAATGAAATTAGTAATACTTGGAGCTGGTGAGAGTGGTGCAGGAACTGCAATACTCGCTCAAAAGCAGGGATACGAGGTATTCGTATCTGACATGGGACAGATTAAGGATAAGTACAAGAAGGTACTTGACGAGCATAACATCCGTTGGGAAGAAGGCCAACATACAGAGGCTGAGATTCTTTCTGCAACTGAGGTTGTGAAGAGTCCTGGTATTCCTGATACAGCTCCTATGGTAAAGAAACTCATAGAGCAGAACACTCCTATCCTCAGCGAACTGGAATTTGCTAAGCGCTATAGCAAGGGTAAGTGTATCTGTATTACAGGCAGTAACGGTAAGACTACCACCACATCACTCATCTACTACATCATGCAGAAGGCAGGTAAGGATGTAGGATTGGCAGGTAACATCGGTCGTTCATTCGCACTTCAGGTTGCACAGGAAGATCACGAGTGGTATGTACTTGAAATCAGTTCATTCCAGCTCGATAATATGTTCGACTTCCGTGCTGACGTAAGCGTACTTATGAATATCACTCCTGACCATCTGGATAGATATGAGTTTGAGATGCAGAACTATACTGACTCTAAGATGCGTATCATCCAGAATCAGACAGCAAACGACACATTCGTTTATTGGAAGCAGGATGAGCATATCGAAGATGAACTCGCAAAGCGCGAGAATGGCTATGCACCAAAGCCAACACCCTCAAGTCAGGCAGTAAAAGTGGGTAAGCCTAATCTCTGCGGATTTGTTGATTCAGACTTCGAGAAATATGGCCTTGACTTCTCACAGATGGGTCAGCACAACAAGCGTAATGCTCTCGCAGCATATCTCGCTACTAAGCAGGTAGGTGTTGACGAGAATATCATCCGTCAGTGTCTTGTTGACTTCCCAGGTGTAGAGCATCGTCTTGAGCGTGTTGCAGAGATTAATGGTGTTCTCTTCATCAATGACTCAAAGGCAACTAACGTAGATGCTTGTAACGTAGCACTTGAGGCAATGGATCGCCCAACAATCCTCATCGTAGGTGGTAAGGATAAGGGTAATGACTATAGCACTATCCATGAGCTTGTTGCCAAGAAGTGTGCAGGAATCGTGTATCTCGGTGCAGACAACCAGAAGTTGCACGAAGCATTCGATGATCTCGATATGCCTATCGCTGATACACATAGCATGAAGGATTGCGTAGAGGCATGTAAGAAGATGGCTAAGGCAGGTGATGCCGTATTGCTCTCTCCTTGCTGCGCAAGCTTCGACCTCTTCAAGAATATGGAAGACAGAGGCGAGCAATTCATAGAATGTGTTAAAGCATAATCATCAATTCTCAATTGTAAATCATCAATTAAATAAGTGGATTCACTGAAGCAAATAAATAATATCTTCAAAGGCGATAAGGTGATTTGGGTAGTCTTCTTCTTGCTCTGTATCGTGAGCATCATAGAAGTATATTCCGCATCATCAAGCCTTGGATATAAGTCTGGCAACTACTGGAAGGCTGCCACCTATCACTCATTCCTACTTTTAATAGGTGTGGGTGTGATGGTGATGACACTTAACATCAAGTGTAAGTTCTTCAAACTTGCCACCCCTATCCTGGTTCCACTTGCCTTCCTGATGCTGATTCTCGTATTCGTGTGCGGTACGAAAGAGAATGACGCAGCACGATGGCTAAAGATTGGATTTATACCAATTCAGCCGTCTGAGATAGCCAAAGGTGCAATGGTACTTGCCACAGCACAGATACTTAGTGCGATGCAAACGGCAGATGGTGCAGCTCCAAAGGCAATGAAATATGTGCTCATAACGGGTATATTCCTCATTCTGCCTATTGCTCCTGAGAACCTCTCCACAGCAGCAATGCTATCATTCGTGGTATTCCTGATGATGATTATCGGTAGAGTGCCTTCAAAGCAATTAGGGTATCTTGTGTCATTCTGCGTATTGTTAGTCGGACTTGGAATTGGCTCTGTACTTGCATTTGGTACAACTCCAGACAAGACTCTTACTGACAAGGAGAAAATGCACCTTACAGAGGAGGTAAAAGAGACTGACGACGGAATACCAGTGGCTATAAAAGCAAAGAACGAGAAGAAGGAAAAACTCTCTGGACTTCAGAAACTCGGTCACCGCTTTGACACATGGAAAGGTCGTATCGTAGAGTTCTCAAACGACGAGGAAGTTCCACCAGAGAAATATGACCTTGACAAAAACGGTCAGGTAGGTCATGCACGTATCGCCATTGTATCAAGTAATATCAAGGGCTGCGGTCCTGGTAATTCTGTGGAGCGAGATTTCCTCTCTCAGGCGTTCTCCGACTTCATCTACGCAATCGTCATAGAAGAGTTGGGCATAGTAGGAGCGTTTTTCGTTGCCTTCCTTTATGTGGTACTTCTCTTTAGAACTGGCATTATTGCAAGAAGGTGTAAGAACCCATTCCCGGCATATCTTGCCATGGGACTTGCCTTATTGATGGTTACTCAGGCATTGTTTAATATGATGGTAGCTGTAGGACTTGCTCCTGTTACCGGACAGCCTCTTCCTCTTATCAGTAAGGGTGGTACATCAAGTATCATCAACTGTCTGTACATTGGCGTAATTCTCAGTATTAGTAGAACTGCAGCCAGAAGAGAGGATATGCTTTTAGACTAAAAAAGAACATTCAAAATAATATAAAATGGACAAGGAACTTAGAGTAATAGTAAGCGGAGGTGGCACAGGTGGCCATATTTTCCCTGCTGTATCTATAGCAAATGCTATCAAGGCTATGCGCCCTGATGCAAAGATCCTATTCGTCGGTGCTAACGGACGAATGGAAATGGAACGTGTTCCTGCTGCTGGCTATGAAATCAAAGGACTTCCTGTTCGCGGTCTTATCCGTCCACTCTGGAGCCCAAAGAATATAGGTGTAATGCTCGACTTTATCAAGAGCCGTAGCATGGTGAAGAGCATCATCCGTAATTTCCGTCCACAGGTTGCTGTGGGAGTTGGTGGCTATGCTTCTGCTCCAACCCTGAATGCTGCATACGCAATGGGCATTCCTTGTTTGATTCAGGAACAGAACTCATACGCAGGTGTTACCAATAAGTCTCTTGCTAAGAAAGCAGAGAAAATATGTGTGGCATACGATGGAATGGAACGTTTCTTCCCTGCTGACCGCATTATGAAGACAGGAAACCCTGTTCGTCAGGCTCTTCTTGAGAACACAATGACAAAGGAAGAGGCTTGTAAGGCTATGGGACTTGATCCAGAGAAACCTATCGTGCTTGTTATCGGTGGATCACTCGGTGCACGTACCGTGAATGATTCTATCGCAGGCGGTATTGAAAGATTCGACAATGCTGGCATACAAGTTGTGTGGCAGACTGGTAAATATTATGCTGAAGAATGTGAGCGCAAGGCAGAAGGTTCTAAGTATGTCAAAGCTCAGGCATTCATCTCAGATATGGCAACAGCCTATCGTGCTGCTGATATTGTTATCAGTCGTGCAGGAGCCTCATCTATCAGCGAACTCTGCCTCTTGGGCAAGGCTTCTATCCTTGTTCCTTCTCCAAATGTGGCAGAAGACCATCAGACAAAGAACGCGCGTGCACTCTCTGATAAGGATGCTGCCATCTTTGTTGCAGATAAGGATGCAAGAGAGAAACTTGTTGACGAGGCTATCAAGCTTGTTAGTGACAAGGCACGTATCGCATCACTTGAAACAGAAGTTAAGAAACTCGCTTATCACGAGTCAGCAGAAGTGATTGCCAAAGAAGTTATCAAGTTGGCTGAGCGTGCGTAAATAGATTAGAGATTAAGGATTAAAGAGTAAAGTGAAAAGTATAAAGTATAAAGTATAAAGAGTAAAGATAAAATGCAAGATATAAAAGCAGTATATTTCGTTGGTGCAGGTGGCATTGGAATGAGTGCCATAGCACGTTATTTCATTAACCGTGGACTTGTTGTAGCTGGTTATGACAAGACTCCTTCTGCTCTCACACTTCAATTGGAGAAGGAAGGTATGCTCATTCACTATGAGGAAGATATTGATCAGATTCCTCAGGCTTGTCGTGACAAGGAGCATTGTCTTGTTATCTATACTCCAGCTATTCCAAGTGAACATGCAGAATTGCAGTTCTTCCGTAATGGCGGTTTTGACATCCAGAAGCGTGCTCAGGTACTTGGTACACTTACAAAGTCATTGAAAGGTCTTTGCTTTGCAGGTACTCACGGCAAGACTACCACATCAACAATGTGCGCTCATATCATGCATCAGAGTTCTGCTGATTGTAATGCATTCCTCGGTGGTATCTCAAAGAACTACGGAACAAACTATATCCTCTCAAACGAGAGTCCTTACGTTGTTATTGAGGCAGATGAGTTTGACCGCTCATTCCATTGGCTTAGCCCTTGGATGTCAGTAATCACAGCAACTGACCCTGATCACCTCGATATCTACGGCACAAAGGAGGCTTATCTTGAGTCTTTCCGCCACTACACAACCCTCATCCAGCCAGGTGGTGCTCTCATCATCCACACTGGACTTGAGGTTAAGCCTGAGGTTCAGGAAGGCGTTAGAGTTTATACCTACTCAAAGACAGAAGGTGACTTCCATGCTGAGAATATCCGTATTGAGAATGGTGAGATTACATTCGACTTCATCTCTCCTATCGAGAATGTGAAGAACGTGGAACTCGGCCAGCCTGTGCCTATTAACATTGATAATGGTATTGCTTCAATGGCAATGGCTCAGCTTAACGGTTGTACAGCTGATGAACTTCGTTATGGCATGAAGACTTATCGTGGTGTAGATCGTCGTTTTGATTTCCGCATTCGTAATGATAAGCATGTGTTGCTCTCTGATTATGCACACCATCCAAAGGAGATTTTCGAGAGTGCACGTTCTATGCGTGAGGTTTACAAGAATCGCCATATCACAGCAATCTTCCAGCCACATCTCTACACACGTACACGTGACTTCTATAAGGAGTTTGCTGATGCGTTGTCACAGCTCGATGAGGTTATCCTTTGTGATATCTATCCAGCTCGTGAGCTTCCTATCGAAGGCGTTACATCTGCCCTCATCTATGAAAATCTGCGTCCTGGAATTGAGAAGAGCATGATTCATAAGGAAGATGTTGTTGACCTTGTAAAGAACCGTGACTTTGATGTACTCATCATTCTCGGTGCAGGAGACTTGGACAATTACATGGCTGAGCTTGCAGAGATTATTAAGGGTAAAGAATAAGATTAGGGATTAAGGATTAGAGATTATAGAGTAAAGAGTAAAGATTAAAGAGTAAAGAGTAAGGAGTAAAGAAAGCAGTGAAAATCAGAATAAACTGGAAATACTGTGCTCTTATAGTCATTGACGTGGTGATTGTCGTTTACCTCGTCTTCGCTATGACCTCGTGGAATAAACCCGACGAGACACCTCGCGTATGCACTAAGGTGGAGATCAATATCGAAGATGAGAATGAGAACGGCTTCCTCAAGACTGCTGAGGTTAAGACTCTTCTTGAAAGAAAGTCGCTTTACCCTCTCAAGCAGAGACTTGAGGATATCAACACTCGTGAAATAGAGAACATACTGCTTAAGACCGCCTTTGTCAAGACTGCCCAGTGCTATGTGACACAGGAAGGTCACGTGAACCTTACCCTTACCCAGCGTACTCCTATCGTCCGTGTCAAAGCTGATAACGGAGAGGATTACTATATCGACGACAATGGTGGTGTGATGCCTAACTCACAATACACCTCTGATATGATTATCGTTACAGGACAGCTCACCAAGCAATATGCCTGTAAATACATCAGCATCCTTGCGGCTACAATCATGGCTGACGACCTTTGGCATAATCAGGTTGAGCAGATTAACGTGCTTAAGGATAAGACCATTGAGATCGTGCCACGTGTAGGTGACCATATCATCAACATCGGCATGCTTCCAAACAACCGTTTCCCTGAGCGAAGGAAGGAACTTGTAACTGAGTTCGTACTCAACCAGTTGCACCGTATAGAACTATTCTATAAGTACGGTCTCTCAGAAGCTGGTTGGAACAAGTACTCATACATCTCAATCGAGTTTGCTAATCAGGTTATCTGTACCAACAGAGACAGCAAGAGCCAAGCTAAACCTATAGCAGTGGTACAACCTGCACCTCAGCCTACAGCAGAATCTGCGGAAAACAACAGTCAGGAACAGGCTAAGAAAGACGATCCACAGAAGAAGCAGGAAGAAACAAAGAAGGAAGACAAGAAAGATAGTCAGACTAAAAAGGAAGACAAATCTAAAAACGATAATAAACCTAAAAAAGACGATAATCCGAAGAAGGACAGTACTCCGAAGAAAGATAACACTTCAACAACCAAAAAGGAGGATAAGTCCAAACAGACTAAACAGGCAGAAAAGCCTAAGCAGGCTGACAAACCAAAGCAGACAGACAAGTCAAAGTCTTCGTCTTCGGATAAGTCAACAAAAAAGAAATCATAAAGAAGTCAAAACAATAAATAATCAGCATATATGCCATCAAAAAATTTCATCGTAGCCATTGAACTTGGCTCAACCAAAATTACTGGTGTTGCCGGTCAGAAGAATCATGACGGCAGTTTCACTGTAAATGCTGTGGTTAGGGAAGATTCCACCACTTGCATCCGCAAGGGTGTGGTCTATAACGCAGACAAGACAGTGCAGTGTATAACCAATATCATCAACCGCCTGAAGGCGAGTATGAAAACAGAGATTGCTCAGGTCTATGTAGGCGTGGGTGGTCAGTCTATTCATGCGGTTCGAAATGTAATCGTTAGGGATCTCGCAGATTCACAGCAGGTTACACATGATTTGGTTAATGAGCTCATGGATACCAACCGTGCAATGGACTACAAGGACTTTGAGATTCTTGATGTTGTGACACAGGAGTATAAGGTTGACAACCAGTTCCAGTTGGAACCTGCTGGTATAGAGTGCAACCATCTTGAGGGTAACTTCCTCAACATACTTCAGCGCAAGAGATATTATCACAATCTCAACAACTGTTTTGACCGTGCAGGTATTGCTATTGCTGAAATGTATCTTGCACCTATCGCACTTGCTGATGCCGTTCTTACAGATTCTGAGAAGCGAAGTGGCTGTATGCTGGTTGACTTCGGTTCAGAGACCACTACTATTCAGGTCTTCCATAAGAACGTACTCCGTCACCTTGCCGTTATTCCATTGGGAAGCAACAATATCACTAAGGATATCGTTTCTTTGCAGATGGAAGAGGCTGATGCTGAGAAGATGAAACTCCGTTATGCTTCTGCCTACACAGACGCTAACGATATTGATGGCACACTCTTTTACAACATTGACAATGAGCGCAAGATTGAGAGCCGCAAGTTCATCGAACTTGTAGAAGCTCGTGTTCTTGAGATTGTACAGAATGCTTGGTATCAGGTTCCTGTTGAACTCACCGACAAGCTCGTTGGTGGTATCATCATCACTGGTGGTGGTAGTAACCTGAAGAATATCGATGTGGCTTTCCGCAACCACACTCATATCCCTAAGGTTCGTATTGCTAAGTTCGTTAACTATAGCATCCATTCAAGCAATAGCGATATCACTGCTCACAATGGTATGATGAATACAATCCTCGGTCTTTTGGCTAAGGGTGAAATCAATTGTGCTGGTGAGAATATCACAGAGCAGAAGGACATCTTTGATCCAAACAACACTCCAGAGCCTGCACCTGTAGAAGAGGTAAAACCACGTTCAGAAACTCCTGTAACCGGTTCTGGCAAGGTACAGACTGCTGTTGAGAAGGCTGAGGAAGAAGAACGTAAGCGTAAGGAAGCTGAAGAAGAAGAACGCAAACGCAAGGAGGCAGAGGAAGAAGAGCGCATTCGTCAGGAGCAGGCAAAACCTAAGGGGCCATCCCTCGCTTCTAAGTTTATGAAGTGGCTCGGCACATTCACAGAGCCAGACGAATAGACATCGGTTTCCCCTAATTAACATAATAAAGTAAAAACAAAATAAAATCGGCAATTATGGCAGAGATTAACAATATACTCGACTTCGGTGAAGTTGACAAAGAGAATAGCATCATCAAGGTCATCGGTGTTGGCGGTGGCGGTGGTAATGCCGTTAACCACATGTACCGTGAGGGTATCCATGACGTAACCTTCGTTCTCTGTAACACTGACAACCAGGCACTCAACGATTCACCTGTTCCTGTTCACCTCCAATTGGGTAAGGAAGGACTGGGTGCAGGCAACCGTCCTGCAAAGGCTCGTGAGGCTGCAGAAGAGAGTATCGAGGATGTACGTCGCATGCTTAACGATGGCACTCGTATGGC
This sequence comes from Prevotellaceae bacterium UBA1710, assembly GCA_002317355.1. GTDB lineage: Bacteria > Bacteroidota > Bacteroidia > Bacteroidales > Bacteroidaceae > Prevotella. Next base: position 26,535 of record DCJC01000042.1, on the reverse strand, counting down.
ATTCATCACCGCTGGTATGGGTGGTGGTACTGGTACTGGTGCTGCTCCAGTCATCGCTCGTGAGTCAAAGAATATGGGAATCCTTACCGTAGGTATCGTTACTATCCCATTCCGCTTTGAGGGTCACAAGAAGATTGATCAGGCTCTCGATGGCGTAGAGGAAATGGCAAAGAACGTTGACGCACTTCTCGTTATCAACAACGAGCGCCTTCGTCAGATTTATGGTGACCTTCCAGTGCTCAAGGCATTCGGTAAGGCTGATGATACACTTAGCGTTGCAGCAAAGAGTATTGCTGAAATCATCACCGTTCATGGTCTTATCAACCTTGACTTCAATGATGTGAAGACTGTCCTCAAGGATGGTGGCGTAGCTATCATGAGTACTGGTTACGGTGAGGGTGAAGGTCGTGTGAAGCATGCTATCGAGGATGCTCTCAACTCACCTCTTCTCAACGATAATGACGTATTCAATGCTCAGCGCATCCTTCTCTCTATCTCTTTCCATAGCAATGATAAGGATTGCTCTGGTTTGATGATGGATGAGATGAACGATGTCAACGACTTCATGGATAAGTTCGGAGGCGACTTCGAGATTAAGTGGGGTCTTGCTCTCGATCCAACTCTTGGTGATAAGGTGAAGGTTACTATCCTTGCTACTGGCTTCGGTATCGAGGATGTTGACGGAATGGCAAGCCATCGTCGTGCACACCAGACACAGGAGGATATTGCACAGCAGGCAGCAGAAGAAGAGCGTCGTGCTGTTCGTCGTGAGCGTATGGAGCACTACTACGGTCAGACAGGCAATGCTGCTCAGTACAAGAACCGTCCACAGATCTATCTCTTCAACTCTGAGGATCTCGACAACGAGGATATCATCATGCAGGTAGAGAATACTCCAACTTGCAAGCGTACACGTCAGCAGCTTGAAGAGTTGCGTCACCTCTCTCATGGTGCTCAGCCAACAAATGAAGAGGCATCTAACGAGACAGCAGCTTCTCCTGGAATAATCAAATTCGGGTAAGAAGTGATTCCTATGTGACTCCGATGTGATTCCTATCTGAAAAGGGGGTAAACTCAGTGAAGCTCCCATTACAGATAGGGCGCAGATGGGAGGTTCACTGAGTTTACCCCCTACCTGAATGGTAAATAGTACTTAGCCAAATAGTACTTAGCTAAATAGTAAATAGTACATAGTCAAATAGTAAATCACATTGATGAACTGGCAACAACTCATATCAAGCAAACGCTTCGGACAGGAAAATCGCCATACAGAGCGTCATGATGACCGTTCTGAGTTCAAGCGCGACTATGACCGACTGATTTTCTCGGCACCATTCCGTCGCTTGCAGAACAAGACTCAGGTATTCCCTCTACCTGGTAGCGTATTCGTGCACAACCGCCTCACACACTCTCTCGAGGTGGCAAGTGTAGGTATGTCACTTGGTAATGATGTTGCAAAGGATATCATCAAACGAAATCCAGAGTTTGCCGGTACTCTCATTGAGGAACTCGGAACAATCGTCTCTACTGCTTGTCTGGCTCACGACATGGGTAATCCTCCATTCGGTCATTCTGGTGAGAAGGCACTCCAGACATTCTTCACAGAAGGTAAGGGCAAGGAACTGAAGCCACTCCTTAATCGTGATTTCTGGGATGACATCACTCACTTTGAGGGTAATGCCAATGCTTTCAGATTGCTCACACACCGTTTCTGCGGTCGTCGTAAGGGTGGATTTGTAATGACCTACACCATGCTTGCATCAATCGTGAAGTATCCATTCTCTTCATCTTGTGCTGGTAATCATGGTAAGTTCGGTTTCTTCAACTCAGAGGCAGGATATTTCCGTAGAGTAGCTGAGGAACTTGGTATCAAGCGCCTCAGCGATGAAGGCGAACCATTACAATATGCACGTCATCCACTGGTTTATCTTGTAGAGGCAGCTGATGACATCTGCTATGAGATAATGGATATCGAGGATGCACATAAACTGAAGATCCTCACTTTCGAGGAAACAAAGAATCTGCTTCTTGGCTTCTTTGACGAGAAAGTACAGCAGAGTATTCTTCAGCGCATCATTGATGAAGACCTCACAGACGAGAATGAGCAGGTAGTTTACATGCGTGCTTGTGCCATCGGCAAACTTGAGAATGTTTGTGCAGAGGCATTCCTTAAGCATGAGCAGGAGATTCTTGACGGAACATTCAAGGGAGAACTCATTGAATATGTTACGGAAAGAGAACGTGAGGCATACCAACGTTGCGTTGAAACTGCCTACAAGAAAATCTATCATAGCAAGCCTGTTATCGACATCGAACTTGCAGGTTATCGCATCATCAATACTCTTATGGAGCAGATGACTGATGCTGCAGTTCATCCAGAGCGTTTCTACTCAAAGCAGTTGCTCTGTCGTGTCAGCAGCCAGTATGATATTCAATCTGAGGATCTCGAGACAAGAATAATGGCGGTCATCGACTTCGTAAGTGGAATGACTGATGTCTTCGCTCTCGATTTCTACCAAAAGATCAACGGCACCAGTCTGCCTATTGTATAATTTAGGTGACACCTACCACCCATCACCCAACACCCAGAATGCTAACAGTAAAAGTAATCAACAAAGGCTCTCAGCCACTTCCACAATATGCTACTCCACAGAGTGCAGGTATGGATCTTCGTGCTAACAACGAGGAACCAATAACCCTTCGTCCACTTGAGCGCAAACTCGTACCAACAGGATTGTACATTGCTTTGCCAGCTGGATACGAAGCTCAGGTTCGTCCTCGCAGCGGACTTGCTCTCAAGCATGGAATCACCGTTCTCAATTCTCCAGGCACCATTGATGCTGACTATCGTGGTGAGATTGGTGTTCTTCTCATTAATCTATCTAATGAGGATTTCGTCATAAATAAGGGAGAGCGCATTGCTCAGATGGTCATTGCACGTCATGAGCAGGTGGATTTCCAACTCGTTGAGGAACTTGATGAAACTGAGCGTGGCGCAGGTGGCTACGGTCATACAGGAACAAAATAAATTTAATGAAAAGACTACTCTTCATATCACTCATACTCTGTTCACTTCTTCCTGCATTTGGTAAGAAGAAGGACAAGAAGCGTCAGGCGCAAACTCCAAAACAGGAACAGCGTCTGAGTGATAATGACATGCGCAGATACCAGTACTTCTATCTGGAGGCTGTAAGACAAGAAGGACTCGGCAACTATCCTGAGGCTTTCGACCTCTATCGTCATTGTCTGGAGATAGATCCTCTTGCATCAGAGACACACTATGCTCTATCAGGATTCTATGCTTCAATCAACGATGACGCACTTGCTTTGAAGCATCTCAAGCAGGCATGCGCACTCGATCCAGATAATGATGAGTTTGCCGAGCGACTCGGTCAGTACTATCTCTCAAAGAATATGATTGACGAGGGAACTGCTGTGTATGAGAAACTTGCAGACATGTGTCGTGACCGTTCTGAGTTCCTCGATATGCTCACACGCATCTATCAGTATAAGAAGGATTATCCAAAGATGCTCGAAACACTCAATCGCCTTGAGGTAGTAGAAGGTCCAAGTGAGAACCTCACACTCACCAAGATGCAGGTGTATTCAAGCATGGGCGATGAGAAAGGTGCTTACGAAGAACTCAACCGTCTTGTAAAGAGCCATCCTAATGACCTTAACTATAAGGTTATGATGGGTAACTGGCTTCTTGCAAATGGTAAGAAACCAGAGGCGTTGAAGGCATATCAGAATGTTCTGAAGGAAGAGCCAGACAATGCAAAAGCCCAGACATCTCTCATGGATTACTATCGCACGATAGGTAATACAGCAGAGGCAGACACACTTCTCTACAAGATACTTGAGAATCCTAACACAGAGACACAGACACGCATATCACTTATGCGTCAGGTAGTGTCGGACAATGAGCAAAGTGATGGTGACTCAACTCGTATCCTCAACATCTTCTCACGCATACTCTCTCTTCCACAGAAGACAAGTGATATGGCTGAGATGCAGGTGGCATACATGAACTTCAAGAAGATGCCAAACGACTCTATCCTGGTTGGCCTTCGCAGAGTGTTGAGCATCAATCCTGAGAATGTTGGTGCCCGACTTCAAATGCTCGATATCATGTGGCGTGACACCATTGATGCCAATGTAATAGCAGAATGCGAGAAAGCTATCGACTTCACACCAGAAGAAACCTCTCTCTACTATTACCTCGGTCTTGCCAAGTATCTTAACAATGATAATGAGGGTGCCTTGACTGCATTACGCAAGGGTGCAACAACCATTAAGGACGATACTCCTACTGAGATATCATCAAGAATCTATATGATAAGCGGTGATATTCTTCATCATATGAGTAAGCATGAAGAGGCATACGAGGCTTACGATAGTTGCCTGTTCTATAATCCAGATGAGATTTCGTGCCTCAACAACTATGCCTACTATCTTTCAGAGGATAACAAAGACCTGAAGAAAGCAGAGCAGATGAGCTATAAGACCATCAAGGCAGAGCCAGAGAACGTGACATACCTTGATACTTATGCTTGGATTCTCTATATGCAGAAACGATATGAGGAGGCACGTATTTACATTGATCAGGCACTGAAGAATGATTCCATTGTAGAGTCAAGTGTTATATGGGATCATGCAGGTGATATCTACATACAGCTTGGTATGAAATCACATGCAAACGACTATTGGCAAAAAGCCATTGACTTAGGAGCGGATAACACAGCAGACATAAGAAAGAAAATAGCAAAGGCAAATACAAAAACAAAGAAATGAAAATCTCAAAATACATCATCCTCATCGCAATATCAATGGTAATGGTTGCATGTGGATCAAAGAAGAACTTAGAATCAACTGCAACAAGTTCAATCGCAACAAGTGTAGATAATGCTTCACTCAAGAAAGTTGACTACATTCGAAGAGTGCATGATAATGCTGTTACTCCAAATATTATTGTCTCAAAGATTGATTTCGAAATCGATGCAATGGGCAAGAATATATCTGTTGATGGTAAAATTTTCATGCGCAAGGATGAAGTAATCCGTATTGTTCTCTCACCTCTCGGTATCATGGAGGTGGGACGAGTAGAGTTCACACCTGACTATGTTCTTGTTGTTGACCGCCTTCATAAGCAGTATGTCAAGGCTTCATACAATGATCTTGACTTCCTCAAGAACAATGGACTCACATTCTACTCACTTCAGGCTCTTTTCTGGAATGAACTCTTCCTTCCGGGCAACAAAAAACTGACAGATGAGCTTCTCGTCAACTTTGATACAAATATGTCGGAAAAGGGTGAGCGAAAGGTAACCGCTAAATCTGGTAGTCTCAATTTTGAATGGAACACCACAACGGCAAATGCACGTATCAATTCAGCAAACGTGAACTATGGAGCAGGTACAAGCAAGGCATCAAGTGCTACATGGAAGTATGACTCTTTCTCTGTCTTTGCTTCTAAGCAGTACCCTACCAGCCATGCACTTACATTTGCAAGTAAGTCTGTTAAGTCTAATACACCTATGAAGGTGAACATTAAGATGAAGAAACTCACTACAGATCCTAACTGGGAGACACTCAGTAAGGTTTCTGAGAAATATACACAGGTAAATGCAGAGGAAGCTCTGAAAAAACTCATTCAGTTCTAATAGATTAAAAGTTTATAAAATTTATCGTGAATAGCTTTTTCTTCCATAAAAAGCCTTTATATGCCATATTGATGATTATGCTCGGATCATTGATGTGCTCTCCTTCGGCTTATTCACAGTCGAAGAAGTCATCCTCAAAATCAACGGCTACCACATCCAAGAGCAAATCATCAGCTTCAAGCAAGAAGTCAACAACTTCCAAGAAGACTACAACTTCCAAGAAGACTACAACGAAGAAGGGTAGTGATGCACCTTCTACAACCATCAAGAACCTCAAGAATGAGCAGGCACGAATCAAGCAGAATATTGCTAAGCAGGAGAAAGCCCTTCGTGCCAACAAAGCACAGGTAGAGAAGAAGCTCAAAGACCTCATGGTTATTAATGGTGAGATGGATCGCCGTCGCCAGAGTATTGACTCTATCAATCACGACATCCACTTGCTTGATGGTGATATTGGTATTCTCAATACCCAACTTAATACTCTCAATTCCCAGCTTGATGCACGTAAGGCACAGTACATCAAGTCTATGCGCTACATGGCAAAGCGTCGTGGCATCCAGAGCCAGATGATGTTCATCTTCTCTGGAAACGACTTCCGACAGATATACCGCCGTATGCGTTTCATGCGTGAGTATGCTGCCTATCAGCGCACTCAGGGTAAGGCATTGCAGATGCAGCAGGAACGTATCAACGAGAAGAATGAACAGTTGAAGGCTGCACGTGGTGTTAAGTCAAACCTCCTCTGGAAGGGTAAGAAAGAGCAGGCTGCACTTGAAGGACAGAAGCAGGAACAGCAGAAAGTCGTAACTTCACTTCAGCAACAGCAGAAGACAATCCAGAACGTCATTGACGAGCAGAAAAAGAAGGATGCTGAGCTCAATGCCAAGATTGATCAGTTGGTTGCAGAGGAAGTTGAGCGTGCCCGTCAGCGTGCTATTGCCGAGGCAAAGAAGAAAGCGGAAGAAGAGCAGGCTGCCAAGCGTAAGGCTGAGGAACTTGCTCGTAAGAAAGCTGCGGCAGAAGCTGCCGAACGTGAAAATCAGCGTAGGATTGAAGAAGCCAAGACAGCCGAACAGCATGCCAAGGCTCAGGCTGCAGCAACAAAAGATGCCAAGGCAAGAGAGCGTGCCGAACAGCGTGCACGTGAGGCTGAGGCTGCACGTATAGCAGCTGAGCGTAAGGCTGAAGCCGACAAGGAAAGAGCAAAAATTGAGGTTGAAAAGGCTAAGAAGGAGTCTGAGGATGCAGTTCGACTCAGTAGTGCCGACCGACTTGTAAGCGGTGGATTCGAGGCTAATAAAGGCCGTCTTCCATCTCCTGTTGCTGGTGGTAGAATAGTTAGCCACTTTGGACAGCATGGTGTGGAAGGCCTTCCTGGAGTCGTTCTCGATAACAAGGGTATCAACATCCTTGGCTCTCAGGGTTGTGCTGCGCGTGCCATCTATGACGGTGAGGTAACGGCAGTCTTCGATGCAGGCGGTACAATGGGTGTACTTGTACGTCATGGAGCCTACATCTCGGTATATTGCAACCTCAAGAGCGTGAGCGTAACAAGAGGTCAGAAGGTGTCAACTCGCCAGGCACTTGGTGTGGTGGGTAGAGATAACATCCTTCAGTTCCAGTTGCGCAAGGAGCGTAATAAGCTTAACCCCGAAGTATGGCTCGCAAGATAAGTCCTATGAGACAACCTAAAAGTACTCCGAGTGAATTGCAGAGAAAATCAAACCAATCACCAGAGCGACAGGTAGTGAGATAGGCTTGGGCAAGCTCTATAAGACCGCCCATGATAACAGGACATAACATTCCCCCTATAAGCAAGGCTTTCCATTGGAAGGTCTTGCTCTTTTTATGCCTTCTGAGATACTCAAACCATATCACGGAGGTAAGAGTACCATACATAACGAAATGAGTCCACTTGTCAAAGAAATTTATCTCGCTCAATGGAGTCTCTGGAACTGGTATCAAACACACCACCCATATTGCCGCCACCAACAATGATGACAGAGGGTATTTCTTTATTTTTTTTGCTAAAAACATAATCTTTTACCTTAAACTTGGTGCAAAAATAAACATTTTTTCTTAATTTTGCAAGCAAAACAATAATAAAGGTTCCCTTCCCAAGGGGAGTGTATATCACGAATTATCGAAATCTCGATTTACCGAGAACCCGAAAATCCGATAACTCGAATCATCGAAACCTCGAAAAAGGAAAAATAAGAAAATATGCAACAAAGAGTAAACTTCGGCAGTAAACTAGGTATCATTCTCGCTACAGCTGGTTCGGCTGTGGGACTTGGCAATATATGGCGTTTCCCTACCATGACAGGTCAGGATGGTGGTTCAGCATTCATCATCCTGTATTTCGTCTGCACCCTACTGCTCGGACTTCCAGGCATGATAGCCGAATTCATAGTTGGACGTCACGGTGCCAGCAACGCCCTCCGTGCCTACACACACATCACGGGTAAGAAGTGGTGGGGCTTCGTGGGAGCAATGGGCGTTCTCTGCTCTTCCATGATTCTCGGCTTCTACTCCGTCGTTGCAGGATGGTGTATCTACTACCTCTGTGCAAGCATAGCGGGACAGGTGCTTGGCGATGCCCAGTACGTCAGCGAGTTCTTCGTCAGCCTCAGTTCCGACCCGATGAAGCCTGCCTTTATGTCGGTATTCTTCATCGTACTCACCCACCTCGTAGTGGTTCGTGGTGTGAAGGGTGGAATAGAGAAGGCTGCTAACATACTCATGCCTATGCTCTTCGTATTGCTCATCATTCTTGTTATCGCAAGCTGCAGTCTGCCGGGGGCAATGAAGGGTGTGGAATTCCTCCTCAAGCCTGACTTCTCAAAGGTGACGAGTCGTGTAGTGCTCGATGCTATGGGACAGGCATTCTTCTCTCTTAGTTTGGGCACAGCATGCCTCTGCACATACGCAAGTTATTTTACCCGTCAGACCAACCTCGTGACATCTGCCGCACAGATAGCATTCATTGATATGCTGATAGCCGTTCTCTCAGGCTTGATGATCTTCCCTGCAGCCTTCTCTGTAGGTGTCAATCCCGACAGCGGACCGTCACTCATTTTCATCACACTTCCAAACGTCTTCCAGCAGGCATTCGGTAGTATGCCTGCCGTTGGTTATGTCATCGGCATACTCTTCTATGCTCTTCTTGCCCTTGCTGCGCTCACCTCAACTATCTCCATGCACGAGATAGGCACTGCTTTCCTTTCTGAAGAGGTGAAGCTGTCCCGCAAGAAAGCTGCAGTCGGCATAACCGTGATGTGCAGCGTCTTTGGTGTGCTTTGTTCATGGTCACTTGGTGCTATGCCAGAGATTGCCGTAGCAGGCAAGAGTCTCTTCGACTGCTTCGACTTCCTCACAGGCCAGATTATGCTCCCTATTGGTGGCTTCCTCACCGCCCTAATCGTGGGTTGGATCGTTCCAGTCAATGTTATCCGTGATGAGTTTACCAACTACGGAACTGTCTGTACCAATCTCTTCACCATCTTCATCTGGGCAATCCGTGTGGTTTGTCCTGTAGGTATCGTGATTATCTTCCTTAATCAGTTTGGGGTGATTTAGCTATGAAACACTTCCGAAAATCTGACTCCGACACAATCATCATACTGCTATTGGTAATCATAGCATGTCTGGTGCTCTTCCCATTGGTGAAGGGCGGGGAGGATAATGCGGATAGCGAAAACATGAAAGAACTTGCTGATAAAGAGAACCCAAGAAAGAAGAAACCACAATACTATAACGTACCCGAGAAACAATACGAACTCTTCTACTTCGACCCGAACACCGCTGACAGCACACAACTGTTGCGCCTTGGCCTGCAACCTTGGCAGGTGCGCAACATATACAAATACCGTGCGGCAGGAGGCAGATACAACAAGCCTACTGATCTTGCACGACTATACGGTCTCACACTCAAGCAATACAAGCGACTGGAGCCTTATATCAAGATTAAGGGAGAAGTAATGGCGGCTGATGTAATAAAGCCGTCACAGAGCGATTTCGCAGGCAAAAGCAAAGCAGAAACATCATCCGATATTGCAAAGGAACAGTCACTTGCTGCCAATCCCGTAAAAATCAAGGATGGAGAATACATCGACATCAACACAGCAGATACCACCGAACTTAAGAGCATTCCGGGCATAGGCTCCTACTATGCCAAGCGCATTGTGGCATATCGCCAGCGACTGGGTGGCATTGCCAATGTGCATCAGCTGTTAGAGATTCAAGGCTTTCCTGAATCCTCTCTCAAATTCATGATAGTCGAACAAGCCTCTAACACCCACCACACTATCACCAAGATTAAGATTAACCATCTTGACCAAAACGCGCTCTCTCGTCATCCATACATCCGCTACGTACAGGCTAAAGAGATATTGAACTTCCGTCGGCTTCACGGAGCAATAAAAAAGGCAGACGACCTTCGCCGCCTGCCTTCATTTACCGATGCTGATGTTGACAGATTAAACCCATACATTGACTATAGCGCCCCATGATTTCTCCTCGTACCCATTGGCGTCACATCTTTTGATTACAGGAATCACCTTGATAACGGTGCTCGCACCGCCATATTAGGTGACGTCACCTTCGGGGCTCGTGTTAACTTACTTATACCATAGACCTTTCCCACCACTACCCCCAAATTCTTCGACTTCAGGGTTAAGGGTGGGAAAGTTTAGCTACTATCTACACCAAAACTGCCAAAATGAAAAAACGAACGAGTTTTTCACGAGGGGGGTTACACCCATGGCATTTTTAGCGTCCTAACACACTGGTACTCAAATAGTAACGATGGGTGCAACCCCCTCTAAAACGGTTGCACCAGGTGTAACCCTTTTCATGGGGGTTGCACCCGATGTATCTCGCACATTATCAAGTTGTTAAGTACGATATTTTGGCATTGGTGCAACCCCCTGCGTGAAAAACTCATGATTTTTTTCTAATTTTGCTTTCGCGGTTAGAAAACAAAAGAAAATGTTGATAGATGTTCGTATATGTTTATATATGTTGAGCCGATAGGCGACTATTAGTAAAGTCGTAGCTTTGCTCCTCAACATCTATAAACATTTACAAACATAGAGGGCACAATTGTTTTATTTGGTTTTACTTGGTTTTCTTTTGTTTTAAAGCGAAAGCAACCTTGGTTCTTCTCTGCCTTCGCTGATTCTTCGATGTGCCTTCGCTCTGCCCTCGTTATAAACCCAACAAAGCATATCCATTTGAGCGTTTGCATAGGAGGAAAATGGGACTTACATAGGAATCACATAGGAACTACATGGGAACTACATGGGAACCAAATGGGAACTACATAGGAACCATAACAAAGAACAAGGTCAACATCGTGGCATTGCTGCGCTGATGTCGACCTTGTTCTTTGTTAATCCCTTTTAATACAATCTGTAATTACCTTCTTAGCTAATTCCGTCGAGATATTCCCCTAAATCAAATTTCAGTTTTAACAATGTTGAGTGACCGTCTTTGTTCGTCACTTCACATAAATCTTACACTTATTTCCGAGTGCAAAGGTATGAAGAAAATATTAACCTCGCAAGAAATCGTGTTTCATAAAGTTTGTGATTTATACCATGCTACACTTTTTACATTTGCGCAATAGTTCGATATCTGACAGATATATGATGCAAGTTATGTTGCATATTTGCAAAACAACTTATTATCAGATAGTTATAAAAGTAAATTTTTAAACATAACAATGGCTATCAGAATAATGTTATCGCACACAAAAAATCGTGTTTTTCTGACACTCATGGATTTTTCCTACTGAAGCATAGGGAAAAATCCCCGTCAGATTAGGGAAAATGTCTTTGAAAAGTAAGTTTTTTGCCATAATTTTGCACTCAGAAATCAGAGACGTCCACCGCTTTGCAAGCGACGTTGACTATTTCTCTCGTGCGAGGATGCTTCGCACGTTGCCACTCAGAAATCAGAGATAAAATCTCAAGTTTCAAAGGATTCAGATATAGTTCTGATGACAACATTATAAAAGAATACAGTTATGACAAAGAATATTTTCAGCTTGATCGCAATCGCAGTTATTGGCACAAGCACAGCAATGGCAAAGACTAACGTAATAGTTGACCGTAACGCTCACATGGCAGCTCCTACTACAACTATCGTGACTACCACCACCCAGACTATCAAGCCTAACGGCACTAAGGTGGTGACCACCACAACAACAAAGACCGTGACTACGGGTACAAAGGTGGTTAATGTGAAGCCTCAGCCTAAGAATCATAAGCATACTTGCAACCACAAGCACTCTCGTGGCACTTGCAAGGCATGCAAGAATACTCCTCACAGAAAATAACATTGCAACTATTCAATATATCTCCAACTCCTCACCTGCCAGGAAACTGGTCAAGGTGGGGAGTTCTTTTTACATAATGGTGCTGATTACGCGCTTTTGTAATGACAAAAACTAAAACTCTACACCCAAACGTAGTAATGCTGCGGAATGAAAATGACTATCTGTTGAGATAAGATGAACAGCTGGCTGAATATGAACATGATTGGAAATGCCAATCTTCATGGTAAGCTCCGTTGCAAACTCATCACTATCAGCAAAACGGGCATAGTCAGAAAAAAGCCCTAACTCACAACCCTTCCATGAATACCTGCCGCCAAGACCAAAGAAATCTGTACAGAAAGATGAGGAACCGAATGCATGAGAGTAATCGGCAATAAGATATAGATTATCGGAAAGACGCTGCTCTGCGTATGTCCATAGCGCCGAGCCAAACTGGCGACCTGTAGCCTCATCATCATATCCATTACGCCCACACGCACCGAGGAAATAGCAGTTGCCCTTATGCTGATACTCTATCTGTGCAAGACAAAATAATCCGTCACTCTTCGGACAGAAACGAAAGACATTCTCACGACCTGCGAAACGGTTGTGTCCAAGACCATTATATAATGAGCCCTGGACGATGATACAACTCTCTCCTGCGCTCAATGGCTGCTCATATCTATAATGAACACCTACCGAAGCCAATGGATAATTGGCTATAGGATAATTGGCACTCAAGGTTGGGAAGATGCCGCATGAACTATTGGTGAAAAGTGAAGTCAGATCACTTGCAAAGTAATCCTCATTCATGTTGCGTACGCCCAGAAAGAGAGTATTCTTTCGGTCTATCTCCCAGTTTATTCCGCAGACAGAGAGAGTCAATAGGGTGTTGTCAGCATCCAAATTCGAGAATGTCTGCAAATCCTCACCAATACTCTCCTCGCTTATCATATACGTGCTTAATGTGGAGATATCAAGCGAGATATCCCCATTTATAGGTATGCATGTATGCAAGCGTAGAACATTAGCGAAATTGACTTTTCCTGAATTTGCAAACTGCATTTCGGTGGTAAGTTCCCCACCCCACTCTATCTTCCTTGTTTCTGCATCGCCTTCCTGAGCCCTTATATCGAGCTTTACGCAAAGGAAAGCAAGCAAAAGCATCATTCTTGCTGTCTTGTACACTATTTCTTCTATTTATCATGCAAAGCGACATTCTGCCATCGAATTGCAAGTGCAAAGGTACATTATTTTTCTTTTCCTTGCAATACCCACAAGTAGGTAGTTATACCTAAAAGTGATTAATATGTTGTCAACCAAAAACTGATAGTCACAAAATATGTGAAAAAAGTCTGTAATACAAAAAAAATCAGTAACTTTGTTCTCAAATAATAACTTTAGATATGGCTTGCACAACAGACTACATAGACTTTGTCTGCTCACAAATTGAGGGTGTGGGCGTGATACGTACAAGAAAGATGTTTGGAGACTGGTGTATCTACATCGACGAGAAACCAGTCATCCTTGCGTGTGATAATATTTGCTATGTGAAGATGCTTCCTGAGATAGCAGACTTGATGAAAGATGCCTGCACAGGCTTTCCTTACGATGGTGCAAAAGAGCATTACATCCTTGATATTGAGCATAGGAACGAGGCTATCAATGTCATCAGGGTGTTGCTGCCTTTGATTCCTTATCCAAAGAAGAGAAAGAAATGAAACAAAGGCTTTTCTATCTCATAGCTATCATCGTGCTCATTGTTATTGGTCTCTCCTCACGAAAAATATCTTTCATACCAGCCGAGACAGGTGACGGACTTTGGGCAATGGCTCTACTCTGCTTCTTACGCTTTATCTTCATAAAGAATAAGTTGGAGAATATTGCCATCATTACCCTTGCCATCTCTTTTGCCGTGGAGTTCTCACAACTCATAAGATGGGAATGGCTGACTGCTTTCCGCTCAACATTCATCGGTCACATGTTGCTCGGACAAGGCTTCGTATGGTGGGATTTGCTTGCCTACACCATCGGTGTGGCCGTGATGTATCTTGTTGCTAAGGCATACGAAAGGAGGTAGATATCTACTTCATTTCCAATGAATAGCTCTTGCCTCTATCTGCCTCGATTTTAAGGTTGGTATTGCTCTCGATGATAGGTTTGATACGACGGATAAGGGTATAGAGAGTATCATTTGCATCTGGTTTCTTGGGCCAGAGACGATCGCAGATTTCTTGTCTGGTGAGTGTGTGTTCTTCTGCCTTGAGGAACATCTCCATAAGCGTGTGCTGCATAGGTGTGAGATGGAGTCGCTCACCAGAAACGGTGTGGAATCTATCATTATTAAACACAAGACCTCCATAGGTAATGCCCTGAACAGCGAGTTCTGGTTTGCGATGGCGGATATAAAACGTACTACCCAAAAGCCATAAGATGCCTACAGCCATAAGCGACATGGATGCTCGCTGATCGGAAAGCATAAGGATTGTGATGAAATCGCAGTTAGCCTCAGCGATGATTTCTGTCTCATGGCGATTGCCCTTACGAACGGTACGCATTGCGAGGCATGCTGTATCTTTCAATTCTGCAATGGTGATGTTATTACGATAGCAGCGGATAGTATCAGCCGAAACAACATCACAGTTCATCTGGTATCTGGTAAGTGCAAGAGCCTTGTTCACGTCTTCATCGATACGCGAACTTGCTGTATTGTAACTGGTAAAACCTGAGAACAATGCTGAAAGCATTACGAAAAGGAAAAGGGTTATAGGTAGTTTCTTCATCGTCGTTATAATATTGTTTCTGGTGCAAAGGTAAGGATAATTGATGAGGAAAACGAAAGCATACTACTTAAAAAAGATTAAATCCAATCACTTATTCACATCATATTAAAGAATGAATTGCATGATTTGTTGGTTTTTTGTGGAAAAATAATTAATTTTGCAACTCAAATTGCATATCGTTACAACAAAAAATGAAAGAATCACGTAATTCGTTCAGCGGTTCGCTGGGTTTTGTACTTGCTTCAGCTGGCAGTGCCGTAGGCTTGGGCAACATCTGGCGTTTCCCTTATCTTGCAGCAAGAGACGGTGGCGGACTTTTCCTCCTCCTTTACATACTTCTTGCCGTTACTTTCGGCTTCACACTCCTCATTACTGAGGTGGCTATAGGCAGACGTTCACGCCAGGGACCACTGACCGCCTATAAGTTCTTCCATAAGAAATGGGCATTCATCGGAATTCTCTCGTTCATAGTACCTTACATCATCTATCCTTACTATTGCGTGATAGGTGGTTGGGTGCTGAAATATCTCACTACATACGCAACATTCAATGCTGCAGAGCCTGTGGCTGACGGCTATTTCAGCAACTTCATCTCCGATCAATGGTCACCACTTATCTATATGGCTGTCTTTGCCGTTCTCTGCTTCTACGTGGTGTATCGTGGTGTAGAGAAGGGTATCGAGCGCTATTCTCGCATCATCATGCCTATCTTACTGCTTATGGTGGTGGCTATCTGCCTGTACTCGCTCACAATATCTCATACTGATGCTAATGGAGTGACTCGTACCGGACTTCAAGGTGCGGCTGTGTATTTCATACCTAACTTTGACGGAATCACCGTGAAGAAATTCATGATGATAGCGCTTGATGCCACTGGTCAGCTCTTCTACTCACTCTCTATCGCAATGGGTATCATGGTGACCTATGGTTCGTATATGAAACGTAGTGTGAATCTGGGTAAGGCGGTCGATAGAATCGAGATTTTCGACACTTCTATCGCTATCCTTGCTGGTATGATGATTATTCCTGCCGTATATGTTTTCATGGGTACAGAAGGCATGGGAGCAGGGCCTGGACTTATGTTCGTAGCTCTTCCAAAGGTATTCGATTCTCTTGGCTCATTTGGCCCGATTTTCGGACTTGTCTTCTTCCTCACCGTGACATTCGCGGCTCTCACAAGTGCTGTGTCAATCCTTGAGGCAACGGTGGCAAGCTTTATGGATAAGTTCCATTGGAGCAGACGCAAGGCTGTTATCACGATGTCGGCAACAGGCTTCGTATGGTCGGTTATCGTATGTCTTGGCTATAACATTTTCTATTTTGAGTACACGCTTCCAAACGGTGCTGTGGCTCAGATTCTCGACATCTTCGACTATATAAGCAACAATGTGCTGATGCCATTCCTTGCTATCTGCACATGTATAATGATTGGTTGGGTGGTAAAACCTCGCCTTCTCATCGGTGAAATCCGTATGAACGGATATAAATTCCACCGTAAGAAACTTTATATCATAATGCTCAGATACGTTGTGCCTGTGCTTCTCACAATATTGCTGATTTCGGCTACGGGAATATTTTAATTTCATAGAGAACTTTTAGAGAATGGGCTACAATCTGCCTTATTAGAATAAAAAAGAGAATGCAAACCCGAAAAGAAGCATTTTGTAGAATCGCCGAATAACCACATTCTTCGCACAAAAATCCCCAAAAACAAGAAATCATATTTTTCTTTCTAAGACAGAATATAAAAATGTCAGAACTTTTGTAAAAACATTTTAGGATAAAATGAAAAGATTTCTATTTATATTTAATCCTTAAATCCGCAGCCCCTTTGCTTGTACAATTCGAACTAAAACAGGTATGGGGGAATCCCCCTTTTACAGGCATTCTTATGGAAACTGCAGGTTACCCCAATCCCCAAGATGGGGTATGCGCATAAAATCCCCCACCCAAGTGAATGGGAAATCATGTTAAGAAGCAATAAGTGGTAGAGGTATCAGGTGCGGAAGACTTCATTATAATACTGTCGCTCTGTATACATCTTGAGTATGTAGTCAATCCTTAAATCGCTCGTAAAAGAACTTAACTCCAATTATTTCAAATAATATCAGTTCACTTTAACGAGACGTAGTGATGTCAATTATAACTTCCAAGGATCTTCAAACCTATACTCGCAGGAATCTTTTTCGTGTTTCCTGTAAGCGTGTTGTGCCCAAGTCCAGAATGAAGATGAGCAGGAATATGCAATTCTCCCTTTTTTGAGGATTCTACAATTGTAAGTCCTGCAAAATATCTGTGTCCTTTTTTCAAACAAA
Organism: Prevotellaceae bacterium UBA1710; assembly: GCA_002317355.1. Lineage (GTDB taxonomy): Bacteria > Bacteroidota > Bacteroidia > Bacteroidales > Bacteroidaceae > Prevotella. The sequence continues at coordinate 9,455 of DCJC01000042.1, read as the reverse complement.
TAATCTGCTGCGGAATAAAACTCAACGAATATTGATTATCGCTCTGTTTAGCTTCTGCATACAACGGCTTTGTTTGTATTGGAGTTAGTTTTTTTCCTTTAATTTCATAGAGGATAACTCTCAGGATACATTTTTTGTATGTATTACTGAGGATTTTTAAATTAATACTTTCTATTGTAAAATCCTTATCCGCTTTAACTATTGGCCCTATTTCCTTAACCCCATCATGTTCGTTTCTAAAACAAGCATCACCACCAGGAATCCTTATCCCCTTTCCTGATATGGCTTTCAACTTATTCTTTTTATTAGTTATTGTTATATTTGTAAGTTCATTAACAGCTTCTTCAAGTGTAATATTGATATTTCCAGAAATATATTTGCTTCTTGGAATTACTAAAGGTTTATAACTGATATGAGTTACTTTTAAATCTTGTGTGTGTCCTTTAGGAAGTAATAAAGAAAAGTTACCTGCAGCATCAGACAATGCAAATGTACTATCAACAGATACCGTTGCATATTCTACAGCACGACCATCAATAGCTTTAATCTTTCCTATTATGGTTTCTTGACCATAAATAGAAATAGAAACAAAAAAAGACAAAGAAAAAAATAATTTTTTAATCATAAACATTTCTTTTATATAAAAACACAATAAAAGAGAGCGTGTCAATAATACTTGTTGTTTCATTCTTTTTAGTCTTCGACAATCGTTTGCAAAAGTACTTTTTTTTTATCAAAATAAACAATACCATAACAGAAAAAAAGGATTTTTGAAAAATTTAATAGAATAATTGAAGATTTTTGCTCAATATTGTATATTATTGCACCAATAAAGCGTAACAAATTGCGTAAGATGTCTGGTTCTTTTCTGTATCTGGGTAAAAAACGAAAGGTTTTGATGGTACACCATTCACCCACTAAGCCAAACCTTTATGTCTCTTCTTTGGCTTCGCTCAAGAGTCTAAGTTAATAAGAAGAAAATGGAATTTATAAGATCTCTGGATATAACTTTCCATAAATACCCCTGTAGTAGTACGAGGTTTGCGGAACAAAAATTTACAACGATGAACAGAAATCTTCAAAAGGACACAATGTTAGTAGAACGTAACACCTTCCTCATAATCTTCCCAAAAAGCCTTGAGATACTTCACGTTCTCTTCAACAGCCTTTCTCTTATCATCATCCGAGTACTTGCCCGTGACATCACGTATAATCTCGTAATAGTGATGACTCATACACGGCTGAAGACCCGTTTCCTTCTTTATCTCATTGAAAATGCTATCACCGATGAAACCTATGATATCACCTTCATAGTTAGCGTATGCCATGTAAAACGACTTCACCTGTATCTCTGAACCTATCACTCCGTGGTCGAGTATGACCATGTCACCCCAATACCCACGATCCACGTACTCCTGATGCTTGTAATACTTGAACAGCCCTTTCTTCTTAGCTGTATTGACAAGATCGGTTATCATGAAGTGCAAAGAATCGTAAGGGCACGCTATCATACAGCGTACAAGGTCATTGAGTTTGTCTGCCTGCACCTTATCAGTATTACACTTGCGAAGCGTACTGCTAAGCGATTTATAATTGGTTGGCGTTACCCTGCCTCCATGCAATGCCGCGATGGAATCAGCCAGATGCTGCATGATAGGCCCGAAATTATGCGATATCTCACGCATCTGCACGGCAAGGGCAGTGTCTATGCGGAAATCATCGTTATCATTGTCAGATTCTACAAAATAGCCTCCTTTCGCGAAGCCCACAACATTTATTATGCAGAATGCAACTATTCCTGATATTATTTTTCTCATATTGTTACTTATACAAATTTCGCATGCACTCAACTTGTGGGTACATGCGAAATTTATATTTTAAATGTATCGATTAATGTTCTGCCTTGCTTCTGTACTCCTTAGGAGTACATCCGAAAGCGTCTGTGAACGCACGGTTGAAAGTGCTTCGTGTACGATAACCACAAGTGTAGAAAATCTGCTCAATGGTATCGTTGGTTTCAAGCAGCATACGAGCTGCCTGATCAAGACGAATCTTTGTGATATAGGCATTGAAGGTAAGTCCGGTAGCCTCCTTCAGAAGCTTGGTGAGGCGGATATGGTTAGTCATCATAGCCTTTGCCACGTCCTCACGGGTGATGCCATGCATACTATAGAGATTACCCTCGGTACATACGATATCAAGCTGCTCCATGAACTCTTTCTGCTCAGCAGTAAGCACCCTACCCTCTCCTGTCTCAACATGCTGAGTTTCCTCTTCTTCTGCATCTTCACTTTCCTCAAGCACAGCAGCCTGCTCGTCACCGTAAGGTATTGACTCAATCATACGCATCTGGTCAATGTTCCAACAGAGATCCACGAATACGATCAAGGTAAGGAAAAGGAACACCATGTTTACTACTCGATTGTCGTAGTATCCATATATTACCACCTTCAATACTGCAAAGATCAGTACAAGGAGAAGCATAAGTCCTATACATCTACCCAACCAGTTGATACTTCTACCATCAAGGTCGGCATAGACATCTGCAACCGCTTTGTTGTATCTCTTAGCAGCCTTGAGAAAACGTATGGTGTAGAGAGTGATGTAAACAAGTCCTTGTATAAGGATGACGTAATAAATCACATCAGCATACATCTGATTGACGTATTTCAGTACCACGTAAACAAGAAGTGAGACTACGACAGGAACTGAATGGGAAAGAAACCTCTTAAGGGTCAGTTCAGTCATACGCGTCAGTTCTGCCAACATAAGTATACAGAAAGGCACTACTTGTAAATTGACAAGCACAACCAGCTTCTTGTCGGTTACCAATGCATCATAAAGGCCAAACGAACCCACGAAATACAAAGAAGACTGGATTGCGATTACCAGCATTATAGTTCCGAGTGCATGGCGAAGGCGAACAGGTGCCTGCTCATCACATTTCTGAAAGAGAAAGTACAATGAGGAAATAAGGCAGAATACCATTATCGCAGCATGCATTATATCATCTAATCTTGCAAGCATTGTCATATATTTAGATTTTATGATACAAAATTACTGCTTTTTTTTCAAAAAACACAAAGAATGACAAAAAAACACGTAATATCTTACAAAATTTTAAGGAATTAACGGATTATTATGCTTAATTCGTATATTTTCATTAGAAAAACTTACAACTATCCTTTTTGAATAAAACTCACAGCGGCCATCAATTCCAATTACTTGGAACGACAGCCGCTGCTCGAAAAGTTATTCAGGCTCGCTGCCTGAGAGATATGAGAGAACTAATACATCTTCTTCTTTCCATCAACGATATAGATAGAACCCTTAACAGGCTGCTTCACGCGACGTCCACTCAGATCATAGATCTTACCATTACCCTTAGCCTCATGGTTGTCAATGAGGTTAGTGATATCAGTTGTTGTGCCATCATCATCCATCACGAGGATAGAGTATGAAGAAACCTTTGACTCGCCTATCTGGTCTGTTGACTCTTCTATCTTCTTTCTATCGAAATATGCACGATATGGAAGAATGGTTACACCACTTGTCATGTGTGTGAACTTATCTTGCTTGAAGTAATAGATCTCACGATATGGTATTTTTTCATTATCAGGATCCAATACCTCTGCACCTGCTAAAAATTCTGCTTGCGCACCTTTCTGGATGCACAAATCACTATAGGCCTTTGTGCAGAATTTCTTTGTTTCAAGAGTTCCCTTAAATTGCCAGTCCTCTTCTACCACTCTTTCTGCATTCTCATTTCGTTTCATTTCTTCTCTCAACTCATTTGAATAGAGAACTGAATTCACTTTATATTGACCATTTTCAATATTCGCAGGAACCTCTACTCCGCTACTACTACTTTCTTGAACAGTTACAGCAGAGCCCACACCTGCAGTTCTGCAATAGAGCACAGGAGTATTAGCTTCTATTTTCTGATTTCCTGCCATTTCACGGAACTGCATATAGTTGTCGTGAGTACCATAAAGCTCATAGAACCTAATCTGATAATCAATTCCACTTTCATCTCTATATGAGTGATTGTTCGTTATTGGATAAGGCAAACATAATGTACCCCAGACAGAGTTATAAGACTGCTGCCACATTGCGTCATTTGTACCTATCTGATCCTTGTTACGCTCATAAGTCGCTTTTTTTGCATTGAATCCATAAGGAATCTTCATAGAGTATCTATCAGTAACAACGAGGTTATGGCATTGTTCCTGCTTAACAACATTCTCATAGGTGGTATACAATGAATTATTGTCATTTAAATATGCCAGTGCATTAGGAGACAAAGTTCCATCAAGTTTAGCTTGTCTCAATACATACTCAAATGCTCCTGCACCATCATATTTCATACTTTCAACAGGAAATCCCATACCTGGTTGGAAATAATCAGGAATAGCCTTCAAATCTAAAACTAAAGGAGCTACTGAGGTTTTCATTTTTGCTTCCTTGACTGCACCATCAATATCTAGTGCTGAAATATTGGCCAAATTACTACTAATATCTTTATACTGTTGCTGCTCCTTCAAATTAATAAATGTGATAGTCTCACCATCATCAGAAACATTAAATTTTGGTTCATACTGAGCATAGAAATTCACTACAGGATTATTATCATTAGGAATCCAATATACCCAAGATGCATTTTCTCCAGAATTGTCCCAATATGTTCCTTTTTGAGCATTAAAAGCACATCCACCATCTGCTACTGAATAAACACACTCTCCTTTGCCCTTGATAGGAGATGTGAACCAACCAAGCATTAAATATCCAGGTCTAATAGTGATTTCATTTCCGCACCAGAATCTTGCACCTTTAGAATCATCAGATTGCACTTTTATCTCTAAAACAGAGTTGCCCTCTGATAGAGAACCCACCCCATTCTTAACACCAATATTATCACTCAATTTTCCACCACATGTATGGAATCTTACCGTATATTCAATAGGCTTCCATACCGCATATAAATAAACATTACCTCTACCACCACCATCCTTCTTATCATATGGACAAAAATCGTCACCATTTCTATACTCCACAGACCCAGTAGGTGATGTACTCCAACCCTCAAAAGTATATCCATCACGAGTAGGTGTTGTACCAACCAATGGGAAAGTACCATTCTCACCTTCTGCATAGTTATAATCAGATGTTAATTGCTTTTGATTGGCAGGATTAATATTATCGAAATATTTCACTTGAGCATAATATCGATATATAGACTCATATCCTTCCTCTGTATAACCAAACGTTGCAGTTGCAGAATAACTATAATCTTTATAGATATACGCCATTACACCCATATTCTTTGTTACAGTTTGAGAAACTCTGCCGCCTTGATTTGAGAAGATCAATGTAGCTTGGTAATTTTCTCCTACATAGTCACTGGTTCCTTTACTGCCATTTCTTAATAAGGTTGTTCCCATATACACTTTAGGATTACCGGATCCTCTAAAAGATTCAACAGAAGTTGTATTCTCGTTTGTATAATAAGTATCCCAAGTAATATCTTTAACAGAATAATCTGTATTAGAAAAATCAACAAGTTCAAATCCATATCGAAGATTATATTTTCTAGTTTGAGAATCCTTGGTTACATTACCAGCCAATAGACATTTATAATAGAAAACTGTGAACTTTGGAACTACTACTGAACATGTTATATCTTGGGCAACAACCCTATAATTACTATGCGATGATGTCTTAAACTTTGCAATTTCGGTACATAAATAACTTTGATTGCCATCAATGGAGCCAGAAATCCTCTCCGTAGTATTAGTCGAAATGGAAGAAGAACTGATGTCTTCTGTTCTCCATGTATTATCATTAGACGGTTTTCTACTGTCTAATTTGTAAGATGATGGGTTTGTTTTGTCCCAATAATATAAAACATCTCCTTGATTCCATTGAACACTTTGTGCTTCAACAGACCCTGAAATATTTGCAGCAAATAAAGTTGCAAATAAATACTTAAAATAATTACGTGTTCTCATATCTTTAACTTTTTTGTTTTTTCACCGTATTATTTATCTTACTGAAATAAGTGAATAAATAAGTGGATAAAATAAGTGTGAATTATTAATTTGCTACAAAAATACAATATAATTTCTAATTATTGCAATAAAACAAGAAAAAATGCTCGTTTTGAGTAAAAAAAAGTGTTCTCCAATCAAAAAATACAGAAATTGTAATATCCACTATACAATTTCCATGCTTACAATCAGATATTTACAAAAAGAACAACGACTATCTACTTCTTTAACTGAAGTGATAGTCGCTAACGATTATAACTCTTAGAATAGAGTCGTCTAAATGTTTTCTATACTTGAAAAATACAACTTTAATATATCTTCTTCTTGCCATCAACAATATAGAGACTTCCTTTTACTGGCTTCATAACTCTGCGACCATTGAGATCGTAAATCTTACCACCTGCCTCTGTATTATTGTCTATAAGTGCTGTAATATCAGTTGCACCTTCCTCGTCTGTAGTAACAATAGAATAATTTGATACACCAGAACCATTGCCTGAAGTTTCGCTGTTTCTAACAAAGTATGCACGATAAGGAAGAATTGTCACCTTACCTGACTCACTTAAACGTGTGAATGTATCTTGTCTGAAATAGTAAATGTCAGTCTCAGTACGATTTACGAAAACAGCATTACCAGGATTCTTGATATTCTGACCATTCTTATTATAGTTCTTGCCACAAAATACCTTTGTATCAAGTGTACCAATAAACTTCCAGTCTTCTGTTGCATTTCCTGGCTTTGTTTCGCAATTTGTATTCATAGGAACTTCAACATCAGCTTCTTCTATTGAGATCATTGAACTACAACCCTTAATACGCTTATAGATAACTGGAGTATTAGCAGGAACAACAGCATCTGGAGCCATCTGCACAAACTCCATATATTTATCGTGAGTTCCTGTCAACTGATAGAAAACAACATCACCTGAATTGTTAGAGATTGGGTAAGGCAAGCAAAGTGTTCCCCAATGAGAAGTCAAAGCTTGCTCAACAGCAACATCATTAAGTCCCTTGTCACGCTCATACAAAGCCTTATTTGCCTTGAAAGCGTAAGGAACCTTAACAGGGTATCTATCAGTTACAACGAAGTTCTCGCACTGTCTTGTCTCCATAACAACAACATTCTTTGCATCTGTATAAGATGCTGACTTCTCTGACAGATATATAATACAGTTTGGTGCGATCTTTGAAGAATTACGAGCCTCTTCCAAAGCAATATCCAAAACGTCCTCATCAACACTCTCACCGAATTTTCTACCCTTAGCACTAACAAAATCAGCACCAGACTTAATACGATCTGAATACTGTGTAATGTCAATTACTAATGGAGCTACACCATATTTATTATTGATTTCGTCGATTGCAGCATTGATGTCAGATGTAGTGATCTCATATCCTTTCTTAAAGTTGATACGCTCACCATTGTCTGCAACATCAAACTTACGATCATTTTCCCCTGCCCATGCCATGTTAGAGCAAAGAGCACACATAAGCACAATAACGTACTTAAGATTGTTTCTAGTCTTCATACTTTTTTAGTTTACACAAAATTCCGTCTTCTTTCCTGAATGTCAAGAAAATAAAAATCCCTTTCGAGTGGCAAAATTACACTTTTTCTCAATTACAGCCAAATTTTTCTGTAATAAAAACTTACATATTTGTTATATTTTTTTTCGTTGTGGAAATATCGCACAATTTTCCAATTGCTTTTGGACGATTTTTCCTATCAAAATTTTCAGTCTTCATCTTTTTTGAACTTTTCTCTCCCCACAACATCTAAAAAATAGCGGCTATCAACTTCATCTTCTGAAGCGATAGCCGCCATATTTTTCTTATTCTGTTTCTGAGACCACTTCTGGATTCCAGATTTCGTTATAGTATTCAACTGCACCCGTAGGTTTAGCACCAGCCTCATCATCTTCGCCACCTTGCTTAAATGACTGTATCTGGAAATCACCTCCTAATACATCATCACTATTATCTACAACGACGATTTCAGCAATAGGAGCCAAATATGTTTTCTTACTATATATATTCATATCGTTAAGCAATCTTTTAACTATTAATATTGCTTTTTCTTACCATCAACAATATAGATATGTCCCTTGAGAGGTGTCTTTACCCTACGACCAAGTAAATCATATATCTTGCCATTAGCAACTCCAGCATTACCATCAATGATATCCGTGATGTCCGTAGCACCATCCTCATCAAAAACAAGCAAACTGAATGTCTTCGCGCTAGAACCTTCCGGTGCCTGCAAGTATGCACGGAATGGAGTAAACTTAACTCGTCCTTCCGGATTTACATATCTGAACTCGTCATTTGCGAAGTAGTAAACAAGACTCTTCTCAGCGCGATTAGGTAATTTACCAGTATTCTTGGTTCCATAAACATAAGTATCGAAGCGTACACCCTTGAAATTCCATGTTTGTGACGCAGGAGTTCCCTTCTTGTTTTCTACATAATCCTTGATGTCATCACATGAAATGGCATCAACGTTTTCTACATAGACCTTCTCACCGTCAACATCTGCAGGAACATCTATACCTGTATTCTCAAGAGTGAATGTACCATTACCGTAGCAAGCAACAGGTGTGTTGGCAGCAATAACATCATCACTCATTGACACGAATGCGAGACGCAGATTATCAGAACCATACAACTTATAATACTTCATATCACTACTAAGTTTCACAGGGAAAGGCAAGCACATACTGTTCCACTTATAGTCATAGTCACGATGATAAGATGCCTTTACACCATTTCCTCCTACATGGAACTTGTATGGATTGAAGAATGGTACCTTATCCTTAATTACCAAATTGGTAAGAGAATTATAGTTTGTGCCATTAAAACTTACCACATTATTACCAAGACCTGTATTTGTATAGTTACTTGGCATGAAGAACAGACAGTTGTCAGAAACCTCCTTCTTGAAGTTAACCAATTCATTAGCATTTGCCTCAATGACACTTGCTGCACCACCCATATCTACATAAAGAATGCCCTTGCAGAGATCTGCATCAACCTTACCATTATAGGCATAAGGATAGGTATTCACACCATTTACTACAACTGGAGTACTAAGTTTTTTCTTTATCTCACTGATTACCTTTGTACTCATCAAATCACCATAAGATGTACTTGAACCATATGCCAGAATTCTGATAGGATTATACTGTGGGTTGTCACCTGTATTTTCATACTCCCAGACATTACCTGTCTTCATATACAATATATGATTGAACAAATGACCTTCCGAATCATCCAAACATATCCAACCTCTTTCATTATATATAGTAAAGTAGAAATCTGGCTGGCTACTCTCAATACCAATGGCATCTTGTTGGGTTGTACCACCTTCCTTCTTATTACCAAGATATTTTCTACCCTCAGGAGTATCAG
>DCJC01000010.1 GCA_002317355.1 Prevotellaceae bacterium UBA1710 | reverse complement strand
CAATATTTTCCTCAATTGAATGATTAATAAAACTGCTGTTGCGATAATTTTTGCTAAAATAGTGTTATTTTACTGAGAATAAGGACATTACAGCATATTATTCATTTTTTGATTTGATTTCGCTTCGCGGGAACGTGAATTACCGAAAATTGCCCGTAAATTTTATCGAAAATTGAAAATCAGGGCGTTACAAGAATAATTTACGAATAAATTTGCGGGTCATTTACGGACATTTACGTGCGCCGCAGGCAAACAACAAATTATCGCATCAGTACTAGATTAATAATATTTTATGCGACAATGGAAGCCCGATGTTAATAACATCGGAGTATGTGTCAGCAATTTTATGGCATCGTCAATTTCCTTTGCCGTAAGGCATTTTCCAGCGATAGCACAATCCATAACTCCAAATGCCTGAAGAACCGTTTTTCTGGCTTTTCATGGGGAAATGTGGAAGTGAAATGTTAAAATCCATGCTTTTTTGTAAACTTTTCAGCTTTTTCTTTTCCCTTTTCGGGGAAATTACGTATCTTTACACTCAGTTTTCCCTAATAATAATCTCTTCGAGATTCCTTACACTTAAAGGGGGATGGCCAAAATAATATAATGCTGAAGATAAAAACCGACATATATCTCGCAATCTTTTTGCTTTTCTTCGTGTGCGCGTGTGCCCACGATGAAATGGATGAGATGCCACTGACGCAAGACGAAATCAAGTTCGTCGCAACGTCAGGAAAGGTAACTCGTGCCGGTGGGGAGACTTCTCTCGCGAAATATATTGACAACTTCCGCGTATATGGCATAAACACAAACAACACAAACACTTTGGTGTTTGACAACTATGTGCTTTGGTATGATCAGCAATTGAGTAACAGTAATACCAACTACTGGGAGTATGTAGGGCGAAATCCTATAGATGATGACAAGCTGCAGACCATAAAGTACTGGAACTTCTCTGCTAATCAATACTATTTTTGGGCTGTAGCAGGTGCAGAAGACAGATCTTTCGACCCAAAAAGCAATGGCATGATAGAAACCTTCTCAACCACCATGACTGAGGTTGATGGTAGTGCGTCTGTACTGTATTATTCCAAGCCTCTAAAGGTGAACAGGAACAACTACTCTCATCCGGTCACTTTCCATTTTGTTGGTGCTCATAGCCGTATGCGTATGGCTTTCTATGAAACGATTCCTGGCTATGCCGTGAAGGATGTGAAATTCCATGTCGGTACCAATGCCACTCAGTATTCTAAGTGCATGGCTAATGGCGCTTTCAATGTTGGAGGTACGCTCAAACTCACTTACAACAACTTGATTCCTGATGTGACCTGCTCATTTGCAGGTTCTGAGACATCTTTATCACATTCCTTCGGTACACTCAATTATACCAAGGCTGCAAGTGGCAAGCTTGCTCAGGGAAGTGAAAGTATTTACCTCGGTGTGCTTTCTTCCGCTCCAACCTATGCTGGCAATCCTGAGGCACCAGGCTATTACACCAATATCTTGCCTTTGCCAGAAAACACCACTCCGCTCACCATCAAGGTTGACTATACGCTTGTTTCGCTTGACGGATCAGGTCAGGAGATTAATATCACTGGGGCAGATGCAACTGTGCCTGCTGAGTTCTGCAGATGGAAGTCCAACTACTCATACACTTATCTCTTCAAGATCTCTGATGACAAGTTGAAGCCTATCACCTTTGTGGCAGTAGGCGAGGTTGACAACACTACCGACAACGAGCAGGGAACTATCACCACCATGGGCGAATATAGCATCACAACCCATCAGAATGGGGATACTGATGCGGATGGTATTGCCTACGAGCCTTATGTTGTTGGCAAACATATAGAAATTGCAGTTTCCAAGGCTGTCGATAATGGAGCATCGCAGATTCCTATCGCATCTGACGGTAGCGATTATGTGAAAATCTATCATCAGACCACGAGTTACGAGTGGATTGTGGAGACCACCGAGACAGAGCCTGTTAATGATATCACATATGCGAATAGCATCGCTTCTTTCAATCCTGAACAGATTGGCACCTACCGAATAGAGTACTGGCATAAGGAAGGTGATGCTGACGCAGAGAAGAAAGCCGTTAAGATTGTTTCCGTTGGTGCTCAATTGTACAGTACCGATCATACGGGTACTGACTTGGGAAATGGCGGTGATAGCAATTTTAAACCTATTGAAACACATTGACCATGAAAAGACTACACACGATAATACTCACGTTTGCCGTACTTCTGACATCGGCGTGCAACTCTTCAAGCGATATTGATGAAATCGTTGGAGAGAATGAGGCTTTGCGTCTGGAGACTACTGCCATATTGGGTGGAGAGTCGTCGGCAGCAAAGACGACACGCGCCCACTGGGATGACAAAAACGACAATAAGTTTGTTTGGGACGATAGTTCGAACGAGATGGCCATCTTTGTCAAGGAGTCACCAACGGGAGATCTGGTGCCTTGGGGTGCAAATAAATATAGCATGGCAAAAGTAGCGAGACTTGCTGATATGAATGGCAAGAGCATGGCTTCTATTGTTTCAAATTCAGGTATGCTGAAAACCGACATCCAAAAACTGGTAGTAAATCAGACTCCTGTGTATTTCTTCTCTCCAATCATTTCTGGTGCAGAGGACAATGGCAGTTCGATTTCTGATGATGGCGTGACACTCGTACTTCCTTCTAAATTCGAGCAACCATCAAGCCATAGTTTAGTGGATTTCAAGAAATACACCTACATCATGGCAAAATCTACCATCTCACAGGTAAATAATGCAAGGATAGAGGCAAAGCCAGCTGTATTTAAGGGCATTCCTGCTGTTATCCGCTTTTCCGTGACTAATGATAGAGGTTCGGAAGTGAAGATAAAGAGCATAGAAGTGACTCCAAATGTCGGTTTCCCTCAAAATATGAAATGGAATCATGGTAGTCCAGAAACTTTAAGCCCTTCAGACGAGAAACGCACCAGTTTGACCGCCTCAATGGGCGATGGAGATCCATTAGGTGTCAAGAAAAGTCAAAACTATTATGTATTCCTCTTCCCTACTACAAATTCTACATCTGCGACCTTGACTATTACAGCCTCGGTCAATGGTAGTGAATTCACGTATAAATGTGAGGTTCCCGCAATGACCTTTGAAAGCAACAAAATCTACACGTGGAAACTCACGATAGGAGACAAAAGCCTGAAACTTGGTTTTCACGACGAGGTAGAAGACCTTATCCAATGGTAGTAAGGGAAGGCAACGTGACTGAATAACTATACAAATATGAACATAAAAAACTACATATATCTCACAATGGCGTTTCCGCTGATGCTACTCGCATTAGTGGGATGCTCGAAAGATGATGACGGCCCTTCTGACATAAGGATGCCTATCTCCTTCTCTGGTTTGGGAAGCGAGGAAATAACCCGTGCCGGTGAGGTAAGCCTTAGCGAATATATCACCGACTTCACGGTTTATGGTATCAATGGAATGGTAAATGCCGGATCATTCACCCGGAAGTTCGTTGTGTTCCCTGACTATCAGGTGTGGTACACGGCGAATTCCGCCAATACTACATCTTCAAATTCTTCCAACTGGGAATATGTAGGTACAAATAAGAATAGCGTTGAGCAAACCATAAAATATTGGGACGAGAACACCGACCGCCACTATTTCTGGGCTGTGGGTAATGCCTCTAAAGATATAAATAAGGTAGTTGATGCAAACGGAAACGGACTTGTTGACACGTTGTCTGTTGGCATAACTAATGATGATGTAAAAGATAGGAAGGAAAGCCTCTACTATTCAGACCCTAAGTGTGTGGGCAACGCAGATTATAACAAACCTGTTCAATTAACCTTCCATGATTTCGCTTCCAAGATTCGTGTCGGCTTCTATGAGAGTGTAGAACAGCCATCCCAAACAGAAAACTCAGGAAAGCTATATAAGGTTACGGGATTGCAGTTCTTTGGAATAAATGATGATGGTTCATTCAGTGATGATGCTTCTGAAAATGTTTGTCTGAAAGGCGACTTCGTAGAAGAAGGTACTGTTGACATTACGTATGACTATGACTACACCAAAATGGTTGCTAATGCTTCCGTGACTCCTTCTAAAATTAATAAGGTGGAATCCTTCGGCACTTTGAGTAGTGAAGTTAGCGTTGATCATCCTCTCACTACTTCTTCCGCAAATGCATTGTTTGCTACCAATGGTGACGAGCAGTACACATACGTGATACCTTATAATAATACGAAGGGACTCACCATAAAGTGCAACGTGAAGGTTGAATCGGATTCTGACTGGCAGCCTTTGTATGCAACTGTGCCAGCCACTTATACCAACTGGCAACCAAATCATTCATACACGTATATCTTTAAGATCGTCTCTGCAAAAGACCAAACTATCATCATGCTTGACGATGTCTTAATAGATAATTGGCTCAAAGGTGGCTATCAAGACGAAGATGAATGGAAAAATTGGTAATTAACGTGAGCTCGGCGAATTCGTTAGTCGCTTGATTGATGAGCCCCGAAGAGGGCGTCACCTAAAAGGGCAGTCCGTGAGGGCTGTCTATAAGGATATTTTGATTGGTGAGCGCTGGACTCCGAGCTTTGCTCGCCTGAGACTATGCGAAGAAGTGCGACATCTAAAAACTGAATGATACAATAGGTGTCGGACTTCTTCGCATAGTCTCAGGCGAGCAAAGCTCGGAGTCCAGCCCTCACAAACCAATACCATTCAATATAACAGCCCTCACGGACTGCCCTTTTAGGTGTCGCCCACTTCGGGGCTCGCACATCACAACCCTTTTTTTTTTCTGAATACCAAATATTTGAAATTCGTCGAACTGACGTTAATTTGGACATTAACAAATGTCGGTGCGACTTATTCAAATGCAGTTGGCTTAACTGACAATGTTTTTTTGCCTGCGGCGCACGTAAATGTCCGTAAATGACCCGTAAATTATTGCTGTCCGGTAAAAAGAAAAAAAACATTAAAAACCCTCAATCACGGGGTTGGGTGTTCGTGACTGAATATAACAGAGCAAAATACTTTTCATGGTGTCTCTTTTTTTAGGTCTTTGCTTGTGGCAAATCCCTGGCTGATGCGAGTTCTCCTTTTTCCTGGTAAGCCTTGAGGGCTTCCCGATAAAAATGAGTACTCACCCAGCCGAGCCACCAAGAAAAGACAAAATAAAGAAAAAAATGCTCCCTGCGGTCATAAAAAATGGCTAACGCACTCCTGCTGTCGAATGGATTTTTACGCCCTAAGGCGCTATTTTGAATTCTATTTTGTCTTGTTAAAGTCTTCCTGTAGGCTGATGTGATTGTTTACTGGGAGCCATAAAGCTCACAAGGAAACAAGCATATCTGGCTACAAGGGATGGCAATAAGCCAGACCTACAAAGGAAGACATCAACAAGTATTTTGCTCTATTTGATCTTTACTTGCTCGGGGGCGAGGGTTTTCCCCGAAGGGGTGGTTTATCGTCCTTCATGTTCCAAGCCCTTGCAGAGGGTGATGTATTGGCTGTATGAAAGACTGTAAGTCCCAAGGCTTACAAAGTCTTTCAGCAGACAAGATATCAAGAGGCTTTGCAAAAGCCGTGGAACATGAAGGATGTTTTTAAGGTTTTTGTCAATTGGGGGGCTTACCACGTGTACACCTATAGGATAATGTCTGTTATGATGGTTTACCGGACAGCAATAAAAATAAATTCACGAAACAATTTACGGCTAATTGACTTTCCCTACGGCCGCCGAGCTCTTACCTTCACGGGCATTTACGTGCGCCGCAGGCAAAAACTTCAGTACTGATTGCCTAAATTAAGATTGTAAAGATTGTGAAGATTGGCAATTATTGTCAGTTCAAGCACCGAAGGTGCGTATAAAATTCACGAGCCCTCTGCCCCCACAGGCAAAAAACGAAATTCGTCGAACAGACGTTAACATTAGTGTTAATGAAACATAACGAAAATATCTCAATTTTGTACGAATAAGTGCAAAAAATACAATCAAAAAATGTTTCCGCACACACAATTATCAAATCCGAAGAATGTGCGCGATAACGTTTGCAGCATGTTGTAACCCATTGTTTTCGTGAAATATAAAAAAATAGCATGACTTCTCCGTTTTTTTGCCCGAAAAAGCACACAAAACACCCCAAAATTGTAGATTTTTTCAAAAATATTGATTTTTTAACATTTATTTTTTGCGCTTTTTTCGAAAAATGCTTATATTTGCAGAACAAAAACCATTAAAAAAAATAAATTAATAATTCTAAAAATACCAATTTATGAATGATGCAAATGGTTCGAGGACATAGACTCTTTATTCTGCTTACACTTATATTTCTCGCAATATCTGTAAGTACGTTTAGCCAGTCAGACTCAACTATTACTCGTTTTGACAAATATCCATACATATTTATAATAGACGAGGATAAAGAACCAAACATATCAGAAGACGAATTCTACAGGGTTGCCCTAAAGGTTGTCTTTCCTGTCGATGTTTTCTGGCTCGACTCTTCACAAGAGCCAATCAGAGAACTTATCCAAGACATCATTCCGAGAATTAACACTGATAGCATCCAGCCGTACTCAATGATGGTACGCGGTGCTTCATCACCTGAAGGTCCATATCGATGGAACCTGACATTGGGCGAAGAAAGAGCCGCCCACACATTTAATTACATAAACAGACATTTGGAGTTCCCCGAAGAGCATAGTTGGCACGACGCTCGCCCTGAGGACTACGGTCAGCTTCTCGCACTCATGGAGGAAGCGAAAGATCCAAGTTACCGTCTCGTCAAGTCACTCGTTGACAAATACTACAAGGCTGGCATGACGAAACAACTGAAGGCTCACCTCATGCGAATTGACGGAGGAAGACTTTGGCGCAGGCTTTTCAAGAAGTACTACCATAAGATCCGTGTAGCTCGCGTGGTACTCTTCTTCAAGAAGAAAGTTCCACAGGCTGGTTCCAGTCAGTCAGGGCTCACAGGATATACTCCAGCAGAAGGCGTTCCAATCGGAACTGACCTCCCTGCTACTCCTGACAGCATCGCCATCGAGATCCTCCCAGAGGAAAGCCTCCTGCCTAAGATTGACATCGAGTCGTTCCAAGGCATTGCTCTCCCAGACCTCATCGGCGTGAACATCAGTCAAGAGCCATCAGATGCAGATGTACCGTACATACCGGTTCGCCTCTATCGCCGACACATCCTCGGCATCAGAACAAACCTCTTGTACGACTTCTTCTACCTTCCGGGGCACTACTGGGCACCAAGTCCAAACGTTCAGTTGGAATACTACCCACGAGGTGGACACATCACCGCTAACCTCGGGTTTACAGGTCCATACTGGCATCATTGGAACAGGTACCAGTTCTGGCAGATCAGAGACTACGTTCTCGAAGGCCGCTACTACCTCAAAGGACAGGGACAGTTCATCGGCCCTTACGCTTCTGCTTACGCACACGTAAATAAATACGGTATAGGCTTGAGCAAGACAAAGGGATGGCAAGGTGAAGGCTACGGAGCCGGACTTCTCATAGGCTACACAACTCATATCAGCAGGAATCATCGCTGGCGTCTTGAGTTCAGTCTTGGAGCAGGCTACTACCAAACCCGATACGACCCATACGTCTATGGCAATCCGAAGAGCACAGTCGAAGATGGTCTTTACTATTACGACTACCTCGGAAAGAAGGAGAACTTCAAGAAGCGTAACCACGTATTCACATGGTTTGGTCCAACAAACCTCGGAATACATCTCACCTACGACCTGCTCTACCGACGCATCCAGAAGAAGGGTGTAAGCTTCAATCGATCAGAGCTCTTCCAAAGAGAGAAAGGAGGTGCCCATGATAGATAGAGTAAAGAGTAAAGTAGATAGAGTAAAGAGTAAAGTAGATAGAGTAAAGAGTAAAGTAGATAGAATAAAGAGTAAAGCAGATAGAGTAAAGAGTAAAGTAGATAGAGTAAAGAGTAATGGAGCTCATCTGGTAACAATACTTTTCACTATTCACTTTTCACTATTCACTTTCTTCTCCTGCACCATCGAGCCACCTCTCCATCTGCCAGATGAAGGCTCCGACATCATACTGATGCTGCCAGAGATAAACCTCGACCTTGATGTCCTCTGGGACTATTCACTGGTCATCGATGAGGAAGGCAACGAGTTCTACGATGAAACCTACAACTGGCGTGATGATTGGTACTACGGCTGGGACAGCCAGGACAACGCGATCTTTGGAACATGGAACATCATCGACCCGCAAGTGTTCAATATCCGTCGCTACTACACAGGTGCTGACAAGAACGGCCCGCATCCTTCACCTAACGAACATCAGATTGAAGGAAGAAGGCTCAAGGCACGCTACAACTTCGGATACTACGACATACTTGCATGGAACGAGGTACAGACACTCGACGGAGTACAGTCCCTCCACTTCGACGAGTCAACCACAAAGGAATTCGTCACCTGCTTCACCAACTCAGGAATGATGCCTGCTCGTCATAATTCAAAGCACCAGTATGCATACTACCAGCCAGAGTTCCTGTTCGGTGGCTACTACGAGGATATGTTCGTATCACAGGATTTTGCTGACTACGACGGATATGATGAGGCAACCCACACGTATTACAAAAACGCAAGGATGACCCTCTACCCTCGTACCTACATCTACCTCACACAGATCATCCTCCACAACAACAGAGGGCGTATCGCAGGAGTAGAAGGTTCGGCTAACCTCTCAGGAATGTCTCGCACGACAAACCTCAATACTGGTTATACCTCGAATGATGAAATCTCGGTTAACTACAACCAGAGAATGAAGCAACACCTCACGAAGAAGGGAGAGGATGTCGATATCATCGGCGGACGACTCTTCACTTTCGGACTCTGCAACATGAATCCAAGTCGTGCAACACGTGCTTCAGCTTCTGACAATAAGGTCAGCAACTATCTGGATGTGAATATGTATTTCAACAACGGTCTCGACTCCACCTACGTATTCAATGTCACCGATCAGGTGCACAAGCGCTACAAAGGCGGAATCATCACCATAGAACTCGATGTTGACACGATCAAGATCCCATCCCGAAAGTCAGGCTCAGGCTTCGACGCTGTAGTCAAAGACTATGACACCCTGACCTACGAGATACCGATGTAAAAGACCCCCTCTTATCCCCCTTAAAGGGGGAGGGAGAGAGTTACAAAATATTCAATACACTAAAGTCTTTAAAGCCTCTAAAGTCTTTAAGGTCCTTAATAAGAAAAAACAAAAAACAATAAAAATAAGAATATTAACACTTAAAACCCAAATTAAAAGGCAAAGAAAGAAAAGAAACAACTTACACTCATTTCGCTGACATCGTTCAGCCCTTGACTTACACTTTTATTCCATTTAAACTACAACAGCATTAAACTGGAAATAAAAAGCAGTCAAAAAAACACATTTCCTTAATCTATACCCTCACATCTGTAAGATAGTACCAGTGGCAAGTAAGTCCAGTAAAAAAAGTAACGGACAGTTCAATGCGAACCAAGTCTCCTTTTAAGGATCTTAAGGTAATCCAAGATTCGAGACTCCCCGCCGCGAACCAAGTCTCCCTTTAAGGGAGATTTAGAGGGTCCAGGTCCAGAGGGTTAAAGGAAAAAACAAACATTAATAACAAACCAAAAAAACATTTTTTCATTATGAAAAAACCTTTTTATTTAGTCGGATTAGCTGCTCTCGCATTAGTGGGTTGCTCAGATAATGATTTCTTCGGGACAGGTAATAGTCCTGAAAGTCCTCAGGAAGGTAATGGAGCCGTCTCATTCTTTATTGGTAGCGACAAGACAACACGTGCTGATATAACAGGTCAGGAAGCTGCTGAAAAACTCAATCAGCAATTTATTGTCTGGGGCGAGAAAAACGAGGATGGTGGTGCTGCGGCATCAGAAGGTAATCTCGTTTTCGAGAACTATGTAGTTAAATATGAGAAAAACTCAGCTGGTACTACAGAATCCAACTCTTCTAACTGGGAGTATGTAGGTATCAAACCATATGATGCAGATAAAGTTTCCCCAGCTCTTGATATCCAGACTGAAGACGGTAATCAGTCTATTAAGTATTGGGACTATTCTGCTAAGAACTATGTCTATAGCGCATTCTCTGCTCTTCCTGCTGATATTGAAAGCGGTAAAATTTCAGTTAAGAAGAACGAGACTGGTTCTGATGAATGTGGTAATGAATACGGTAAGGGATATGATATGACCATTAATAATGATGCAAGTCTTAAGGATATCTACTTCGCTGACCGTGCTCCTATTTCTACAAAGAGTTACGAATCTCCAATTACAGGTGAAAATAACCAAGTAGGAAACGTAGTAAAGCTCACTTTCCGTGCTGCTGCTTCTAAGATTCGTTTCGCAGTCTATGAGACAGTTCCTGGTTATCAGATTCAGATTACCAAGATGTACTTCACCGACAATGAATCTGAAGCAGAGACAAGCACAACTACTAATTTCGCTATCGATGGCGGCTTCACAGAGATTGGTGGTACTCCTGCTACAATGCATGTTGACTATTATGGTGCAGATGCAAAGGATGCTCAGAATAACTCAATCACAAACCAGCCAAAGGTTAGTGTAACAGGTGGTGATGCTTTGTCATCAATGAAATTTGGTGATAAAAACGTTGGTGATGAGGTTATTGGTACTCAGTCAAATCAGGCTACATACGATTTGGAAAATAAGGAATACACCATTATTCTTCCTAACACAGAGAATGATAAGCCTATGAAGCTCAAGGTTGACTATAAGTTGACTTCTACTGATGGTTCTAAGGAGGTTATCAATGTTAAGCATGCTACAGCTGTTGTTCCTGCTACATTCTGTCAGTGGCAGCCTAACTTCGCTTATACTTACCTCTTCAAGATCTCTGATAACACTAACGGTAATACTGGTACTCCAGGTCAGGATCCTGCAGGCCTCTATCCTATCACATTCGATGCTGTTGTAGCAGACGCAGTTATCGGCGAGCAGCAGACTATCACAACTGTTGCTAATCCATCTATCACAACTTATGCTAACGGTGTTATCGTAACTGAGAACAATGAGTACAGAGTTAATGATGATATCTACGTAGCTGTTATGAATGGAACAAGTCCAATTGAATTGACATCTACAACACAAGCTAAGGTTTACCGTGCATTTGCTCTTGGCAAGCAGGAGATCACAGAGCGCGCACTCCAGAATGCAGGCGCTTATGGTATCATCCTCGAGCCTATCTCTTCACTCATCGACGAGAAGCAGGCATTCGTAACCGAGATTCCTATGGCTGATGGTTCTACAAAGGAAATCAAGGCTCTCAAGTTCACTGCTAAGGCTCCTATTACTTATGTATTCGAGTACAATAATGGTGCTACTAAGGAATACAAGGTTATCAAGGTTGAAGGTTCTGGTTCTTTCCAGAATAGCTATGCATGGGGTCCTAAGCTTGCAATCAACAATGAAGCAACTCTCACAAACCAGACTATCACTCTTAAGGATAATGGTCTTGAGGTAATTGGAGCAGAGAAGTATATCAAGGTAACTCCTCCTGCAACTAACGCCGCTGCTACTGACCTTCAGATAACAGAATCTACATCAACTCCTGGTACATACGAGGTTAAGTTCACTGATTCTGGTCTCCAGGCTGGTCACTCTGGTATCTACACTCTCACAATTGCAGAAGGCAATCCTGGTAGCTCAAGCACAACCGTTGATGTAGCTAATAAGTACGACATCACAGGTACTGGTATTTCAGCAGTTACAACTGGTACTTCTTATAAAGTTACAATCGATGGTTCTAAGTCTACTGTAGCAACCTTGAAGTATGACACTAAGGCTATTAACGGTGCATTGACCACTAATAATGATGATGTAACTGTAACTGAAATCACAGGTTCTGGAAACGATGGTAAGTACACTATCGCAGTTGTTCCAAGTGCTGCTACCGCTACTAAGGATGTCACAATCGCAGGTAAGACTATCACTGTAACAATCAAGGGCTATGCTATCACTGCTGGTGCTGATGTTTACATGAAGTATAATGATGCAAACATTGTATCTACATTCACAACAGAGAATGAGATATCTGATGATGGTAATATCCATGTAAATGGTCCTACTGGCGCAACTATTACTGGCATATCAGAAGCAAGTAAGAACGGTCAGTTCACAACAACCAAGGGTGGTAAGTATGAAATCGAGTACAACGGCTACAAGGCAACTAACACAGTACACCAGTACTCAGCTGAAATCAACCCAGGTACAATCACTGCTAAGAATGGTACAGCTACTATGACAATCACTCACAATGGTGTTATTGAAGGAAATCATTCTACTGCTACTATAACAATCGTTAAGGGTGCTAGTGCTGAAGGAACTACTGAAGTTGGTGGATTCACAGTTGACAGTTCTGGTAAGCAGATCCAGATCAAGAGAAATGGTGCTCAGGCTGGTACATACACTGTTAAGTATGTTGTAAACGATGTTATCGTTGCAAAGGCTGTCTTGAAGGTAACTTCTACTCCTGGTGCTAATTCAACTGAAACTGTAAATACTGGCACTATCGCTTGGTAATCTCTTAATTCTCTATACACACTGAGGTTCCTCACCCCTATCGATGGGGAACCTCAGAAAACAAAAAACACTCACTTTTAAATAATTAATCATTATGAAAAAGACATATATTTCACTCATGGCCTTGTTAAGCCTCGGTCTGGTAGTTACATCTTGTAGCAATGATGATGAAGGAGCAGTAAACTCTGTTCAGATTGCCGGCACTCATATCAAGACCTTCACTATAACTCAGGAGGGTACAGGCGTGACCCGTACTGCTATCGATCCGATTATTGATGGCGCCCCTGCAAGTATCACTGGTTACAAGATCGAGTGGCAGGAAGGTGATAAGGTTACTATCTATGATGGTGCTTCAACAGATCCTAAAAAGGTTGGTACAATCTCTCAGATTGTTGCTACCGACAAGAGCAAGGCAACCATCGAGAGCCCTGTTGCTGATGGAGCAACGAAGTTCACTGCTGTATATCCTCAGTCTGTAGGTGCAGGTTGCACAATTTCAGACAATAATATCACTGGTTTGGTAATCCCTGATGCTCAGACAGCTACCCTCAACAGTTATGATCCTGCTGCTGCTATAATGACAGCATATCTTGATCAGACTGATTATAACTATGGTACTGGTACAGGTCAAACTGTTAGAGCTGATGAACTTAACTTCAAGAATGTATGTGCATTCCTTAAGTTGACAACAAACAAGGCTTACAATAGCATTAAGGTGTCTGTTGCAACTGGTTCTATTGCTGGTACATATAGCGTTTCAGATGCAGGTACATCACCAACCCTTTATGCTACTACTGAAGGAAAAGAGGTTACTCTTTCCCTTTCATCTGGTACTATCGCTGCAGGAACATATTATATTGCAGTTGCTCCAGGCACAGTCTCTGGTCTTAAGATTGAATGTGCAACATCTGCTGGTATAGATACATACAATCCATCATCAACAACAGTTTTGAACCGCAATACCGTATATGAGGTTGGTGAACTTGGCTACGGTGTATCAGTTGATGAACCAATTATTAATTTCGGTGGAACTGACAAAAATACTGCAGTTGTCACATTCACAGGTCTTAAGAATAGTGGTGCAACTCTTACAGTAACACCTACTGATGGCAGTGCCACATTGTCTGCAACCACAGTTTCTTCTACAGCTAATACAGTTACAGTCACAGCTGCTAAGAAGGGTACAGCTAATATTGGTCTTGGTGATGCGCAGACCTCTATTGAGGTAACTAATTTCAATGCTAAGATCTTCAATGCAGAGACTGATGGAACAGAGCAAAATGAAAATTCTGCCTTAACTACAGTTTACCTTCGTGTTTATGATGCTACCGATATCATTGGTAATACATCTCCTGTAAAGTACACTGTAACTGGTGCATCATTGGCAACAACTTCTACGCCAGGTGTATGGGAGGTTACTTGTGGCACTGGTGGTTATAAGGATGCAAAACTCAAGGTAACTTACGAGTATAAGGGCGTGGTATTCACACTCCTTGATAAGCAATAAACAACTCTCTCGGTTATCCATTAACCGATAATTAAATCACTCCCTCGTCACTTCATTGTGGCGGGGGAGTATTTTGTGGTGTTTGCTTATACCTACAATTCGTAGAATTAGCACAAAAACAGCCTTATTTTTACCGTTTTTCAGCCCATTTGTGTTAAAATTTTGCTATTATCTGCATTTTTTGTCCGAAAAAATTTGGGAAAGATGCAAAAAAAACTTATTTTTGCAACTAAACTTATTCCCGCCATTCCATAAAAAGCACATTGGCGTATATTATATTTGAAAATTTCAAAAAAACAGAAAATATGAAAAAGGTAATCTATCTGTCCGCTATCGCAGCCGTCGCCTTAGCAGGATGTACCAACGACGACACAATCGTGAGCAACGAGAACGAGCTTAATGCCTCTGACGGCATCTCTTTCAGAATGAGTGCAAAAGCTCCAACCCGTGCAGAAGAGCATGTGGGAGCTGATGCAGCAGCTCTGCTTGGCAAGAACTTTGTAGTTGAGGGTTGGAAGACAAAGACTACAGCATCATCGAAATGGGTTGATGCAAATGCTTCTGTTGTATTTGATAACTACAACGTCAATTGGAGTGCAGCAACTGCTGGTACTACAGAATCAAATACTGCAGACTGGGAATATGTCAATCAAACCAAGAATACTCTTTCGGAGGCTTCTTCTCAGGAAATCAAATATTGGGATCATAGTGCTTTGCAATATGATTTCTATGCATATTCATTAGGTGGAGGTGGTGCAACTCCTACAGTAGAGACTCCAAAAACTGCAGCTATTGATGCAAGTCCAAGTGCATATACTATCACTGGAACTAAAGAGCAATTAGGCAAGGTATATATATCTGATTTGGTAACTGTGCCTAGAGCAAAATTTAATGAAGAAGTAACGCTTTCTTTCCGTGCACTTGCAGCAAAGGTACGTGTGGCATTCTATGAGACTATACCAGGATATTCAGTTCGCAATCTTGAGTTCTATAATGCAAGTGATGCAACCAGCGTGGTTGCAGACAATAAAGTAACCTTGTTCTCTTCAGATAACACCATTTTCTCAGAGGGAACCTATAAAGTATTCTTTCCTACTGTAGATGATGAGACACCTACAACTGATAAGAATAAAGCGCATGTCTCTTTCACACCAACAGCATCTACCGGTTCAGGAAAACTACTTTCATTTACAGAAGCTCCTTCATATCAAAAGGATATGAGTACGACAAAAGAGCCTAGTGGTAAATATCTTGGAATATCTTCTACAACTGCGACATATACAACGGCAGACAAAAAAGATGCTTATGAGCAGGTATTGCCAAACGAAACAACAACGTCTTCTTTGACTCTTCGTTGTAACTATACTCTTGTTGCAGACGATGGCACAGGCGAGACTATTGAGGTATTAGGGGCTACAGCTGTTGTTCCTGCTGTGTATTGCCAGTGGAAGCCTAATTATGCCTATACATATCTCTTCAAGATTTCAGACAACACTAATGGACAGACCCAGGCGCTCGGTGAAGGTTCTGTAGGTCTTCATCCAATTACTTTTGATGCTGTAGCGGTTGAGACTGAGGATGGCATTCAGGAGACTGTAACTACTGTCGCAACTCCATCTATCACTACATATTCACCAGGCGTTCAGCCAACAGCTAATGATGAATACATTGCAGGTAAAACTATCTATGTGATGGTACAGGATGGTGCTACATTGAAGGAAGACCTTGGTACAAAGGGACAGCTTTACACCGTAACACAGAATACAGGTGCCGCTCCTATCAGCGAAGCTACAGTCCATGATGCTCTTACTATTGGTGCAACAACTGTGGGTGATGCGACTACAGGTCGTAATGGTATTGTTCTCACAGCGGTTTCAAGTGATGCTACAATCACAGCTATCCCTGGTGCTGACGGCAATAACATTACAGTAGGTGCTGGTACAGCAGCAAGCTTCACTACTGGTGCTGCAGGAACGGTTTATGCTTATGTATATGAGACCACTCCATCACCTGCTCCTGCAGCTGTAACATTTAATACTGCAGTAATTCTTACAGGTGCTTCTGCCCCTTCTGATTTTACAAGCGCATATTATAAAGATTTTGCTTGTGAGAATCTTTGTGCCGCAGGTGATTATACGGATGGTGGTACTTACTATCAGAAAATTACCAACAACAAGAAAACTTTTGCAGTCAAGGTCATCAAGGTTGCAGAATAATTCTATCCTTCCAAATGCTTTTGACTTTCTCCTATAGGCAATATCCTATTAAATAATTTCACAGCGACTATCATTTCTTCAGTATAACCATTATCGAATTGATAGTCGCTGTAATAGTTCAGTTATTAATGACTTAATCAACGTCCAAATTGACATCTTAATTAATTAACGTGAGTTCGACGAATTTCAAATATTTGGTATTTAGCAAAATAAAGGGGGTGGGATGTGCGAGCCCCGAAGTGGGTGACACCTAAAAGGGCAGTCCGTGAGGGCTGTTATATTGAATGGCGTTGGTTTGTGAGGGCTGAAAGTCCGACACCTATTGTATCATTCAGTTTTTAGGTATCGCACTTACAGCGCTCACCAATCAAAATATCCCTTATAGACAGCCCTAACGGACTGCCCTTTTAGGTGTCGCCCACTTCGGGGCTCATCAATCAAGCGACTAACAAATTCGTCGAACTAACGTTATTTTACCATCACTAAATCCTGCTTTTGCAAGCCATTCGAGATTCGAATGAAATCCTCAATTCCAATTCGCTTTTTCTTCGTTCTCTGTTCGTATGTCTGCCAAAGCAGTTCCAATCCAGGTCCAATTCAGCTACAATCGAAGTCCAATTCAACATCAATTCGCAATTGGAGTTCTATTGGTGCTATATAGGTGGGCACAAACTTGTATTTTACCGAATTCACATTGTACAATATGAGTTCCGCATTTATGTAGAAAGTATAGTAGTCATCCCTGAACTGCATAAGAAGAACAATCGCTGATCCTTTACAGAGGCGTTAATGCCGTGGGTTGGGTATGGAAAATTCAGCAAAGAAATTTGGAGGTGTGGATAATTCTTTGTAACTTTGCAACCAACCTTTATCTGTTTATCGAATGCTTACTGATTGCATAACACTTTTTCAATCAATTTATTTGCATATTTTAGATTTATTCGTTATCTTTGCAAGCGAAGTATAAAATACACGATGAATATGAACGATATTACAAGTAAACATGATGGTTGTGTTTGCTCAAAGGCTGCAGCAACTGTAATTACAAGTAAAGCTGAGTTGGATATCCATTCAACTGCAGAAATGGATGTTCGTTCTCAATACATGCAGGAAAGAGACGCTTTTCTGTGTACGGCAAAGCGCAATGCTTCATTGATGTTCTCTAAATATCTTTGATTATGAGATACGAACAGCGTGACATTGTTGAGATAAACTTCGTCTTTCCTGATGGGTACAAGCAAACCATATTTTAAGAAACCAACAAACATTATTGCCTATGTCACTTACAGAATCACAGACGAGATACGTCAACTTCTATACAGACTTCGCCTTCAAGAAGCTGTTTGGAACTGAGGTCAACAAGGATCTGTTGATCAGTTTCCTCAATTCACTCTTTGACGGCAAGGAAGTAATCGAAGACCTGCAATATCTCAACGCAGAACACCTTGGGCACGCAATGGCAGAGCGCAAGGCGGTATTCGATGTGTATTGTAAAAATGACAAGGGAGAGAAATTCCTTATAGAGATGCAGAAGGCAGAGCAGTCGTATTTTATCGACCGCAGCATCTACTATTCCACATTCCCAATCCAGGAACAGGCACCAAAGGGGAAATGGAACTTTGAGCTCAAGCGAGTATATACCATAGGCATTCTCAATTTCATATTCAACGAGAAAGACCCTAACTATATGCATCACGAGGTGAAGCTTATGGAAATCAACAAGAAGGAGATATTCTTCGACAAGCTTACATACATCTACCTCGAAATGCCAAAGTTCCGCAAGGAGAAATCAGAACTTGTCACCGTGTTTGACAAATGGCTCTATGCGATCAAGCATCTTGGCGATCTTGAGGAACGCCCTGCAGAACTCAAGGAGGCTATTTTCAAGCGTCTCTTCGAGCAGGCTGAGATTGCCAATTTCACAGCAGAGGAACGCTACGACTACCGTGAGAGTCAGAAAAATTTCTGGGATCTTAACAACGTCATTGAAACCGCAGAGATGAAAGGACGTGTGAAAGGAATAGCGGAAGGACGTGCGGAAGGAATTGCAGAAGGAGAATACAACAAAGCCCTTGACATTGCACGCAATCTAAAGTCTTACGGCATGCCAATGAGCCAGATAATTGCAATGACAGGACTGTCAGAAGATGATATCAATGTTTTGTAATGGTAAAAGAACGTGAATTTGTCGAATTCACGTTCTTTTGCTATCATAAAATTTGGAGAAGTGCGAAAAAAGTATTACTTTTGCATTTAGAAACAAAACCTAAACAAATAACCCTACATTTATTAAGTATAAAATGAAAAACCATATTGACCGACTTGTGCTAATATTATTCGTATTAGCCATGTTTTTCTTCATGACTGTTTCTGCCAAAGCGGAAACAGGCTTACATTACCAATTTAGTAATGTTTCCCTGAAAGCCAATATACCATTCATTGATGATGACTATCTAAAAGTATCATCAGAATATGATGTTAATCCAGAGAAAAAAGAAAGGCAAATTTATGGGAAAAGCCTAAATTATAGTATTTTGATAGGTGGCAACACCACATTCTTGGATGTCACTGCAAAAGATGAAGGTATTCTTATGGTATATTATGCCCGGGCAGATGCGTCAACCGAAGACTTCAATTTGAAAGGTATTACACCATACAACACAGCTGAGAGCGTTACAGAGCTATACAAAGAAGGCAATCTATATTTTGGTGTGAAATATTTCAAACTTGCAAAAGACGGACACTATACGATGACATCTTCAAGTCAATGCAGAGTTTATGACTTTGTATTTATGCCTGGTAAAGTGGCAGCATATGATGTTATGGGGAAAGGTGATCTTGGGTTGATTGGTTGTTTCTGTGACAGTTATAACAACTTGGAAAAGCCAAGACAGATGGACAACTGGTATTTGGAGGGGTGGTATAAGGATGCAACGTACAGAGAGAAGGTTACAAGTGATAATTCTTTTGATTCTCCTTCCGTGATATATGGAAAGTGGGTGAGATGTGTATGGGATTTCATGAATGTTTCAAATAACACTCAGGAATATGATGGAATCACGATTGAACATTATTCTGGTGCGAGTTCGGACAACTCTACATCTTTGAGTCCAAATGGTTTCTCTATATTTAGGCAACCCAGTTCAGAAACAGACAAACGCGACATCAGTTTTGTCCCTCAATATGATGGGGAACTGACCGTTACGTTTTGCTCCAATGCTTCTGATGATTCGGAAAAGGAATGTGTTATAGGTACAGCTTTACCTTCCGAAACAAATTCTATCGGTGCCCCTCTTTCATCTGGAACATCTTCATCATCACAAGTGAAAACCGTGCAGGCAAAACTAAAGAAAGGCCAAACGTATTATGTCTATACCACCACTGGTAACATTAAAATCACTAAATTACAATATATAGCTGGTGCTGCCTCTGCTCAGGTCAGTGAAGATGGAAAAGTGACTCTCACTACAACTGATAACATGCAGGGATGGCGTGCATTCTATGATGCAGAGAACAGCTATACCGCTGACCTGAATACAAAGGTTTATATCGTTGAGCAATCTGAGAAAGATGGCAGAGTGATGTTTGTGAACAGGACTAAACAAACGATACCTGCAGGATGTCCTGTTGTGTTGCATACAGAATATAAAAATGATGGTTCTTACACCATTACGCTGGAAAAAGAAAGCATTACCGATAATTACACAGAGGCTGTACGGAATAATCTTCTCAGTGCTTCCATAGCAGGAGAAAGCGTGAATGCATATCGACTTGGCTTTAAAGCTGGAGAAGATTTTGGTGTGGCTTTCTATAAGTGGAGTTCTGATAATCCAAACGCTGGAATCGTGTATTTGGATAAGAATAAGCTAAAGAACAATTCTGGATCCGCAAAGATTGCCTTTGACATAGAGGAAGATGTTTCAACAGGAGTTATCTCTATTCCTAATCAGGAACACGCAAACAACAAGGTGTACAGCTTAAGTGGGCAGCAGTTGACTGCTCCAGTCAAGGGTATCAATATTTTTAATGGCAAAAAAATAGTAGTACGATGAAAAAGGAATATAGAAAACCTTTGGCTAAGTTTCATGAACTGAAATGTAATAGCATAATGGCAGGTTCTGGCGAACAGCCTGCTATCCATGATGTGGATGCAGAAGAATGGTCAGACTGATGATATGACAACAAGACCTTTCACTGTAGAGTGAAAGGTCTTGCTTTTGTATATGGCATTACTGCTCTGGCTCTGGTGGGTTGTAGGCAGCCACTGAGGTTACGCCTTGACGGTCGATAATAAGCTGGACGAGAGTAAAATCATCGTATGACTCATCTGGGCTGCCAATGCTTGCCACGAAATAGAGGTGGTTGGAATCACTCTTGTCGTATGCCATGCTGAGGAATACACCTGTCTCCTTTGCATCCTTGCGAAGTAGTCCAGAGAAACTGTTCTTCGTGAATGTCTGCGAGAAGAACTGCGAGCCGTCACTACGAGTGATGGTGAGCTCGATACGGTTGTCGTGGAAGAGCGAATCATGATTCTCTACATCATCAAGACTGGTGTCTGCACCACGACGTATAGTGTATGCATACTTATTACCTGCCCAGGTCGCTGTGCCCTCAGATGTCTTTGTTGCCATACTTGTAGCCTTGCTCTGTGGCTTGTCGATGATTTTCTCTACCATGATGTCATCATCCTGCTGTTTGTTCTTGCAAGATGATAGCGAACCAGCTATTGCCAGTGCACATGTTATGCCTAATAAAGTATTGATTCTGTTCATTTGATTGCAAAGATAGCGAAATAATTCGGATAAAAGAATGTATGGAGTGTTAAATTGTGTAAATCCACTATACTTTGGTGATAGGAGGTGGGTGATGGATAATAAAAAAGGCGAAGTTATTAAAACTTCGCCATTTTTATTGCCTCAACCGCACATTCTGATCCTCTATTGAGTGGACCTGACTGCGAGCGAGCTATTGCCTGTTCCATCGTTTCCGTAGTTAAGACTCCACAAACGATTGGGGTTTCCTTAAAGGTCATAAGGTGTGAGATGCCGTCATAGATTCCTCTACCGAGGAGATCGAACTGTGTGGTCTCGCCCCTGATGATGCATCCCAACAGAATGACTGCGTCATAGTTTCCTGTGAGAGTCATCTGATTAGCTCCATAGACGAGCTGGAATGCAGAAGGAACAGTCTTTATGTGTATGTTCTCGGGAAGTGCCCCATGCTCCTCGAGCGTGAGGACACATCCACGTAAGAGATTGCCAGAGATGTCGGCTTTGTTTTCTGATACCACAATGCCAAAACACATATTGCTTGCGTCAGGCACTTTCTTTGTTGAGAGTTGCTGTATCAGCGTAGATAAATCAGATAAGTCCATTACTTGCCTAAACGTTCAATGTACTTGTCAACATCCATAGAAGCAGCAGAGTTAACGTACTTCTCCTTGATTGTCTGATAGATCTTAAGAGCGTCATCCTTCTTATTCTGGCTCTCGAGAAGACGAGCAGCCTGCATAAGTGCTGTTGGAGCGATTGAGTTGTTTACACCATCCTCAGCCTTTGAGTCAGCCTTGCTTGCAGCATCCTTGAGGCAAGAAACAGCCTTGTCGATCTGGTTTGTATGAGCGTATGCATTACCAAGAGCAGCGAGAAGTGCTGGACTGATCATTGCATCACCTTCTGGAGAGAACTCATCGAGATACTTAACAGCCTCCTGCCACTTGCCGAGGTTTGCATAGCAAAGACCTGCGTAAGCGTTTGCAAGATTAGCAGCCTTTGTACCGCTATAGTTGCTTGCAACTGCGAGGAAGCCTTCTTCGCCCTTGTTCTTATCACCGTTGAGGGCTGTTTCAAACTGCTCGTTAGCAAAAAGTTCCTGTGCCTTAGCAAGTGCTGTAGAAGCCTTCTCCTGACGTGGAGCCATGTAGAATGTGTTGAATGCAAAAGAACCTGCGACGATTACGATTACAGCAACAACTGCGATAATAATAGCTTTCTTGTACTTCAGGAAGAAATCCTCCTGCTTGTTTGTTAAGGACTGCTCAATTACTGGAGCTTCCTGTGTGTTAGTTGAATTTTCCATTCTTTTTTATGATGTTTTTTGTTATTGCATAGTTTTGCGCCGCAAAATTACAGAAAATATATGAGAAATTGAAATTTATTTGTTGTTTTTTTTGTTTTTACGGCAGAAAAGGAGTAATTTTGTGGCCAATACAATAAAATAGCAGCCCCTTTCCCCTACCCTTTCCCCGAAACGGGGCAAGGGAGCAAATTAGTATTTCTTGCGGTGGAGGAAGAACATAGCCTATCGACCATAATGATCCCCATTGATTAGAAGAGTGTAACTACTCCCTTGCCCCGCTTCGGGGAAAGGGTTGGGGTAAGGGGCTGGAACTGAAATATTAATGATACTCAAGAATATCTCCATATTAAATTATAAGAACATCGCGGATGCAAGCCTGGAGTTGTCACCGAAGATTAACTGCTTTATAGGTAGCAACGGTGAGGGAAAGACTAACATCCTCGATGCAGTCTATTATATGTCGTTCTGTCGTTCTACAACGACAAACATTGATTCCAACGTGATTAGGCACGGTGCTGATTTCTTCATGATAAACGCAGAATACATGAGTGATTCGGGTGCTCGTGAGGAACTCTATGCTGGCATGAAGCGTGGCGTCAAGAAGCAGTTCAAGAGAAACAAGAAGACATACAAGAGACTGTCAGAGCATATCGGATTAGTGCCTCTTATCATGGTGTCTCCTGATGACACTATTCTCATTCACGGAGGCAGTGAGGAAAGACGCCGTTTCCTTGATATGGTTATATCTCAATTTGATAGTGCATACATCGATTCTCTCAACGCATACAACAAAGCTTTGCAACAGAGAAACGTGCTATTGAAGCAGGATTCTGAGCCTGATGCCACCCTTATTGAACTCTGGGAAATGGAGATGGCAAAATATGGTGAGATAATCTTTCAGAAACGTGAAGATTTCATTCAGAATTTCACACCAGTCTTCCAGTCTATCTACAGTAAGATCTCGGGTGACCACGAAGAGGTTTCCCTGAAGTATATATCTCATTGTCAGCGCGGTTCGCTTCTCGAGACGATTCAGAAGAGCCGCATGAAGGATCGTATTCTCGGCTATTCTCTCCATGGTATTCATCGTGATGACTTGGAGATGATGCTTGGTGGTTATCCTCTTAAGCGAGAGGGTAGTCAGGGACAGAATAAGACTTACGTCATCTCACTTAAACTGGCTCAGTTCGGTTTTCTTTGTTCAACTTTCAATGCGAACACTCCCCTACTCCTTCTTGATGATATTTTCGATAAGCTTGATGCTCATCGTGTAGAGAATATCGTGGGGTTGGTTTCTGGTATCAATTTCGGACAGATTCTTATTACCGACACCAACCGCGATCACCTTGACCAGATTCTTCAGAATGGAGATTTCGACTATAAACTATTCCATGTGAGGGGAGGGGAAATCATTCACAGTTCATAATTCATAGTTCATAGTTCATGGTTCATAGTTCATAGTTCACAGTTCATAGTTCATAATTCATAGTTATTAGCAAGCTCATCAAGCTGCGCAAGGCATAATTCCCCAAAGTCCTTTTCCCACAAAAACCGGACAATGGAACAAGATCGTTTTCCGTGCGTGAGCTTCCCCTCCCTCGGGAGGGCAAGGGTGGGGCTATCAATACCATTTATGTTTCGTCAACATCCATTAAAAGTAAGTGACCTGATGCGCGTGATAATACGCCAAAATGGTTTGGAGACACCTCTTATGCAGAGGCGCCTGCTTGAGGCGTGGGAGTCTGTAGCTGGTGAGGTTGTGGCAAAATATACCACTGAGAAATATATCAAGAACCAAACACTCTTCGTTCATCTTGAGAATCCAGCACTTAGGTCTGAGGTGAGCATGATGAAAGAGGAGTTGGTTCGCAAGCTGAATAATGCTGTTGGTGGGCAGATGATAAGAGAGATTAAGTTGGTTTGAGGTTCGTTTTGGTCGGTAAGTAATGTGTGTTTTTAAAAAACACATATATGGACGCAACAGTTTTTTCGTGGGCAGGGGAAAAAATATGATATATCACTTTATATCATATATTAACGTGAATTCGATGAATTAAATCTGTTGGCAGCAAGCTGCTTTTAACTGACGATAATTACCAATCTTACCAATCTTTT
This sequence comes from Prevotellaceae bacterium UBA1710, assembly GCA_002317355.1. Taxonomy (GTDB): domain Bacteria; phylum Bacteroidota; class Bacteroidia; order Bacteroidales; family Bacteroidaceae; genus Prevotella. Next base: position 15,462 of record DCJC01000010.1, on the reverse strand, counting down.
TCCAATAAATATTGGGATAAAGAGATAAAATTTCACAAATTAAAGATTGTAAAGATTGTGAAGATTGGTAATTATTGTCAGTTCAAGCACCAAAGGTGCACATTCACATTGATGATTAGAAATTCGTCGAACTCACGTTATATTATATCATCCATCAGTATATCAGTAGGTTCTGAAGGGACCTCGTCGACAAATTGGAATGGGAAACACACTCCTATCTTATATATATTAGGTACGCGCGAAAGGAAACGGTCGTAATAGCCTTTTCCTCGACCAAGGCGATGCATTTTAGAATCAAATGCCATGCCTGGAACAACTACCAAGGGAATTGATAATTGACAATTGACAATTGATAATTCGGGGGTGTCAGGCTCAAGGATTCCATAAGGCTCACTTGGAACGAGTGAGTCTGGACCTGTGTATTCATGTATTGTCATCTCGGTATCACTTATCACCTTGGGAAGTAGCACTTTCTTTCCCATTGCAAGGAGTTGATCGAGGGTAGAGTGGGTATCTACTTCATCAGGGAGGGAGTGATACATAAGGATTGTGTCTGCTTCCTGTACACGAGGATGCGACATTAAATCAGTCATAATACGAAACGACATCTCACCCAACTGTTGCTGGGTGAAATGCCGTTTCTGTTCACGAATATATTTACGTAATTCGTTCTTGTTCATTTATTTCTTTTTGAACACGTCAAGTGCCGCATCTATCACAGGATCTTTCTGATTGAGATATTGATACAATGCCCTATCATTGAGCATTCCATAGATTATGCGGCCGTTGAGATAACGCTCAAGGAGACTGTGTGACTTCTTAATCATCAGATTTCTGCGCTGCAAACCATGCGAGTTGGCATAGTCAGCAAACTTTTCTACAGTATTCTGCTTCACAAGATAATCAGCAAGTTCCTGCATCTCCTTGAAATTATTCAACTTAAGGCGATTGTCATCTGTATAAGTGAAGGCGAACTGAAGCATGAGTCCACTTGCTGCAGCCTGAGTGTAATAGCTTGTGATGTTTGTTGTATCTTCTGCTACGAAGATATCAGGAGTGATACCACCGCCACCATAAACAACACGACCTCCCTTGGTATGGAACTTAGGTCCTGTATGCTTAATTGAATCCTGTGAGAAGAACTCACCATTCTTATAGCGTGACACGATATCCTGACTATAGCTATCGCCCTCGCCTGCTACGTATGGCTTCTGAATGCAACGACCAGAAGGCGTATAGTAGCGTGCTATGGTGAGGCGAATCATACTACCATCATTGAATGCCATCTGCTGCTGAACAAGTCCCTTACCGAATGAACGGACACCAACAATCTTTGCACGATCGTTATCTTGCATTGCACCAGCAAAGATCTCGGATGCAGATGCTGAGTTTTCATTGATGAGTACAACGAGAGGCATCTTCTGATATGCACCACGACCATCCGACTTATAGTCACGACGAGCAGACTTACGGCCTTCAGTATAGACAATAAGACTATTTGAAGGAAGGAACTCATTTGCCATCTGTACAGCAGACTCAAGGTAGCCACCGGTATTGTCACGAAGATCGACAATAAGATTCTTGAAGCCTTCCTGTGAGAGAGTGGCAAGTTCTACAAGGAACTCAGCATAAGTAGTCTCACCAAAGTTCTTCACCTTGATATAACCAGTCTTATCATCAATCATATACGAAGCAGAGATACTCTTCGTCTTGATTTCATCGCGGGTAACAGTATATTCAAGCACCTTGCTGCTGCCATAGCGAACAACACCAATCTTAACCTTTGTACCCTTCTCGCCTTTCAGACGATGCTGAGCTTCTTCGGATGTAACTTCCTTGCCAACGAATTTCTCACCATTGACAGTAACGATCTTATCGCCAGCAAGAAGACCTGCACGTTCAGCAGGACCGTTAGATATGACATTCTGCACATGGATAGTATCTTCACGAATAACGAATTCGATACCAACGCCATAGAATGAGCCTTTGAGGTCATCTGCAGCAGTCTGTGCATCCTTTGCTGAGATATAGACAGAATGAGGATCGAGTTCAGAAAGAATCTGAGGAATAGCCTTCTCAACAAGATCATTGATATTGACAGTATCAACATACTGGTCGTCAATGATATGCAAGAGGTTATTCAGACGATTACTGCCCGAATTAATGATATTCAATCTGTTTCCAGAGAAATGGTTGGCATAGAAAGTGCCAATCACAATACCGATGACTACACATATAGCCATCAGCAGAGGCATGTACCTATTTTTCATTTACTTCATTTTTTACGACTTCAATACCAGCCTTGCGAAGGAGGTCAAGACCGTCGGTAAGACGATAGTCACGACCATATACCACACGCTTGATGCCAGCCTGAATAATGAGTTTTGCACACTCGATACAAGGAGAATCCGTGACATAGAGAGTGGACTTGTCACTATTGTTATGACTACGGGCAAGCTTCGTAATAGCATTTGCCTCAGCATGAAGCACGTAAGGATATGTCACATTGGAGTCATTCTCACATACATTCTCAAAGCCGCTCGGTGTGCCGTTGTAACCATCACTAATAATGCGATTGTCCTTAACAACAAGTGCACCAACCTGACGACGCTGGCAGTAACTATTCTCTGCCCATATAGCAGCCATACGCATGTATCTGCTATCAAGAATCTGCTGTTTGTCCATAGTCAATTATCGTTTAGTCTTTTTGTTATTTACTTTATTCCATTACGCTCAAGGAGGGCATCAATAGTAGGCTCACCTCCACGGAAACGCTTATAGAGAGTCATTGGATGCTCTGTACCTCCCTTAGAGAGAACGCAGTCGCGGAAACGCTGTGCTGTCTCCTGATTGAAGATTCCCTCACGCTTGAATACAGCAAAGGCATCAGCATCGAGAACCTCTGCCCACTTATAGCTGTAATAACCAGCAGCATAACCGCCTGCCATGATATGAGAGAACTGAACGGTCATACATGTATTCTCAAGCTGCTTACCGATTATTGCCTTTTCCCAAGCCTTCTTCTCGAACTTAAGGAGATCCTCATCGAATGCCTCACTCTTGGTGTAGTATGCCATATCGAGGAGTCCGAAGCTGACCTGACGCAAGCAACCCGATGCAACTCCGAAGTTACGCGAATCAATCAATCTTTGAATCAGTTCGTCTGGCATAGGTTCACCTGTCTGGTAGTGGAATGCGAATGTGTTGAGGAACTCGCGCTCAAGAGAGTAGTTCTCCATGAACTGCGAAGGAAGCTCTACGAAATCCCACCAAACATTTGTTCCTGAGAGACTTGAGAAACGAGTATTGGCGAACATACCATGAAGCGAATGACCGAACTCATGAAGGAAGGTCTCTACCTCACCAAGTGTAAGAAGTGCAGGCTTCTCATCGGTTGGTTTTGTGAGATTCATAACCACACTGACATGTGGACGCACATTCTCACCCTTGATATCAATCCATTGTCCCTGGAACTCGGTCATCCAAGCACCACCCTGCTTTCCCTTACGAGGATGGAAGTCAGCAAAGAGAACTGCAAGATAAGAACCATCCTTATCGAACACCTCATACGCCTTGACATCAGGATGATATACAGGAATATCCTTATTCTCCTTGAATGTGATGCCGTAGAGACGAGTAGCGAGTCCGAAGACACCCTTGATAACGTTCTTGAGTTCAAGGTAAGGACGAACCATTTCAGAATCTACATTATACTTCTCCAACTGAAGCTTATGTGAATAGAATGCAGCATCCCAAGGTTCAAGTTTGAAGTCTTCACCCATTGCCTGCTTAGCCATGTTTCGAAGTTCTTCCTTTTCCTCAAGGGCTGTTGGCTTATATGCCTCAACTAATTGGTCAAGGAGGTTATATACATTCTGGACATTAGCTGCCATACGATGCTTCAAGACATAGTCAGCATAGGTATCATAGCCAAGGAGCTGAGCAAGTTCACGACGGAGGTTGATGAGTCGTTTACAGATCTCGATGTTGTTCAGTTCATTGTCATGCGTACAGATAGTATTATATGCCATGAACATCTTCTCACGCAGTTCACGCTTCTCAGAATACTGCATGAAAGGTGAATAGCTTGGGAAGTCGAGTGTGAACACCCATCCTTCAAGTTCGTTTTCCTTAGCAGCAAGAGCAGCAGCCTGAATCTGAGTGTCAGGAAGTCCGGCCAGATCAGCCTCATCAGTAATATGAAGCTTGAATGCCTTCTTTTCCTTGAGGAGATTCTGAGAGAACTGAAGTCCGAGCATGCTTGCCTCTTCGCTAATAGCACGAAGCTTTTCCTTACCAGCCTCATCAAGAAGAGCACCAGAACGAACAAAGCCATCGTAACTCTTCTCGAGAAGCATCTGCTCTTCTGCAGAGAGAGGACGAGGAGCAGGTGCACCCTCTACAGGATTGTTGTAGAGATCATATACAACCTTGATACGTTCAAAGAGACGCTTGTTCAAACGTACATCATTAGCATGCTGAGTGAGGATTGGCTGGAGTTTCTGGGCAAGTTCGTCCATCTCATCGTTGGTCTCTGCTGAAAGGAGATTGAAGAAGACGGTTGAGACATTGTCGAGAAGATCATAGTAGCCATCATTATCCTCTGTATCAATGATTGTATTGTCGAATGTAGGTGTCTCAGGATTATTGATGAGCTTATCGATATGCTCATCATCACGACGAATACCTTCCATGAAAGCTTCCTCGTAGTGCTCCATCTTTATGAGATTGAAAGGTGGAGTCTGATGTGGTGTGGTATATTTTTCAAAAAATGGGTTTACCATGATTATTTACTATTTTGACGATTTTACTATTTACTATTTTTCGAATTCCCGAAGTTTCGAGTTTTCCAAGCCTCATAGGGCTACAGCAACTGCAGCATCGGCACCTCTATGATGGTACGCTTTACTATCAGCAGTTCTTTTTCCTCCAAGCGATGAAGAGCCTCGGAGACTTCAAGTCGGGAGCATCCTAATTCCTTTGCGAGAACAGTCATCTTCGTACGAAGTAACTTATGTCCTGCAGGATATATGCAGCGGTCTTTTATGAATCTTATGATTCTGCTCTCTATATCCTCATGCATCTGATGCCATAATCTGCCAGCGTATCTCTGACTTTGGGTAGCGATGATATTCATCAGATTAAGTCGGAATGTCATGGAGAGTTCCATAAGCCTCAGCACCATCGGTTTCTCAATCCTTAGCACCTCACAATAAGTCTGCGCCTTGAATGTTGCCGTGTATCGCTGACGAATACCAAAGATGTACTCAGGTTGGATGAGTAATGGCGCTTCAAGCAGTTCATCAATCTCATAAGAGCGGTCATCACTCATTGTAGAAACCGTTACCGTACCTTTGCCTACGATTATCAATGCCGTACAAGCCTGATTCTCTGAGGCAAATATGGTTCCACGCTTAGCATGAGTACCACTTATCGATACTTCTTTTTCGATGTCTGCAAGTTCGCTACGCCCCATACCGAGGAACAAAGGCAACTGCAAGAGAGATTGGAGATCATAGTTCATTGGCTACTGTGCTATCTTATCCTTGAGTGATGGTGAGTACCAAACCTGATTCTGACCTTTATCATCACTATAAATGAAGTATGCCATCATCTCTGGGTGGCGGTCAAGCACCTGCTTCGCCTTTTCTATACCAAGCACCATGAATGAGGTAGCGTAGGCATCAGCTGTAGCACAATCATCTGTAATGACAGTTGCAGAGAGGATGCTATGCTGAACTGGATAACCAGTCTTAGGATTAATGGTGTGAGCGTATTTTCTGCCACCCTTATAATAGAAGTTACGATAGTTACCACTTGTAGCCATTGCCTTATCAGTCACATTGATGACGGTCTGTATCTCATTATTCACACTCAAGGAATCATCCGTTGGCTTGGTTACACCTATTCGCCAAGGAAGTCTGTCGGGATTAATGCCTGATGTGACAATCTCACCGCCAATCTCGACCATGAAATTCTTAATGCCAAGATCGCGAAGAAGATTTGCTACGACATCTACACCATAGCCTTTAGCTATTGCCGAGCAATCGAGCATCACACGAGGATCAAGTTTAAGAATCTTCTCGTTCTCAAGTCGAACCTTATTGAAACCGACTACCTGACGGAGGCTGTCAATAGACTTGGCATCGGGACTTATCCCATTCTTGAAACCAAATCCCCACGCATTCACCAATGGAGCAACGGTAATATCGAATGCACCTTCAGTATCTTTACAAATCTTTGAAGCAAGGTTGAAGACATCAAGGAAGTACTTATCGAGAACTACGGCTTCATTCCTATTGACATGAGTGATTACAGATGTATCATTGAAAGGCGACAGAGAGGCATCTACCATGGCAAGCACCTTCTCGATATCTGCCTTATGATCAGCAGCAGACTGATATGTAATATTATAACTTGTTCCGAAGATAAAACCAGAATTACGCTGATAAGGCTCATCCTTATGTTTCATCAACACTCCTACAGCAATAATGACTGCAAGAACAAGAAGTGGAAGTGCAAGTTTTTTTCTTTTATTCATCTGACTAATTATCTGTTTTCAATTTAGACGAACTAAATGCCGAAACTCAGGTTGAATGTGCCACCCAAACAAGAACCTCCAGCTCTACCATATCCAGGGATATACCAAGCATCACCTACAGAAGGACTCTTTGAGGCTACTCGACAACGATATCTGAATGTCCATCCAAGATGAAGCGGTCCAACAACCTTCGCATCAACTCCGAACACACCTTCAACCCAATGAGCGTTACATGGTTCGTTGATATTGTATTCCGCAGTTCCTCCCCAGTCTTTATCTTCCACACCTGGATGAGAGAGCTTCAAGTCGAAACTTGTGTAACCATATCTGACACCAACAAACAACTTATAGATATCATGCTTGTTCTTCATCACGTTGAAATCACATCCTATACGTCCATAAAGTGCAGCCGTCTCAGCAGAAATCCTTGTGATGGGATCTGTATCATGTTTACCTTCACCCCTGCCAATCTCAACAACCGGGAAGTATCTACCTTTGAGATCCAATCGGAGAAACGCCTCATACTGACCATAGTCACTCACCTGTCTCTGAACAGCACCAAACAAGTCAGCTCCGACTACAGCACCTTGAAACAAGGCTGTTGTATCCTTTGCAACCTCAATCTTCTTCTGAGCATGGGAACCACAAGGGAACATCATACTAATCAGAAGGATGCAGATAGAGATAAAAGTGAACTTTCGTAAGGTCATTATCTATTGATTTGTTATTTATGACGATAGAATCTATAAAATTTTTGGTTGTTACAGCAGAAAGCACCTGATGATTATAGCGAGGATAGCAATCTACATTCTCAAAGACAGGATCATTCGTCTTGGTTATCTTTACAGTATCTTCCTTAATAACCTTATATTCGGAATCCTGAAGTTGAAAGATGAGTTCATCTTCCTCTTGCGCGAAACCTACAGGAATGCTCAGAGTCTTAGGATTCGGCCATTTATTGATTATCGAATCAGAATCCTTCTGAGGGCGTACTGCTATAACCGAAATGTACTTATCCTTCAAGATCACCGATGCATCATCCTTACTGTCTTCCGTTTCACCCTCTTCGAGTGATTTCTTAAAAGCATAGTTAGCACTCACGTCATTATACATCGAGCAGTCGAATGTAGTACAACCAACCATCAAGGTAAATATCGCAATTAGGAATAGTGCTACTTTTCGCATCTTATCCCCTCCTCTATTTGATATTCATTACGTCCCTGGGAAGAACGGCTCACCAAGTCGCCTATGAAACCTGCAAGGAAGAGTTGGGTACCTATCATCATCATTGTGAGAGCTATATAGAACCAAGGGCTGTCTGTTACCAATCGCTGCGGAATACCATGCGACAATGCCCAGAGCTTATCAACACCAATTGCGAAGGCAGACATAAAACCGACCATGAACACTAATGTTCCCAAGAAACCAAACACGTGCATTGGCTTTCTACCGAAAGTGCTGAGGAACCAAAGAGTAAGAAGGTCAAGATAACCATTCACAAAACGATTCCAACCCATGAACTTCGAAGTACCAAACTTACGAGCCTGATGATGTACAGGTTTCTCACCAATCTTTGAGAATCCCGCATTCTTGGCAAGATAAGGAATGTAACGGTGCATCTCACCATAGACCTCGATGTTCTTTACAACCTCCTTGCGATACGCCTTGAGTCCGCAGTTAAAATCGTGCAAGTTATGAATCCCACTCACCTTACGTGCTGTTGCATTAAACAACTTCGTAGGGATAGTCTTTGAAAGTGGGTCGCCTTGCTTACGATTCTGCTTATATCCAGAAACGAGATCATATCCATCCTCAACAATCATGCGATAGAGTTCTGGTATCTCGTCTGGAGAATCCTGCAAGTCTGCATCCATAGTGATTACGACATCACCCTTAGCTTCATAGAAGCCGCAGTAAAGAGCAGGCGACTTACCGTAATTACGACGGAATTTTATTCCACGAACGTTCTCAGACTTCTCGCTGAGTTCACGAATAACATCCCATGAGCGGTCGGTACTACCGTCGTTTACAAATATAACTTCGTATGTAAAGTTGTTTGCCTTCATCACACGCTCAATCCAAGCGTAGAGTTCTGGCAATGATTCTTCCTCATTAAAGAGTGGTATGATTACTGAAATATTCATTCCTAAATGTTCTGTTAGTCGTTATTCTTTAAGACACGTGGGTTACGCTTTGAGATTACCGCAATAAGCAGACTACATCCCAAGCCTCCAAAGAGTGTATTTGAAATCATAGAAAAAGCGAAATCGATTGGGCGAAGCGATGACATCACACCAAGCTGTGCATCAAGCAAAGACTTCTCTACGCCATATAGCTTCATAGCCTGCTGCATCTCAGGAGATTCAAAGAAACTCCTCATGTTTGCAAGCATAGTACCCTGATCGAAGAACTGGAAATAAACGTACATCACGATGGCAAGGATCAAAGACGAATAGCCAAAGCAATGCATGCTATAACCAGCAGCACGACGGAAACTAACACGCTTCTGAAGGATATTATCGCGATAGTTCCTTACCCTCATAGCAACAAAGACAGGAACAGACAACATACCTAACATGTAGGCCAATTGCCATGCCGTGCCTTTAAGGCTAGCGATAAAGGCAAAGAATGTGGCACACATAATTCCTCCAAGAATTGCGCCATCCAAACGAGCAAAAGCTTTTAATTGTTTATATTCTAAAACTGTTATCATTTTCTTTTTTCACTAATTGGCTACAAAGATACTCATTTTTCATAACATCTCAACATGAAAACCTAACAATTTCTACCTTTTGGCGATTTTTTTATCTTTTTTCACTCGCGCCCGCGCATTTATAAGGTAAAATCGGCTAAGCCGAATTGTTAAGAAAAATTAATTGCATAAAGAAATATAACTCATAAGGTATGGATTGTAAATATTTTTTTATACCTTTGCACCCGCAAAAAGCAAGACGGGCAGTCTTGCACGGCCAGCTCCCTTCGAACCCTCCAGGACGGGAACGTAGCAAAGGTAGTTGGTTGTAGCGGCGCGATGTAAGTAGCTGCCCACCCGCCTCTTTAGCTCAGTTGGCCAGAGCACGTGATTTGTAATCTCGGGGTCGTTGGTTCGAATCCGACAAGAGGCTCGAAAAAAAAGGATATCCGATTGGATATCCTTTTTTCGTTTTTCGCTCGTCTCTCCTCCGAAGCAGCTCCAATTCAGTTCCAATTCAAGTCCAATCCAACTCCAATCCACAATTGGCATTCACTTGGAGTTATATTGCATCTATAAAGTCTCTCTAAGGCTTAACATTAATCGAATTCTCATTGGACAAGCATATTTGCAAGCTTTTTTCATCCAATACAAATAGAAAAAGGGCAATGCCATTTATAGACATTGCCCTTATATTATGATTTGTCAATTATTCATTTACTGGAATGAATAAACCACATCCATGAGCTTCTTACCGATAGCATCAGCCTCTTCCATAGAGTGTGCCTCTGAGTAAACACGGATGATTGGCTCTGTGTTTGACTTACGGAGGTGAACCCACTTGTCAGGGAAGTCAATCTTCACACCGTCGATATCATTAACCTGAGCGTCTGCCTGAGCAGCGAACATCTCCTTAACCTTAACGAGGATAGCATCAACATCTGTGCTTGGAGTGAGGTCGATACGATTCTTTGCGATGAAGTACTCAGGGAATGTCTTACGGAGCTCACTAACCTTCATACCCTTATGAGCAAGAGAAGAAAGGAAGAGAGCGATACCAACGAGGGCATCACGACCATAGTGGCTCTCTGGATAGATAACTCCACCATTACCTTCACCACCGATCACAGCGCCTACCTCGCGCATCTTTGTTGTTACGTTAACCTCACCTACAGCAGCAGCAGAATAAACACCACCATGCTTCTCTGTTACATCACGGAGAGCACGTGTAGAACTGAGGTTGCTTACAGTTGCACCAGGAGTATTCTCGAGAACATAGTCAGCAACGCTAACGAGTGTGTATTCCTCGCCGAACATCTTACCATCCTCACAGATGAACGCAAGACGGTCAACGTCTGGGTCAACAACGATACCCATATCATAACCACCCTTGGCAAGCTCACCCATGATACCAGTAAGGTTCTTCTCAAGTGGCTCTGGGTTGTGAGCGAAGTCACCGTTTGACACACCATTAAGGAACTTATACTCTACGCCAAGCTTATCGAGAAGCTTTGGAAGAATGATACCACCAACTGAGTTGATAGAGTCAACAACTACACGGAAACCAGCCTTCTTGATAGCCTCAAGGTCAGTAAGCTTAAGGTTGAGAACTGCCTCAACATGACGATCATCAAAGTTCTCTTCTGAGTACTTACCCATGTGATCAACATCTGCATATTCGAATGCCTCAGCCTCTGCAATAGAGAGGACTTCGTTACCATCAGCAGCTGTAAGGAACTCACCACGAGCATTGAGGAGCTTAAGAGCATTCCAATGACGTGGGTTGTGTGAAGCTGTAATGATAATACCACCATCAGCACCAGCCATTGTAACAGCAAGCTCAGTAGTTGGAGTTGAAGCAAGACCGATATTGATAACATCATAGCCCATACCCATAAGAGTACCACATACCACATTCTTCACCATCTCACCAGAGATGCGGGCATCACGACCAACAACGATCTTGTTTGTTGGGTTCTTTGTGCTCTTGCGGATGAATGTAGCGTAAGCTGATGTAAACTTAACGATATCAAGTGGGTTAAGGGTATCACCTGCAGGACCACCAATAGTACCGCGGATACCAGAAATTGATTTGATAAGTGTCATAATTATATTCCTCTTTCGTATGATATTTCGTAATAACAAGCAAATACATTATTGTTAGCGGCATTAGAAGCATGTTCATGTGGAACAATAAGTCTAACCTTGGCTATATTCTCATTTTCTTTTGTCGGACGACCGATTCTGATATATGGGAATGGCTCCAACCAACCGCGAGGAACTGTCACAGAAGGGGTAACAGCATCAGCTCTATAAAACATAGAGCTCTGATATCTTCCTGTTCCATCATCTACCATGCTGAATGTTCCACTAAACGTTCCCGTTGTATTGTGCACTTCATATTTGTCATACTCAGTCGAGTACTGATTAGAATACTGTATATAACCGAATGTGACATTATACTCTGTATAACGTGATATCACAGTTGCACTCTCACCTACATTGACAGGTTCGCCACAACCACGATTTACTATCTGCATATAGATGCCTGTACTGTTGAACTTTACAAACTCATTAGCAGCAACGTCAGTGATAGTATCCTTGAGAAATTCTTCTTCTGAAATAACCTTGATTGGCTTACCTTTAATATCTCCCCAAGTAGGGTTTGCGATAAAATTAGAGATACTGGAAAGCTCCATATCACGCTGGTCAGCATAAGATTGGCCGTCGTCACATGAATACATCATCAAACCAAATACGGCGAGCAATACGCTATAAAGTATTTTCTTCATTATTCTTTATGATAAAATTTTTGCGACTGCAAAGATAATAAATAATTATGAACTATTCTCACAATTCACAATTTTTATTACTTTTCAATCACAAAAACAGCGGCGGCAACCACACCCCCACCCTCCAAAGGGAAGTAGAAGATAGTGTATTTCCAAGAACATGCAGGAACGCACGAAAGGCTCGCAGCGAGTACTCCCCTCCCCACGGGAGGGGTTGGGGGTGGGGCTTTTACAACAGATGGGCAAATGCCTTAATAGCATCACGCACCACCTTTTCAGCCTCTTCTACAGAGCAGAACAGTCTGCCACCAGAAGCATTTTTATGGCCACCTCCATTAAAGAACTGAGCAGCCATTTCGTTACATGGGAAATCATCCACAGACCTCAGGCTCACCCATATTGTATTTGGTTTGTCTGTATCTTCACGAAGTGAAATCGACAATCTGTGTCCCTTGAGCTGAAGTGGCATATTAACCAAACCCTCAGCATCACCTTTGATATAATGGAAACGCTTGAGGTCTTGCTTTGTAAGAATATAGTAGGATGCTCTCAACGGAGTGAGAATCCTAAGCTTCTCGTAAAGCACATAACCAACAAGTCGCAAACGATAGTCGCTGAAGTTATTGAATACGTTACGATAAATCTTATCCTTGTCGATACCCTTCTCCAAAAGAAGACTGATGATATAGAATATCTCTGGACGAGTGGAATTAAACGTAAAGCCACCTGTATCGGTCATCATACCACAATATGTGGTAACCGCCATTCTATTCGTCATCTCATCATAGCCTCCCAACTGATAAATGAGTCGGAACACCATCTCAGATGCGCTACTCATCTCAGGACGAGAAATAATAAGTTCCGCAGGAACATCAGGACCAAGATGATGGTCGATAAGAACCTTCTTTCCTGAGGCATTAACAAGTTTTTCCCCCAACGCCTCCGTAATACGTGAAGGCACATTAAAATCAAGGCAGAAGATTGTATCACACTCTTCAAACAATCTCTCCACCTTCTCTGGTTGCTTATCATATCTAAGCACACCCTCTGTTCCTGGCATCCAATGGAGGAAGTCAGGGAACATATCAGGCACTACAACGGTAGCCTCCTTACCCTGCTGACGCATATACTCAGCCCATGTGAGAGTAGAGCCCATAGCATCGCCATCAGGGTTAGTATGGCCGAGAATGAGCACACGCTCAGCCCCGGCCACAATATCACGAAGCTGAGATAACTCAGCCTCAGAAACGAGATTTATATTCATTTAGAACAGCTTGTTTGGATATACACCATCCTCTACGAGCTTAGCAATACGAGCTACTGTCTCAGGACGATCCTCAGAATAAGTCACACCAAACCACTTACTTGTTGTGTCGAGCACCTTACATGTAGCTGTGCCATCGTTGATGAGCTTGTTCACCATCAATGGGATGAAGAACTCAGACTTGAGGTTCTTGATGTTTGCCTCATCAGAAAGGAACTCCTTGAAGTACTCCTCTGAATACTGGAAGTAGTCAGGTGTGAAGCCCCACATGTTCATACTTACTGGAGCAGCCTCATCTACGCTAACCCACTCACCATCTTCCTTGTTATCTGCACGATAAGCCACAGTACCATCCTCAAGGCGAGCAATCTTTGTACGCTCTACGCATGTTGTGAGGTTGCCGTTTGCATCCTTTGAGCAGACACCACGGCTAACAGTACCATTCTCACTGAGTGTATTACCAACACGGAAACCAACCATAGCATACTGTCCCTTAGCATCCTCAGGAAGGTTAGCAAGATACTTACCGATTACCATGAAAGCATCACGGTTGTAGAAGTCGTCACAGTTGATTACGCAGAAAGGCTCCTTGATAACGTCCTTACCCATGAGCACAGCGTGGTTAGTACCCCATGGCTTCTCACGACCTTCTGGTACAGAGAATCCTTCAGGAAGTGCATCGATACCCTGGAAACAGAGCTCACACTTCACCTTACCCTCATACTTAGCAAGAATCTGGGTACGGAACTGCTCTTCGAAATCCTTACGGATAACCCATACGATCTTACCGAAACCGGCTTCGATTGCGTCGTAGATACTATAATCCATGATAGTCTCACCATTAGGGCCCAGACCGTCAAGCTGCTTCAAACCACCGTAGCGGCTTCCCATACCTGCAGCGAGGAGAAAAAGAGTTGGCTTCATAATTTGTTATTGTTGTATTTTATGTGTTATTTACTTTTCAAATTTATGAGTGCAAAATTACTACTTTTTTTTAACGTACACAAATTTTATGCTTACAATTCTACAAAGCAACATGAATTTCTGAATATAACTAATTTTGCAGAATATCTCGACTTCCGTAATTTTCTCACCACGACACTTTGCAGAATAAGCAAAAAGCCGATAGACGACTGCGGAAAAAAGGAGATACGCCAGAATACACTACCGAAGAATAGGGGGTAATACAAAATAAGAACTTGACATCACTATTCTTAGTTTTGAATCACAACCAATCGGTTACCTTCGAAATATAAGAAAGTACTATACCCATATACCCATTGTTCCCATTTCTTTGTCCTTGTAATAGTCGTATTTATCATATCAGGTTCTCCCCATGACTCTACACACATATCCTTTGTAAAACCAATCTTCACACGTCCATCTAAGATTAATTTTGCATTCGTTATTCCAAAACGTTTTATTATTTTTTTTTCATATTCTTTTTCTTCCCTTTCAATTCTTTCTTTATGTTGTTTTTCTTCTAATTTTCTTTTTGCTTCTTCCCTACTGACTACAGTTTTATGTTCAAACCCATCTGTTAGACACGATATAATATCATCTCTTAACGGAATTGCAATAGAATCATTTTTAGACTCTATAACACCAACAATATAATAATAAAACTTATCTTGCCCTTCTTCTATACTTTTTATTTGTTTAATTTCTGCAACATCTACATATTGGTCATTTAAAGACAACATACTAATTGAAGCCCACAGGTTTTGCTTTATTCCTTTTTTGTAAACATTTACTTTTTTTCTATCATAATTATTACAACATATATAAAAATTTCTTCCCGCAAGAGAATCATTTGCTGCTACAATTTTATCTATTCCAATTTCATATGAAAACATTTGTTTATACTCAGACTCAGATAATAACACCTCATTGATTGATGATAATTCTATTGCATTGTCTCCTGTATTTTTCAACTCATCTTCTTGAATCTTAACGTAAATTTCTGTATCGTTTTTTAAAACAGCACACATACAATCTAGATTATTAAGACTTGAAAGACCACGAGCAAAAGAGCAATTTTCTTTTATATTTGGAACTTTATAATTCTTATCACTAAAAAGCGACTCGTAACTTATAAAGGACAGACCTTTGAATTGATACTTTCTTCCTGAGAATTTATTGTCCTTCACAAGTAAATAATAACAAGAATCTT